>NZ_CP016591.1:601899-1203798 GCF_001698205.1 Tsuneonella dongtanensis
GCGCGTGCCGCCGCCGGCTCCGGTTGCCCCGCCCGCTCCGCCTCCGCCGCGGGTCCAGCCGAAGAGCCCGACGCCGCGCGGCAACCCGGGCAACTGGGCGAATGCCAACGATTATCCCAGCCGCGCACTGCGTGAAGAACGCGAAGGCGTCACTCGCTTCTCCGTCCAGGTGGGCGCGGACGGCCGCGTGACGAGCTGCAGTGTCACCGGCTCGAGCGGACACTCGGACCTCGACAGCACCACGTGCTCGCTGATCCAGCGGCGCGCTCGGTTTAACCCCGCAACCGACGGAAACGGCGATCCGACGTCGGGCAGCTGGTCAAGCTCTGTGCGTTGGGAAATTCCGAAGTAACCGCTTAGCTCATCTTACATCCGTATTTTCTGAGAGGACTTTCACCCATGTTTATCGAACTCCTGGCGGCAGCCTCGAACACCGAAGTGAAGAATCAGTTCGGCTTCTGGGAAGCCATGAACCAAGGCGGCGTGATCGCCTGGTCGATTTTCGGCACCCTGGTCATCATGTCGGTCGGATCGTTCTACATCCTGATCACCAAGTGGCTCGAGCAGCAGAAGATCATGAACCAGTACAAGGGTGTCCGCACCCAGTTCTGGCGCGCGTCCTCGCTTCGCGAAGGTGCCGGCAAGCTCGACAAGAACAGCGCGTGGCGCCAGCTCGTCGACGACGGCCTGACCGCCGAGGAATCGCACGGGAAGATGGTCGACAGCCTCGAAGCGCACGACTGGCTGCACGGCTCGCTCGCCCGCTCTGAAGCCTCGATCAATGCCAAGCTTGCGGGCGGCCTGCCGTTCCTTGCGACCGTCGGTGCGACCGCGCCGTTCGTCGGACTGCTCGGTACGGTTATCGGTATCTACCGCGCGCTCATCAACATCGGCCTCGCCGGATCGGCCTCGATCGACAAGGTCGCAGGGCCCGTCGGTGAAGCGCTGATCATGACCGCGATCGGTCTGCTCGTCGCGGTGCCCGCGGTGCTTGCCTACAACTGGCTTCAGGCCCGCAACAAGCGTATCGCCGAGCTGCTGTCGGGCTTCTCGACCGACCTCCTCGCGAACATCAACTCGAAGGGTGCGGTGAAGCCCGCGGTCATGACCGCGCCTTCGACCCAGCAGGCAGCCAAGGCGGCAGCGACCGCCCCGGCCAAGCCGGCCGCGCCGCGCCCGTAAGCGGATTGCCGAGGGGGCGGCGCATGCCGTCCCCCCGGACTTTCAGCGCGACAGAATTGAAATAGGACAGGAAGCCCATGGCGATTTCTAGCGGAGGCGGCGGCGCAGAGACGCCAATGTCGGACATCAATACCACGCCGCTCGTGGACGTGATGCTGGTGCTTCTGATCATCTTCCTCATCGCGGTCCCGGTCGCGATCCAGACGATCGAGAAGCTCAAGATTCCCGTGATGCCGTCGGCTGAATCGAAGGACAAGGTCGAGAACCTGCTGCTGACCGTCAGCACCAGCGACGACGCGGGTCTGAGCGCCGGCCAGCCGGGCTTCGCCGGCGCCTCGCGCAACGGTCAGTGCCGGGTCTACTTCAACAACACCACCCCGGTGGATTCGAAGGAACTCTACGACCAGGCCTTCGAGCGGCTCGATCGTATCGTGCAGGCCGCGGGCGGTCCCGAAGCGCTGATGGAAAACCCGGAAGAAATTCCGCAGGTTCACATCCGCGGGGACGTGAATGCCCCCTGGCGCTGCATCGCCGGCGCCATCTACAACGTGCAGTCGGCCGGTTATCCGACCGTCGGCTTCATTTCGAACCCGGTCGATCCGAACGGCTGATCGCCCGCCGGCCCGAAACAGAACGAATTCAGGAGTAACCCACCATGGCAATGTCAGGCGGCAAGGACGATGGCTCGCCGATGATGGAGATGAACACGACGCCGTTGATCGACGTCATGCTCGTGCTCCTGATCATGTTCATCATCACCATTCCCGTGGCAACGCACTCGGTCGACATCGATCTCCCGGTGCCGAACAACGAACCGCCGCCGCCGGACATGATCGATCCGATCAAGAACAAGATCGTGCTGACGCCGGACAACCAGATCCTCTGGAACGGTACCCCGATCAACGATGGAGAACTGGTCCGCAACCTCGAAGCCACCAAGGCGATCCAGCCCGAGCCCGAGCTGCAGTTCGAGCCCGATCAGCAGGCGAGCTACGACCTGTCGATCCGCGTGCTCAACGTGATCAAGGGCTCCGGCGTGACCAAGTTCGGCTTCGTCGGTAACGAAAAGTATCGCGAGTTCGGCAAGGCTGGCTGACGCGCCCGCCGGACAAACGAGATCGGAGAAGGGGCGGAGTGATCCGCCCCTTTTCTTTTGTGTACGCCACAAGTCCCGGCGAGAGTGAAGGCGTACCTTCCCGGATGCAACTTGCCAACGTTATGTAACCATGTATCATGCCGGCCTGTTGAGAGGAGGCGAACATGGCACCGCTCCGAACCGCTGCGATCGCGCCGAAGGCCGACATCAACACCACGCCGCTGATCGATGTCCTGCTGGTACTGCTCGTGATGCTGATCATCACGATCCCAGCAGCGACGCATTCCCTAGACGTAGACCTGCCGAACTGCGGTGCGGATTGCATCGCGCCTCAACCCGATCCGGTCGTCAACCGACTCACCCTCGATGCCTCGGACCAAGTGCGTTGGAACGGCGAACCGGTGACGACGGCGCAGTTGTCGGCGGCATTGGCGGCAAGCCTGGTCCTCCCGGTCGAGCCCGAACTCCAGTTCGCTCCCGATGCCCGGGCCAGCTACGAAGCGGCAGCGAATATCATGCGCACGATCAAGGCAAGCGGAGCGACCAGGTTCGGTTTCGTCGGTAACGAACAGTTTCGCGATTTCGAACGTGCCCACTGATCGCCGCAGGTTCTACCGGCCGGTCGCGCCATTCGATCATGGCCGCCCGATCGCCACGCTCGCGCTGGCGCCATTTGCGGGTGTGCTCTTGACGATGACCCTCGTCTTCGCCGCGCTCCGTCCGCCTGTGACGCACGCACTTGTCGTGGACCTCCCCATCCCCAATCCATCTGACCACTCCGCAGTCCTGTCGCCCGTCTACAACCGCTTGATCGTCACCGCGGACGGACGGACGCTGTGGAACGGAAGCGCGGTGACCGAGGCCCAGCTGCGCCTGATCCTCATCGGCATAACCGACGACAGCCCGCAGCCCGCCCTGCTGTTCCATCCCGAAGCCGACGCGCCTTATGCGCGCGCTCTCCAGGTCATGGAGATCGTGCGCCAGGAAGGACTGATCGATCGCTGCTTCCGCTTCGCCGAGATCGCCCGGCACCGCCGATACGAGCGCGCGCCCGATCCCGACGAAATCCTGCCGGCGCAAAGCGCCGAGTGCGCGATCGCCTATTACTGATCCAGCGGCTCGAGGCCCTCGACCCGCATGGCTGCGCTGGCGAGTGTCTCCGCCTCCAGGACCAGCTCGTCGTCGACCGATCCCTGCGGTATGGCTTCGCGACCGATCAGGGTCATCACGGGCACCGCGAGCGGGCTGACTCGGTCGAGCTCAACATGGACCAGCTCCCCCGCCGCGCGGTCGAGCAGGTCGCCGAGCCGCCCGATGTCGGTCATCCGCGTCCGCGCGTCGGCCCAGGCGGCCTGGAGCAGGACGTGGTCGGGCTCGTACTTGCGCAGGACGTCGTAAATGAGGTCGGTCGAAAAGGTGACCTGCTTGCCGGTCTTGCGCTTGCCCGGGTGCTGCCGCTCGACCAGTCCGCCGATCACCGCGACCTCGCGGAATGCGCGGCGCAGGAGGTGCGAGTTCTGCACCCATTCGACGAACTCGTCCTGCAGGATGTCGGGCGAGAGCAGGGGCGCGGGATCCGCCACGGGCCGGAGGCTCCACACCGCAAGGCAATAGTCGTTCGCGTTGAATCCCAGCGGCGAAAGCCCACGGTCCTCCATGCGCTTGGTGATGAGCATCCCCAGGCTCTGGTTCGCGTTCCAGCCAATGAACGTGTAGTAGACCGTGTAGTGCTTCTTCGCGTGCGGGAAGCTTTCCACCAGCAGGGTGCCCGGTCCGGGCATCGAGGATCGCCAGTCCTGCACCTCCAGCCATTCGCGCACGTCGTCGGGGAAGCGCGCCCAGCTTGCCCGATCCACGAGCATCTGGCGCACCCGGTCGGCGAGGTGGGTGGTGAGCGGCAGGCGCTGGCCGCCGTAGCTCGGGATCATGGCCGCCTTGCTCGATGCGCGGACGGTCAGCTCCATGTCCTTGATCCGCTCGACCTCGAGGTTGATGCCGGCGAACTGGAACGTGTCCCCCGGGCGCAGCGACGCGGCGAAGCGCTCCTCCACCTTGCCGAGCGATCGTCCGTTTTTGAAACGGACTTCGAGCATCTCCGAATCGACGATGATCCCGGCGTTGAGCCGGTGCCGCGCGGCGTGCTCGGGATGGGTAAGGCGCCATGTGCCGTCGGCATCCTTCACGATGCGGCGGAACTTGTCGTAGGCCTTGAGGGCGTAGCCTCCGGTCGCGACAAAGGTCAGCACCCGATCCCAGTCGGCTGCATCCAGCCAGGCATAGGCGAGGCTCGAGCGGACTTCCGCGAGCAGCGCGGCTTCATCGAACGGCGCGGCGCAGGCGCAGGCCATGACATGCTGGGCGAGGACGTCCAGCCCGCCGGGGCGGAAATCTTCCCCGTCGCGCTGGCCTTCGTCCACTGCGTCCTTCGCCGCGGTCGCCTCGAGGAACTCGAAGCGATTGCCGGGAACGAGGATCGCGCGGCTCGGGCAATCGAGCCGGTGGTTGGCGCGGCCGATGCGCTGGAGGAGCCGCGAGGATCCCTTAGGCGCGCCCATCTGCACCACGCAGTCGATATCACCCCAGTCGATTCCGAGGTCGAGGCTGGCAGTCGCGACCAGTGCGCGCAGCTCGCCGCGGGCCATGGCCCCTTCCACCTTGCGCCGGGCCTCCTTCGACAGCGAGCCGTGGTGCACCCCGATCGGCAGGGTATCCTCGTTCACCGTCCACAGGTTCTGGAACACGTACTCGGCAAGGAAGCGCGTGTTGGTGAAGATCAGCGTGGTCCGGTTGCGCTTGATCTCCTCGTAAAGCTGCGGGATCGCCCAGGTCGCCGCATGGCCGCCCCACGGCACTCGCTCCTCTTGCGGCAGCAGGATCTCGACTTCGGCGGGTGCGCCCGGCTCTCCCTCGACCAGATCGACCGTGTCGACATCGCCAAACGGCGCGAGCCATTCGCGGAAACCTTCGGGATCGGCGAGGGTCGCCGAAAGCGCCGCGCGTTCCATGTCGGGGGCGATCGCCTGCAACCGGCTCAACGCCAGCGCCAGCAGATCGCCGCGCTTGCCGGTGGCAAAGGCGTGGATCTCGTCGATCACCACGCGCTTCAAGCCTGCGAACAGAGCGAAGCTGTCGGGATAGCTGAGCAGCAGCGAAAGCGATTCGGGGGTGGTCAGCAGGACGTGCGGCGGTTTCGTGCGCTGGCGCTTCTTGCGGTCGGTCGGCGTATCGCCGCTGCGCGTCTCGATCCGGATCGGCAGGCCCATCTCCTCGACGGGTGTGACGAGGTTGCGCTGCACGTCGTGCGCGAGCGCCTTGAGCGGGCTGACGTAGAGCGTGTGAAGACCTTCGGGCGGCTCGGCACCGGCCAGCCGCGACGGCGTGAACGCGGCCAGCGTCGGCAGGAACCCCGCAAGCGTCTTTCCCGCGCCCGTATCGGCGACGAGCAGCGCGTGCCGCCCGGCATCGCTGGCCGCGAGCATTTCTTTCTGGTGCCGCCGCACGCGCCAGCCGCGGCCGGAAAACCAGGCGTCGATCTCGGTCGGCACCGTGCCAGGTGTCGGATTGCTCACTGGGACAGAACCCCGCGTCGCTGCCCCCGTTCCGCCAGCGCCGTCAGTCGACCCGGGGGGCGAGGCCCTCGCCCTGCGGCAGGACTTCCGCGGCTGCGTGCGCCGCCGCGTTCTCGCCGGGGAATCGCACGAAGAAGAGGGTAACGGCTACCGCAGCCCATGCCAGCCCGCCACCCCAGTACAGCCATTGCGGAAACCCCTGCTCCACCGTCACCCCTGCAAGCGCGGCCCCGATCGGTCGACCGAAGTTGCCGACCGCCATGTAGATCGTGAACTGGGTGGCGGCGACCGCAGGAGTGCACAGGCGCATGGCGAGCGGGATGCCGGCGATGAAATACCCCATTGCGCACAGCTTGCTGAAGATCACGAAGCCTACGGCTACGCCCGGCACGCTCCAGAACGGCTGCGCCAAACCCATCGCGAACAAACTTGCCGCCCCTAGCCCCGTGGTCAGAAGAAGGGTCCGCTGAACGCCGATCCGCGCAACGACAGCGCCGCCGAACAGGAGGCCGATGACGCCGCTTGCCAGCAGTGTCGTCGAATAGAACCCAGTCCAGCTCTCGATCCGCCAGCCAAGCGTCTGGGTGAAGAGCACCGGGTGAAACGCCTCGAAACCTCCGTGGGGAATCGAACGGACGACGAGTATGGGTAGCAGCAGCAGGGACAGCGGCGCGAATAACGCGCGCAGGGCATTGCGAACGAGAGGTGCCCATGCTTCGACCTGAATCGATCGACTGATTTCATGCGCGTTACCGGAAGACCACGGCATCCGCCGCTCACCCGACCGCTCGCGGATCGCGATTCCGAAGATCAGCACCGCCAGCGGAACCGCGGCCAGGACAGCCAGCGCCGCCGCGAACCCGCTGTAGGCGAAAAGGACTCCGCCCAAAGCGGTGGCGAGCGAAATGCCGATGATCTGCGCGCCGAACATGGAGCCCGACGCGCGCATGCGTTCTTCCTCGGGCATGATGTCGACCACGAGGCTGTCGATCGCGACGTCCTGGAACGTCGTGGCGACCCCTGCAGCGAACCCGAAGGCTGCGAGGATTGCGAGGTCGGTCGGAGCGGGAGCGACTACCGCGGCGGTGAGCAGTGTGCCGACCAGCAGCGACTGGGCGCCGATGATCCAGGCCCTGCGCCGACCCATCGGCAGGAAGGTGTAGCGATCGATCAGGAATCCGTTGATGAGCTTGAGGGTCCAAGGCAGCTGGGCCGCGGCGACGACGGTGGCGATCTGGCCCGTTCCCGCGCCCGCCGCGGCCATCCACGCCGGGATTGCATAATAGAACAGGCCGAGCGGAAACCCCTGGGTCAGGTAGAACAGCAAGACCGTCAGTTGGCGCAGTCTAGGACTGTTCTCCAGTACCAGACCGCCTTGGGCGGGCGCGTGCGATGCCATTCCGGTCCCCCATGCCGCGCCCCATGGGGATGCTTCACTATAAGGGGCGCCCTGGCAAGGGCGGCCCGCCAGCCCCCTCCTCAGCCTCGCAGACCGGACCCCGCAGCGCCCCGCGAAATTCCGTCGGCAGAGGTCACGGCCAGCACCCGGTCGCCGGTTCCCGCCTCCTTGCTCATCGGGCCCGCATCGCGGAACAGGCGGCGCCGGATTTCCTCGTCGGAGACCGGGTCCATCGGCGGCGGCTGGTCGCGTTCCATGGCCTCGATCGCCGCGAAGTCGGCATCGGGATCGTCGCTGAGGTCGCCCACTCGCTCGAGAAGGACCGGCATCGCTGCCGGGGTCCGCCCCGCGTCGAGCGCGGCGAGCAGCATGATCCCCTCGAGCACCATCGCCTTGGGCAGGGCGACTCCGCGGAACACGATGCTGAGCGGGGACAGTCCGGTGCTGTCGTAGAGGAACACGAACAGGTTGTTGTGCGCTGGCAGCGCCCAGCCTTCGAACAGCAGGCCGGAGCCGCGCATCGCGACGTCGAGCAGCCCAGCCTCGTTGCGGCGGACCACGCCGTATTCGTGGAACACCGTGTCGGGCACCAACAGCGACGGGCGCGCGGTGCGGAAAAACCCTTCGTATGTCCCGCCGCGCCGTCCGATTTCCTCGCGCGCAATTTCGATCAGCGGACGCAGGTGCGGCAGCATCACGCCGGGATCGGCCCCGCGCTTAGGAATAGCGATCCCGAGCCGGCCGGCGAAGTCGTCCAGATCGCCATCCCAGTCGGCCATGCGGAATCCGGGCTGCCGTTCGGCGATCAGGGAGGTCAGCCTGGCGAGGTTGTGCTCGGTCGGGTGCACCGATCCGGATAGCCAGCGGCCGACCAGCGACTTGTCGACCCCGAGCGCCTGCGCGGCAGCGACGCGGCTGAGCGAGATCGCCTTCAGCGCGACCGCCAGCTTCCCCCCGAAATCCCCCACGTGCGTCACGATCGAACGTGTGCGCCTGCACGCCGCGAGTCGCAAGCGGGAGAATGCATGCCGGTGCATCGCGCTGCACCGCGCGGTGCGTCTGCCCGCATCACTTCGTCCGTCGCAAGGTCGCTGGGCCAACAGAGGGAGGGCATCATGAACCGCTATTCCACCACTGCCATCTGCCTGGTCGCCGCTTTCGCCGCGTCGGCCTGTTCCACCAAGCCGCGCCAGTTCTCGGCGCAGGTTCGCCCCGTAGCGGCCACCCAGCCGCAGACAGGGCTGCAGCAGACCGAGCGTGCGGCCTACACCACGTGCGACCAGATGGTCCGCCACGGCCGCAAGAGCGGTTTCGCCTCGGCAGCCGCCACCAGCGGTGCGGGCGTTGCCGGCATGGCCGGCGGCGCGGGGCTCGCCTTCACCGGCCTGGGGGGCGGGAGCCTCGCCTCGGCCGGGGCCACCGCGGCGGCGGCGATGCCGATCGTCGGCTTCTTCGCCGCGTTCGGAATGAACCGGGCGATCCGGGGCGGGCGCGAGAAGGGCTACCGCAAGCACATGACCACCTGCATGGACGAAATGGGCTATCAGGTGGTCGATTGGTCGCGGGCGCCCAAGAAGCAGAGCGGCACCGCCATGCTCGTCCCGGCGACCGAGGCCCACGCCGTCGCGGAGGCCGAGGCCATCGCCCCGGTCCCCGCAAGCGACATCCGACCCGTTTCCTCAGAGGGCGAGGCCTCCGCCTCCCTCGTCACGGCAGGGCCTGCCGACTGAGGACGCCGCGGGGGTGCCGTTCCGCTGACACCGGCGCCCCCGCGGATTTCAGTGCCCGGCCTGCGGCCCGCGTCCGAGGCCGCTGGCGGCAAGTTGTTCGTCGATCTGCGCAACGAGGCGCGCGAGGCCTTCCTCGCTCTCGCTTTCCGCCCGCGCCACCAGAACATCCTGTGTGTTGGAAGCGCGCAGCAGCCACCATCCATCGGGTGTCGATACCCGCACCCCGTCGGTCGTATCGACGGCATGGGGCGAACGCGCCATGCGTGCCTTGACCTCGTCGATCGCAGCGAACTTGCGCGTCTCGTGGACCTGGAAGCGCAGTTCCGGCGTATTCACCATCGCGGGCATGGCGGAGCGCAGTTCGGTGACCGATTTCCCGAGACGAGCCGAGGCCGCGATCAGCCGTACCGCCGCATAGAGTGCGTCGTCGAACCCGTAATAGGTGTCGGCAAAGAACACGTGGCCGCTCATCTCGCCGGCCAGCGGCGCGCCAATCTCCTTCATTTTGGACTTAATCAGGCTGTGCCCGGTCTTCCACATCAGCGGCTTGCCGCCGAGCTCCGCGACCCGGTCGAACAGCGCGCGGCTGGCCTTCACGTCGGCGATGATCGTCGCGTTAGGTAGTCTTGCCAGGAGGTCCTCGGCATAGATCATCAAGAGCTGATCCCCCCAGATGATCCGGCCTTCGCCGTCCACGGCCCCGATCCGATCCCCGTCGCCGTCGAAAGCCACT
Organism: Tsuneonella dongtanensis; assembly: GCF_001698205.1. Taxonomy (NCBI): domain Bacteria; kingdom Pseudomonadati; phylum Pseudomonadota; class Alphaproteobacteria; order Sphingomonadales; family Erythrobacteraceae; genus Tsuneonella; species Tsuneonella dongtanensis. The sequence goes on from NZ_CP016591.1 coordinate 611,609, forward strand.
CCGAAGTCGAGGTTCTTCGACGCGACAAGGCGGCGCAGGTCCTCAAGGTTCTCGGGAACGGTAGGATCAGGATGATGATTGGGAAACGACCCGTCGACCTCGGTGAAGAGAAGGTGATGCTCCCCCGGCAGCCGGGCGGCCAGCGCCTCGAGCGCGGGGCCCGCGGCTCCGTTGCCCGCGTCCCAACCGATTCGAAGACCGGACAGCGTATCGAAATCGATCCCCGACAGTCCCTCGAGCAGCCGCTCGACGTAATCCTCGAAGACCTCGCGCGACACGACCTCGCCCTGCCCGTCGATCCACGCGCCGGCTTCCGCCCGGCGGCCGAGTTCGAGGATGTCTTCCCCGAAGAACGGCCGGCCGAGAAATACCATCTTGAAGCCATTGTAATTGGCGGGATTGTGGCTGCCGGTTATCTGAATGCCGCCATGCACCTCTTCGCTTGAGGCTTCGGCGTAATAGAGCATCGGGGTCGGCCCCATGCCGATCCGCACGACATCGCAGCCCGAAGCGGTCAGCCCTTCGACGAGCGCGTGCTCGAGCATCGGGCTGCTGACCCGCCCGTCGTATCCCACCGCCACCGTCGTTCCGCCCGCCTCGCGCAGCATCGTCGCGAAGCCGCGGCCGATCGCCCGGGCATCGTCGGGGCCGAGCGTCTCGCCGATAATCCCGCGGATGTCGTATTCGCGCAGGGTCGTGGGGTCGAAGGTGTGCTTCACGCGGTCCTCACTGCCCGTCGGCCAGATCGTCCAGCAGCAGGTCGCGCGCGGCATTGGCTTCGTGCACCTGCTCGTTGGTTCCGCCGCGATCGGGGTGGACCATGGCGATCAGCCGCCGGTGCGCCTCGACGATCTCGTTATGCGAAGCCTCGTGCCGGACCCCCAGCAGCTTGCGCGCGCGGAATACGGCCTGCGCGCGCGTCGGGCGGGCGGACAGGAACTGCCATGGCCAGCGTTGGGTGGCGAGGCGGACGATCAGCGAAAGCAGCGCGGCGACGATGAGCAGCTTGATCATGATGCCGGACCCTTATTGCTGGCACATCGAAGCGGGGTCTTTTCCGGAAACGGCCTATCCGAATTCCGCCTTCGAAACCAAAGGGTTGCGTTTGATCGGCGTGTCGACATTGTCAGCTTCCGGAATCGCCCCTTTCCAGAGTGGGCGCAGAGAGTGCCAGCGGGATAGCCCGCCACGAGCGTGTAGGACAGCCCCTGCGAAGGGCTCAGGCCAACGCGAGTTCCGGTTCGCGCGAGGCCGGCGTCGGCAGGTTCAGCGCCGCGACGAGGCTGCGCAGCTCCTGCCGCGCGACCAGATGGCTGGTGCCGAGTTCGCCCAGGTGCCCCTTGTCCAGCAGCGTCAGCCCGCTGGGGAACAGCTCGCGGTAGATCACGCGTTCGGAAAGGCCGCTGGCAACGCGGAAGCCGACCCGCTTCGACAGTTCCTTCAACGCCTGCTCGATGCGCGCCATGTTGCGTGCCTCGACGTGGCCGGTGCGGTTGCGCACCACGACCCAGTCCATCTCGCGGCGGTTCTGCTCGAGCTGGGAGCGGCTGCGCTTGATCCGCGCTTCCCAGATCAGCTCGGCATAGAAGGACAGGCGGCGGACCTTGAAGGTTTCCGCATCGACCTGGCCGATGAGGTCGAAATCGACGAAGCTGTCGTTGAGCGGGGTGACCAGCGTGTCCGCCTCGGTCGCTGCGTGGCGGGCCAGCGGATCATCGCGTCCCGGGGTGTCGAAGACGACGAAATCAGCACCTTCGGCGATGCTGGAAGTCATCGCTTCCAGCTCCTGTTCGGAGCCGCCCTCGAACACCTCGAACCGCGCGGTGGGCAATTCGATGCCGCGCCGCGCAGCGGTCTCGGCGCGATTTTCGAGATAGCGGTAGAGCGTGCGCTGCCGGGGATCGAGATCGATCGCCGCGACCTTTGCGCCGCGATAGGCCAGCGCCACCGCGACGTGCACCGCCGTTGTCGACTTGCCGGTGCCGCCCTTTTCGTTGGCGAAGACGATCCTGTGAGCCGGCTTGGACACGCGTGCATTCCCGTAATGTGCCCGCTAGGGCGTTGGCGTGAATGCAGGAATAGCGGACGGACGGACCCCCATGCAAACCGCGACCACGCTCGAAGTGTTGAGAAGCGGCGTCGATGCCTTGCGCGCGGAAGGCAAGCGACTGGCGCTGGTGCCGACGATGGGCGCCTTGCACGAAGGACACCTGACCCTGGTGCGCGAGGCGCGGGCCCACGCGGATGCGGTCGCAGTGTCGATCTTCGTGAACCCGAAGCAGTTCGGCCCGAACGAGGACCTCGACGCCTATCCGCGCACCTTCGCGGAGGACTGCCGGTTGCTCGAAGCCGAGGGCGTCGCGCTGCTCTGGGCCCCGACGGTCGAGGCGATGTATCCCGGCGGCTTCGCGACCAACGTTTCGGTGGCCGGGGTCAGCGACGGCCTGTGCGGAGCGGCGCGGCCCGGTCACTTCGACGGGGTGGCGACGGTCGTGTGCAAGCTCTTCAACCAGGTCCGCCCCGATGTCGCGCTGTTCGGGGAAAAGGACTGGCAGCAGCTCGCCGTCATCCGCCGGATGGCGCGCGATCTCGACCTCGTCGCCCCGTATGCCGACGCGATCGTCGGCGTGCCGACCGTGCGCGAGGCCGACGGGCTCGCGCTGTCGAGCCGCAACCGCTACCTCTCGCCCGAGGCCCGCGCGCAGGCCGCCGCGCTGCCGCAGGCGATGCGCGACGGTATCGCGGCGCTGATGGCGGGAAGCGCGGTCGCGCCGACGCTGGCCGCGATCGAGGCGCATATCCTGCAGGCCGGGTTCGACAGCATCGACTATGTCGCGCTGGCCGATGCAGCGAGCCTCAGGCCGCTCGACGGGCTTGGCGATGCGCCCGCGCGCCTGCTCGTCGCCGCCCGGATCGGCGGTACACGCCTGATTGACAATATCGCGGTGGCCGCGCCGTCCTGACCGGCATGATTTCGTTGACGAGGGATGCCGGCCCGTGGCAAGCGCGCGCTCTCAACCGGGCGGGTATAGCATAGTGGTAATGCTCTAGCCTTCCAAGCTAGCTAGAGGGGTTCGATTCCCCTTACCCGCTCCACCTTTCCCGATCCGGATCAGTGGCCCGGAAAGGCCATCAGCGCCTCGACCGAAAGGCCTGACGCGCGCAGCCGGTCGGCTCCGCCCAGGTCGGGCAGGTCGATCACGAAGAGCGCCTCGGTGACCGCGGCACCGGCGGTGCGGAGCAGCTCCGCCGCGGCCAGCGCAGTTCCGCCGGTGGCGATCAGGTCGTCGACGATCGCGACCTTCAGTCCCGGACTGATAGCGCCCGGGTCGATCTCGAGCCGATCGGTTCCGTATTCGAGATCGTAGTCCACGCCGATGGTCGGCACGGGCAGCTTGCCGGGCTTGCGGACAGGGACGAATCCCACGCCCAGCTCGATGGCGACAGCCGCGCCGAAGATGAAGCCGCGCGCTTCCATCCCCGCGATCGCCTGCGCTCCCTCTGCCCGTGCGGCGAGGTGGTGGACGGCAGCGCGCAGGCCTTCGCCGTGCGCGATCAGGGTGGTGATATCGCGAAACAAAACGCCCGGTGCCGGGAAGTCCGGCACCGAGCGTATGAGGGTCTTGAGGTCATCCGGGCTCATGCCCGAAAAGTCCTCACCGATCGGCCGATCAGGCCGGCTTCTTCTTCGGCTTGATCGCGGCCCAGACCTGGTTCTTGGCCATCCATGCGAGGATCGTGGCGAAGAGCAGGAAGCCCATCACCGGCCAGCCCACCTGGGTGCGCTTCACCTTCTTGGGCTCGGCGGTCCAGGTCAGGAACGCGGCCACGTCGCGCGACATCTGGTCGACGGTCGCCTTGGGCTGCCCCTCGGCATAGGTGACCTGCCCTTCGGTGGTCAGCGGAGCCGCCATCGCGATGTTGAGGTTCGCGAAGTACGGGTTGAAATGCGTGTTCGGCGGAGTGGAGAATTCGGGGAATTCCTCCTTCACCTTCTTCCCGTCGATGCTGAAGGTGTCGACGTTGCGATAACCGGTCAGCAGCGAATAGACGTAGTTGCCGCCGTCGTGACGCGCCTTGGTCATCAGCGACAGGTCCGGCGGGATCGCGTTGTTGTTCGCCGCCGCCGCCGCAACCGAGTTCGGGTAGGGCGAGGGGAAGTAGTCGGTCGGCAGGCCCGGACGGGTGTTCGCTTCGCCGGTGTTCGGATCGATGCCCGGAACCTGGAAGCCCGCAGCGATCGCCTTCACTTCGGCTTCGCTGTAGCCGAGCGCGGTCAGATCGCGGAAGGCGACGAACTTGAGGCCGTGGCAGGCGGCGCAGACTTCCTTGTAGACCTGCATGCCGCGCTGCAGCTGCGCCAGGTCCCACTTGCCGAAAGCGCCGTCGGAGGCGAGCTCCGCGTCGCGCGGGTGCAGGTGGAACTCGTGTTCGGCGGTCGCTTCCTTGAGCTGGCCGTCGGAGATCACGGTGGCGAGGCCGGTGCCGAACCCCCACACCGCCATCAGGGCGAAGAACAGGCCGGTGAGGATTCCGATGAGACGGATCATTGTCGTGTCGCTTTCCCTAAAGCCTGTTCACACGCCGACGGGCTTGGCGTTCTCGCCCAGCACCGCAGCCTTGTCCTCGCCCAGCACCGCCTCGGTGATCGAGTACGGCAGCGGTTCGGGCTTCTCGACCATCGAGACGATCGGCAGCACCACGAGGAAGTGGAGGAAGTAATACGCGGTCGCGATCTGGCTGAGCATCACGAACGGCTCTTCAGCCGGCGCGCCGCCGCAGTAGAACAGCACCAGCATCGCCGGGATCAGACCGAACCAGAAGAACTTGCGGAACAGCGGGCGATAGTGGCCGCTGCGCACCGGGCCCTTGTCGAGCCAGGGCAGGAAGAACCACAGCAGGATCGCGCTGAACATCGCCAGCACGCCGAGCAGCTTCGCCTCGATGATGACGATGCTGGTGAACGGGATGTGCAGGTCGACCGTAAAGGCGCGCAGGATCGCGTAGAACGGCCAGAAGTACCATTCGGGCACGATGTGCGCGGGGGTCGAGAGCGGGTTCGCCTCGATGTAGTTGTCCGGGTGGCCGAGCAGGTTCGGGCCGAAGAACAGCAGGGCGCAGTAGATCAGCAGGAAGATGCCGAGTCCGTACCCGTCCTTCGCCGTGTAGTACGGGTGGAACGGGATGGTGTCGCTTTCCTGCTTCACTTCGACGCCGGTGGGGTTCGACGAACCCGTCAGGTGCAGCGCCCAGATGTGCAGGATGACCGCGCCCGCGATCACGAACGGAAGGAGGTAGTGAAGGCTGAAGAAGCGGTTGAGCGCCGCGTTGTCGGGCGCATATCCGCCGAGCAGCCAGATCTGGATCGGCTCGCCGACGACGGGAATCGCACCGAACAGGCCGGTGATGACCTTGGCGCCCCAGAAGCTCATCTGGCCCCAGGGCAGGACGTAGCCCATGAAACCGGTCGCCATCATCAGCAGGAAGATGACCACGCCGAGCAGCCACACCATCTCGCGCGGGGCCTTGTAGCTCGAGTAAAAGAAGCCGCGGAAGATGTGGAGATAGATCACCGCGAAGAACATGCTCGCGCCGTTGGCGTGGGCATAGCGGAGCATCCAGCCCCAGTTGACGTCGCGCATGATGTGCTCGGTCGAGGCGAAGGCCACCGTCGCGTTCGATGCATAGTGCATCGCCAGCACGATGCCGGTGACGATCTGCAGCACCAGGCAGAACCCGGCGAGGACGCCGAAATTCCACATGTAGTTGAGGTTGCGCGGCACCGGGTAACCGCCGCCGATGGCGTTGTAGACAAGACGCGGAAGCGGAAGCTTCTCGTCCATCCAGCGCATGAACGGGTTAACCGGTTGATACTGTTGGGCCCAGGGGAAGCTCATCGTTTCGCTCTCTCTCGCCTCAGCCGACCTTGATCACGGTGTCGCTGGTGAATTCATACTCGGGCACTTCGAGGTTCTTCGGTGCCGGACCCTTCAGGATGCGCGCCGCGGTATCGTAGTGCGAGCCGTGGCACGGGCAGAAGTACCCGCCGAACTCACCCTTCACCTCGCCCTCGGCGGCACCCAGCGGCACGCAGCCGAGGTGGGTGCAGACACCCATCGTCACGAGCACGTCGCCGTGCCCTTCCTTGGTGCGCTCCTCGAGCGTCTGCGGATCGCGCAGCGAACCGACGTCGATCTTGTTGGCCGCTTCGATCTCCGCCGGGGTCAGCCGACGGACGAACAGCGGCTGCTTGCGGAACACCGCCTTGATCGCCTGCCCCGGCTGGATCGCCGACACGTCGACCTCGGTGCTGCTCTCGGCGAGCACGTCGGCCGACGGGGCCATCTGGCTGATCAGGGGCAGAAGCACCGAGACGCCGCCGACACCCGCCGCGCCGATCGCCGCGATATTGATGAAATCGCGCCGCCGGACCCCGTCATCGAGAACCGTTTCGGTCCCCGGGATCGCGTCGCCAGTCGTATCAGCCATCAGCCGTACCTTGCCTTCGCTTGTCTCGCCCCGCCCCGGAGGGGACGGCGCCGTAATCGAGCCCACCGGCAGTTGCGAGAAAGAAGCGTCGGCCCCTGTTTCGCGGTTCGCCGAAGGGTGCCAGATAAGCGCCCGACGGTGCCGGTTTGCGGCGCGCATAGACGGCAAATGCCATGTTGCCAACCGCCATTGTGGCGGTTTTCGGACGCGGAATCGGGGCGTCGTCTAGGAGCCGCGTCCGATCAGCGACAGAAGGCGGCCATAGGTCGGCTCGCCGCGGTGCGTGGCCCGCCGGAACGAGAAGAAGAACTCGGGCTCGGCATAGGTATCGCGCGTAAGCACATCGACGCGGCCGACACCCGATTCGACCAGGCGGCGGACGACATAAGCGGGCAGGTCGAACTGCCATTTGCCCGGCGCTCCGGGAGCGAAGAAGACGTCATCGGCATCGGAAAAGGCAGCGCGAAAGTCCGGTCCGACCTCGTAGCTCGGTTGCGCGATGCACGGCCCGACCGCAGCGGCGATCCGCTCTGCTCTGGCGCCGAGCGCGACCATCGCTTCGACCGTGTTCCCTATCACACCGCCGTGCGCCCCTCGCCAGCCGGCGTGAGCGGCGCCGATCACTCCCGCATCGTGGTCCGCCAGCAAGACGGGAGCGCAGTCGGCGGTCAGGATACCGAGCAGTATGCCCGGCCGGTCGGTGACCATCGCATCGGCGCGCGGTTTGTCGGCGTCGCTCCAGGGTTCGGTCACCGTAACGACATCGGCGGAATGGATCTGGAAAACGCCGACGAGATCTGCCCCAGGAAGTACGGTCTTGGCCGCCAGGAAGCGGTTCTCGGCGACCGACGAACGATCGTCGTCGGCGCCGTAACCGCAATTGAGACTCGCCACGGCCCCCGTCGAGACCCCGCCGCGCCGGGTCATGAAGCCGTGCGGAGTTCCAGCGAGTACTTCGGAATGAAGGGCCTCAGCCAAGGGAGCGGGTCACCTGCTCGAAGGTATCGCGCGACAGGCCCTTGGCTTCGGCAATGCGTTCGAGTTCGGCGCGCATCTTGCCCGCGCGGCCCGGCTCGATTCGCCGCCAGCGGCCGAGCGGCGGCACGAAGCGTGCAGCGGTCTGCGCATTGATCGGGTCCAGCGCGAGAATCAGGTCCGCGATCATCCGGTAACCCTCCCCGCTTTCCGCGTGGAAGGCGTGCGGGTTGCCTGCGAAGGCCATGTAGAGGCTGCGCACGCGGTTGGGATTCTTGAGCGTGAAGTCGGGGTGGTCGGCCAGCGCCTTGACGTGCTCGATCGCCTGCGGATGCAGCGCGGACGCCTGCAGGCTGAACCACTTGTCGACCACCAATGCATTGCTCCGGTAGCGATTGTAAAAGTCGATCAGCTTGTTCGTACGCTCGACGCCCGAAAGGCCGCAGAGGACCATCAGCGCGCCCTGGCGGTCGGTCATCGTGGTCGCGGCATCGTACTGTGCGGCGGCCATCTGTGCGGCGCGTTCGGGATTGCCCGCCGCGAGGAACACGAGGGCCTGCGTTTTGACCTTGCGCGCGCCGCGCGCCTCCGCGCTCATGCCGTCGGACCGCCCGCTTGCCCGCTCGTGCAGGGCAACCAGTTCGGCCTCGAGCGTGTTTCCGAGCCATCCCTTCAGAGCTTCGCGTTCGGCGTGAATCCGACCGGGGTCGGCGACGAGAAGCTGCTCGGAGATATAGGTTTGACTGGGCAGCATCATGAGCTCGCCGCGCATCTGATCGTCGAGCGCCGGATCGGCGACCACGGCGCGCAGCGCACCGCCGATCGCCGCGCGGCCCGCGTCGCGATCGGCATCGGACAGCCCGTCACCGACAGCTGCGACGAGGTGACCGACGATGAGCTCCTGCATCGCTTCGTACCGCGCGAAGGCGTCGTCGTCGTGCGCTGCCAGGAAGACGAGATCGTCGACGGACGCTTCGCGCTCGATCGCCACAGGGGCCGAATACCCGCGGTTGATCGAAAGCACCGGCTTCTCGGCGTAACCGGCGAACGACAGGGTCGCCTCGGCGCGATCGAGCACGACGAGTTCCTCGCCGCGATGCGTGCCGCTCTTGCGATCGAACAGGGCGAGCCGCAGAGGAATGGGCATGGGCTTCTTGTCGGGCTGCCCCGGCGTCGGCGGAACCGACTGGCGAAGGGTGAGCGTCGCGGTCTCGCCTTCGTGCGCGAGATCGACCTCGACCTTCGGCGTGCCCGCCTGCGAATACCACAGGCGGAACTGGGTGAGGTCGAGGTCGGCCCCCTGCTCGATAGCAGTCACGAAATCCTCGCAGGTCGCCGCCTCGCCATCGTGGCGCTGGAAGTAGAGGTCGGTGCCTTTCCGGAAGCGTTCGGGGCCCGCCATCGTTCGCATCATGCGGATGACTTCGGCGCCCTTGTTGTAGATCGTCGAGGTGTAGAAGTTGCTGATCTCCCGGAACGAATCCGGCCGGACCGGATGCGCGAGCGGCCCGGAATCCTCGGGGAACTGGACGCTGCGCAGAAGTCGCACGTCCTCGATCCGCTTGACCGCCTCGCCCTGCATGTCCTGGCTGAAGAGCTGGTCGCGCAGCACCGTGAAGCCTTCCTTCAGCGATAGCTGGAACCAGTCGCGGCAGGTCACCCGGTTGCCCGACCAGTTGTGGAAGTATTCGTGGGCGATCACCCCTTCGATCCCGTCGTAGTCGCCGTCGGTGGCTGTTTCGGGGTCGGCGAGGACGTACTTGGTGTTGAAGACGTTGAGACCCTTGTTCTCCATCGCCCCCATGTTGAAATCGCCGACCGCGACGATGTTGAAGACGTCGAGGTCGTATTCGCGGCCGAACACCTCCTCGTCCCATTTCATGCTCTTCTTAAGCGATTCCATCGCGTGCTCGGTGCGCGGCAGGTCCTCGGCCCGCACCCAGATCGCGAGCTCGACCTCGCGCCCGCTCATCGTGACGAAGGTGTCCTTGCGTGCCACGAGATCGCCGGCGACGAGCGCGAAGAGGTAGCTGGGCTTAGGCCACGGATCGTGCCACTCGGCCCAGTGCCATGCCTCCTTGACGCCGCCCTCGTCACCCTCGGCCACCTTGTTGCCGTTCGACAGGAGTACCGGGAAGAGGTCCTTGGGCCCCTCCATCCGCACGGTGAAGGTGCTGAGGACATCGGGCCGATCGGGGAAGAAGGCGATCCGCCGGAAGCCCTCGGCCTCGCACTGGGTGCACAGCATCCCGTTCGATGCATAGAGCCCCATCAGCTGGCTGTTCGCCGCGGGATCGATCTCGGTCGTCACGCGCACCTCGTGCGATCCGGGGGTGAGCGCGATCACGAGGTCGCCGTCATCCATCCGCCAGTCGTTCGCACCCTGTCCGTCGACCTCGACGGAAAGCGGCTCGAGTCCGTCGCCGGCAAGGCGAATCTCTTCGGCCGGGCTCGCATCGGGGTTGGGCTCGACGGCGAGTGTGCCGACCACCCGCGTCGAATCGACGCCGAGCGCGAACTCGAGCCGCGTCTGCGGCACCCGCCAGGGGAACGGCGTGTAGTCCTCGCGACGGATGACGGGCGGTTCCTTGGGCGGCGGCGGCGCATCGGCCATTTCGGGGTTGCCGTCCGGGGTCGATGGTGTGCGTGCAATATCCATGGGTATCCGTTCGAACCTTATCGTCGGCCTGTCGAGCCGCTAAACGCACGACATGGGACTTATGTTCATTTTCGGAATGGGGTTTTCGTCGAAAGCGATCGCCAGTCGGTTGAGCGGCTGGCGAATCGAGGCGACCGGGCGCGGCGGGACGGTCGCGTTCGACGACGATTCCGCCGTGCGAAGGGCGCTTGCACGAGCGACCCATGTCCTGTCCTCCGTTCCGCCGGGGGAAGAAGGCGATCCCGTCCTCGATCGCTATGGCGATGCGCTTCGTCACGACTGGCTCGGCTACCTCTCGTCGACCGGTGTCTACGGCGATACCGGCGGGGCGTGGGTCGACGAATCGTCGCCGGTCGGCAGCGGTCGGCGATCGGCGCGCGCGGAAGCCGACCTCGCCTGGCTCGCGAAAGGCGCGCGCGTTTTCAGGTTGCCGGGCATCTACGGCCCCGGCCGCTCACCTCTGGACAGGGTCCGCGAAGGGCGCGGCCACCGAATCGACATGCCGGGGCAAGTGTTCAGCCGGGTGCATGTCGATGACATCGCGAGCGGGGTGGTCGCTGCCTTGGATGCCGGGCCGGGTGCCTACAACCTCGCCGACGACCTCCCCGCCAGCGCTGCCGCGGTGACCGAGGAGGCCTGCCGCCTTCTCGGAATCGCGCCGCCACCGCTGCAGACGCTGGACGAAGCCGGCCTGTCCCCCATGGCGCGCGGGTTCTATGCGGAGAACCGGCGGGTCGCGAACGGCAAGGCGAAGCGGGTTCTCGGCTGGAGCCCGCAGTTCCCCACCTATCGGGAGGGGCTCGCCGCTATTCTGGCGACGGAGCGCTCGCTGGAGCCGGGGCCACTTGCCGCGCCCTGAGCGCCACCACCATGCCGAGCACTGCGAGCGCCGCCCCGGCAATGGCGAGGCCCGACCAGCGATACCCTTCCAGCAAAGTGGAAATGGTCATCGCGATCACGATCACGAGCACACCGTTGTAGGCTGCGCGGCCCGCTCCGAGCTCGCGCACGAGCTGATAGTAAAGCGGAAACGTCACCACGGTGCCGACAAGCGCAAGCCAGGCCGTCCCGGCCCAAAAAAGGGGCGCTGCAGGAACCTGCGGCGGCCCGACCATCGCCGAGGCAACGAGCACGTCGATCCCCACGCCGTAGAGGATCGACCACGAGAGCAGGCTGACCAGCGGAACGTCGCGCCCAGCCGGCCCGGCCTGCAACACGTTGGCGAGCGAAGCCGAAAGCATGCCGCCGAGGGCCAGAGCGGCGCCCCACGCGACGTTGCCGCCGAGCGGGGCGGTGCGTGCCTCGTTGGCCAGAAGCAGGCCGATGCCCGCCAGCGCGATCGCACTGCCGATCATGAAACGACGCGTCACCGGCTGGCCCAGCAGCAATCGCCCGAGGATTGCGTTCGTGACGAACATCATCCCGATGATGAGCGCCACGATGCCCGAGGTCAGGTGCTCCTCGCTCAGGTAGACGAAGGTGAAGTTGGCGCTGAACTGGAACAGCCCCATCGCTATCGCCAACCCATGCGCCCGGCGCGGCATGGCGAGCGACTTGCCGGTCAGCAGCGCCAGCGCGAACATCGCCGGAGCGGCGAGCGCGAAGCGATAGGCGACCGCCCATTGCGCCGGAACCTCGGCGATCTGGCCGCGGATGACGTACCAGGTCGAACCCCAGATGAGCGCGGTCAGCACGAAGGGCACCGCGATGCGCGGGCGCAGCAGCGCGTGCGGCGGTGCAGGATCGCTCACAGGTTGGCGATCGCCGAGGCGAGGGCGCGGGCATCGCCGTCGCGCGTGTTCCACGCGGTGACGAAGCGCGCGGCGTCGGCGCCCCAGTCGTAGAAGCCGAAGCCTTGGGCGCGCAGCACTTCGCGCTCGACGGCGGACAGGCGGACGAACAGTTCGTTGGCCTCGACAGGATGCATGAGCCGGTCGCCGCATGCGCCGGCGATCTCGGCCGCGGCGGCATTGGCTGCGCGGGCGTTGGCCAGCCAGAGGTCGCCTTCGAGCATGGCCAGGAGCTGCGCGGCGAGGAACCGGCCCTTGGACTGCAGGTGGCCCGCCCGCTTGCGGCGATAGCGGGCCAGCGCCGCAGCGTCGGCATCCCGGAACACGATCGCCTCGGCGCTCATCGCCCCGTTCTTGACCATGCCGAAGCTGAGCGCGTCGCAGGGACCGGCGGCTTCGGCGGGCGAGCAACCGAGAAACGCGACCGCGTTGCCAAAGCGCGCACCGTCTACGTGGAAGCCGAGGCTGCGCTCCCTCGCCAGCGCGCCGAGGGCTGCCAGTTCCGCGGGCCGATAGCTCTGTCCGTATTCGCTCGCCTGCGTGACGCTGACCGCGTGCGGCTGGACCTGGTGCACGTCGTCGCGGATCGGATCGATAACGGCTCGCACCGCATCGGGTGTCAGCTTGGCGCCTTCGCCCTCCGCAAGGAGCAGCTTGGCGCCGTGGAGGTAGAATCCCGGTGCGCCTGCTTCGTCGACCTCGATGTGCGCCTCGCGGTGGCACACGACCCCGCCATGCGGCGGGCACATCGTCGCGAGGGCGAGGCAGTTGGCGGCGGTCCCCGTGGCGGCCCAGAGCACCGCGACCTCGTATCCGAAGATCGCGCCGAAAGCTTCGTCGAGCCGCTGGGAAAGGGCATCGTTGTCATAGGGCGCGTCGGCCTCGTCGGCAGCGCGCATCGCGTCCCACACGCGGGGATGAACGGCGGCGGCATTGTCCGAAAGGAACTGGCTCATCGGAACGCCCCTAGCCGCGCTGGCGTTGAGCGCAAGAAGGAGACAACTGCATGGCCATCGAAGGGCTCGAGATCACCCACACAGGCAACGAGGCGCACGGCGAATATCGCGCCACCGTTCCGGGTAGCGACAAGGTCGGCCGCCTCACCTGGCGCGCCAGGGGCGGGACACGGATCGCCGAACACACGATCGTTCCGCCCGAGATCGGCGGCCGTGGCGTCGCCGCTGCGCTGGTCGAGGAACTCGTCGCCGATGCCCGGCGCGAGGGTTTCACCGTGGTCCCGCAGTGCTCCTATGTCGAAGCCCAGTTCCGCCGGCACCCGGAATGGGCCGACCTCCTCGCCGCTACGCCGAGTTGAGGCGCGAGAAGTCGACCCCCGCGATGCTGTCGAGCACGGCATCGCGGATCTTTTTCGCGTCGGCCAATGGCACCGCTTCGAACGACATGGTGCCGCCCGCCAATCCGAGGTGCAGCGTCGCATAGCCGCCCCGGCGAGCCAGGGGCCCCTGCGCGATCTCGACGGACTGGAGTTTCACCCTGCTTGCGACGTCGAGCCGCGGCGCAAGCCAGCCATGCCTGGCGTAAACCTGCCGCACATCGAGCGCATGGCGGGCACGCCGCCAGCGAAAGTACTGGCCCGCGGCGATGACCGGCACGGCGAGCAAGGGCAGAATGGCGGCGACTGGGGCTGGCGACAACAGAAGACCGAGCGACGCGGCAACCGGGACCGCCGCGCCGATGATCGCGCCATCGATATACGCGCGCTTGGCAGGCCGACGCCACTCGACCGACGCGTCGGGCAGCGTGAAACCCGCCGAACGGGCGATCGGTTCGAGTTCGTCCATCTGTCCGAACGGCGCGACGACGTGGCTGCCTGATCCACTGTCCTGTGCAAGGCTGACGAACTTGAGTGCGTGCCACCCGAACAGCCGACGCAACCAGCGTGTGCGCACCTCGACCGCCTGCACCCGGTGTGCGGGCATGACCACGTCGGTCTTGGTGAATAGTCCGCGCTGCCTGCGAAAGCCCTTGGCGGTGCGGGTGAGGACGAATCCCCAGTCGCGCGCGAAGGTACGAGCGAGACCGGTGACGAAACCGACGACCACAAGCGTCGAGATCGCCATCCCCACTGCCGTAGCTTGCGCGAAGGGGCCCAGCCCTTGCAGCCAGTGACCCGGACCGTCGAGGCGCGCCTGCCAACCCTCCCAATCCCAGATGTCGAACGGCAGGAAATCGTCGAACTGCTGTGCCGCGCCCGCTGCGATGGCGAAGGCGGCGAGGGAGAACTCGAACAGGCCGAACGTTGCAAGACGGCGCGGCGGCATCGCGAACAGCACTTCGCCGGACGGCTCCGCAGGAACGTCGCCCGCTGGTGCGGCGGCCGCCTCGTCGTCGCGACGCTCGCGGACCAGTTCCCGCAGCGCTTCACCCTCGGCGATCGGCAACCAGGTAAGCGCAAGCTCGTCTGCCCCGCCTGCCCCGGTCTCGAACTTGACCTGCGCCAGCCCGAGCGCCCGCGCGAGCAGGGGTTGTTCGAGACTGACATCCTGGATTCGCTCGTAGGGGACCGATCGCGCCGCGCGACTCAGCACTCCGGTCTCGACCCTGATATCCTCGGCCCCGACGACGTAGGTCGTGCGCCACCACTTGAGGACCGCCACGATCCCGCCGATCGCGACCGCCAGCACGGCGATACCGGCGAAGAACCCGATGCCCGACAGTTCGTCACGCAGGCCATAGGCGCCAGCGACCGCGGGCAGCAGCGACTTGCGGATATCCGACAGCGCGCTGACCAGCATGCCCAGCGGCGCGGTACGGCGCGGCCCGGCTTCGGCCGTTTCGCTCACACCGTCTCGCGCTTGATGTGCGTGCGGATCGTCTCGCGCATCGCAGCGGCGTCGTCTGTAGCAAGACCGGGTAGCGATACGCTGGCGTTGTGCGTGCCCGCGGTGTGGACGACCAGCGTGGACAGGCCGAACGCGCGTTCCAGGGGGCCCTGCGTCACGTCGATGTGCTGGACGCGCCCGAATGGCACCACGGTATCGGATCGGAACCATAGGCCGCGCGCCACCCGCAACCGGTCCGCGCCGAGATCGTACCCGCGCGCGGCATGGCGGCGCAGCGGCACCCGCGCGATGGCCCATGCCGCGAGGAGCAAGACCGGAGCGAGGAATGCGCCGCGTGGCAACAGGTCCGCCGATTCGAGAACCAGCGAGGCGATGACGAAAGGCACCGTCATGATCGCCGCCTGCGTGCGCAGCAGTTTGACGTGATTCGGCGCCAGCGGCGTCAGCGCGCGATCGTTATCGGCGATGGCGATGGGGTCCCCGTCCATGGTGCGTTACATGGATAATACGCCCAGACGATGCAAGGCGAAATAACCGTTGGTCCGGCTGATATCGATGGTGCTGCTGGAGAGGATTGAACTCTCGGCCTCACCCTTACCAAGGGTGTGCTCTACCACTGAGCTACAGCAGCTTGAACCATCGGTCGGTCCCCGGCGCACGTCGCGGCTGCGGGGAGCGGGCGCGCCTTACAGTGCGGCACTCCCTTGTCAAGCGTTGCCGGGCGTAGCAAGCGTTCGCGCCATGACCGGTCCTGCCGACAAGACGACCCGCGAAGAGCGCCTGGCCGCCAAGCTGCGCGAGAACCTGCGCAAGCGAAAGGCGCAATCACGCGCGATGACCTCGCACGGGGCAGTCGAGGAGAAACCGAGCCTTTCCAAAGACGGGGAGCAAGGCTAGGGGCGGGTGCTCCCGACGCCTTTCGCGGAGCCGCATCGCTTGTCCACGCTGATCCTCATCCGCCACGGCCAGAGCCGCTGGAACCTCGAGAACCGCTTCACCGGCTGGTGGGACGTCGACCTGACCGAAAAGGGCGTCGCCGAGGCGATCGCCGCGGGCGAGCTTCTCGCCGAGAAAGGCGTGCTGCCGACGGTTGCGTTCACTTCGCTCCAGACGCGCGCGATCAAGACGCTGCATCTCGCGCTCGAGGCCTGCGGGCGGTTGTGGATCCCCGAAACCAAGGACTGGCGCCTGAACGAGCGGCACTACGGCGGCCTCACCGGTCTCGACAAGGCGGAGACCGCTGCCCGCCACGGCGACGAACAGGTCCACATCTGGCGCCGGAGTTTCGACGTTCCGCCGCCGGACATGGAACCCGGGAGCGAGTTCGACCTCAGCGCCGACCCGCGTTACGCCGGCATAGCGGTGCCGCGCACCGAGAGCCTCAAGCTCACCATCGAGCGCGTCCTGCCGTACTGGGAAAGCGCGATCCTGCCGCAGCTTGCCGCAGGCGAGACCGTGGTCGTCGCCGCGCACGGCAATTCGCTGCGCGCGCTCGTCAAGCACCTGTCGGACATTTCCGACGAGGATATCACCGGGCTGGAAATCCCCACCGGGCAGCCGATCGTCTATCGCTTCGATGATGCCATGACGCCGGGCGAGCGGCGCTACCTCAAGGACACCTGAGATGGCCCCCAAGCGCGCAGACGTCGCAATCGTGATGGGAAGCCAGTCCGACTGGGCGACCATGAAATGCGCCGCCGAGGTGCTGGACGAACTCGGCGTGAGCTACGAGGCGCGGATCGTCTCGGCGCATCGCACGCCCGACCGGCTGCACCAGTTCGGCAAGACCGCGCACGAGCAGGGGTTCAAGGTCGTGGTGGCGGGCGCTGGCGGTGCGGCGCACCTCCCGGGCATGATCGCCGCGCTGACCCACCTGCCGGTGCTCGGCGTGCCGGTGAAGTCGAAGGCGCTCAAGGGCCTCGATAGCCTTCTGTCGATCGTCCAGATGCCCGCCGGGGTACCGACGGGCACGCTCGCCATCGGGGAGCCGGGGGCAACCAATGCCGGGCTGCTTGCCGCGGCAATCCTCGCGCTGTCGGACGAAGGCCTGTCGCAGCGGCTTCGCGACTGGCGCGCGGCGCGCACTGCCGCCGTCGGCGAGGTACCGGAAGACTGATGCTGCGGGTCGGGGGGACCATCGGCATTCTCGGCGGCGGCCAGCTCGGCCGGATGCTTGCGCTGGCAGCCGCGCCTCTCGGATACCGATGCCATATCTATACGCCCGAGCGCGACAGCGTGGCGGCGGAGGTTGCCGCTGAGGTCACCGTGGCGCCGTTCACCGATCCCCTCGCGCTGGCGCGCTTCGCCGATGCCTGCGACGCGATCACGTTCGAGTGGGAGAACGTACCCACCGCGCCCTTGCAGTTCCTCGGCGACCGGATCGCACCCGGATTGCGCGCGCTCGAGACGGCGCAGGACCGGCTCAGGGAAAAGCGCTTCGTGGAGGGGCTCGGCGGACGGCCCGCACCGTTCGCCCCGGTCGATTCGCCCGAGGATCTCGCCCGCGCGATCGACCGGATCGGCACCCCCGGCGTGCTCAAGACCGCGCGCGACGGTTACGACGGCAAGGGCCAGTGGCGGATCGGTTCCGCCCGCGATGCCGAAGCGATCCGACTGCCGCAGGCGTCGTGCGTCTACGAAGGGTGGGTCGAGTATGAGGCCGAATTCTCGGTGATCCTCGTGCGCGCCGGCGATGGCGAGGTGCGGTTCTGGGATACGACCGAGAACCGGCACGATGGCGGCATCCTCGCGCACACGCTGTGGCCGCCTTGCGCGGCGGTCTCGGCGCAAGTCGGCGCGGCACGCGAGCTTGCGGGCAAGGTCGCCGAGGCGCTCGGCTATGTCGGGGTCCTGACGCTCGAATTCTTCGCGACGAAGGATGGACCGGTGTTCAACGAGATGGCCCCGCGGGTCCACAACTCGGGCCACTGGACCATCGAGGGCGCGGCGACGAGCCAGTTCGAAAACCACATGCGCGCCGTCGCCGGGCTGCCGCTCGGGGACACTGCGACCGTGGTCAGCCGCGCGGTCATGGACAACCTGATCGGCGATGTTTCGCAAGCCCATGCCGTTCTCTCCGACCCGGCGGCGCACCTTCATCTCTACGGCAAGTCCGAAGCGCGCGAGGGGCGCAAGATGGGCCATGTGACGCGGACATGGCACGCAGCGTAACCGCGATCCTCGCGCGGGCAGCCAACGGCACCATCGGCAGGGAGGGCGCGCTGCCGTGGCGCCTCCCGGCCGACCTCAACCGGTTCAAGGCCCTTACCATGGGCACGCCGATGATCATGGGGCGCAAGACCTTCGAAAGCCTGCCCGGGCTTCTTCCCGGCAGGCCGCACATCGTCCTTACCCGCAGCCGCGAATGGTGCGCCGAGGGTGCGCAGGTGGCGCATTCGGCGGAGGAGGCCTTGTCGCTCGCTGGCGGCGGGGACGTTTCGGTGGTCGGCGGGGCCGAGGTCTATCGCCTGATGCTGCCGCACACGACGCGGATCGAGCTGACCGAAGTCCATGCCGAAGTGGAGGGCGACACCCACATGCCGCCGTTCGGCGACGCATGGCGCGAAGTGGCGCGCGAGGATCATCCCGCAGCGGACGGGCGCCCGGCGTTTTCGTTCGTCACTCTCGCGCGCTCGGGGGAGCGCGGCCGGTGAGGTGGCTCGATCATCGCGACCGTATCCCCGAATCCCTGCGCGGCGCGGTGATCGCGCTCGGCAACTTCGACGGGTTCCACCTGGGCCATCAGGCGGTCGCGGGAGAGGCGATCCGCTGGGCGCGCGAGCAGGGGCGGCCGAGCATCGTCGCCACCTTCGATCCCCACCCGGTGCGCCATTTCAAGCCCGATGCGGCGCCGTTCCGGCTGACCACGCTCGAACAGCGGCAGGAGCTTTACCTCGCCGCCGGGGCGACCGCGATGCTGGTGTTCCATTTCGACGGCGAGCTGGCGGGGACCACCGCAGAGGATTTCGTCCGCGTGCTGCTCCACCAGCGACTCGGCGCAGCGGGGGTGGTGACGGGCGAGGACTTCACCTTCGGCAAGGGGCGCGGCGGGAACCTGTCGGTGCTGCGCGATCTGGGCGGGGAGGTCGGGATCGAGGCGCGCACCGTTGCGCCGGTGCTGGACGGGGGCGAGCCGGTCTCGTCCAGCCGCGTGCGAACGGCGCTCCAGGCAGGCGACTGCGCAACCGCGACGCGCCTGCTGACACGCCCCTTCGCCATTCGCGGGGTGGTACAGCATGGCGACAAGGTGGGGCGCACGATCGGGTACCCCACCGCGAACCTGCCGCTCGAAGGATATTTGCGCCCGCGTTACGGAATCTACGCCGTGACCGGGAAGGTACTCGCCACCGGGCAGGAGCTTGGGGGCGCGGCCAACATCGGCGTCCGGCCCACCTTCGATCCGCCGAAGGAACTGCTCGAGCCCTATTTCTTCGATTTCGACGGCGACCTCTACGGGCAGGAAATCGAGGTGGCGTTCCACCATTTCCTTCGGCCCGAGGCGAAGTTCGACAGCCTCGATGCGCTGACGGCGCAGATGGCGAAGGATTGCGACCGGGCGCGCGAGCTTCTAAGCGCCCGCCCGACATGAGCGAAGCTGACACCACGAAGCGCGACTACCGCGACACCGTCTTCCTGCCGAAGACCGACTTTCCGATGAAGGCCGGCCTGCCGCAGAAGGAGCCGGGTATTGCCGCGCGGTGGGAGGCCGAAAGGCTCTACGAACAGCTGCGCGATGCCCGCCGGGGCCGGCCGAAGTTCATGTACCATGACGGCCCGCCCTACGCGAACGGCGACATGCACATCGGCCACGCGCTGAACCACACGATCAAGGACATGGTCTGCCGCACGCAGAACCTGCTGGGCAAGGATGCGCCCTACGTCCCCGGTTGGGACTGCCACGGGCTGCCGATCGAGTGGAAGGTCGAGGAGCAGTACCGCAAGGCGAAGAAGAACAAGGACGAGGTTCCGCTTCTCGAATTTCGCGCCGAATGCCGCGCCTATGCGCAGCACTGGGTCGACGTGCAGCGCGGGCAGCTCAAGCGCCTCGGCGTGATGGCCGATTGGGACAACCCGTACCTGACGATGCAGCCCGAGAGCGAGGCGACGATCGTTGCCGAACTGCTCAAGTTCGCGGAAAGCGGCCAGCTCTATCGCGGGGCCAAGCCGGTGATGTGGTCCCCGGTCGAAAAGACCGCGCTGGCCGAGGCGGAGGTCGAGTACGAGGACATCATCTCGACCCAGATCGACGTGGCGTTCGAGATCACCCAGAGCCCGATCCCCGAGCTGGTCGGCGCGCACGCGGTGATCTGGACCACCACGCCGTGGACGATCCCGGTGAACCAGGCTTTGGCCTATGGGCCGGACATTGAATACGTCCTGCTTTCGGTCACGGCTGACACTGTTGGAGTTGGTGCGAAAGGTGATCGGCGGGTCAACGAGGTTCTGGCCGCGGCCGGTCTCCCGTTCCACACGAATGCGAGCTCCAAGTTTCTCGTAGCGAAGGAGCTGGCTACCGCCTTTGCGGACCGCCTGAACAAGGCGGCGAAGGCTTTAGACTACGGTGAGGTTGGGCCGCCTTCCCTGCAAGAATATATCGATCCGTGGGTTGAACGAGATGCTTCGATCGCAGGCTCCAAGCTCGCCGGCACCATCGCCCGCCACCCGATGCACCACCTCGGCGGGTTCTTCGCCGAGCCGCGGCCGTTCCTGCCGGGCGACTTCGTCACCACCGACAGCGGCACCGGGCTCGTCCACATGGCGCCCGACCACGGCGAGGACGATTTCGACTTGTGCAAGGCGCACGGCCTCAACCCCAAGTTCGCGGTCGAGGGCGACGGCAAGTACCGCGAGGACTGGGGCTGGCTCGGCGGGCAGGGCTCGGTGATCAATCCCAAGTTCAACGCCCCCGATGGGCCGATCTGCGCGGACCTGCGCGAAGCGGGCGCGCTGCTCGCGGCGAGCGCGGACTACAAGCACTCCTACCCGCACTCGTGGCGCTCGAAGGCCAAGGTGATCTACCGCTGCACCCCGCAGTGGTTCGTGCCGATGGACAAGCCCTTGGCGCACCTGCCTGCGATCTCTCTCGCGGAGCAACGCTGGGAGAACGAGGGCGGCGACGACACCATCGACGAGGAAGCTACCGCCGGTTCGCCCACCCTGCGCGAAATCGCGCTCGCCGAGATCGAGCGGGTCCAGTTCACGCCCGAAAAGGGCCGCAACCGCATCGGTTCGATGGTCTCCGGCCGCCCAGACTGGGTGCTCAGCCGCCAGCGCGCGTGGGGCGTGCCGATCACGCTGTTCGTCAATCGCCAGACCGGCGACTACCTTGTCGACCCGGAGGTGAATGCCGCGATCGTCGCCGCCGTCCGCGCCGAGGGTATGGACGCCTGGACCCCCGACACCGCGCACCGCTTCCTGGCAGGCAAATACGACGCCGCCGAGTGGGAGCCGGTCAGCGACATTCTCGACGTCTGGTTCGATTCGGGCTGCAGCCACGCCTACGTGCTCGAGGACAAGGAGCGGTGGCCCGACCTGTCGTGGCCGGCGGACATCTACGTCGAAGGTTCGGACCAGCACCGCGGCTGGTTCCAGTCCTCGCTGCTCGAATCGTGCGCCACCCGCGGCCGCGCGCCGTACGACCGCATCCTTACCCACGGCTTCACGATGGACGCCAAAGGCATGAAGATGTCGAAGTCGCTCGGCAACACCATTGACCCGATCAAGGTGATGGAGACCTTTGGCGCGGACATCATCCGGCTGTGGGCGCTGTCGGTCGATTTCACCGAAGACCACCGCATCGGCGACGAGATCCTCAAGGGCGTGGCCGACCAGTACCGCAAGCTGCGCAACACCTTCCGCTATCTGCTCGGCGCGCTCGACGGGTTCGACTTTGACACCGAGGCGGTGGGGTATGCCGAGATGCCCGAGCTCGAACGCTACGTGCTCGCGCGGCTGGCGCAGCTCGACGCGACCGTCCGCGCATCGATCGATACCTACGACTTCAACGAGTACGTCCGCGCGCTGATCGAGTTCTGCAACGAAGACCTTTCGGCGTTCTACTTCGATATCCGCAAGGACCGGCTCTACTGCGACGATCCGGCCGGGATCGAGCGGCGGGCCACGCGCACCGTGCTCGACGTGCTCTTCCAGGCGCTCGTCCGCTATGCCGCCCCGGTGCTGGTGTTCACTGCCGAGGAGGTCTGGGCCACCCGCTTCCCGGACCGGGGCAGCGTCCACCTGCTCGAGATGCACCCGCTGCCGGGCGAGTTCGCGAACGAGGCGCTGGTTGCCCGGTACGCCGCGCTGCTGGCGCTGCGCGAACGCGTTACCGAGGCGGTCGAGCCGCTGCGGCGCGAAAAGGTCGTGCGCTCCAGCCTTGAGGCCGAGGTCACCGTTCCTGCCGATGCAGTGCCCGAGGGCTTTTCCGACGAGACTCTCGCCGAACTGTTCATCACCGCGACAGTGCGCCGGGGCGATGGCGACGAAGTGACCGTCACCCGCACCCAGGACCACAAGTGCGGCCGCTGCTGGCGGCTTCTGCCGGAGGTTGCCGAGGATGGCGACCTGTGCGCACGTTGTGCTGACGTGATCGAGGGGGTGCTGGCATGAACCCTCTGACGAAGAACCGGCTGATCGGCCTTGCGCTCGCGGTGCTGCTGTTCGCGGCCGACCAGGCGACCAAGGGGTACATCCTCAACGTCCTGCAGCTCGATCTCGGCCAGTCGCACTACATCATGCCGATCTTCCAGTTCACGCTGACCCACAACTACGGCGTCTCGCTCGGCATGCTGACCGCGACCAGCCAGGAGATGCGCTGGGGACTCGTTGCGCTGACCTCGGTCATCGCGGTGGTCGTCACGGTGTGGATGGTGCGCGAGAAGCTGCTCGCCGACATCATCCCCTTGGCGATGATCCTCGGCGGGGCGCTCGGCAACATCAAGGATCGCTACGAATACGGCTACGTCGTGGACTTCCTCGACCTGCATTTCGGCGAGTTCCGCCCGTTCCTCATCTTCAACATCGCCGATGCGGCCATCACAATCGGCGTGCTGATCATCCTTGCCCGATCGCTCTTCGTGCGCGAAAAGGCCCCTGAAGAAAAACCGGCCGACACGGTCGTGGAGAATTGAGACTTATGCGCAAGATCGCCCTCGTCGCCCTTTCGTGCTCCTTGCTCGCCGCGTGCGGCAGCGGCGGCATCCTCAACCGCGAGCGGCCCGACGAGTTCGCCGTGCAGCGCCAGGCGCCGCTGGTGGTCCCGCCCGATTTCTCGCTGACTCCGCCCGCCCCCGGTGCCCCGCGCCCGACCGAAGGCACCGCGTCAGAGCAGGCGCTCGATGCGCTGTTCGGTGGCCCGGCCGCGCGCAGCCAGGTCGAAACGAGCGCGCTCGACCGCGCCGGCGTCGCCGAGCCGGGCATCCGCACCGCGGTGGGCGATCCGCTGACCAACACGGTCGCCAAGGGCCGCGTGACCCGCGACATCATCGCCGCGCCGGAAGGCGACGGTCAGGGTGCTTCGGCCGTTATTCCGGGTTGAAGACCCGGATTAACTGATTTTTGGTTTTCCGAACGCGCCTCCGCGCGTCCGGTCCTCGGTGCTGATCGCTCCACTTCGTTTCGCGGCACCTGCGGGCGGCCGTTCGGCCTTGCGGCGCGCTGGTCGCGCGCCGTGCTCTAGCGACATCAATGACGCGAGAGACGGTCGGCGACCAGCCGACCGCAAGCGCGACCGCGCGTCCGCAGCGGCTCCGTAGCAAAGCGGAGGAAACAGCCGCGAGGACGAAGGCGCGGAGGCGCCTTCGAAAAACAAGAGTCAGCTCAAACCGACACAGCGATCAGCTTGTCGATCTTGCGTCCGTCCATGTCGACCACCTCAATCCTCCAGCCCTGGTCGACGAAGCTTTCGCCCTCGTCGGGCAGCTTCTTGAGGTGCCACAGCACATAGCCCGCGGCGGTCGCGAATTCGTGGTCTTCGGGCAGGTCGATCGCCAGGCGGTCGGCCATCTCGTCGACGGGCAGCGCGCCCGAGATTAGCAGGCTGCCGTCGTCGCGCTCGACGATCGTGGGCGCCTCGCCGAGATCGCTGTCGGACGCGAAGTTGCCGACGATGGCGGTCAGCAGGTCGACCGGCGTCACGATGCCCTCGAGGTGGCCGTATTCGTCGTGGACCATCGCCATCGCCACTTCGGCCTGCTGCAACGTGCGCAAGGCGTCCATCGCGTCGAGCTGGTCGGGGATGATCTCGGGCTTCTTCATCAGGCGCGTAAGATCGACGGTGCGCCCGGCAAGCAGTTCGCCGAGCACTTCGCGTACCTTGACGACCCCGAGGATGCGATCGGGCGAGCCCTCGGCCACCGGCAGGAGCGAGTGTGGGCTGGCGTCGATCCGTGCGCGCAGGTCGACCTCGGGCGCGTGGAGGTCGAGCCAGTCGAGCTCGGTGCGCGGAGTCATCAGCGCGCGGACCGGCCGCTCGGCCAGCTTGACCACGCCGGCCAGGATCTCGCTCTGCCCGCTTTCGATGATGCCGGAGTGCGTGGCCTCGGCAAAGATCATGTGCAGCTCTTCGGCGGTCACGTTGGACTGACCCGCGGGGCGCACGCCCATCAGCCGGATGAGCAGGGATGACGACACGTCGAGCAGCCACACGATCGGCGCGGCCACCTTGGCAAGGAATGCCATCGGCGGTGCGGCAGCCAGTGCGATCGGCAGCGCCGCACGCAGCGCGATCTGCTTCGGCACGAGTTCGCCGACGACGAGGCTGAGATAGGTCGTCACCGCGATCACCGCGGCGAAGCCGACCTCGGGCGCGAACTCCTCGGGCACCCCGAGTGCTGCCAGTCGCTCGCCCACCGGTCCGCCAAGGCTCGACCCGGAATAGGCGCCCGCGATAATGCCGACGAGGGTGATGCCGATCTGGACGGTCGAGAGGAACTTCCCCGGGTCGGCGGCGAGCGAGAGTGCTATCTTCGCCGCCTTGCTGCCGCGATCGGCGGCGCCTTTCAGGCGGGCGGGACGCGCCGACACGATCGCCAGCTCGCTCATCGCGAACAGGCCGTTGAGCACGATCAGCCCGGCAATGATGAGAAGGTCGGTCCAGGGAAAAGGGGTCACCGGGCGAGCGCTAGCACATTTGCCGTCATGCGCCAGCGGGAACGGGCTTGCGCGATGTCCGTTTCATCGCCCGAGGCGCGGGTTGGGCGCGCTCGCCTTCCGGCGTGTGCCACCAGCGGCGCACCACCGAACGAACATGAGAAAAAGGGGAATACCCATGCAGATTTCGCGCAAGATCACCGCAGGCTTTGCCGTGCTGTCGATGCTGACCGTTTCGGCCTGCGTCACCGATCCCAACACCGGAGAGAGGAAGGTTTCTCGCGCCGCGATCGGCGGCGTTGGCGGATCGGTCGCCGGTGCGCTTCTCGGCGGACTGATCGGCGGCAAGACCGCGCGTATCGCCGGTGCGGTCGCGGGCGGTGCGCTCGGCGGCTATGTCGGCTACCGGATGGACCAGCAGATCAAGGAACTGAAGGAGCAGACCGCAGGCTCGGGCATCGACGTCAGCGAGACCGACGGCGGCCAGGCCATCCTCGTCAACCTGCCCGACGGCGTGACCTTCGCCACCGGCAGCTACTCCATCAACCCGGGCTTCCAGACCCTGCTCGACCGCGTGGCCGCGAGCCTGCAGCAGTACCCGAACAGCCTCGTCGACGTATACGGCCACACCGACACGGTCGGCTCGGCCACGTCGAACCAGCGCCTGTCCGAACAGCGCGCCCAGGCCGTCTCCAACTACCTCATCGGTCGCGGCGTCAGTTCGGCGCGCATCCGCTGGATGGGCTTCGGCGAGACCCAGCTCAAGGTTGCGACCGGCGACAACGTCAACGAACCGATGAACCGCCGCGTCGAAATCAAGATCATTCCTGTCACGCAGCAGGAAGCCAACTCGGCGATGTAATCCAGCTTGAAGTGGTCGCACACGAAGGGCCGGTCTCCGCAAGGGGGCCGGCCTTTTTCGCGAGTGGTTACCCTGCGATCGCCTTCGCCCGCTCGGCCAGGCGCTCCACCGCGGCATTGTGGATGCCCGGCGCGCTAATCAGCAGGCCGAAGGCACGCGGATCGCGCTTGTTGTAGGCGAGCGGGCGCCCGAAGGCGTCGGTCGTCGCCGCGCCTGCCTCGCGTGCAATCAGCGCGGCGGCGCCGATGTCCCATTCCCAACCCCAGCGAAGCGTAGCCAGCAGGTCCGCCTCGTTCGCGGCGACCATCGCTGCGCGCAAGGCGATCGAGTTCGGCTTGTCGACCATGGCGAGATCGCGGTCGTCCTTCGGCAAGGCATCGGTCGGCACGCGCGCGCCGGCGAAGTCCGCGCGGCTCGAGGCGACCAGGCGCTCGCCGTTGCGCCATGCCCCCTGGCCTGCGATCGCATGCCAGAATTCATCCCGGGCCGGTGCCGCGAGCGAGCCGATGAGCGGGCGACCGCCGCTGATGAGCGCGACCGACACCGCCCACCCGGTCCGCCCGCGGATGAAATCGCGCGTTCCGTCGACCGGATCGACCAGCCAGATCAAGTGCTTGCCGAGCCGGGTGAAATCGTCGGCGGTTTCCTCGCTCAACCACCCGGCGGCGGGCAGCAGCGCGCCCAATTCGCGCTTGAGGAAGGTGTCCACCGCGATGTCGGCCGCGCAGACCGGGTCGCCGGGTTTCTTGTCCCATGATTCGAGCGTGTGACCCGCACCCGGCCACATGCCGAGCGCGATCCGCCCGGCCTCCTGGACAATCTCGTCGAGACGCGCGGCATCGATCATCGTCGGCCATTGCAGCGTGCCCGCGCCCTTTTCAAGCGCGCCGATCCATGCTTAGGCCGCCCGAAATCGTCATGGCGATTCCACGCCCGTTACCGGAAAGCTCCCGCTCCTCATGAACATCCACGAATACCAGGCCAAGGACCTCCTGGCGAAACATGGCCTCCCGGTTCCCGCCGGTATCCCCGCGCTTTCGGTCGAAGAGGCGGTGGCAGCAGCCAAATCCCTTCCGGGGCCGCTCTGGGTGGTCAAGGCGCAAATCCACGCGGGCGGGCGCGGCAAGGGCACCTTCAAGGAGTTGTCCCACGGCGCGAAGGGCGGCGTGCGGCTGGCAAAGTCGATCGAGGAAGTCGAAACGAACGCCAGGGACATGCTCGGCAACACGCTGGTGACCATCCAGACCGGCGATGCCGGCAAGCAGGTCAACCGCCTCTACATCACCGACGGGGTCGACATCGGCAAGGAGTACTATCTGTCGATGGTGGTCGACCGCGCGACCGGGCGCGTCGCGATGATCGCCTCCACCGAAGGCGGGATGAGCATCGAGGACGTCGCCCATGAGACTCCCGAGAAGATCACGACGATCGTCATCGACCCGGCACAGGGTTTCATGCCGCACCACGGCCGCTCGCTCGCATTCGGGCTCAAGCTGTCGGGCGACCTCAACAAGCAGGCGCAGAAGCTGGGCAAACAGCTCTACGATGCGTTCATGGCGCTCGACTGCTCGATGATCGAGATCAACCCGCTCGCCGAATCGGACGGCAAGCTGATGGTGCTCGACGCGAAGATGAGCTTCGATTCCAACGCGCTCTATCGCCACAAGGACATCGAGGCGCTGCGCGACGAGACCGAAGAGGACCCGGCCGAGGTCGAGGCGAGCGAGTACGACCTTGCCTACATCAAGCTCGACGGCAACATCGGCTGCATGGTCAATGGCGCGGGCCTCGCCATGGCGACGATGGACATCATCAAGCTGAACGGCGCGTTCCCGGCCAACTTCCTCGACGTGGGCGGCGGCGCGAGCCGCGAGAAGGTGACCGCGGCTTTCAAGATCATCCTCAAGGACCCGGCGGTCGAAGGCATCCTCGTCAACATCTTTGGCGGGATCATGAAGTGCGACGTGATCGCTGACGGCATCGTCGCCGCGGCGAAAGACGTGAACCTTTCCGTGCCCCTGGTCGTTAGGCTGGAAGGCACGAACGTCGAGCAGGGCAAGGCGATCCTGAACAATTCGGGCCTGCCGATCGTCAGCGCCGACGACCTGGGCGATGCCGCGCGCAAGATCGTCGCCGAGGTCAAGAAAGCGGCCTAGTTGACGTTAACGTAAAGGTTATCTAGACGGCGCGGCGACAGCGCCGAAGTGACAAGGAAGATGCCATGAAGATCCTCGTCCCCGTAAAGCGGGTGATCGATTACAACGTGAAGCCGCGGGTCAAGGCCGACGGTTCGGGTGTCGATCTCGCCAACGTCAAGATGAGCATGAACCCGTTCGACGAGATCGCGGTCGAGGAAGCCCTGCGCCTCAAGGAAAAGGGCGCGGCGACCGAGGTCGTGGTGGTGTCGATCGGTCCCGCCAAGGCGACCGAAACGCTGCGCACGGGCCTTGCGATGGGCGCGGACCGCGCGATTCTGGTGCAGGTCGATGACGGCACCGAGGTCGAACCGCTGGCGGTAGCCAAGATCCTCAAGGGCATCGCGGATGCGGAAAGCCCGGGCCTCGTGATCCTCGGAAAGCAGGCGATCGACGACGATTCGAACCAGACCGGCCAGATGCTCGCCGCGCTGATGGGCCGTCCGCAGGGCACTTTCGCCAACACCGTCGCGGTCGAGGGCGACCACGTGACCGTGAAGCGCGAAATCGACGGCGGCCTCGAAACGGTGAAGCTGAGCCTTCCCGCGATCGTCACCACCGACCTCCGCCTCAACGAGCCGCGCTACGCCTCGCTGCCCAACATCATGAAGGCGAAGTCGAAGCCGCTCGATACCAAGTCGCCCGCCGACTACGGCGTCGACGTGAGCCCGCGCCTGAAGACCCTCAAGGTCGCCGAGCCGCCGGTGCGCAGCGCTGGCGTCAAGGTCGCCGACGTCGACGAACTGGTCGCCAAGCTCAAAGCCCTCGGCATCGCCTGAGCTCGAACGGGAAAGGATTGAAGCAATGAAGACTCTCGTTCTGGTCGAACACGACAACGCCTCGGTGAAGGATGCGACTCTCGCGGTCGTCACCGCCGCCGCGAAGCTCGGCGAAGTGCACCTGCTGGTCGCCGGCAAGGGCTGTGCGGGCGTGGCCGATGCCGCCGCGAAGATCGCGGGCGTGGGCAAGGTCCACCTTGCCGACGATGCCGCGTACGAGCACCAGCTGCCCGAAAACGTCGCGCCGCTCGTCGCCGATCTCATGGGTCACCACGACGCGTTTCTCGCGCCGGCGACCACCACCGGCAAGAACATCGCGCCGCGCGTCGCCGCGTTGCTCGACGTCATGCAGATTTCCGAGATCATCGGGATCGAGGGCGACAAGACCTTCACCCGGCCGATCTATGCCGGCAACGCGATCGCCACGGTCGAAAGCTCCGACCCCAAGCTCGTCATCACCGTGCGCGGCACCGCGTTCGACAAGGCGGCGAGCGAGGGCGGGTCGGGCGCCGTCGAGGCCGTCAGCGGCCCCGCCGACGCGGGCACCAGCAGCTTCGTCGGCAGCGAACTCGCCAAGAGCGAGCGGCCCGAGCTGACCAGCGCCAAGGTGATCGTCTCGGGCGGCCGCGCGCTGAAGGACGCGGAAACCTTCCAGCAGGTCATCCTGCCGCTCGCCGACAAGCTCGGCGCGGGCGTCGGCGCGAGCCGCGCGGCGGTCGACGCGGGCTACGTGCCCAACGACTATCAGGTCGGCCAGACGGGCAAGATCGTTGCGCCGGAAGTCTACATCGCGATCGGCATCTCGGGCGCGATCCAGCACCTTGCCGGCATGAAGGATTCCAAGACGATCATCGCCATCAACAAGGACGAGGATGCCCCGATCTTCCAGGTCGCGGACATCGGCCTGGTTGGCGACCTGTTCAAGATCGTGCCGGAGCTGACCGACAAGCTTTGAAAAGGCTGTTGCATTGTTCGTTCCCCGCCGTATTCCTACGGCGGGGAGCGCAACATGCTGAAACGATTGACGATTGCCTTGGCGACCTTGCTCGCTCCGGTGCAGGCCGCTTCGCAAGAGGCACCGGTTGTCCTCAAGCCGAGTTCGAAGTGGTACATGGATTACGGCGAGGGGCATTGCCGCCTCGCGCGCCAATTCGGGGCCGATGCGGACAAATCGGTCTTCTACCTCGAGCAGTATGAGCCCGGCAGCCACTTCACGGTGCTCGCCGCGGGCAAGCCGTTCCGCATCGAGGCGAGGCGCAAGCCGACGCTGCGCTTCGGATCGGGCGGGGCGACCGTCGAATCTGACAAGGTCCGCGGATCGACGATGGGCCCATACGGCGAAGGCGTCCTGTCGACCGGGGTGTCGCTGCTGCCCGAACCGGACACCGGTCCGAGCAAGCCGTTCGCCCCCTTAGGCTCATCGAATTACACTCCCGATCCCTTGGAGACATTTCTCGAGCCCGAGGCGGTCAAATCCATAAGTTCGTTCGAGCTTCTCGATAAGGGCGCACCGGTCGTGCGGCTTTCACTGGGATCTCTGGAACAGCCGATCGCGGCGATGAACGCCTGCACGGAGGAATTGATCACGCATTGGGGGCTCGATCTGGCCGAGCATCGCGGAAGGACGCGGGCCCCTTACCCGAAGAACAATCCGGGCGAATGGATTGGATTCAACGAATACCCGAGCGATATGCTCCGCGACAACAAACAGGGCATTGTCTGGTTTCGTCTCGATGTCGACGCGGCGGGAGAACCGACGGCCTGCACCATCCAGCAGGCGACAGATCCGCCGGAATTCGGCGGGGTCGTGTGCCGTCTGATCATGAAGCGGGCGCATTTCCATCCCGCGCTCAATGCGCAGGGTCAGCCGATGAAGTCCTATTGGCGCTCGTCGGTCAGGTTCGAACTGGCGAATTAGCGACGCGGCTGAATACCTGCACCGGGTTATCCGGCGCCAACTCGGTCAGCCGGGTGGGTTCGAAGCCCAGTCTGCCAGCCAGCTTGTTCGACGGCGCGTTGTCGGGGTGGATGATGCACACGACCTCGCGCGGGCCGTGCGTTGCGTCGAACCACGCCAGCGCCGCGTCCATCGCCTCGCGGGCATAGCCCTTGCCGGCATGGTCGGCGGCGACGATCCACCCGGCTTCGGGCTTGTCGTCGAAATCCTCGCCGAGCCCACGCCAGGTATGGAACACGCCGCAGTTGCCCACGACCGGTTCCTCGCCCCTCGAGCGGACCATGAAACTGCCGTAGCCGTGGAGCTGCCAGCTCCCCGCGTTGCGCATGAAGCGGGTGACATGGTCGACCCGCGACGGTGTCGCGCCGAAGTAACGCCAGGTGCGCGGGTCCTGCATGATGGCGAACATCTGCGGTTCGTCGCCCGGCTGCGGCCGCCAGAGCTCGAGCCGTTCGGTGGTCAGGAGCGGCGCGTTGTCGCGCAGCAACGGCTCGCTCACAGTGCGGCCTCGACCGCATGGATGGTCACGCCCACCAGTCCGCCGACGAGCGTGCCGTTCATGCGGATGAACTGGAGGTCGCGGCCGACCGCGCTTTCGATCCGGTCGGTCACCGTGTGCGCGTCCCACCGCTTGACCGTCTCGGAAACCAGGCGGACGATCTGCCCGCCGTAACGGGTCGCGACACCGACCGCCGTGCGCCTGGCAAACCGGTTGATCTGGACCTGAAGGCGCGGGTCGCCCTGTAGTGCCGTACCGAGGTCGGCGATCGTATCGGCGAACGCGGCGGACAGGCCGCCGCCGGGCTCTCGCGCCGTCTTGAGCAGGCCGCCGCGGATGCGCTCCCAGACGCCGAGCCACCACCGGCCGACGACCGGATTGTCGAGCAGGTCGTTCTTCGCCTTTTCGACCCGCGCCTGCATTTCCGGATCGTGCAAAAGGTCGTGGGCCAGCTGCGCCAGCCCTTCCTCCAACTTGCCGCGCAAGGGGTGCTCGGGATCGACCAGCACTTCGGCCAGCAGCTTGTAGAGCCCGTCGAGCACCGAGTTGGCGAGCTTCTCGTCGAGGCCTGTCCAGCGGACGAGGCCGTTCGCCTTTTCGTGGATCATGGCGCGGATCATGTCCTCGTTCGCCTCGATCGTCAGGCCGGCCCAGCGGATCGCGGAATCGATGAGCGGAAGGTGCCGCTTGTCCGCGATCGCGGCGGTCAGGAGCTGGCCCGCCAGCGGTGCGATCTCGACCCGCGCGGCAATGGTCTTGAGGCCGCTGCGCATCTGCGACCCCAGCCGTTCCGGATCGAGCGATTCGAGGAATTCGGCGATCAGTTCGCCTGCCCCCGCGCGGATGCGCTCACCGGTATCTCCCTTGGCGGGCGCGGCGAGATACTCGCCTGCAGCCTTCGCCAGGTTCATGTCCTGCATCCGCCGGGCGACGACCGCGGGTGTCAGGAAGTTGTCCTGGAGGAACTGCGCCATCGTGTCGGCGATGCGATCCTTGTTCTCGGGAATGATCGCGGTGTGCGGAATGGGCAGGCCGAGCGGGCGGCGGAACAGCGCGGTCACCGCGAACCAGTCCGCCAGCCCGCCGACCATTGCGGCTTCGGCGAAAGCACGCACGTATCCGATCGACGGATGGAGGCCGAGGTACTGGCCGGCCAGGACATAGATGCCCGCCATCGCGACCAGCAGGCCGGTCGCGGTGCGGCGCATCGTCGCGGCGCGGTCTGGCAGTGCGCGGGTGCCCCCCATGCGCTGCCAACGCGGGAAGAGCGGACGGGTTTCCCCGGTCACTCGGCCGGAAGCGCTGCCGGCGCGGCGCTATCGCCGTGCTTGGCGGGATCGTAGGTGAGGAACTTGCGCCGCATCCACGGGCCCATGCGCTTCTCGAGGCTGTCGGCAAGGCTGAAGCCTGCCGGCACGATCAGCAGGGTGAGCACGGTCGACAGGATCAGGCCGCCGATCACCACCGTGCCCATGGGCGCGCGCCAGGCTCCGTCGCCGGACAGCGACAGCGCCGTCGGGATCATGCCCGCTGTCATCGCCACGGTCGTCATCACGATCGGCTGCGCGCGCTTGTGCCCGGCATCCATGATCGCCTCGAACTTGCGCGTCCCCGCCTCCATCGATTCGATCGCGAAGTCGATCAGCAGGATCGAGTTCTTCGACACGATCCCGAGCAGAAGCAGGATGCCGATCAGAACCGGGAAGGACAGCGGCTGGCCGAAGATGTAGACCAGGAACACGCCGCCGAGCGGTGCAAGCAGCAACGAGCACATGTTGACGATCGGGCTCATCAGCCGCTTGTAGAGCAGCACCAGCGTCGCGAAGACGAGCAGGATGCCCGCGACGAGCGCGATCTGGAAGTTGGTCAGGAGCTCGTTCTGCAGCTCGTCCTGGCCGACCTGGTCGCGGATCACGCCCTGGGGCAGGTCCGCCAGGGTCGGCAGCTTATTGATCTCCTCCATCGCGTTGCCGCGCAGCACGCCTTCGGCCAAGTCCGCGCCGATGAAGACGCGGCGGTTCTGGTTGTAGCGCTGGATGCTCGTCGGGCCGGCACCGAAGGATATCTCGGCCACGCGCCCGAGCGGAACCGACGCGCCGCTGGCCGTCGGGACCGGCAGGTTGGCGATCGTATCGATGTCCTGCCGCGAGTCCTTGGGCAGCTTGACGCGGATGGGGATCTGGCGGTCGCTCAATGAGAACTTGGCCGCGTTCTGCTCGATCTCGCCGAGGGTCGCGATGCGGATGGCCTGGCTCAGGGCGACGGTGGTCACGCCGAGGTCGGCGGCGAGATCGGGACGCGGACGGATCAGGATTTCCGGACGCGGGATGTCGGCCGAAATGCGCGGAGCGACGATCGAGCGCACGCCCTTCATTTCCTCGACCAACTTGCCCGCGGTGCCCAGCAGCAGGTCGGGATCGGACCCCGCGAGCATGATGGTGATGTCGCGCCCGCTCCCCGGCCCGCCGGGGCCGCCATCGGCCTGAAAACGGACCCGTGCGTCGGCGAAGCGCGCGAGGACGGGCGCGAGTTCGCGCTCGAACTCGAACGACTTGCGCTCGCGATCGGGCTTCAGCGTGATGTAGATCGTCGCCTGGCCTTCGCGGACGCGTTCGAGCGCGCGCAGGACCTCGGGCTGCTGGTAGAGCAGCGCGGCGACCTCGTCCGCGACCCGCTCGGTCGATTCGAGCGTCGTGCCGGGGACCATCTCGATCTCGACCCGGCTGTTGTCCTGGTCGGTCTCGGGCTCGAACTGGAAGGGCGTGTTGCTGATCAGCAGGACGGTGAGGATGAACGAGAAGTAGCCGAGCGCGATCATCCAAACCCGCCGGTCGAGGAAGCGCGCCGCAAGGTAGCGCCAGTTGTCGCGCATGGCCGCGCCGAACCGGCTGATCAGGAAGCCGACGACCTTGAACACGATGAACCCGGCGACGAAGCCTGCCAGCACCGCGACAATCAGCTGGAAGAACGCGATCGGACGATTGATCACGTCCCACAGGACCGAGTTGCGGTCGGAGGCAACCAGATCGGCGATTGTTTCCGGAACCTCGAGCGCGGACATCGCCTGGTAGCTGCCCATGACTCCGGCGCCAGCGACGACGATGAGGAGGAGGCAGAATACGATCAGAGCGGGGATGTACAGGAACCGGCGACGCGGCCCCGGCAGGCCGGCGCGTGCCGCGACCATTTCCGACTTGTCCAGCGACCACGCAAGAACGCGCATGTAGCGGTCCATCCACGGCCCCTCTCCATGCTCGGCATGCCCCTTCGCCTCGAGGAAATAGGCTGCGAGCATCGGCGTGATCATGCGCGCCACGGCGAGGCTCATGAGCACCGCGGCAACGACGGTCAGACCGAAGTTCTTGAAGAACTGCCCGGTTACGCCCGGCATCAGGCCGACGGGGAGGAAGACCGCGACGATGCAGAAGCTGGTCGCGACCACGGCAAGCCCGATCTCGTCGGCCGCGTCGATCGACGCCTGGTAGGCCGATTTGCCCATGCGCATGTGTCTGACGATGTTCTCGATCTCGACGATCGCGTCGTCGACCAGCACGCCCGCGACCAGACCCAGCGCAAGGAGGGACATCTGGTTCAGGTTGAACCCGAGGAGGTCCATGAACCAGAACGTCGGGATCGCTGACAGGGGGATCGCGATCGCGCTGATTACCGTGGCGCGCCAGTCGCGCAGGAAGAAGAACACCACGACGACCGCAAGGATCGCGCCTTCGATCATGGCGGCGAGCGATGTTTCGTACTGGTCCTCGGTGTACTTCACCGTGTTGAACAGCGGGATGAAGCGGACGCCGGGATTTTCCTTCTCGATCTTGGCGATGACTTCCTTGGCATCGTTGAAGACCGTCACGTCCGACGCGCCGCGCGCGCGCGACATCGCGAAGTTGACGACTTCCTTGTCGCGCACCTTGCTGATCGAGGTCCGCTCGGAATAGCCGTCACGCACAGTGGCGACGTCGGCGAGCTTGATCGTGCCGCCGCGAGCCGCCCGTATCTGCCGCTGCGACAACTCGTAGGCGGTGTTGTTGCTGCCCAGCACGCGGACCGACTGACGGGTGCCGCCGACTTCGGCCCGTCCACCTGCCGCGTCGAGGTTGTCCTGGCGCAAGAGGGCGTTGATCTGCCCCGCGGTCACGCCAAGCGCCTGCATCCGCGCCGGATCGAGGATCACCTCGATCTCGCGGTCGACGCCCGCGAAGCGGTTCACGCTCGCCATGCCCTCGATCGAGAGGAGTTGCTTGGCGACCGTATCGTCGATGAACCAGCTCAGCTGCTCGATCGTCATGTCGTCGGCTTCGGCGGCGAAGATGCCGAGGAAGCCGCCAGCGATTTCCGCCTTGCTGATGCGCGGCTCGAGGATGCCGTCGGGCAGGCTGCCCCGGGTCGCGTCGACCGCGTTCTTGACCTCGGACACGGCCGCGTTGACGTCGGTTCCGACCTCGAACTCGACGAAGGTGCTCGAATTGCCCTCGCTGGCGGTCGAAGAGATATTCCGCACGCCCTGGAGCGAACGGATCGACGCTTCGATCTTCTGCGTGATCTGGTTCTCGATCTCGGTCGGCGCGGCGCCGGGTTGCGAGATGTTGACGCTGACTCCCGGGAACTCGATGTCGGGATTGTTGACCACGTCCATCCGCGCAAAGCTCAGCAGGCCCGCGAAAAGGAGGGCCGTGAACATGACCAGCGGGATCACCGGGTTGCGGATCGACCACGCGGAGATGTTGCGGAAGTTCATGATCG
Source organism: Tsuneonella dongtanensis (assembly GCF_001698205.1). Classification (NCBI taxonomy): domain Bacteria; kingdom Pseudomonadati; phylum Pseudomonadota; class Alphaproteobacteria; order Sphingomonadales; family Erythrobacteraceae; genus Tsuneonella; species Tsuneonella dongtanensis. The sequence continues at coordinate 647,459 of NZ_CP016591.1, forward strand.
GGCCGCCTTGCTATTTCTTCTGCAGGCGCGGCGACACCGTCTCGCCTTCGGTGAGGAAGCCGCCGGCGCGCAGCACGACGCGTTCCGTGCCGTTGAGGCCGCCGACGATCGCGATGCCCTGGTCGGTTACCGTGCCGGTTTCGACCGACCGGCGGACCGCCTTGTTGTCCTTGCCGATGACGTAGACGTAGCTGCCCTTGCCGTCGGCCAGCACGGCGCTTTCGGGCAGGAGCGGCGCTACGATCGTGCCGCTGTTGATGGTCGCCGTCGCGAAGCCGCCGGGGCGCAGCGCCCTGTCGTAGGACAGCGCGATCCGCGCCGTGCCCTGCCGTGTCTGGGGGTCGACGGTGGGCGACACCTGCCAGATCTGGCCGGAAAACTTCCGGTCGCTGCCGACCGGGGTCACCTCGGCCACGTTACCCGGCGACAGCTTCGCGAGCTGCGCTTCGTTGACTTGGGCGAGCAGTTCCATCTCGCCGCCCTGCGCGATGGTGAAAAGCGGTTGTCCACCGGCGCCGACGGTCTGTCCGGGCTCCACGCTGCGCGTCAGCACGAGGCCGGAGGCGGGGGCATAGATGTTGAGCCGCGCGGTACGTGCCTGCAACTCGCCGAGCGTCGCCCGCGCCACGCCGACGCGCGCGCGCGCGGCGTCGCGGTTGGCCGTCAGCCGATCGATATCGGCTTTCGAAATGAAACCGCGCTCGACCAGCCTCGAAGCGCGATCGAGATTGGCTTGCGCCAGGTTGAGGTCGGCCTGCGCGACCCCGATCTGGGCTCGCGCGCCCTCGATCTGCTGGTTTTGCACCGAACGGTCGATCGACACGAGGACCTGGCCCTGGCGCACCCAGTCACCCTGGTCGACAGGTACCGAAACGACCCGGCCGCCCTCGCCGACCGAACCGACCGGCAGTTCCCGCCGCGCGGCGAGCGAGCCGTTGGCGGTGATCGTCCCGGCGATCGTGGTGCGTCCGGCAGTCACCACCGTGACGACGGGCACCTGGCTGTCGTCTGCCGGCGCGGCCTCGGTCGCGGTTTTCGCATAGAGATACAGGGCAACCATCAGGCCGATCACGGCAACGATCGCCCAGATCGCCCACTTTTTGCGGCGCTTCGCGTTTTCGTCCGCGCCCTCAAGCGATTGCGCGAGGTCTTCGTGCCCCATGACCGTCGTTTCGTAGTTCATGATCCCTGCCTTGCAGACCGAGCGGGTGTGTTACACGCATAGGTCACCACGCGCAAGCATGCGTTCGAACGGCCATAGACTTGCCGATGGGGTTGAGCAATCGCGGCCTCGACAGGCGACCCGCCTGGGCCGACGAGCGGTCAATCGCGAATGCGGTAGATCTCCAGGCGTCCGCTTCCGTCGACGGACACCGGGTCGAGCCAGGCGGGCGCTCGGTGATCGAGCAGGTCTGCCATGAAACCCTCGGGAGCCGCGGCAAGGTAGCGCGCCGGTTCCGCGAGGTCCGGGCACAGAGCGATGTAACGCGTTCCGCGCTTCGCCAGTGCCGTCCGCGCCGCCTCGGGGTTGCCGAGGAATGCAGCGATCGCTGTGTGCATCCCTGCGCCACCGCGATGATGGCCGGTCGCCACTACGCTATGGTGGGTTTCCAGAAGCAGTTGCGGTCCGATATCCAGCGGCGCGAGAATCTCGCCCGGGGGAAGCGCGTTGAGCAGGTCCGCGCTGTCGCCGATCCGGCACGCGGACACGCGTGGCCCGGCAACGCTTCCGATGGAGGCTTGTGCAGGACGGGCCAGTGTGAGGAGCGTGAGCGGCATTGCCGGGAGCAGCGCGAGCGCCATTCCAGCCATCACCAGCGCGCGCTTCGCCGGCCGCCGACGATTGCGTGCCGAGCGCAGCCATTCGCGCACCTGCCAGCCCAGCGGCACCGCCGAGAGCGCTCCGGCAACGGCTCCGGCGCGCACCACGAAGAGCGAGACGGCGAATGCGGCAAGCAGGACGAGCGCGTAGTCATGCCACCAGCCGCGCAGCCACCCTCCGCTGCGGCCGGCGAGTTTCACGCAGGCCACCAGAGCGACCATCGGAGGAATGACAACCTGAAGCGCAACGTCGAGCGTCTGGTCCCATACCGACAGGCCCTCTCCCACGCCGGTGTACCAGAAGGCATGGGCGAGCGGGTCCAGCTGGCTGAACGCGCCGGTCGTGCAGGCCGGTGCGAATGACTGCAGCGTCACGAAACCCAGTCCCGCGATCAGCCCGAATCCGGCGAGCTGGGCGAAACGTGGGAGCGGCTCGAGCCGGGCCATCCCGGTGGCGGCGAAAGCGCCGATCACGAAAGTCCCGATGTGCACCGGGCTGATCGCGTCGCAATGCTGGGCAAGGTCGCCGAAGCCGCGGGTCAGCGCGAACACCCCCAGCGAGCCGGCGGCCAGTCCCTGCATCGTTCCCACGAACCAGGCGCTCTCGTGGCGGTCGCGCAGCCAGCGGATCGCGGTAATCCCGCAGATCGCGGCGACGAGCGGAAGGCCCTCGATCGAGATCGCGAGCCAGATCGCCATGACCAGACCGGCTATCCATCCGCCGAAGATGGGGCGCCGCGCCATCAGTGCGTTCATCACCGCCAGCGCGCAGACGATCTGCCAGCCATGATGATCGATGCGCATCGGGCGAAGCTGCTCGATGACCGGCACCGACAGCGCCATGGCGAGGCAGGCGAACCCGGCGGCTTCATCGCCAAGAAGGCGCCAGGCGATGCGCCCGGCGAGCAGCAGTGCGACGCCGAAGGTCAGCAGCGGGATCGCGATGAGAGCGGTCATCTCCGCCGCGTCCGGGCCCACCATGCCCTTGAGGAGGAGGATCAACGCGGCGATCGGCAGGTCGACGAGCCGTGACCAGTGCATCGCGACCCCGCCGTTGGCGGCGTCGATGCGGTACTGGGTCACGTCGAACCAGCTCTGGCCCGCGATCAGGTCGCGCACCTGGATCAGGCGCAGGGTGTCGTCGGGGTCGGGAAAGCGATAGGCGAGAATGGCGGCAAGGTTGGTGACAAGCAGCAGCGCGGAAATCATCGCCCACGCAAGGACGACGCGCAGCAGGAGGTCCGGCGTGAACGCCGGCCGCCGCCTTTCTACGAAGATGCTCACGCAGCCCCTTCGGACGCGCGGAAGACGACCTTGTTGCGAAGCATCCAGGTCACCGCGAAGCTTATCACGATCGCCGCGAGCTTGGCCAAGCGGGGATCGATCCCGGCGAAGGTGGCGACGCCGACGATCATCGTCGTGAGGGCGAGGCCGACCAGCGCGGACAGCACGAACAGAGCCTTCTGCCGATTGCGGGCCTGCCCGCGTTCGGCAACGGTGTCGGCAAAGACCGCCCGGCTGGAAAGCAGCCAGTGAGCGGCGATGCCGATGGCGTAACCGAATGCGCCCGCCGCTGCGGCGGGCACCGCCAGGGCAAGCAGGGCAAGGAACGCGCCGAGATCGACCGCCAGGGCGCCAACGCTCGCCAGGCCGTAACGCACAAGCCGGGTGTCGGCGATCCTCAGAACTCTGGTTACCATCGCGTTCGACCCCCTCGAAAGCATGTCATGTGCGCGCGCGGACCGGAGCAGTGTCGGGCAATTCGGTTAAGGATTGCCCAACGCCGCTCCGGCGCGCTGTTCGGTCAGGCGACCTTGCGGTCGGCGTCGGCCCTGGACCCAATGCGTTGCGGCACCTCGCGCACGGACGCGAGTGCGGCGGCCTGGTCTTCGCTCACCGGGTTGGTTTCGCGCTGCGGCAGGGCCTTCTCGGCACCCTCGTCGCCGGCCTCGTGATACTCGGCGTCCTCGTTCACGCACCAGGTGTCGTACACGCGCTCCCCGGCCAGGATGTTCTCGACCGTCAGCATGGCGGTCATCATTGCGTGGTCCTGGTTGTTGTAGCGGTGCATGCCGTTGCGGCCGACGAGGTGCAGCGTCGGATGCTTTTCCTCGAGCTCGTGGCGCATCGCGGCGACGTTGGCGGCGTAGGTCTCGTCGTAGACCGGGTAGGCCTTTTCCTGGCGCACCACCGCGCCGCCCTTGACCTTCTTCGGATCGACCAGGCCGAGAATCTCCATCTCGTCGGTCGCGAGCTTGACGAGATCCTCGTCCGCCATGGACCACAGGCCGTCGCCTTCGAAGCAGAAGTATTCGAGGCCGACGCACGCCATGTTCTCGTCGGGCACCATCTCCGGGCTCCACGAACGGAAGTTCTGGACCCGGCCGACCTTTACCTTGCTGTCGTGAATATAGATCCAGTTGTCGGGGAACAGGTCCTCGCCCTCGACTTTGAGCGCCACGGTCAGGAAGTCGCGATACTTGAGGTTCGAGGCGTTGAGCGTGGTGTCCGGCAGCGGATGCATGCGCGCGGCCAGCTCGCGCATCGGCGCGCTGCTGATCGCGTTGGCGGCCCTGATCACTCGCTTTTCGCCGTTCTTGTCCACCGCGGTCATGCGCCAGCCGCCGCTACCGTCCGCCGCGAGCTGTTCGAGGCCGTGACCCATGATCACGGTGCCCTTGCCGGTCGCCACGATCTTGTCGCGCGCGGCGTCCCACATCATGCCCGGCCCCTGCCGCGGGTAGCGGAAGGTCTCGAGAAGGGTCTTTACCGCCTGCCCGTCGTTGGGCGCCTTGTTGAGGCCGAGGCTGCGCTTGAGCCCGTCGGTCACCGCGCCCCAGAGCGAAAGGCCCTTGATGCGCTGGGCGGCCCAGTCGGCGCTCATCTCGTTGCAGGGCATGCCCCAGACCTTCTCGGTATAGGTCTTGAAGAAGATGCCGTAGAGCTTCTTTCCGAACTGGTTGCTGGTCCAGTCCTCGAAACTGCGGATGTCCTTGATCGGGAAAAGCTGCGACCAGGCGAAGCTGGCCATGCACGCGGTCGAGCGCCAGATGCCGAGGTTTCCGAGCGCCTCGAACGCCCGCAGCGGATAGCTGTAGAACTTGCCCTCGTAATAGATGCGGCTCATCCGCGGGCGCTGGATGAAGTCGTCGGGCAGGATCTCGTTCCACAGATCGACGACCTGCTGGCTCTTCGAGAAGAAGCGGTGCCCGCCGATGTCGAATCGATAGCCTTCGTGTTCGACCGTGCGGCTGATCCCGCCGACGTAGGTTTGATCCTTCTCGATGATGGCGACGGTCTTGCCTGCTTTGGTGAGCAGATATCCCGCGGTCAGCCCGGCCGGGCCGGCGCCGATAATCGCAACGTCGACAGTGAGTTCGTTGGCAGTCATGTCGTTGGTAACCCCCCAGTTCGATTGAGCGGGGAGTGAAGGAAATTGGTTAGCGAACGGTAAACGAACCGGGGTCCGTTCGAAAAAAAGCGCAAACTCAGCGCCTGAGCGATACTGCACACTCGGGCGCGCCGAGCAACGCCGCATCCTGCGCGGTGGCCGCGAACACGGCAAGCTGGCTTAGGCTGAACGTGTCGTCGAACGCCAGCCCGTAGCCGTCACCCTTGCGCCAGCGCACGCGGGCGCGCACTTCGGGCAGCTTGTCCGAGATGATCCGCAGCGGCTGCTGGATCGCAAGCAGATCTCCGCAGATAATTCCCGCACCCTGCTGCGAAACGTTGGTCACTTCGGCCGGAATCCGCCGACCCAGGAAAGCCAGTTCGACCTGGAACGACATGTTCAGGCGCAATTGCCGTTTGGGATACCGCCCCGCCTCCGCCACCAGGCGTACGATGTCCACTTCGTCGAGGAAGCGGTATCCCGCCTCGTTGCCGCGACCCCAGACCGGCGCGAGGCGATGGCGTTCACCGGTTTGCAGTTCGAGCACCAGCGGCTCGCCGGCTGGAAGCTGGTGAAAGCCCCGCAGCGAAATACCGCTTTCCGAAACGTCGCGAATGACGGCGATGAATTCGCCGGTCGGGGCGATCAGCTTGGCTGCGCGGATCAGCAGCGTGAAACGGGGCGACGAACGATCTTCGCACGATCCGGCCACCGCGCCGGGCGGCACCTCGATACGATTGTGCTCCATTTGCAAACCCCGACTGCAACGGCTTCCCGGCCGCGAAGCATGTTCTGCATCAAAACGGTCTCGATGCCGGAACTACGGGAGTAGGGGTAATTACGGTGTTAGGAGGGAGGGTTAATGCGCCGGCACAGCGCTTCCTGCCGGAATGGTTGGTGGTGCGGGTGGTGGGAATCGAACCCACACGTCCAGGGGACAGGGGATTTTAAGTCCCCGGCGTCTACCGTTCCGCCACACCCGCGCCAGGGCACGGCCCTAGCGCGGTGTAACTCCGACGGCAATTTGCTTGGGGCGAGGCCTCAGGCGTCGTTGCCTCACGCGTCGTTGAGAGTGCGCCGCATTTCCTTGCCGGGCTTGAAATAGGGCACTTTCTTGGCCGGCACGTCGACCGCCTCGCCGGTGCGCGGGTTGCGGCCCTTGCGCGCCCCGCGGTCCCGCGTCGAAAACGCGCCGAATCCGCGCAACTCGACCCGGCCGCCTTCCGCGAGCCGCTTTCCGATCTCGTCGAAGAAGATGTCCACGACCTGCTCCACCTCCTCGGCGCGCAAGTCGGGATTTTCCTTGGCGATGGCCTGAAGGAGTTCCGATCTTATCACGTGTCATGCCCTCCGATCGCGACCCGTCCCACCGAGCGCGACCAGCCCGAGGTGTCGAAGGCAGAGTGCCAGAGTGAGGGGGCGAGTGCAATCTCCGTTATGGAGCAATGGCTTCGCCGGCGCACAGGGCGCTCAGACGCCCTCGAGCAGGTGGGCCGGATCGATTCCCAGGCGTTCCATGCGTGCGACGATCTCGGGCCACTCGTGCTCGACGAACCGGGTACGCTCGGCGCTGCGAAGGCGGTCCGCGGCCCCGTGCGCGACATACATGCCGACGCCGCGCTGTACCTCGACCAGGCCTTCGCTCTGGAACAGCTGGTAGGCCTTGGCGACGGTAAGAGGGTTCGCCCCCTGATCCGCGGCAAAGGCACGGACGGAGGGAAGCATTTCTCCCTCCCGATAACGCCCTTCGATGATTGCGGCCGCGATCATGTCGCGCAGGCGCAAGTACACGGGCTGGCTCGGCTGGTTCATGCGATCGTCCTCTGAAGGGTGCTTCAGTGCCATAATACAGCGCGTCGCGTCAAGTTGGGTTCCGGCGGAAAGGCGGCCGCGGTCATGCGGTTGCGGGTGAAACTAGCGCTTCACATCGAGATTGCGGACGCTAGGGTGCGCCGATTCACGGCCCTGGGGAGGGCCGATTCCAAGAATATGAGGGAAGCACGCAATGAAGGACATGGCCTTGTGGAACGAAGGCGACTGGGTCGCGGCGATCTGCGCCGTAGTGCTCGCCGCGTTTCTGGTCGGAGGCTTGCTGATCGCGGCGAGCAAGAAGGATGAGGCGCTCGGCCATCCCAAGGGCCTGTATATGCTGTTCTTCGCCGAGATGTGGGAGCGGTTCAGCTTCTACGGCATGCGCGGCATCCTCGTATTCTACCTCGTTCAGCACTGGATGTTTTCCGAAGGTGAGGGGACCCTCATTCTCGGTGCTTACGGCTCGCTCGTCTACATCACCCCGCTGTTCGGCGGCTGGCTGGCGGATCGCTATCTGGGCCAGCGCAAGGCGGTCCTGTTCGGCGGGGCGCTGCTCGCGCTCGGCCACCTCTTCATGGTGTTCGAAGGCGATGGAGGACAATCGGATCCCACGATTAGCGTCTTCTGGCTCGCGCTCGCCCTCATCATCATCGGCTCAGGGTTTCTGAAAGCCAACATTTCGGTCCTTGTCGGCCAGCTGTACAAGCGGACGGACAGTCGGCGCGACGCGGCCTACACGATCTTCTACATGGGCATTAACCTGGGTGCGGCCGCCGGCGGCATTCTCGTTGGGTATCTCGGCCAGACGATCGGCTGGTCGTATGGCTTCGGTCTCTCGGGCATCGGCATGGTGATCGGCCTGATCGTGTTCGTGCTGGGCAAGGGTGCCCTGCGCGGTGCCGGTGAAGCGCCGGGTCCGCTTGCGCGGAACAAGGAACTGCTGATCTACGCAGCGGGCGCGGTCTCGGTCGCCGTGATGTGGGCCTTGATCCAGTACCGCGACGTGATCCAGGTTCTGCTGATCGTGTGCGGCATCGGGCTGCTGGCCTACGTCCTGTACGAGGCATTCAAGCTGCCGAAGCACCCGCGCGAGCGTATCTTCGCGATACTTTTCCTCATTGCCCTCAATCCGCTGTTCTGGGGGCTGTTCGACCAGGCACCGGGCAGCCTCAACCTCTACACCGACAAGTATGTCGAGATCGGTAACATACCGGCGTCGGTGTTCCAGTCGATCAACCCGATCTACATCATCCTGTTTGCTCCGCTCTTTGCGTTTCTCTGGCAATGGCTGGGCAACCGCGGTCTCGAGCCATCGGCGCCTGCGAAGTTCGCGCTGGCGCTGTTCCAGGTCGGCGCGGGGTTCCTGGTCTTCGTTTGGGGCGCGAACAGCGTTGGCGCCGCCGCGATGACTCCGGTCATCTTCGTTTTCCTGCTCTACCTGCTGCACACGACCGGCGAACTGTGTCTGAGCCCCGTCGGCCTGTCGGCCATGAACCGACTGGCGCCGACCTTCATGGCCAGTCTCATCATGGGGGCATGGTTCTACATGACCGCCGTGGGCAGCTTCGTGGCGGGCAAGATCGGCGAGGCGACCGGCGGGGAGAGCGGCGAGATGAGCAAAGCCGCCACACTCGATATCTACTGGACCATCGGCCTTGTCGCGATCGGCGTATCCGTCGTCGTCCTTGCGCTCAGCCCGATCGTGAAGCGCTGGATGCACCTCGACACGCTCGAGGACCGCACCGACGACGACCTCGCCGGGCGTGACGAGCTGGGCGAGCCGCATGCGGCGGGTATCCATCCGGCCACCAAGAACTGAAAATCACTATCGGGGCGCGAACCGAACGGGGTTCGCGTCCCTGAACTTATCGGGACGCACATGATCAGCAACAGAACCCTCGCAGCCGCCTGCGCCATGCTTGCGCTGTCCGCCTGCGCGACGACCGACGATGGTGCCGCGACCAGGAGCGCCAGCTCCAGCCCCGCCGCGTTCGACAAGAACCCCTATCCGTCGACCTACGAACGGTACCCGGGGCAGCCGACGGTCATCACCAACGTCACGATCTTCGATGGCGCGGGCGGACGGATCGACAACGGCGCGATCTATTTCGCCAACGGAAAGATCCAGGGCATCTATGCGAACGACGCCGCCGCACCGGCCAACGTGCCGGTGATCGACGGCACCGGGAAATACGTCACCCCCGGAATCATCGACATCCACTCGCACCTCGGCGACTATCCCACCCCCTCGGTCGCGGCGCATTCGGACGGAAACGAGGCGACCAGCCCGACCACCCCCGAAGTCTGGGCCGAGCATTCGGTCTGGCCGCAGGACCCCGGCTTCAGCCGCGCGCTGGCCAACGGCGGGATCACCGCGCTCCAGATCCTGCCCGGATCGGCCAACCTCATGGGAGGACGCTCGGTCACGTTGAAGAATGTACCCGCGCGCACGATGCAGGGGATGAAGTTCCCCGGCGCCCCCTACAGCATGAAGATGGCCTGCGGCGAGAACCCCAAGCGGGTCTACGGCGCGAAGGGCCGGATGCCGTCGACCCGCATGGGCAACCTAGCGGTCAACCGGCAGACCTGGCTCGCGGCCAAGGAGTTCGACGGCAAGAAGCGCGATCTTGCCAAGGAAACGCTGAAGGGCGTGCTCGACGGCGAGATCCTGATCCAGAACCACTGTTACCGGGCGGACGAGATGGCCCTCGTGCTCGATATGGCGAAAGAGATGGGCTACAAGGTCGCCGCGTTCCACCACGCGGTCGAAAGCTACAAAATCGCCGACCTGCTGAAGGAAAACGGCGTGTGCAGCGCGATCTGGGCCGACTGGTACGGCTTCAAGATGGAAAGCTACGACGGCATTCCCGAGAACGCCGCGTTTCTCCAAAAGGCGGGCGCCTGCGTGGTCATCCATTCGGACGACGCCAACGGAATCCAGCGGCTGAACCAGGAAGCCGCCAAGGCGCAGGCCGCTGGCCGGCGTGCCGGGATCGCCATCGACGACGCGACGGTGATCCGCTGGCTCACGCTGAACCCGGCGACCGCGATGGGAATCGCCGACAAGACCGGCAGCCTCGAGGCGGGAAAGATGGCCGACGTGGTGCTGTGGAATGGCGATCCGCTGTCGGTCTATTCGCGGCCCGAAAAGGTCTGGATCGACGGGGCGCTGATGTTCGATGCTATGGACCGCAAGCGGCGTCCGGTGAGCGATTTTGAGCTCGGCCAGCCCGGCGAAGGAGACGTGAAGTGAGCGCCCGTCTGCTGATCGGCGCCGCGCTCGTCGCGCTGGCTGCCCCCGTCTCGGCGCAGGATTTCGCCATCGCCAATGCCACGGTCGCGATCGGCGACGGCAGCGCCCCGATCGAGCGCGCCACGGTGATCGTGCGAGGCGGCAAGGTCGTTGCGGCAGGCGCCGAGGTTGCCGTGCCACAAGGGATCGAGACGATCGACGGGACCGGCAAGTGGGTTACGCCCGGTGTGTTCGCGGCGATGACCGACCTTGGACTCGTCGATTCGTCGGGTGTATCCGAATCGAACGACGCCGCTGCCCGCCAGTCGCCGTTCGGAGCCGCGCTGGATGTCACCCCGGCGCTCAACCCCTCAGCTCAGGACGTGGCGGTGTCGCGTGAAAGCGGCGTGACCCGCGCGTCGGTATTCCCGGCGCCGTCGGCCTCGATCTTCGGTGGGCAGGGCGCGCTGGTCGACCTGGCGGCCGATCCCGACATGGTCACGCGCCCGCGCGCATTCCAGGTCGTCACGCTGGGAGAGGATGGCGCGCGGATCGCGGGCGGCAGCCGAACGAGCGCGCACGCGGTCCTCCGCAATGCCCTGCGCGAAGCGCGCCAGTTCGGGACCGACGGAGCCCTGATCCGGGGCGGCGGCGACCGGCGGACCGTGTCGACCGGCGACGATGTGCCGATCGACACGCGGCTGATCGACAGCCGCGCCGAGCGCGATGACGTGCTTCTCACCCGGTTCGACGCGGCTGCTCTCGTTCCGGTGGTGAGTGGCACCCAGCCGCTCTACGTGATCGTCGAGCGGGCGTCCGACATCCGCGCCGTGCTGGCGCTGCGCGACGAGTTCCCCCGCCTGAGGCTGGTGCTCGTAGGGGCGAGCGAAGGCTGGCGCGTCGCGGGCGAGATCGCCGCCGCCGGCGTACCCGTGATCGCCGACCCGCTCGACGACCTGCCCACCCGCTTCGAGCAACTTGCGGCGACCCAGAGCAACGTCGGCCGGATGGTGCGCGCCGGGGTCAAGGTCGCGCTGGGCCGGATGACCGACACCGGCGGCGCGCAGCCGCGCAACCTGATGCAGTTCGCCGGCAACCTCGTCGCGTTGACGCGGGTGCCCGGGGCCACCGGATTGAGCTGGGGAGAGGCATTCGCCGCGATCTCCTCGGTCCCGGCCGAGATCGCCGGCTTCGGCGGGCGGATGGGTATCCTGCGATCGGGGGCAGCGGGCGACGTGGTGATCTGGGACGGCGATCCGCTCGAGGTTTCGAGCGCTGCCGAACGTATCTTCATCGACGGGGTAGAGCAGCCGCATGGCAGCCACCAGAAGCGGCTGCGCGACCGCTACCGCGACCTCGACGAGAGCGATCTACCGAAGGCATACAACTGGTGAGGATGTTCATGGCAGGAGAAAGCGGGGCGACGCTGGCCCTCGGGGCGGCTCTCATCGCGGGCGCCGCGGCATTGGCGCAGGGTCCGGCGGACGGCCCGCCAGATCGCAGCCAGGACATGGCCTGGGTCAGCGCGCAGCAAACCGCGCTGGCGGCCCGCGCGTCGCAACCGGGCTGGCGCCAGCTCGACGGCGGGGTCCTGATCCGGCGCACGGCGGGCGACGGCAGCGGCGCGCGGCCGAGGGTCGAGGATGTGGTGACGGTCCACTACACCGGCAGTTTCGTCGATGGCGGCGTCTTCGACAGTTCCGAAGGGGGCGAGCCCGCGACCTTCCCGCTCGCCCGGCTGATCCCGGCCTGGAAGACGGCCATTCCGCAGATGGGCGTGGGCGACACGATCGAGATCGCAACGCCCGCCACGGCCGCCTACGGGATGAAGGGCAAAGGCCCGATACCCGGCGGAGCGACGCTGCTGTTCACCGTACGGCTGATCGACATCGGCGAACGTCCCGACTGAAAAACGCGGCGAAGCGAAAGGCTTAGACCGACGGGCCGTGCCCGTTAACGACGCTCGTCGATTGACAGGCAACCCTCGCTGGCGAACACTCCGCGCTTCGTCATGCCGCCGGGAGACCTGGCCTGAGCCTTACTGCCGCCCTGGCCGCATCGCTGGCCCTCGCCGCGCCCATGCAGGATGCACCGGCAGCCGTACCGGCCGTCGAGGCTGTGTGCGACGCGCGTGTGCTCGTCCTCCCGGGCGAGGCGCCGCTCGGTGCGCCCTGCGCGAGCACGGTTGGCGCTTCAGGGACAAACGCGATCGAGGGCGAAACGGAGCCGCTCGCCGATGAAGGGATCGTGGTCAGCGGACGGGTGCCGATCGAGGCGGATCCTCTCGTCCAGCTCAACGCCCAGACCTACGAAGCCATCGCCGCGGTCGACGAGGCGGTCATCGAACCGATCGCCAAGGCCTATGGCGAGGGACTGCCCAAGCCGGCCCGCAAGGGCCTCAGCAATTTCTTCGCCAATCTGCGCGAGCCGGTGGTCTTCCTCAACGACGTGCTGCAATTGCGGCCGAAGCGTGCGATGCGGACCCTCGGCCGTTTCGCGATCAATTCCACCATTGGCATCGGCGGCCTGATCGACGTCGCGAAGAAGAAACCGTTCAAGCTGCCGCGGCGCAACAACGGGTTCGCCAACACCCTGGGTTACTACGGGGTCGGCTCCGGCCCGTTTCTCGTCCTGCCGCTGGTCGGTGCGACGACCTTGCGCGACGTGCTCGGCGGCGCAGCGGACAACTTCGTAGTACCAATGGCGGTGGGCAAGCCGTTCACCACGCTCGAATACCGGGTGAGCTCGTACACCATCACTTCGCTCGACAGCCGGCTCGAAAACGACGCCGAATACCAGCGGGTCCGCGCGTCGAAGGACCCCTACGCGACGGCGCGCGACACCTACCTTGCGCGCCGCGCGGCGGAGATCGCGGCGCTCAAGGCGCCGGGCGACGGGATCGTTAAAAAGGTCGCCAACTAGCCCGCTTGCAATCCGGTTGCGATCTGATACCTATGTTGACACTGTTCACATGGGAGGTTCGACCGTGGATCCCGCTCTCCAGACCCTGATCGCCGCGAGCGTCGCCTTTGTCGGCACGCACTTCGCGTTGTCGCACCCGCTACGCGCCCTGCTCGTCCGCATGTTCGGCGAAGGCGGGTTCCTCGGGTTCTATTCGCTGGTCGCCTTCGCCACGTTCGGCTGGATGATCGTCGCGTTCCGCGCGGCGCCTCCGGCAGACCTCGGCGGTTCGGGCGAGATCGGGTGGATCGCCGCGACGCTGCTCACGATCCCTGCGCTGGTGCTCTTCCTCGGATCGTTCTGGAAGAACCCGGCGATGCCCAATCCGGCGGCGAAGGGACCGATCGACCGCCAGCCCACCGGGGTCTTCGCGGTCACGCGCCATCCGATGATGTGGGGCTTCGCGCTCTGGGCGCTGAGCCACCTCGTCCTGTGGTGGAGCCTGCGCACCCTGATCGTGGCGGGCGCGGTGCTCGCCCTCGCGCTCGTTGGCGCGCACCTGCAGGACCGCAAGAAGGAAGCGCTCCTCGGCAAGGCGTGGTCGGACTGGGAGGCGCGGACGAGCTACTGGCCGCGCTGGGGCGCGCTCTTCGGCGCGGGCGCGGTGCTGTGGCTCATCGCGATCGCGCTGTGGCTCGGCGTGACCTGGGCGCACATTCACGCCGCCGGCGTCCCGGCGGGCGTCTGGCGATGGGTGGGCTGACCCTAGGCCCGCGCCTCTTCCACGCCCGCCGAGTTGTGGCGTAGCGCCTTGAGCACGGTATCCACGATGTGCGGGGCGTTGAGGCCGGCTTCGTCGTACTGCTTGGCGGGGTCGTCGTGGTCCTGGAACACGTCGGGCAGGCGCATCGTGCGGATCTTGAGGCCGTTGTCGGTAAGGCCCTGGTCGCTCGCATGCGTGAGGACATGCGCGCCGAGGCCGCCGATGGCGGCTTCCTCTACCGTGACGACGACCTCGTGGGTGCGCATCAGGCGGTCGATCAGGTCGGTGTCGAGCGGCTTGGCGAACCGCAGGTCCGCGACGGTGGTGGAAAGCCCCTTCGCTTCGAGCGCGTCGGCAGCCTTGAGCGCTTCGGCGAGACGGGTACCGAGCGAGAGGATAGCAACCTTGGTGCCTTCGCGCACGACGCGGCCCTTGCCGATCTCGAGCAGTAGCGGCGTTGCGGGCAGTTCGACCCCGACGCCCCCGCCGCGCGGGTAGCGGAAGGCGATCGGCCCGCTGTCGTGCATCGCGGCGGTGTAGGTCATGTGGACCAGTTCAGCCTCGTCGGCCGCGGCCATCACCACCATGTTGGGCAGGGTGGCGAGGTAGGTCACATCGAACGATCCCGCGTGGGTGCAGCCGTCCGCGCCGACCAGGCCCGCACGGTCGATCGCGAAGCGTACGGCCAAGTTCTGGATCGCGACGTCGTGGACCACCTGGTCGAACGCGCGCTGGAGGAAAGTCGAATAGATCGCGCAGAACGGGCGCATGCCTTCGGCGGCGAGGCCCGCGGCGAAGGTCACTGCGTGCTGTTCGGCGATGCCGACGTCGAACGCCTTGTCGGGGTGCGCCTTGGCGAAGCGATCGACGCCGGTTCCGCTCGGCATCGCGGCGGTGATCGCGCAGATTGTCGGATCGGTTTCGGCCAGCTTGGCGAGCGTGTCGCCGAACACGTTCTGGTAGGCCGGCGGACCCCCGGCGCTCCTCTTTTGCTCACCGGTGATGACATCGAACTTCTGCACGCCGTGGTACTTGTCGGCGGAGTTCTCGGCCGGGGCATAGCCCTTGCCCTTCTTGGTCACGACATGGACCAGGATCGGCCCCTGCTCGCTGTCGCGCACGTTCTCGAGAACCGGGATCAGGTGGTCGAGATTGTGCCCGTCGATCGGACCTACGTAGTAGAAGCCGAGCTCCTCGAACATGGTCCCGCCGGTGACCATCCCGCGCGCGTATTCCTCCGCCTTTTCGAGCCCGTGGTGGACCCGGCGCGACAACTTGCGGGCGACCTTGGAGGCAAGGCTGCGCAGTCCGAGGTATTCGCTCGAGGATACCATCCGTGCGAGATAGGCGCTGAGACCACCCACCGGCGGCGCGATCGACATGTCGTTGTCGTTGAGGATCACGACCAGCCGGTTGCCCGCCTGTTCGGCGTTGTTCATCGCTTCGTAGGCCATGCCAGCGCTCATCGCGCCGTCGCCGATCACCGCGATGCCCTTGCCGGGGCGGCCCTGAAGCTTGTTCGCCACCGCGAAGCCGAGCGCGGCGGAGATCGAGGTGCTCGAATGCGCTGCGCCGAATGGGTCGTATTCGCTCTCGCTGCGCTTGGTGAAGCCTGAGAGCCCGCCGCCCTGCCGCAGCGTGCGGATGCGATCCCGCCTGCCGGTGATGATCTTGTGCGGATAGGCCTGGTGGCCGACGTCCCACACCAGCTTGTCGGTCGGCGTGTCGAAGACGTAGTGGATCGCCACGGTCAGCTCGACCACGCCGAGCCCCGAACCGAGGTGCCCGCCGGTCATGCCGACGGCGCTGATCATCTCGGCGCGCAGTTCGTCGGCAAGCTGGCGGAGCTGGTCCGGCTTCAGCTTGCGGAGATCGGTTGGAGTGTCGACCGTGTCGAGAAGGGGGGTATGCGGACCCTGGCCCGGATTGGAACTCATGGTTTCCGCTGTAACGACAACTTGCGCGCCTGTCGATGAAACGAACGTGAGGACGCGCTGAGCATTTCGTGAGAAACGGCCGCTTGCGCAGGAAGGCCGGACAAGGGCAGTTTCGCGGCGATGGCGAGCCCGGCGATTCGCACCGCGACGATGGACGACCTGCCGGCGATTTCGGCGGTGATGGAGCGCGCGATCGCCGAGCTCCAGAAGCCTTTCCTCGATGCCGAACAGATCGCGGCGAGCCGCCGCAGCATGGGCCTTGATACCCAGCTCGTCGCCGACGGCACATACTTCTGCGTCGAGGTCGACGGCGCGCTCGCGGGGTGCGGGGGCTGGAGCAGGCGGGCAACGCTCTACGGCGGCAACCACAGCACCGAGACGCGCGACGATCGGCTGCTCGATCCGGCGACCGAGCCCGCGCGCATCCGGGCGATGTACACCGATCCCGCCTTCACCCGTCGCGGGATCGGCCGGCTGATCCTCGATTCGTGCGAGGAAGCGGCGCGCGCCGCGGGATTCCGGCGCCTGGAGATGATGGCGACTGCCGCGGGCGAACCGCTATATTCCGCCTGCGGCTACCACGTCGTCCAGCGGGTCGATCGCATGGCGTCGGACGGAGTAGCGGTGCCCGGCGCGGTGATGGCCAAGGATCTCTAAGTCAGCGGCAGCGCGCGCCCTAGCGACACTCAGCGCACAATCCGCGGATCTCGATCACCGGCCGCTCGGGCTTGAAGTCGGCCGCTTCGGCAAGGCTGCGGACGGTCTTCGAGACGGCGTCGTTGTCGATATGCGTCGCCTCGCCGCACTCGTCGCAGACGAGGAAGATGCAGTCGTGCAGGCACCCGGGATGGCTGTTGGCGAGATAGGCGTTCGACGATTCGACCCGCATCGCGAGATTGTTGGTCACGAACAGGTCGAGAATCCGGTAGATCGAGTTGGGCGCGATACGCTTGCCGCGCTTGGCGGAAACCTCGTCGGCGATGTCGTAGGCGCTGGCCGGGCTGGCGTGGCCCGCAAGCGCGCCGAACACGTCCGCGCGCAACTCGGTCCACTGCTCGCCCGCCTGCGTCAGCGCGGATTCGGCGGCGTGGACGAGGTCGTGCCCCGAGTGTTCGTGATGATGGTGCTGGGCGGCCATGGGTCGCAATGTAATGCGTGCGCACGCTTCGCGCCAGATGGCCTCAATCCGGCGTGAAGCTCGCCTTGTAGAGCGACGGATACATCGCCTTCAGCGCGCGGACCTTGGGGGCGTCCCAGCGCACGATGTAGGGATGCCGCGGGTTCTTCTGGGCGAAATCCTGGTGATAGGTCTCGGCCGGGTAGAAAGCCTGCGCGCGCTCGATCCCGGTCACGATCGGCTTCTTCCACGTGCCCGACGCGGCCATCTGCTTGAGATAGGCCGCGGCGACCGCGCGCTGTTCCTCGCTCATGGGGACGAGCGCCGCGCGATAGTGCGCGCCCACGTCGGGCCCCTGCCGGTTCTTGAGCGTCGGGTCCGCGACGACCGAGAAGAACACTTGCAGCAGCTGGTCGTAGCGCACGACCCTGGGATCGTACGTCACCTTCACCGCTTCGGCGTGGTCGGTCACGCCCGACGACACGATGTCGTATTTCGCCGATCGCTCGGTGCCTCCGTGGTAGCCGCTGACTGCGCTGGTCACGCCCTTCATGTGACTGAAGACCGCTTCGACTCCCCAGAAGCATCCGCCGGCAAATACCGCGGTCTTCAGACCGGGCTTCTCGGCGGCGACGCGCTTGGGGGCGGGTGCAGAGACGGCCGCCTCGCCCGCGACGGCAGGCTGCTGGCACGCGGCCAGTGCAAGGCATGCTGCCGCGAGACCGAGAGCGGCTCTCCTCACTTGGCGGGAGCGCTCACGGTGGCGGCCTGCGCCTGGGGGACGATGCTGTCGGTCATATTCGGTGCAACCTGCCATACCACCAAACCCGCACCCAGCGCGAATCCGATGGCGAAGTTGCGATAGAGATCGGGTTTGAACAGTCCCATGACATCCACTGTTTCGTTGCTTTAGGCGATTTGGTTACAGGGCGGGGTATTGCAACGTGCTTAATGCGCCGGTTGCGCGGCGTTCAGGCTTGGCCGGAGAGGCGACAACCCATGCTCGACGCGGTCATCATCGGGGCAGGGCACAACGGGCTGGTATGCGCTTTCTACCTGGCCCGTGCCGGTTTGAAGGTGCGGCTCTACGAAGCGCGCGGCGTGGTCGGCGGCGCGGCGGTGACCGAAGAATTCGCACCGGGCTTCCGCAACTCCACCGCAAGCTACACCGTCAGCCTGCTCCAGCCCAAGGTGATCGCCGAAATGGGGCTGGAGCGGCGCGGATACCGCGTGATCGAGCGTCCGGTGTCCAATTTCCTGCCGCTGGGAGATGGCCATCTCGTGCTCGGCGGCGGGCTCGAGCGGACGCAGGCCGAATTCGCGCGATTCTCCACGAAGGACGCGGCGGCGCTGCCGGGGTATTACGAGATGCTCGAAGGCGTGGCCGAAGTGCTCCGCGATCTTGCGCTCCGGATACCGCCCGACGCCGGGGGCGGACCGCGGGCGCTGCTGGACGCAGTGATGCAATCGCGCAAGGTCGCGCGGCTGCCGCTGGCGGCAAAGCGTGATGTGCTCGCGCTGTTCACTCGTTCGGCGCGCGAAGTGCTCGACGCCTGGTTCGAAAGCGATCCGGTGAAGGCCGCGTTCGGGTTCGATGCCTGCGTCGGCAACTATGCCAGCCCCGACGCGCCGGGCAGCGCCTATGTCCTGCTCCATCACGTCTTCGGTGAGGTGAACGGCAAGAAGGGGGCATGGGGTCACGTGCCCGGCGGGATGGGCACGATCACCAGGCTGATGGCCGAAGCGGTGCGCGAGGCAGGCGGCGAGATCGTCACCGATGCGCCGGTGGGGCAGGTGCTGGTCGAGCGGGGCAGGGCCGTGGGGCTCTCGCTGGCTTCGGGCGAGGAAGTCCGTGCGGCGCGGGTGATCGCCAACCTCGGTCCCAAGCCGCTGTTCGACCGGCTCGTCCCGCGCGACGTGGTGCCACGGGATTTCGCGCGGGCGATGGACATGTATGCCGGGGGTTCGGGCTCGCTCCGGATGAACCTTGCGCTCTCGGGCCTGCCGAAGTTCCGCCACGCGCCTACGGGGGATGAGCATCTCAAAGCCGGGATCGTGATCGCGCCGAGCCTCGACTACATGGACCGCGCATGGCGCGATGCGCGGGACGACGGCTTCAGCAAGGCGCCGATCGTGGAAATGCTGATCCCCAGTCTCGTCGACGACAGCCTCGCGCCTCCCGGCCAGCACGTGGCGAGCCTGTTCTGCCAGCATGTCGATCCCGACCTGCCCGAGGATCGCGAGAAGGAGGCGGTCGAGGCGGTGCTCGCGACCATCGAGCACCATGCGCCGGGGTTCCGTGCACAGGTTCTCCACACGCAGGTCCACAGCCCGCGGGCGCTCGAGGCAAAGTTCGGGCTGTGGCGCGGCGATATCTTCCATGGCCGCATGAGCCTCGACCAGCTCTGGTCCGCGCGCCCCGCGCTGGGGGCGGGCAGCTATCGCACGCCGGTCCCCGGCCTGTGGCTCTGCGGCTCGGGAACGCACCCGGGGGGCGGCGTCACCGGCGCGCCGGGGCACAATTGCGCGCACGCGGTGTTGAAGGAGCGATGGAACTTCTTGAGACGATAGGCCGCGCGGCGGCGCTACTTGCATTGCCGCTGCTCACGGGCTGCATGGCCGCGCCATCCGAGCCCGCGCCCACTTCCGGTCCCGACACGCCGGTCGCCTCGACCGACGCGCCCGCCCGACCGGCGCAGGGTCCGCTCTTCGGCAAGTGGATTGTCGAGCGCGTCGGCACCACGGACTATCCGGGCGACGAGGCCTTCGTGCATTTCCAGTCGGCCGACTTCATCAATCACAGTGGCGGATGCGGCGGCAGCCAGCCCGCGTTCTACGCGCTCGACGGGGACCGGATCACGCTTACGCGGCGCGAGAAGCCCGTGGTCGGAAAGTGTCCCAACGCCGCCTACGCTGCTCGCGAACGCGCGCTCAATGGCTTTCTCGACACGCTCGTCCGCTGGCGCAAGCCGCTCCCCGGGGTGCTCGTATTGACCGCAGCCGACGGGACCGAGGCGCGACTGGCGATCGAGGCCTATCCGATCCCGGCCATCGCTGGCGAATGGACGGTGGAGACGATTGGCGGCAAGCCTTTCGGCCCTGCCAGCGTCCTGTTCGCCGCCAAGGGCGTGTCGGCCCGGGCGGAGTGCAACACGCTCTATACCGAGTATGCCCTGGGCCCGGGGGGAGTGCGGATCGAGCCGGGCGGCGCGGTGACCGAAATCGGCTGCCCGCCGGCCCTGCAAGCGCAGGACGAAACGCTGTTCGGGGCTCTCGGGCAGGTGACCGGGCACCGCATCGAATCCGGTGGCAGGCTCGTGCTGACCGGCGGGCCAGGACTCGTCCTGCGCCGCGCAATCCCGCCCGCGCCGCTCTGATCGACAAGCGATCAGTGCCGGAAGTGGCGCATGCCCGTAAAGACCATCGCGAGGCCCGCTTCGTCGGCCGCCTTGATCACCTCATCGTCACGGATCGAACCGCCCGGCTGGATCACCGCGGTCGCACCTGCCTCGGCGGCGGCCAGCAGGCCGTCGGCGAACGGGAAGAAGGCGTCGGAGGCGACTGCGCTGCCCACGGTGCGGGGCGCGTCCCAACCGAATTTCTGCGCCGCTTCTGCTGATTTCATCGCTGCGATACGTGACGAATCTCTACGGTTCATCTGTCCCGCACCGATGCCCGCTGTTACGCCGTCCTTCGCATAGACGATGGCGTTCGACTTGACGTGGCGCGCCACAGTCCAGGCGAACAGGCAGTCCTTGAGCTCCTGCGCGGTCGGCGCGCGCCTGGTCACGACCTTGAGGTCGGCTTCGGTGATCGCGCCGTTGTCGCGGTCCTGCACGAGGATGCCGCCGGCGATGATCGCCAGCGTCTGCCCCGGACGGCGCGGATCGGGCAGGTCGTCGACCAGCAGCAGGCGAAGGTTCTTCTTCTTCGCGAAGGCTTCGCGCGCCGCGTCGTCGGCACCCGGTGCCACCACGACTTCGGTGAAGATCTGGCAGATCGCCTCTGCGGTCGGGCCGTCGAGCGGAACGTTGGTCGCGACGATCCCGCCGAACGCCGATACGTCGTCGCACGCCAGCGCACCCTGCCACGCCTCGAGCAGCGTTGCGGCTTGCGCCACGCCGCACGGGTTGGCGTGCTTGACGATCACCACCGCCGGGTCCTGCCCGCGAAACTCTGCGGCGAGTTCGAGCGCGGCGTTGGCATCGTTGTAGTTGTTGTAGGACAGCTCCTTGCCCTGCACCTGTTTCGCCTGGGGAAGCCCGCGGGTGTGCGGCCCGCCGGGAAGGTAGAGCGCAGCCTCCTGATGCGGGTTCTCGCCGTAGCGCAGCGGCCCGGCAAGCTTGCGTGTCATGCTGACCATCGGCGGGAATTTCTGCCCCTGGTCGGCAAAGGCGAACCACTTGCTGATCATGCCGTCGTAGGCTGCGGTCGCCGCGAACGCCTTGGCGGCCATCTTCTTGCGGAATGCGAGCGAGGTCGCGCCGTCGTGTTCGTTCAATTCGGCGAGCAGGTCGTCGTAATCGGCCGGGTCGGTGACGATCGTCACGTACTGGTGGTTCTTCGCCGCCGAGCGGACCATGCTGGGGCCGCCGATGTCGATGTTCTCGATGATCTCGTCGCGTTCCGCGCCGCGCATCACGGTCGCCTCGAACGGGTAGAGGTTGACCACGACGAGATCGATGCCGCCGATCTCGTGCGCTTCCATCGCTGCGGCGTGCTCGGGATTGTCGCGTACCGCGAGCAGGCCCCCGTGGACCATCGGGTGGAGCGTCTTCACCCGCCCGTCCATCATCTCGGGGAAGCCCGTGAGATCGGAAACGTCGCGCACTTCGAGCCCGCAGTCGCGCAGCGCCTTGGCGGTGCCCCCGGTCGAAACCAGTTCAACCCCGGCGTCCGCCAGTGTGGCGCCGAGCGCCGCAAGTCCGTCCTTGTCGGACACCGAGAGCAGCGCCCGCTTGATGGTCACGTCGGTCACGATGAATTCTATCCCATCTTCTTGAGGAGCCAGGCGAAGCTGCCGCCGCTCCTCGGGGTCATCCCCTGGATCACGAGTTGCTCGATCGGCTGCGGGCGGCCCTGGCCGTCGACCCACAGGCTTTCCTCGATCGAGAGCGTCACGCCCTCGCCGGTCTGGCCGAGGCGGAACTGCCAGTAACTGCCGTCGGGCAAGGCGAGGCCGGCGCCGCGCTTGTCCTCTGAAAGCCCGAGTTCGATGCCCGGTCCGACGTGGAAGCGCAAGGCGAAGGCGATCTTGCCGCGCTTGGCGCTCTTGCCCGCGGGCACCAGCAGGTCTTCGCCCCGCAGCTCGTTACCATCGTCGCGGAGGATCAGGATGCGGCGATGCGTGAGGCCGTGGCGGCTCGCGTAGCCGTCGTGGCTGGCCTCGAGGCGCGTCGCCTTGCCGCCGGCCAGTTCGAGCACGCGGCGGTCGACCTCGACCTCGCCCACGCCCGCACCAAGCTTGCCGTGGAGCAGCACCGCGGTCGAATTGGCATCGTCGAGCACGAGCGTCGAATGCGCCGCGGTCGCCCGCAGCCCCTGCTCGATCCGCACCGGCACCTGCCCGCCCGCGAACGCCGCGCCGCCGCAGTTGACGATCAGGCGCTGCGGGCCATGGCTGAACTCGAAAGCGAGGGTCGATGCGCAGCCCGAGCGTGCATGCTTCGCGAGCGGCGGCGGGGCCGCATCGAACTGCAGCACCGCCTTGCCCCCGGTCGCGCGCTGGAAGCCCCACTGGCGTGCTTCCTTGAGCGGCCGCGTGCGCACCCCGCTCGCGGCAACCAGCGCCGAGATGCGCTCGGCCGGGACGGCACCCGCGCCCTGCCACGATCCGAGCCCGCCGTCGCCGTGGGTCAGGCCAAGCAGCGGCGGCACGAGCATCGCCAGCATCGCCTCTATCGCCGGCGGCGGTTCGCGGCGGACCGCGCGATAGCAGGCCTTGAGTTCGATCAGCAGCCCGATCGCATCGATCTGCGCGAGCGGGCTGCGCGAGAGTACGCCGCCGTCGTCGGCGACGAGTTCGCCGAGCGCGCGCACGAGACCAGCTTCGCCGAATAACCGCCGCGGCTTACCGTCGGGGAGCAGCAATCCGGCGGCCACGATCGCGGTCCAGCCGGCCACTTCGCCCAACCGGTCGGGCGCCTTGGTGACGTTGCGGTCGAGCCAGCGGGCCGTCGCTTCCATCGCCGCGAGCGTTCGCGCGCGCAGCTTGCCGTCGCCCGACAGGATCAGTGGCGCGTGTACCAGCCAGTTGAGCAGACGGTTGCCCGCGTTCTCCACGTGCCATGCGGCACCCTTGCCGGGGGTGCGGTTGACCTCGAGCCATGCGGACAGGACCCGCTCGGCAGTGGCCGTGCATTGCTCCCGGGGGGCGCAGGCCGCCAGGTCGCGCAGCCACGTGAAACCGTGGACCGTCCGCTCGAAGGGCGGGGTCAGCTTGGCGACCGGTTTGAAGTCCATCTGCGCGATCGGGGCCTTGACCCCGTGGACGAAGAAATGGCCCGCGCGCAGCGCCACGCCGGCGGTGCGTTCGCCCGCAAGCGGGCTGTCGACGGTGCCCAGCAGGCGCGGCTTGGCAGGTTTCCCGAACGGGCGCGCGAGGGTGCTGGCGGAAAAGCCCATGCGATAGGCCAGGCGAATAAGCGCCTCGCCCGCGCCGACCGACGGTGCCGCGAAGTCGGCGATGACGAGCGCGCGGCCCGGCTCGATCACTTCGCCGGGCGCTTCGTAGAGAGCGTGCGGATCCACGCCGGGGCCGAGCGGAAGCGCGCGTGTATCGGCGGACGGGGCGCGCTCGCGGACCTGTTCGAGCGCGTCGGCCATCAGGCGCTCACCCCTTCGGGGCCCTTAAGCGCCGCGATATTGGCGGCGTAGCATCCGGGGCCGCCCTTGAACGTCGCTGATCCCGCGACCAGCACGTCCGCTCCCGCGTCGACGCACTGGCGGGCGGTGGTCGGATCGACCCCGCCGTCGACTTCGAGGTGGATGGCCCGGCCCGTCTTGTCGATCATCTTGCGCACCGCTTCGATCTTGCGCAGCTGGCTGGAGATGAAGCTCTGCCCGCCGAAACCGGGGTTGACGCTCATCACGAGGACGAGGTCGATATCGTCGATGAGGTAGTCGAGCATCTTGGCCGGCGTCGCCGGATTGAGGCTGATCCCGGCCTTCTTGCCGAGGCCCTTGATCGCCTGCACCGTGCGGTGGACGTGCGGTCCGGCCTCGGGATGGACAGTAATGATGTCCGCGCCCGCCTCGGCGAATGCCTCGAGCCAGTTGTCGACCGGGCTCACCATCAGGTGCACGTCGAACGGCTTGGCGGTGTGCGGGCGCAGCGCCTTCACGACTCCGGGCCCGATCGTGAGGTTGGGGACGTAATGCCCGTCCATCACGTCGACATGGATCCAGTCGCAACCGGCTTCGTCGATCGCGCGCACTTCCTCGCCCAGCCGTGCGAAGTCGGCCGACAGGATGGAAGGGCTGATCAGCGGGGCGGCCATTGCGCTCGGGCTCCAGATGCCTGCAGCGGGCTTAACCATCGCCCTCGCGCGCGCACAAGCAAGGGGGCGCCCTTTTCCACACGCCTCTCCCAGATACTGTGGCGCGAGTGTCAATTCAGCACAAATTCAGGCCCGCTCGGCCATTTTCGCGGTTGAACAGAGGGGCATTCCGGCGCGCAAAGGCTTGAGCCGCGCGCATTCCCCGCCATATGGATATTCCGATGACCGCCATGAAGCTTCGCCTGCCCGCCACCCTGCTCGCTGCCGGTGTGCTTGCCATCGGTGCAGCGGCGACATCCGCCGCGCCCTACCGCTCCACGATATCGAACGACATGGGCAAGTGCCGTAGCGGTGCGGGCCCCGCGGTGCTGGTCACGGTGGACGGAGTAAAGGCGGCGCAAGGCAAAGTGCGCGTCCAGAGCTACAACGCGACCGCTGCCGACTGGCTCAAGAAGGGCCGCTGGCTCAACCGCATCGAGGCGCCCGCGCGCGCCGGGACGATGACGTTCTGCGTCCCCGTGCCCTCAGCCGGATCATACGGCATCGCGGTGCGCCACGACCTCGATGGCGATGGCAAGACCGACATTTCGAGCGACGGCGGCGGTATGTCGAACAATCCGTCGATCAACATCTTCAATCTCGGCAAGCCGAGCTACACGAAGACCGCGTTCGAGGTCGGCAGCGGGGTCAAGTCGATCCGCATCCAGATGCGCTACATGTAATTCAGCGCCGTGCGCGCATGACCTTCCACAGCACGCCCGGCGCGGCGAGCAGAGGATGCTTTTCACGAAACGGGGTGACCGGGATCGCGACCCCGGTGTGCCGCTCTATCTTCCAGGCGGCGTAGGCAGCGGCACCGTCGAAGGTGGTGCTGGCCTTCGTCAGTCGAAGCAGGTTGAGCGGTTTGCCCAGGCGTTCGCGAGTCCGCCACCAGGCCAGGATGCGGCGCCGTTCGGCATGTGACAATCGCGGCACCAATTCATCGCCATGGCGGTCGAAAGCGATCCCGTCGGCTTCCCATGCCGTCGGCAGCAATCCCTCGAAGTGCGCCGCGTTCACCGACAGGATGTCGTTCTCGCGGCCCGATTTCTCCACCCGGAATTCGGCGCGATAGGTCGCGCGGAAAAGGGCGCGCCAGTATTCCGAAGCGGTACCGCGTGCCGGTCCCAGCGCCGCGGCGAGCCGGGCGGCTGTCCTTGCAGCAGCCGCGATCGCCGCGATTACAGGCGCGCGTGCACTTTCGTCCGCGGTCCACACGAGCGCCGAGGGCTGGACGAAGCGCGCCCAGATCGTGGTGTCGCGCGAAGCCCCGCTCGCCGCCCGCGCGAACGTCTCGAGCGTCAGGGTGGCGATCTTTGCGCGCAGCACGGCACCTTCGGCCGGCCATTCGCGGTAGGAAACGCGCGGCCATATCCGTTCGTGCTGTGCACCCGGAAGCAGGACATAGAAGTCGAGCACGCCGTCCAGCGATCCGGTCCTGAGATTCGAGCCGTAGAAAAGCACCGCGCGCGCGCCGGCTTCGCGCCCAAGCTGCCCGGCAATCTCGCGCACTTCGGGTGCGACCGCGGCTTCGAGCGAAGCGGCAATCCGATCTTCGAGTCCGCCGCTCACGGCACGACGAACGACAGCGCCGGTCCGGGCACGATCTCGTAATGCCCTGCCGGAAAAGCCTCTCCATCGAGAATGAAGCGATCGGCGAGGTTGATCTCGATGCGGTCGGTCGCACAGCGGTGCACCCCGTTCGATGCCAGCCATTCGCTGTCCCATCCTGCCGCGATCCCCGGGATGGTCGCAAGGACCCGGCGTCGCGGATGGTCGAGGACGACCAGCTTGAGTCCTTCGAGCGCGGCGAACGGCTTCGCACCGGCAGGAAAGCGTTCGAGAGTGGCGGCGAGCACGAACATCCGTCGTGCCGGATCGCCCCACCGGGTGCGGGGGAGATCCGTCCGGGCGCCACCCGTGCGGATCGCCATCTCGACGCCGCGACGCCAGACGTTCCGGTCGGTTCCGAACAGCGCCTGGATCACGCCCCAACCTGCCGTGGCGGCGACCGCGAGACTGTCGAACGCACCCAGCCGGTGCGCGTCCTGGCCCGCGGCGATGGCAGTGGTGAAAACGCCTGCCCCGAAAACGAACCCAGCCAGCTCGCCGCTTCCCTCGAGATCGCGGACAACCAGCGGGCGGCGGATCACGCGGCGGCCTGAGGAAAGCGCGTCGATCACCCCGGAGACGGTCCAGTGCTTGGGTGCGCCGAGATCGACGTTGAGAGCGTTCGTCTTGCCCGCCGGCAGTACGGCAAGCGCCGGCCATTCGTCGCCGAACAGCGGCAACCCGGCGGTCAGGACGTCGCGCACGGTCCCGTCCCCGCCGCTGATCGCGATGCATTGAACGCCCTTGGCGCGAAACTCCTCGAGCGCGGGGCGAAGGTCGGCGCGCTTTTCCGGAGTTGCGACATGCACTCCGGGCAGTGCGGCAAGCCGCTCGTGCAGCTTCGCGTTGCGATGGCTGCGCGGGTTGAACACCACGCCGACCACCGCTTGGCCCTCGGCCGCGGGAGCAAGATGGATCGAGGCGTTTGGCAGGCCCATGGTCGTCGAGCGGCCTTTAGAGGTTCGCTGCGCCGCCCTGCCACAAGTTTTTGCCCCAAGGTGCGAAACGAGTCTATTCTCGCTCCCATGCTGCACCCCGACCTGCTCGATTCGGCGCGCGCGATCTCGGATCGGATCGTGACCCTGCGCCGCGCCATCCACGCCGAACCCGAACTCGGCCTCCAGACCCCCAAGACCATGGCGAAGGTCCGCGCGGCCCTTGCGCACCTTCCGCTCGAGTGGCGCGAAGGCGGGGCGACGACCGGCGCGGTCGCGACGCTGAAAGGCAGCAAGCCCGGGCTGAGAGTGCTGCTCCGCGGCGACATGGATGCGCTGCCGATGCCCGAGGAGACGGGGCTGGATTTCGCCTCGACAATCCCCGGTCGGATGCATGCCTGCGGGCACGACACCCACACCGCGATGCTCGCGGGCGCTGCAGAGGTTCTGTGCGCGCGGCGCGACGAAATCGCCGGCGAGGTCCAGTTCATGTTCCAGCCTGGTGAGGAAGGATACCACGGTGCGCGGCACATGCTCGACGACGGGCTGATCGATCCCTTGCCCGATGCTGCCTTCGCACTGCACATCATGCCCAATGCGCGTCACGGCGCGGTAGCGGGGCGGGCCGGCCCGCTGATGGCGGCGGCCGACCAGTTCGATATCGTGGTCGAGGGGCGCGGAGGTCATGCGTCGATGCCGCACGACACGCTCGACCCCGTTCCCGCTGCCTGCGCGGTCGTTTCGGCGATCCAGGCCATGGTCACCCGCCGTTTCAACGCCGCGGACGCGGTGGTGGTCACCGTGACGATGATCGAGGCGGGGACAGCGCACAACGTTATCCCGGACCGCGTGTCTTTGCGCGGCACGATCCGAACGCTGTCGGCGCGCGATCGCGAAACGGTGCATGCGCTGGTCGAGGAAACCGCAAAGGGCGTTGCTTCCGGTTACGGCCTGTCGGCACGCGTCTCGATCGAGCGGGGATTCCCCGTCACCGTATGCGATGAGCGTGCAGTCGCGCTGGGTAGCGCGGTGACCGGCGAGCTTTTCGGCGAGGCGGCGTGGACCCCGATGCCGAACCCCATCATGGGTGCGGAAGACTTTTCCTACCTGCTCGAAAAGGTCCCGGGGGCGATGTTCTTCCTCGGCGTGGCGCACGAAGGCGACGACTGGCGGTCGTGCTGCTCGATCCATTCGACCCGCATGGTGGTCGACGAAAGCGTGATGCCGCGCGGGACCGCCCTCCTCGCCGGGTGCGCGATGCGCTTCCTCGAGCGCGGGTTCGACTGACACCGCTTGCGATAACCCGTTCCTTACAGCAACCTGTTCTCCAGAAGAATCCCTGCCAGGGGTCACATCGTCGGGAGAGCCGAATGGAGTTCGAAGACAAGTCGCGCGTTCTGGGCGAAGCGCTTGCGCAATGGGCCGCCACGATGCCCCACGAGATCGCGCTTCGCCACGGGGACGCAACGATCGACTGGGAAACCTACGACCGGCATGTAACCCAGATCGCCAATGGTCTTGCGGCCATGGGCCTCAAGAAAGGCGACCGCGTCGCCTACCTCGGCAAGAACGGCGCGCGCGCCTGCGAACTGGCGATGGCTTGCGCGCGGGCGGGAATGATCATCGTGCCGGTCATCTGGCGGCTCGCGCCCGCCGAGATCGAGTACATCCTCAAGGATTGCGACGCGTCGGCGCTCTTCGTGGAGCCCCAGTTCGAGGCGCAGCCCTTCGATGGACCGCGCACGATAATGGACGATCGCTTCGATCAGTGGCGCGATTCTCAAGCTGACACGGCTGTGACCACCCCGGTCGACCGGGGCGACGTCTTCCTGATGCTCTACACTTCGGGAACGACGGGCATGCCGAAGGGCGTCATGCTGACCCATCGCAATGCCACAGTGCTGCGACCGATCGTGCAGGAAACCGGCCTTGGCTGGTTCACCTCCGAACCCGGCGACGCACTGATCCATGCGATGCCCTTCGGCCACATCGCGGGAATCGGATCGGTGACGGGCGCGCTCAATGCGGGCCAGCACCTCATCATACACACCGAGTTCGATCCCGCACTGATCATCCGCGACATCCAGCGTTACAACGCCAAGCAGGCGTTTCTCGTGCCGGCCGCGCTCGCGATGATGCTCGACCATCCCGATGCCAAGGACGCCGATTTTTCCAACCTCCAAGGGATGGGCTACGGCGCCAGCCCGATCCCGCTCGATTTGCTTAAGCGCGGGGTCGAGCGGCTCCAGTGCGATTTCGCGCAGATGTACGGGATGACCGAAACATACGGCACCGTCGTGTGTCTGGGGCCGGAAGACCATGGCCCGGGCAAGGAACGTGTGATGCGCGCCGCGGGCAAGGCCCTGCCTTCGGTCGGCCTGCGTATCCTCGACGAAGAAGGCAACGCGCTGCCGCCCGGCGCGATTGGCGAGGTGGCAATCAACAGTCCGACCAACATGGCAGGATACTGGAACAAGCCCGACGAGACCGCGCGCGTACTGTCGGCCGACA
This sequence comes from Tsuneonella dongtanensis, assembly GCF_001698205.1. Taxonomy (NCBI): domain Bacteria; kingdom Pseudomonadati; phylum Pseudomonadota; class Alphaproteobacteria; order Sphingomonadales; family Erythrobacteraceae; genus Tsuneonella; species Tsuneonella dongtanensis. The sequence goes on from NZ_CP016591.1 coordinate 677,028, forward strand.
ACTGGCTGCGCACCGGCGATGCGGGGATCCTCGACGAGGACGGCTATCTGTTCATCCAGGACCGGATCAAGGACATGATCATTTCCGGCGGTGAGAACGTCTACCCCGCCGAGGTCGAGAGTGCGCTCTACGGGCATCCGGACATTGCCGACGTCGCGGTGATCGGCGTGCCAGACGAACGCTGGGGAGAGGCGGTGAAGGCGGTCGTCGTGCGGCGCCCCGGTGCAACGCTCGACGCGGACGGCGTCGTATCCTGGGCGCGCGAGAAGATCGCCGGCTTCAAGTGCCCCAAGACGGTCGACTTCGTCGACTTCCTGCCGCGCAATCCGTCGGGCAAGATCCTTCGCCGCGAACTGCGCGCGCCGTACTGGGAAGGGCGCGAGCGGCAGGTGAATTGACTCCGCTTGATTGCAACTGAAACCGGGTGCAGGGGCGGCGCCATGCCGATCCCCACCGCGCTCGACCGCCACGCCCTTCGCCTCGCCTACCGCATGGAGGAGGAAGCCTGCGCTGCCGAGCGCGTGCGCATGGCGGCGCCGGCGCAGTCGGTGCACGGCGAGGCCGCGCGCATTGCTGCCAGGCTTATCGAGGGAGCCCGGGCGCGCAAGGCCAGCGGGCTCGACGCTTTCCTCCAGACTTATGGGCTCGACACCGAGGAGGGCATTGCCCTTATGTGCCTCGCCGAGGCGCTCCTGCGCGTGCCCGACGCGGCGACCGCCGACGCGCTGATCAAGGACAAGATCGGCCACATCGACTGGGGTGAGCACCTGGGCGAATCGAGTTCGACTTTCGTCAACGCGGCTACGTTCTCGCTGATGCTCACCGGCGAGGTGCTCGATCCGCCCGAGGCACACCAGCGCGGGGCGGGGGCCGCTCTCAAGCGCGCGATCGGGCGCATGGGCGAGCCGGTCATCCGCAAGGCGACGCTTCAGGCCATGCGCATTCTCGGCGGCCAGTTCGTATTCGGGCGCACCATCGAGGAGGCGCTCAAGCGCGCCGCCCCCGAACGCGCCCGGGGCCTCCAGCACAGCTTCGACATGCTCGGCGAGGCGGCGATGACCTTCGCGGATGCCGAACGCTACCGCGCCAGCTACGAAGCAGCGATTGCGCGCCTTGCGCGGGAGACAGGGCGCGGATGGGAGCAATCGCCGGGCATTTCGGTCAAGCTCTCGGCGCTCTACCCGCGCTACGATTTCCTCCATGCCAATGCGGCAAAGGCGGCGCTGGTGCCGATGCTCAAGGACCTCGCCGGCAAGGCCCGCGACGGGGGCATGCACTTCACGATCGACGCCGAAGAGGCCGAGCGGCTGGAGCTCTCGATGGACATCATCGAAGCCCTCGTCGCCGACGACGAGCTCTTCACGGGTGGCTGGAGCGGTTTCGGGCTTGCGGTGCAGGCCTATCAGAAGCGCGCCGTGCACATGTGCGACTGGGTCGCGAAACTTGGCCGGCGGCACAATCGCCGTTTGTTCGTGCGGCTCGTCAAGGGAGCCTACTGGGACAGCGAGATCAAGCTGAGCCAGGTGGGCGGCTATTCTGACTATCCCGTTTTCACGCGCAAGGTGGCGACCGACGTGAGCTACCTTGCTTGCGCGGCGAAACTGTTCGAGGCGGCGGACGTAATCCACCCGGCATTCGCCACCCACAACGCCTATACCATCGGCGCGATCAAGGCGCTGTCCGGTGGAAGGGCCTTCGAATTCCAGCGCCTCCACGGAATGGGTGAGGACGTCTACGAGGAACTGGCGCGGCAGGAAGGCAATGCGCAGACCCCGGTGCGGATCTACGCACCGGTTGGGGGACACAAGGACCTGCTCGCCTACCTCGTCCGCCGCCTGCTGGAGAACGGGGCCAATTCGAGTTTCGTGAACCGCATGGCGGATGCCGACGTGCCGGTGGAAGAGTTGTCCACCGACCCGGTGGCCGAGCTCGCCGCGATCGAACCGAAGCGCAACCCGGCAATCCCGCTACCGGGCGCGATATTCGGCAACCGCGCGAACAGCGCCGGGGTCGATCTTGCCGATCCGCTAGTGCGCGAGCCACTACTGGCAGAGCTCGCGGGACTGGAGGCTCGCAAGTGGGAGGCCGCGCCGACCTTCCCGGGCGCGCAAGCGGGCGAAATCGCACCAATCACGTCGCCGCAGGACCTCTCGCACGAGGTCGGTACGCGGCGCGACGCCACCGCTGCCGAGGTGGCCGATGCCATCGCGCGGGCCGAGGCGATCCAGCCCGGCTGGAACGCGCTCGGTGGCGCAAAACGCGCGTTGCTTCTCGAGGCGGCGGCGGATGCGTTCGAAGCGCACACGGCCAAATTCATCAGTCTCTGCCAGCGCGAAGCTGGCAAGACACTGGTAGACGGCGTCCTCGAGGTCCGCGAGGCAGTCGATTTCCTGCGGTTCTATGCGGGCGAGGCGCGGCGGCTGTTCGCGGCCCCGATTCCGCTGCCCGGCCCCACGGGCGAGGAGAACCGCCTGAGCCTTGCCGGGCGCGGGGTCTTCGCGACGATCAGTCCGTGGAATTTCCCGCTCGCCATTTTCATCGGTCCCGCCGCCGCCGCGCTCGCCGCGGGCAATACGGTGGTTGCCAAGCCCGCCGAACAGACCCCGCTGATCGCTGCGCTGGCGGTGAAGCTGTGTCATGAGGCCGGTATCCCGCCCGAGGTGCTGCAACTGCTCCCCGGCGCCGGCGAGGTCGGCCAGCTGATCACATCCGATCCGCGCATCGCCGGGGTCGCCTTCACCGGCTCGACCGCGACTGCGCAGGCGATCAATCGCAGCCTCGCCGCACGCGAAGGCCCGATCGCTACCCTCGTTGCCGAAACCGGCGGCCAGAATGCGATGATCGTCGATAGTTCGGCCCTGCCCGAACAGGTCACGCGGGACGTGGTTGCGAGCGCCTTCCAGAGCGCCGGCCAGCGATGCAGCGCGCTGCGCGTGCTGTACCTGCAGGACGACGTCGCGGATGACATGCTGCGGATGATCAAGGGCGCATTCGAAGCGCTCGGGATCGGCGACCCGGCGCGGCTTGCCACCGATGTCGGCCCGGTGATCGACGAAGACGCGCGCCAGGCGCTCGAGCGGCATGTCGCGCGGCGCAAGAAGGAAGGGATGCCGGTCTGGCGGCGCGCGCTGCCCAAGGGCGCTGGCGCCGGGTGCTTCGTTGCGCCGACGATCATCGAGATCGGCTCTATCGCCGACCTGAAACGCGAGAGCTTCGGTCCGGTACTGCATGTCGCACGGTTCCGAGCGGATGAGCTCGAGCGGGTCATCGCGGACATCAACGCCACCGGATACGGCCTGACGCTGGGACTTCACAGTCGCATCGCCGAGACGCGGCGCACGGTCGAGCGGCTGGCCAGGGTCGGCAACCTCTACGTCAACCGCAACCAAATCGGCGCGGTCGTCGAAAGCCAGCCGTTCGGCGGAGAGGGCATGTCGGGTACCGGCCCCAAGGCCGGTGGCCCGCACTACGTCCTGCGTTTCGCAACCGAGCGCGTGGTGTGCATCGATACGACCGCGGCGGGCGGAAACGCGAGCCTGCTGGCGAGTTAGCGGGGCGCGATACCCTCGCGCAGGATAGCGGCCACCACGTCGGCGATATCGGCCACCGGGCGGCTGTCGTCCCATACGCCGAAGCGCAAGCCGAGGAAGACGTTCGCCCCCATGATCGCCCAGGCGCGAACCTCGTTGTCGCCGCGGGCGATCTGGCCGGTCTCGACCCCTGCGTCCAAGCGGGCCGCTATGCGGCGCGCGGTACCTTCGTAGTGGGCGCGATAGCTTACGGGATCGGCGAATTCCGCTTCGTCGATGATCCGGTAGATTTCCTTGTGATCGCGGGCGAACCGGAGAAAGGCCGAAAGCGCTTCCCGCTCGCGGTCGACGCCGGTCGAATCGGCACCCATGGCCGCCGCGGCGGCTTCCGCGACCGACCGGCTCATGTCGGTCACCAGCGCCGAGAAGATCGCTTCCTTGCTGTTGAAGTAGGTATAGAAGCTGCCGAGCGCGGTCCCGGCGCGGCGGGTGATCCCGCTGATCGAAGCCGCATGGAAACCCAGCTCTCCGAACTCATGGGCTGCTGCATCCAGCAGGCGCCGCATCGTGGCCTTGCCCCGAGCAGTACGCGGCTCCTTGCCCGGACTGGCAGGGCTTGGCTGAGAGGCGGGAACTGTTGCCACGCGGCCACGCATAGACCCAAGGCATCCCCCCGGCAACGATTAAAGTTGAAAGGTGGTTCAACTTTCAATAAGACGATTTCCAGCGAGCTTCCGGCCCACGGGAGCTGATCCGGGAGAGTCCTGCATCATGAGCCGCATGTCCGTCAGTGCCGTCGCCCTTGGCTTTGCCAGTACCCTTGCGATCGGAGCATATGCCGCTCCCGTCTCGGCGCAGGACCAGGCAGCCGATCCGGCTGCGGAAGAGGCGAACGACGGCGAGATCATCGTCACTGCTCGCCGGCGCGAGGAGCGGCTGCAGGACGTGCCGATCGCGGTTACGGCCATTTCGGGCGCTGCGCTCGAAGCGGTCGGCGCGATCGACATTACCGACGTGCAGAACCAGGCGCCCAACGTGACGCTAGAGAACTCCCGCGGCACCAATTCCACGCTGACCGCGTTCATCCGCGGCGTGGGCCAGCAAGACCCGGTCTCGGGCTTCGAGGCCGGGGTCGGCATTTATCTCGACGACGTCTATCTCAACCGCCCGCAGGCGGGTGTGCTCGACATCTACGACGTCGAGCGGGTCGAGGTGCTTCGCGGCCCGCAGGGCACGCTTTACGGCCGCAACACGATCGGCGGCGCCGTCAAGTACGTCACCAAGCGGCTGCCGCAGGATTTCGCCCTCAAGGTGCGCGCTTCCTACGGGACATACGACCAGGCCGACCTCGTGGTCACCGCCAGCACTCCGCTGAACGACCTGATCCGCGTCGGTGTCTCGGGGGCCCGGCTTTCGCGCGGGGGGTTCGGCGACAACCTCACCCTTGCCGGGGTGGAGAACTACAACAAGGACGTCTGGGCCGGACGCGCGAGCCTGGAAATCGGCGGCTATGGCGAACCGGTCCTGATCCGTATCTCGGGCGACTATACCCGCGACCAGTCGGACCCGCGCAACGGCCACCGGCTGATCCCCGGCCTGCTCTCGGGCGCTCCGGTGCTCGACGACGTCTTTGACACGCGCGCCGGCCTTGCGAGCCCGGAGCAGGACGTCGAAGCCTATGGCGTGGCAATGAATGTCTCGGTGGACCTGGGCGATGCCTTCACGCTTCGCTCAATCAGCGCGTGGCGCCGGGACACCAGTTCGACACCCATCGATTTCGATAGTCTGCCCGCCGTCGACGTGGACGTGCCCGCGCTCTACCGAAACGAGCAAACGAGCCAGGAATTCCAGGTTCTTTACGATAGCGGACCGCTCAGCGGCCTCGTCGGGTTCTATTACCTCGGCGCCAAGTCGCGGACCGATTTCGACGTGATCCTGGCCACGACCGGAACGCTGCTCAGCCTGCCGGGCCTCAATGCGTTCACGTCGGGCGACGTGCGCACCAGCACCTGGTCGGTCTTCGGTGACTTCACCTTCGACCTGAGCGACCAGCTTAGCCTGTCGGCGGGCGGTCGCTACACCAGCGACATCCGCCGCTCCAGGATCCTGCGCCAGACGAAGATCGGCGGAGCCTCGCCGCTGTTCGGTGGCACTGCGGTTCCAATCGCCACGGTCACCGACTTCCGCGGCCGTGCCAAGTTCACCGATTTCAATCCGCGCGCCTCGGTCAGCTTCAAGCCGACGCCCGATCACATGGTCTATGCGTCCTACGCGCAAGGGTTCAAGGGCGGCAGCTTCGACCCGCGGGGCGATGCGCGCATCGCTCCGGACACTGACCGCAACGGCGTGCGCAGCTACCAGGAAATCTACGACTTCTTCCTGTTCGACCCCGAAACGGTCGACAGTTACGAAATCGGCTACAAGGGCACCTTCATGGGCGGGAACGGCCGTGTCGCCCTGACCGGCTTCTACGGCGATTACACCGACGTGCAGATACCCGGTTCGGTCGGTGTCGATGCCAACGGCGACGGCGTGTTCGAGAGCTTCGCAGGCGTCACCACCAACGCGGGCAAGGCGCGCTTCAAGGGGGTCGAACTGGAAACCTACCTGCGTTTCGCGCAAGGGTTCGCCGGGTCCGGTTCCTCGCTCAACTTCACCGGCTCGCTCGGCTACATCGACGGCGAGTACCTCGAGTTTATTCTCAACGGGGTGGACGTAAGCGACCTGCGCCGCATCCAGAACACGCCGAAATGGACCGCCGCAGGAACTCTCGGTGCAAGCGTCCCGGTGGCGAGCGGCGATCTGTCGCTGTCCTCGACGGTCAGTTACCGCAGCGCGACCAACCAGTTCGAGACGCCGAGCCCGTTCCTCGACCAGCCGGGCTATGCTCTGCTCGATGCCTCGATCGTGTGGACGGCTCCCGACGACAGGTTCAGCCTGGGCGTGCACGGCAAGAACCTCACCGATAAGCAGTACATCACCTCGGGCTACCAGTTCGGGACCGTAGCGGCGAACGGCACCTTCACGCCGACGCTCGGCCGCGAAGGCATCGCCACCGCGTTCTACGGCAACCCCCGCCAGGTCTTCGTGACGGGCACGGTCAAGTTCTAGAGTCTCGTCGGCGGCGCGCGCCCGGGCTCCCGCAGAGTATCCCTCTGCGGGCAGCCGCTCCGGATAAGTCCGGGCGCGCGCTTGCTCCCCGACGCGCAGTGGGGAATCGTCGCACCATGGCGATTCTCTCCGACAAATGGATCCGTAACGAGGCCCGGCACGCCGGGATGATCGAGCCCTTCGTCGAGCACCAGAAGCGCGAGGGCTGCATATCGTACGGGCTGTCGAGCTATGGCTACGACGCGCGCGTGGCGGACGAGTTCAAGATATTCACCAACGTGCACTCGGCAGTCGTCGACCCGAAGAATTTCTCCGAGCAGAGCTTCGTCGACGTGAAGACCGACGTCTGCGTCATCCCGCCCAACAGCTTCGCACTGGCCCGCACCGTCGAATACTTCCGCGTGCCGCGCGATGTCCTGGTGATCTGCCTCGGCAAGAGCACGTACGCGCGTTGCGGGATCATCGTGAACGTGACCCCGCTCGAGCCCGAATGGGAGGGCCACGTGACGCTCGAATTCTCGAACACCACTCCGTTGCCGGCAAAAATCTACGCCAACGAAGGCGCGTGCCAGTTTCTCTTCCTCAAGGGCGACCAGCCGTGCGAGACGAGCTACGCCGACCGCTCGGGCAAATACATGGGCCAGCGCGGAGTGACACTCCCCAAGCTCTAGTTGGGCCCAGCCAAGCGAAGGTGACGTAGCGGCTTTGACTCCGCACTCCGGCAAGCGCATCGATTGCGCCGAAGGAGATTCACATGGGCAAGGCTTCTCGCGAGTTCGACATCGTCGTCTATGGTGCAACCGGTTATACCGGGCGGCTCGTCGCCGAGCACTTCGTGCGCGAATACGGCGGCAAGGGCGACGCGCCCAAGTGGGCCATGGCGGGCCGGTCGAAGGAGAAGCTCGCCGAAGTGCGCGACCTGATCGGTGCTCCCGCCGATACGCCGCTGGTGATTGCCGATGCCAGCGATCCGGGCACGCTCGACGCGATGTGCCACCGCACACGGGTCGTCCTGACCACGGTCGGCCCGTACCAGCTCTATGGAGACGAGCTCGTCGCCGCCTGTGTGCGATCGGGTACCGACTACGCCGACTTGTGCGGCGAGCCGGTGTGGATGCGGCAGAAGATCGACGAGCACGAAGCCGCGGCCAAGGCGAGCGGTGCGCGCATCTGTTTTTCGAGCGGGTTCGATTCCATTCCGTTCGATCTCGGAGTGCTGATGACCCAGAAGGAGGCCAAGCAGCGCTTCGGTGCGGCGGCGCCGCGCGTGCGCGGACGGGTCCGGGGCATGTCGGGCGGCGCGTCCGGGGGGACGGTGGCGAGCCTCACCGAGACGATGAAGGCGGTGGCGAAGAATCCATCGCTGATCTCCATCCTCCGCAGCAGCTTTGGGCTTACCCCGGGTTTCGAGGGGCCCGACCAGCCGAGTGGCATGATCCCGCATTACGAGGACGATCTCGGCAAATGGGCGGCGCCGTTCGTGATGGCCCCCATCAACACCAAGAACGTCCACCGCACGAACTTCCTGCTCGGTCATCCGTGGGGGACCGATTTCCGCTATGACGAGATGGTGCTCACCAGCCCCGGCGATGCCGGCAAGGCCGCGGCGAACGCGATCGCGTCGGTGATGAAGAACCCGTTCGGCGCCAAGCCCCCCAAGCCGGGCGAAGGGCCCAGCAAGGAAGAGCGCGAGAACGGGTTCTGGGACGTGCTCTACATCGCCGAGATGCCCGACGGGCGAAAGCTGCACTACGGGGTCAAGGGCAAGTACGATCCGGGCTACGGCTCGACGAGCCGGATGCTGGCCGAAACGGGCATGGCGCTGCTCAAATCCGATGCGCCAGGCGGGATCGGCACGCCCGGGTTTTTCCTGGGTGAAGCGCTCGTGGAGCGTCTGGAAGCACGCGCTGAAATTTCGTTCGGGGTGGAGAATTGACCGCCCGGCACTTTTCCGGCGAATTGCGCGTTACCTAGGGGAACAAGGGAAAGGAACTCTCGCCATGTCCGCCATCGCCGCCTTCCTCGGCCGTCTGATGCTCGCATTGCTTTTCGTGCTCGCGGGCATTCCGAAGATCATCGATCCGTCGGGTGCGGCGGCCATGCTGGCATCGGCGAACCTGCCGACTGCGCTTGCCATGCCGACCGGTGTGTTCGAGGTGGTCGCGGGCCTGCTGCTGGCCCTCGGTTTCATGACCCGGCTCATCTCGATCCTGCTTGCCGGTTTCACGCTGCTGGCGACCTTCTTCTTCCACAACCAGTTTGGCGATCCGTTGCAGGCGGCGATGGCGCTCAAGAACGTGGCGATCGCGGGCGGGCTGCTGGTGGTCTTTGCCTATGGCCAGATGCGCTGGAGCTACGACCACATGCGCGCAACCCGCAAGGGTGAGGTCGCCGCCGCCAAGGCCGAAGCGCGCGCCCGCGAAGCCGAGATCAAGGCGGCCCGCGCCGAGGGCCGCGCAGAAGCCCTCGGCGACCGGACCGTCTAGAAGCTCGCCCGGACGCTCAGCTTCACATTGCGTCCGGCAAGCGGGACGAAGTCCTTCGTGAAGCTGGCGTGACGGCGTCCCTCGACGTCGAAGATGTTGTCCGCCTGAAGGAGCACGGTCACCGTGTCGTCTCCGGTCACGGGCTTCCACGCGATTGACGCATTCACGAAGGTGAATCCGTCGGTCGGCGTCTCGTTAGGAGCGACGCGATCCTGTGCGAAGAACCGCTGCACCTCGCCACGAAGGTCAAAGCGGTCGGTGCGCGCCTCGAGCGCGCCGAGCAGCGACACGGGCGGGATGCGCGGAAGGGGTGTGCCGTCCTTGAGCGAAGCACGCACGTAGTCGCCGCGCAGGTCGGCAAGCAGCGTGAACGGACCGCTGTCGATGATGGGATAGGTCAGCTCACCCTCCAGCCCGCTGTAGATGACCCCGCGCTGGACGGTTTCGAGGACGGGAAGTCCGTCAATCTCGTCGCCGGTTTCCTGCTGGTAGATATAGCCCGAGAAGCGGGTGCGGTAGGCGGCCACGCTGATCGTGCCAGGGCCGATGCGTCCGCGGACGAACCCTTCGAGGCCCCATGCGCGCTCGATCCCGAGGTCGGGGTTGCCGATCTCGTATGCCTGGGTCGCGATATGCGCTCCGTCGGCCAGCAGTTCCTCGGCGCTCGGCGCACGCGCCACGCGGCTGAGGTTCGCGCCGAAACGCAATCCTTGCTCGGTTTCGTGGGCAAGCCCGACCGCACCCGAGAACGCATCGAAGTCGCGCGCGAATCCGAGCGGGCTGGAGCTTACCTGCGTGCGCTCGTACCGGCCTGCCAGTTCGACATGAACCGGGCCGGCCTCGACCTCCTGCAATGCAAAGAGCGCGAACTGGTCGGTCAGGTTGGGCGGTACGTACGCCTCGGCGCCGGTCGCACGAAAATCGCGGAAGGTGTACTGCAGCCCGAGCGAGCCCTGCCACGTTCCGCGGCGGTTCTGGATCAGCTCGGCACGCGCCTCGACGCCCTCGACGTCGAACACCGTGCCGGTCTCGTCGCCCTCGAACTCGGTGTGGGTGTAGTCGGAATATCCGACGCGGGTGTTCAGCGCCTTGAAGGGCCCCTCGCCTAGGGCGAGGCTTCCTCGCAGGTCGGCGCGGTACTGCCTGAGGCCGATGGAGATCGGGACCTCGCCCTCCTCCTCGCCTGCTTCGCCTTCGTCGCCATGGGCGTGGCCGGCGCCGGGGCGTCCGGGTACGCCGTAAAGCGTATCGTAGATACCTGCCGAAACGCCGAGATTGCTGTCACCCTGGAAAAAGGCGAACCCGCCGTTGGCGCTCCAGGTACGGGTGAAGCTGCTCGGAAGCACGCTGAACAAGCCCGCGGCCTCACGTAGTTCGGCCGCTTCGTCGTCGTGGCCCTCTGCCGCTTCCTCCTCGGCCTCCTCGAGCAGTTCGGCCCGCAACCTCGGCGAAACGACGAACCCTGGGATGCGCATGTCGTCGGTATCACGCCACGATCCGTCGGCGTGCACCACGAAGCCGCCGCCGAGCGCCACGTCGAGCGAAGCGCCGCCTTCGAGGAGGTTGTAGGCCGTGTCAGCCGATGCGGCCGCGTCGAGGTGGAACGGCTCGTCGAGCCTGCGTTGCGGGATGCGCTTGTCGATCACGTTCACCGCGCCGCCGATCGCCTGGCTGCCATACAGCAGCACCGCCGGTCCGCGCAGGACCTCGATCCGCTCGGCGGTCAAGGGATCGATCGACACCGCATGATCTGCCGAGGTGTTGGAAGCGTCGATCGCGCCGATGCCGTCCACGAGCACCTTCACACGCTCACCCGAAAAGCCGCGCAGGACCGGCCGCGAGGCCCCCGGCGCAAATCCGGATGCGGTTACGCCCGGCTCGCGGGCCAGCACTTCGCCGACCTGTCCGGCCATGCTGCGCTGGAGCTCGATGCCCTCCATCACCGAGGTCCCGGCGAGTGTGTCGAGCTGGGTCAGCCCGCCCGCCGTGACGACGATCTCGTCGTTGGAGCGGCTATGGTAGTCGTCGTCCGTCGGGCGCGGCGGAGCGTCCTGCGCAAACGCAGGAGCGGCAAGGAGGGACGAGGCGAGGAGCGCTGCACGAAGCGCAATGGGATGATACAATGTCACGCGCGGCCAGATAACGATTCACGCCTGAACCGCAAGTGGGGATGCGTCATTGCTCGCCGAACGGCGTTTCTCACGCGACAGACCGCTATTGTGGAAGAAATGGAGCGGGCGAGGCGATTCGAACGCCCGACCCTCACCTTGGCAAGGTGATGCTCTACCCCTGAGCTACGCCCGCTCACTGACGTTGGCCGGAGACGTATCGTCCCGGGCCGGGGAGGCGCGCGATTAGCAACAGGTCAGGCATGCCGCAAGCGCTAAATGGCACCCCGCGATTTCGCTTCACAATCGGCGGCAAAACCCCACATTGGCCCGGTACAACAGCGACCGAAGGGAATGGATACGTGGCCAGCATGGGGCTGAACCTCGAAGAGCAGAAGGCAGTCGACCGCTTCCGCAAGGATGTCGTCGAACCCTCGATGACAAGCCTCGTGGTGCTCGATTTCTGGGCCGAATGGTGCGGGCCGTGCAAGGCACTCACCCCGGTCCTCGAAAAGGTCTGCGGCGAATATGCCGACAGGGGCGTGGTCCTCGCCAAGATCAACGTCGACGAGGAACAGTTCATCGCCGCGCAGTTCCAGGTACGCTCGATTCCCACCGTCTATGCGATGTTTCAGGGTCAGCCGGTCGCGGACCTGACCAATGCGCGCAGCGAATCGCAGTTGAAGGCGATGCTCGACCAGCTCCTGGCCCAGTTGCCGGTCGGGGGAGCGGACGAAGGCGGGCAGGACGTCAGCGAGTTCGTGGCCATGGGCGAACAGGTCCTCGCTGACGGTGACGGAGAGCGCGCGTCGATCATCTTCGCACAGGTCATCGAAATGGCACCGGACAACGCGGCGGCGCATGCGGGGCTCATCCGCGCGCTGGTGGCCGCGGGCCGGGTCGAGGACGCACAGACTCATGTCGGCGCGCTGGAGCAGAAGATCGCGAGCGACCCCGCGGTCAAGGCAGCGATCACTGCGCTCGAACTCGCCGGCGAGAAAGTCGACGATTCGGAGCTCCAGACCCTGCGCGCCGCCGCTGCCGAACGGCCGACTGATATGGAAGCGCAGATGGCTTTCGCCGAAGCGGCCTTCGCAGCCGGGGAGCGTGACGCCGCGGCCGATACGCTGCTCGGCATGATCCGGACCGATCGGGAATGGAATGATGGCGCCGCGCGCGCGACGCTGGTCAGGATGTTCGAGGCGGTCGGGCTGGAAGATCCCTGGGCCGTCGCCACGCGCCGGAAACTCTCGACGGTACTGTTCGGGTAGCCGTGGGCACGCGTCTCTCGATCTTCCCTCTGCCGGGTGCGATCCTGTTTCCCGGACTGCACCTACCGCTGCACATCTTCGAGCCGCGCTACCGTGCGCTTGTCGGAGACGCCTTGGCGCGCGACCGGCGGATTGCGATGATCCAACCGCAATCGATGGCCGATGGCGCTCCGCTCTATACCGTCGGTTGCGTGGGCAAGATCGACGAGGTCGAGGCGCTCGACGACGGTCGCTACAACATCGTGCTTGTCGGCGAGGCGCGATTCCGCGTGCGCCGCGAGCTCGTGGTGACCACCCCCTTCCGCCAGGTCGAGGCTGACCTGCTCCTCGAGGATGAGGGGGCAGCGCTCGCCAGCGTCGAGCGCGCAGGATTCGAACAGGAAGCGCGCGCCTTCGCCGAAGCCCAGGGTTACATCGTCGACTGGGACTCGGTGGCCCGTCTCGATGATCGCACCCTGATTGACGGCGTCAGCCAGATCGCCCCTTTCGATCCGGCCGCCAAGCAGGCGCTGCTCGAGGCCGAGACGCTGTCGCAGCGCTGCGAACTGCTGATCCAGCTGATGCAGTTCTTCGGCCGGAGCGATCCCGACGAGGAACGGGTTACGCTGCAGTAGGCCTAGAGGGTAAAGCTCGCCCGCAGCCCGTCGATCACGTACTGCGCGGCCAATGCGGCCAGCAACACGCCAAGCAGGCGGGTGATCACCGCTTCGACCCGCGCGCCGAACAGCCGCATCAGCGGGCTAGCGGCGATCAATGCAAGGAGCGTCAGGAACAGCACGGCGGCGAGCGCGCCGAGTACGATGAGGGTGTTTTCCCACCCTTGCGCCTTGGCTGTCAGCAGCATCATCGAGGCGATTGCACCGGGTCCCGCGAGCATCGGCATCGCCATCGGGAACACCGAGACATCGTCCACTTCGGGCTTGCCCGCATGGTCGGCGACGACCTTTTCGGCCCGCTGCTCGCGGCGCTGGGTGCGCTTCTCGAACACCATGTCGAGCGCGATCACGAACAGCATGATGCCTCCGGCGATGCGGAAGCTGTCGAGTTCGATGTGCAGGGCGTTCAGCAGGTCCTCGCCGAAGAGAGCGAAGATCACCAGGATGACGCCCGCGATCAGGCACGCGCGCACGGCCATGCTGCGCGATTGCGCCGGGCTCGCGCCCTTGGTCAGGCCAGCATAAATCGGCGCGCACCCAGGCGGGTCGATCACCACGAAAAGGGTGATGAACGCCGAGAGGAAGAGTTCGAGCATCGCGCGCTCAGCAACTTGGCGGGGGGCTGCCGGCTGCGACCGGCGGAACCGACGACGTACGGCGGAACACTTCGGTCATCGCGCCGTCCTGCCGCGCGGTGACGACCAGCGTCCGGCGACAATCGGCGGCAAGCTCGGTGTTCCAGGCGAGCGTCCCGTCGTCCGACTGGCCCGCCTGCCATGCTTCGCCGCGGCGTGCGCGGGCCACGCGCTTGACCCGGTTGGCCATGCCGCGCGGACATTCCGCCTTGCGTCCGCTGATCATCTCGCGCGGCGCATGGCCATCTTCCAGGTCGAACCCCTGGTCGACCACCCATCGGTATCCGCCGTCGTTCTGGCGCTGCCAGATCGTAGCGAAACGGCTTGTCCGGCCCGAAGGATAGGACGCGGGACCCGTGGACAGCGCGAAGCTGCCGTCGCAGCTGACCCAAACCATGTCGGGCCCCCAGACGATCGCCTGCGCCGGATCCGCGACGCCCTTGAGCGCGGCCTGGACGTTCTCCCACGCCGGGCCCGGCCATACGGCGTCTTCGGTCGCGTACTCCCGGAACGCGGTCCAAGTACCCTTCTCTCGAGCGGCACGCGCGAAAGCGAGCTCGGCAGCGATGACGGTGCTCGGCTCGCCCCGCGGAGCGAGCGTCCTGCTCGCCGGGTCTGGGCGTGCGCCTGCGGCACATCCGGCCAGCAGAGAGGCAATGGCGAGGGAAGCGGCTGCGCGGATCATCGGGAGGCTCTAGCGACCGGCGGCCGCGATGCCAATCGCCCTCGGATCAGGACAGGATGGCGGGAACGGCGAGGCTCTCGTGACGATGCGCCGCGACCAGCGTGTTGCGCAGGAGAACCGCGATGGTCATCGGGCCCACGCCGCCGGGTACTGGGGTAATCGCGCCGGCGACAGCACTGGCCTCGTCGAACGCGACGTCGCCGACAAGCCGCCCCTTGGCCGCGCCGGGTGCCGGGTCGAGCCGGTTGATGCCCACGTCGATCACGGTCGCGCCCGGCTTGATCCAGTCGCCTCTGACCATTTCCGGACGGCCGACCGCGGCGATCACGATGTCGGCACCGCGGACCACGGAGGGCAAGTCCCTGGTGCGGCTGTGCGCGATGGTGACGGTCGCATTGGCATTGACGAGCAGCTGCGCCATCGGTCGCCCGACAAGTTGCGATCGTCCGAGGACGACCGCGGATTGGCCCGAGAGGTCGCCGAGGCGGTCCTCAAGCAGCATCATGCAGCCGAAGGGGGTGCAGGGAAACAGCCCGTCCTGCTGGTTCGCAAGGCGCGCGATATTGGTGTCGGTGAGCCCGTCGACGTCCTTGTCGGGATCGATCAGCGCGATCACCGCTTTGTCGTCGAGGTGGGCCGGAAGCGGAAGCTGGACGAGGATGCCGTCGACCGCCGGATCGGCATTGAGCTGCCGGACAACCGCTTCGAGAGCCTCCTGCGTCGTATCGGCCGGCAGCCTGTGCTCGAAGCTTTCCATGCCCGCGGCGACGGTCGCCTTGCCCTTGCTGGCGACATAGACCTGGCTCGCAGCATCGTCGCCTACGAGGACGACGGCCAGGCCGGCCTTGCGCCCCGCCTGCTTCTCGAACGCCCGGGCTGCTTCGGCCACCTTGTCGCGCAGGGCAGCGGCGAATGCCTTGCCGTCGATGATCTCCGCAGCCATCAGATCGGCCTCAGGCTTTCGAGCACGATCACCACCGCGTAGATAAGCAGCAAAAGGACCATCGGCGAGAAATCGATCGCCCCGGTATCGGGGAGGACCCTGCGGATCGGACGCAGAACCGGCTCGAACAGCCGCGCGATCGCGTCGTGGACCGCGACGAAGAACTGGTTGTCGCGTCCGATCACGTTGAAGCTGAACAGCAGCCCGATGATGAACCAGATGATGACGAGCATGTTCGCCGTGTTCGCGAGCATGATGAAGATCTGGATCAGCGCGTCCATCGAAGGTCCTCTTGCGTGCCTGCCGCCGCCTCTAGCCGAGACCGCGGTGGTGTATCAATGCCCTAATACGGCTTTCAACCCGCCCGGATGAGCGTGCCGGCGCCGCGGGCGGTGAAGAATTCGAGCAGCATCGCGTGCGGTACGCGGCCATCGAGCACCACCGCCGCTTCGCATCCCGCCTCAACCGCGTGGACGCAGGTCTCGAGCTTGGGGATCATTCCGCCGCTGATCGTGCCGTCCTGCTGGAGCCGGGCAATGTCGGCCGGGGTAAGGTCGGTCAGAAGCTCGCCCGACTTGTCGAGCACCCCGGCCACGTCGGTCAGCAGGAACAGCCGCGCCGCGCCGAGCGCCGCGGCGACCGCGCCGGCCATCGTATCCGCGTTGATGTTGTAGGTGTGGCCGTCCTCGCCAGCGCCGATCGGGGCGATCACGGGGATCATGCCTGCCGAGACCGCGGTGTCGATCAGCGTCGTGTCCACCACCGATGGCTCACCCACGAAGCCGAGGTCGATCGCCTGCTCGATGTGGCTGTCGGGATCCTTGCGGGTGCGCTCGACCTTGGTTGCGGTGACCATGCCGCCGTCCTTGCCCGAGACGCCGAGCGCCTTCCCGCCGGCCTGGGCGATCCAGCCGACCAGTTCCTTGTTGATCGCGCCCGACAGGACCATCTCCGCAACCTCTGCGGTGGCCTTGTCGGTGACGCGCAGCCCGTCGACAAAGGTGCTCTCCACGCCCAGCTTCTTGAGCATCGCGCCGATCTGCGGGCCGCCCCCGTGGACGACAACCGGGTTGATGCCGACCGCCTTCAGCAGGACGATGTCTTCGGCGAAGTCTCGCGCCGCCTCTGGGTCGCCCATCGCGTGGCCGCCGTACTTCACGACGAAGGTCCGCCCGGCATAGCGCTGCAGGTACGGCAGCGCCTCGATCAGCACTTCGGCCTTGGCGAGCATCGCCTGGGTGTCGCCGTTCATCCTTCGCATCCTTCGCAGTCCGGCACGCAGTGGCGCGCGCTTAGCCGCAAGAGACGGGCGAGGAAAGCGCTGCGGTCAGGGACGGTGAATGTTCGGGTGCGGGATCCGGTCGGAACACGGCACTCGCGCCTGCATCCTGACGCGAGACGGGCGGCGCACCCATCAGGATGCGCCGCCCGCCACGTTTCCGGTCAGAGCCGCGATCAGTTAATCGCGTGCTTGAGCTGGCTCATCTGGTCGTGCCCGGCCTTGACCGAGGTCCATGCCTCTTCGACCGCCATGCGCGCGTCGGCGGGCAGGTCCTTGTGCTTGAGCGCGGTTTCGAACTTCTCCTTGAGATAGTCCTCGCCGCTTTCGACCGAGTTCACGATCGCTTCGTCGTCGCGGCCCACCACGGCTTCCTTGAGGTTGATCCACCCGCGATGGATCGCGCCAGCGGTGGTGCCGTCGTCCTCGGGGTTGCCGCCCATCCGGGCGACCGCGGCCTGGAGCTTGCTCACCGCCGCCTGGCGCTCCTGCGCGCGGGCGTTGAACATCTCGGCGAAGCGGGCGTTCTCGGTGTCCGCGGCGGCCTTCTGATAGCCGTTCACCGAATCGATCAGCGTCGCGATGAGGGTGTTGAGCGTGGTCGTGTCGGTGACATCGGCGGTGTTGCCGGGGGTACGGTCGAGCGTGGTGTTGTCATAGGTCATGATTTTGAAATCCTTCATGAAATGGAGGTTACATGAATAGAGCGGTTGGCGCGCGTCAACGTTCCGCGACCCGCCGATGGGCACGCACGGTTCGGCTTGCGGGCGGGCGCGGCAGCCGCGATGAGGGGCGATGACCCGCCCCGCCAGGCCGCCCCGCTTCGATGCCCGCTGGCAGGACCGGCGGAGCCGCGCGCGGCGCTGGCGCAGGCGCGGCCCGATCGGCGGCATCGCCCTCCTCGCGCTGGTGCTGGGGGCGAGCCTTCTCGTCACTCGCTGGAGCGCGCGGCAGGGCCCGTGGGAGACCCTGCCCGCCCGCATTGGCGTGTGCGGCAGCGCGGCGAGCTGGCAGGCCTGCGCGATCGACGGCGACACGCTGTCCATCGCCGCGCCGGGCGGCGTACGGCGACGGGTGCGGCTGACGGGCTACGACGCGCCCGAGATCGACGGGGGCTGCCTTGCCGAAAGGCAGCTCGCCGTCCGGGCCCGGGCGGAGCTGGCCCTGTGGCTGAGCGAGCGGCCCGCCAGGGTCGACGGGGGCGCCGACCCGCCGCGCGACCGCTATGGCCGCGAACTGCGCCGGGCGCGGCGCATCGATGGGAACGGCAGGAGCGAGTGGCTGGACGATCACATGGTCGCCGCCGGGCTCGCCCGGCGCGATGGACCGGGCGTTGCGGCAGGCTGGTGCGGCGGCTGATCGGCGAGGCGAAGTTCGCAGACCTGTCACACCTGTCACACAGTCCAGGGAAGAAACTCCGGCCAGGGGCGAAAGGGTGCCGCCTTGCGCCGCGGAGGCGTGGTTTCGGGGGGTCTGCGGGTCCGGCGCCATCGGGCAGGATGGAGCAGATTTCGCGCCTGTAGGAAAACGAAACGGCCGCCCTCCCGCAAAGGAGGACGGCCGTCGTTATCCGCGAGGTCTCGTCGGATAAATCGGCGGATTATTCCTGCCCGAAGTCCGGGTCGGAATCGTCGCTCGCTCGGCGGCTGCCGAATTCGGACTGCTCGGCCTGCCGGGCGCCCTCGCTGTCGGGGGCGAAACGGCCTTGCGAGTCCTGCTCGTCGCGCTCGGACTGTTCGTACTGCCCGGGGGCCTCGCCGCCCTGGCCGCGGTCACCATAGCCGGCCGGCGCGCCGCTGTCGGTGCCGCGATCGCCCTCATCGACTTGGCCCGGCTCGCGCCGTTCCTGCTCGAACTGGGTATCGCCCACGCGGCCGCTGTCGCTGCCGGGCGCGCCATAGTCGTCGCGGTCCTCGCCGGGGTGCATCCCGCCGTTGGGATCGGGACGCGCCGCGCCCGAGTGGTCGGCGGACTGGCTCTGGCTCTGCTGGCCACTCGACTGCGACTGGCGCTGGCTGTCGTTCTGCTGGTTCATCGGATCATCCTCTCTCAACGCCCGCTTGGCGCGGGCACACGGGATGAAAGGACGGGCAGACCCAAGGTTTCCGCCCATGCGCCGGAGCGGCAGCCGCTTGCGCCAAGCGGTTGGAATAAGGTCAGAAACTTGATGGTTGTTAGGGTTCTTCGAGGGTCTCAGGCGTGGTTCTAGGGCTCTTCGATCCGTATCTTGCGCTGCCTGCAGGATCCATTTTCCTACACCGCGCTTCTTTTGCTCGATTGCGGAAATGAAAAATTGGTCAAGAACCGGCAAATGGAAGCGTGCAAAGATTGCGCGATTGATGGACCGTGACGGCCCCGACTGCTGGCTGTGTTCCCGCCCCATGCCCGATCCGCCCAAGCGCGCGAACAAGCGCCGCTCGCTCGAACACCTGACCCCACGCAGCCTCGGCGGCGACGACAGCGAGGCGAACTTGGTGGTGTGCCATCAGCACTGCAACGCACACCTCAAGGATCGTCCCCGCGAGCAGAAGGAGAAGATGCGGACGAAGTGGCATCGGGCTTTCAAAAAAGGCCCACCCCTAACCCCTCCCGCAGGCGGGAGGGGGACGTGGTTGCGCCGATTTTTCCTCTCCCGCTTGCGGGAGGGGCCGGGGGTGGGCAAGTAACCCGTTGTGCCCGAATGGAAACCCCGCAACACCCTGCGAGCCCGGACCCTGCGCCGCCAGGCCACCCCGGCGGAACGCGAGCTCTGGCGCCACCTGTCACGCGGCCAGCTCGACGCGAAGTTCAGCCGCCAGATGCCGGTCGGCCCGTTCTTCGCCGACTTTCTCTACCGCGAACTGAAACTGGTGATCGAACTCGACGGCGAGAGCCACGACCTTGCACCCGACGCCGACGCCAGCCGCGACCTTGCACCCGACGCCGACGCCAGCCGCGACCGCTGGATGGCGCGCGCGGGCTACACCGTGCTGCGCATCGCTAATGCGGAGGTGCATGACAATCCCGAAGGCGTGGCCACCGAGATCCGCGACGAGATCGAGCGATACTGCGCTGCTTCGGGAGTACGATGGATCAATCTTGTATTGCGTTTGTAGCTGACGCATTGGGCCAGGAATGGTTATTGATCTTCCGCAAAATTTCCAAATGAACGCGATCAACCGTTTCACCACTCAGGTGGTGCGCCGGGATGGCAAACCCTCGTCTGGAGAAATGACGTTTAATTTCGGAAAACTAGGCTTTATTGACGGAAGCGGATATACGGTACTAAGTAACACAATCGGTTGGTTGCTAAGTTATGGAGTGAAAGTTCAATTCATAAATTACAATCGCCCAGAAAATCATGCAATTCAATACCTTGATGATTGCGGATTTTTTGAGAAGTATATCAATCGTAAAATACGCAGTGCGGCCTCTCGTCGTGGTACCACGCTTCCGTGTACTCATGTTGAGCAGGAATATGGCTTCACATGGGTAGAGCATCAACTAAGCCCATGGTTATGCCGCACCCTATGGGTCAGGCCTAGTCAAATCTCAAGTATTAAGGCTTGCGTTAAAGAGGTTATAAATAATATTGCTGACCATTCTACTGTGGATACCGGATTTGTGCACGCTCAGCACTATCCCAACGCCCACAATCTAAAGATAACCATGTCAGACTTTGGGGCTGGCATACCTAGTACGATACGGGCGCGGTACGGCGCGATGTCGGACTTCGAGGCTATCGAGGAGGCCGTCAAGGATGGCGTCACGGCCAAAAGTAGGCCAAACAATATGGGTGCGGGTCTGAGTTATCTTGTTGACACCGTGATTGCGAACCGAGGCTCGGTGCACATTCAGTCCTTGTCTGGAAATTTGGCGTGCTTATGTGATACCAGAGGTAGGCTTAAGCAGCAGCGCGGGAGAGCCACCGGCGTGTATCCAGGTACTCTCATTGAAATTGGGCTGGATACGAGGCTCTTCGTCGGCGATGACGATGACGAACGGATTGATTTTGAATGGTGATCCATGTTCTCGACATCGTAAAGGCATGCAACACGGCGGCACAAGGCGCTGAGGTTGCGTCTGCGGTGCGTCGAGCATTAGAGAACGGCCAAAGCGTTACGTTATCGTTCGAAGGCGTAAACGAAACTCCATCTTCATTTATAAACTCGTCGATTGTTGATCTAGTCTATAACGATCCTCCGGAGGCTCTGCGTGAGCGCCTGTTGATCTCCAATATCACAGATCAAATCGCTACAATGATTACGCGTTGCCTTCGCAATGGCCGCAATGCTTCAACCGCTGTAGCGTAGCTTTATTCCGCCGCCACGCTCCCGCCAGTCGCATCCCCGAACATATCCGGCTCGCCGGCGTCCTCGACGTCGTTCGCGCCTTCGCCGCGCTTGGCTTTCTGGCGCTGGTCGAAGCTCGACCAGACGTCGTTCCAGTTGCCGCGGGTGGCCGCCTTCGAATATTCGGTGGCGCGCGTCTCGAAGAAGTTGGCGTGCTCCACGCCGTTCAGCAGCGGGGCGAGCCAGGGGAGGGGGTGGTCCTCGACCATGTAGATCGGCTGGAAGCCGAGCTGGCCCAGTCGCCAGTCGGCGATGTAGCGGATGTAGCGCTTGATCTCCTTGGCGCTCATGCCCGGGACCGGCCCCTGCTCGAACGCGAGGTCGATGAAGGCGTCTTCCAGCCGCACCGTCTTCTGGCAGGCGTCGATGATGTCTTCCTTCACCGCCTTGGTCAGGCAGCCGCGTTCCTGCACGAAGGCGTGGAACAGGCGGGTGATGCCTTCGCAGTGGAGGCTCTCGTCGCGGACCGACCAGCTGACGATCTGGCCCATGCCCTTCATCTTGTTGAAGCGCGGGAAGTTCATCAGCATCGCGAAGCTGGCGAAGAGCTGCAGTCCCTCGGTGAAGCCGCCGAACATGGCGAGCGTGCGGGCGATGTCCTCGTCGGTATCGACGCCGAATTCCTGCAGGTAATCGTGCTTGGCCTTCATCTCCTCGTACTCGAGGAACATGCCGTACTCGCTCTCGGGCATCCCGATCGTGTCGAGCAGGTGGCTGTAGGCGGCGATGTGGACCGTTTCCATGTTGCTGAACGCGGTCAGCATCATCTTGATCTCGGTCGGCTTGAACACGCGGCCGTACTTGTCGTGGTAGCAATCCTGCACCTCGACGTCGGCCTGCGTGAAGAAGCGGAATATCTGCGTGAGCAGGTTGCGCTCGTGGTCGGACAGCTTCTGCGCCCAGTCGCGGCAGTCCTCGCCCAGCGGCACTTCCTCGGGCAGCCAGTGGACCTGCTGCTGGCGCTTCCAGAACTCGTAGGCCCACGGATATTCGAAGGGCTTGTAGGTCTTGCGGGCTTCGAGCAGCGACATCGCGTAGGTCCTCTTGGGGTCTGTCAGGCGGCCTTCGCGGCCGGGTTTGCGGGGCCTTCGCAGGGCCGCCCGATATAGGAATTCAGGGCGGCGATTCGAAGGCGGTTGGTTTCATTGACGCGGGGATAACCATGTGCGGAACCGGGGGCGGATTCGCGGATTATTCCAGCAACGGTCGGACGGGTCATCGAGCCTCGCCGGTCGCATGAGGGAAAGAGCGGACGGTGTTCCGAATTTTCCCCTTTTCGCGGGGCACCGTCCCGCACCCTCGCGCCCTGCCGGCTTGCCGGCGGGGCGCACCCGTTTCGGGGGATGCGGCGCCCGGCTTCCATCACTGGCAGGCCAGGCACTCGTCGTAGTCGGTCGTCGGCAGTTCGTACTTCGCCGCCTCGGGGGTGTTGTCCGCTTCCACCCCACCGGCGAACCCGGCGCGCTGCACCGACTTCGAGCGCAGGTAGTAGAGGCTCTTGATGCCCTTCTCCCACGCCTGGAAGTGGAGCATCGCGAGGTCCCACTTGTCGACGTCGGCGGGGATGAAGAGGTTGAGGCTCTGCGCCTGGTCGATGAACGGCGTGCGGTCGGCCGCGAACTCGAGCAGCCAGCGCTGGTCGATCTCGAACGAGGTCTTGTAGACCGCCTTTTCCTCCGCGGTGAGGAAGTCGAGGTGCTGGACCGAGCCGCCCTTCTCGAGGATCGAGTTCCACACGTTGGTCGAGTTCTTCGACTTCTTCTCGAGCAGCTTTTCCAGATACGGGTTCTTCACGATGAAGCTGCCCGACAGCGTCTTGTGGGTGTAGATGTTCGCCGGGATCGGCTCGATGCAGGCGCTGGTGCCGCCGCAGATAATGCTGATCGAGGCGGTCGGCGCGATCGCCATCTTGCAGCTGAACCGCTCCATCGCGCCGGCGTCTTCGGCATCGGGGCACGCGCCGCGCTCCTGGCCGAGCACCATGCTCGCTTCCTCCGCCTTGGCGGCGATGTGCTTGAACATCTTCAGGTTCCACACCTTCGCCATCGGGCTTTCGAAGCCGATGTTCTTCATCTGCAGGAAGCTGTGGAAGCCCATCACGCCCATGCCGACGCTGCGTTCGCGCATCGCCGAGTACTTGGCCCGCGCCATCTCGTCCGGCGCGCGGTCGATGTAGTCCTGCAGCACGTTGTCGAGGAAGCGCATGACGTCCTCGATGAAGGCCTTGTCGCCTTCCCACTCGTCCCACTTTTCGAGGTTGAGCGACGACAGGCAGCAGACCGCGGTGCGATCGTTGCCGAGGTGGTCGATGCCGGTGGGCAGGGTGATCTCGGAGCACAGGTTCGAGGTCGAGACCTTGAGCCCAAGCTCGCGGTGATGCTTGGGCATCATCCGGTTCACGGTGTCGGAGAACACGATGTAGGGCTCGCCCGTCGCAAGGCGGGTCTCGACGAGCTTCTGGAACAGGCTGCGCGCGTCGACCTTGGCGCGGACCTCGCCGGTCTTGGGGCTCTTGAGCTCCCACTCCTCGCCGGCGCGGACGGCCTCCATGAAGGCGTCGCTGACGAGCACGCCGTGGTGCAGGTTCAGCGCCTTGCGGTTGAAGTCGCCCGAGGGTTTGCGGATCTCGAGGAACTCCTCGATCTCGGGGTGCGAGATGTCGAGATAGCACGCCGCCGAGCCGCGCCGGAGCGAGCCCTGGCTGATCGCGAGGGTCAGTGAATCCATCACCCGCACGAACGGGATGATCCCGCTGGTCTTGCCGTTGAGGCCGACCGGCTCGCCGATCCCGCGCACGTTGCCCCAGTAGGTGCCGATGCCCCCGCCGCGACTGGCGAGCCACACATTCTCGTTCCAGGTGCCGACGATGCCTTCGAGGCTGTCGCTCACCGAATTGAGGTAGCAGCTGATCGGCAGGCCGCGATTGGTGCCGCCGTTCGACAGCACCGGCGTCGCCGGCATGAACCACAGCTTGGAGATGTAGTCGTAGAGCCGCTGCGCGTGGTCGGCATCGTCGGCATAGGCATCGGCGACGCGCGCGAAGAGGTCCTGGTAGCTTTCGCCGGGCAGGAGATAGCGATCGGTCAGCGTATCCTTGCCGAATTCGGTGAGGAGCGCATCGCGCGACGCGTCGGTCTGCACGTCGAAGCGCCGGTCGGCGATCTTCTTGCTGTCGTCTTCGGCCGGCTTGACCGCCGCCTTGACCGCCTCGGCCATGGCCTCGGCCGCCATCCCGGCAACGAGGTCGTCGCTGCCCTTGTCCACTCGTTCCATTTTCACCGCCGCACGCTTGGGGGCGGGCGCATCGCTCGAAGCCGCCGTGTCAGCAGTCGTCTCTTCGAGCCCCATGGCCGCCTCGTTCCCAGTCCTGAATTCCATTGTCGCCCCGTCCGTTTTCCATCGCGGCCCACCCGGTTTCCCCTCCCGGTGTTCCGCATTCGTTCGATTCGGAGCCGAAGGCCCCGCCTACCATTTCCGGACACCGAGCGGGGATAAACTTTTCCCCAGATCGGTCCCCATGGTCGGGTTCGAAGGGCCCTGCGAGACGTAGTCCACTGTGCCCGGCGCATATGGTGCGTGCCGCGCGCAAAAACTAGGTCTTGTGGGTCCCCCTCGGTCTCCAACCACTATGGATAGTGAATCAACCACGACTCGCGCGCAATAGGCTCAACGCCCGATTAACCGTGTTCGGGCGCTACCACGGGCGGTGTATTAGCCTTGTGCAACGCAGCGACGCGCCGGATTTCCACGGCTCGCGCGAAGCGCAAGAGGCAATCACGCTTCTGCGAAATTTTTTTTGTCCCCGGCTTGGATTGAATCGATCGAATCCGGCGTCGCAATTTCCGAATCCCGGAACGCAACCGGCGGCGAGAATCAGGCCGCGAGGCAGGCCCCCGGATCGTCCGCAGCGGCGCGCGCCGATTCGTTCTGTCCCGGTCCCGGTGCGATCTTCGCGACGATGCACGGCGTCCGCCCGAGCTTCACGACCAGAAGATGGGAAGTCGGCGGTGCAGGATAGGGCGCTTCGGCCACTTCGAACCGCACGATCAGCGAATCGGGTTCGAAATGCCCGTTGACCGCAGACACGTCGTCGCCGCGCCACTCGGCAGTTTTCCCGAAGGAACTGAACCCGCCGCCACCGATGCGGTTGGTCGCCAGCCGATGCGCCGTGCCGGCCGGATCGACCAGGGTCATCGACTGGCGCGCATCGGAGTCGGTTATACGGAGATCGAACGGAGACGGAGTGCGGCACTCGGTTTCGATCAGCGGCATTTCCACGCGCACCTGACGGACTACCCGGCAGTTCTCGAGCGAGGAGTAGACCTGCACCCGCCCCGGCGCCGCCCGGTCGGGGGTAGCGCCTGCCGTGGGCCCTGCGGGCGTGGGCCCTGCGGGCGTGGGCCCTTCGGAAGGAAGACCGGTGGGCTTCGGCGCGGGTTCGCTTTGCGCTGGAATGCGGTCGCCGGTTTCTTCCCGGGATGAGTTCGGCGAGCAGGCAGCGAGCAGGAGGATTGGCGAAGCCGCGAGGAAAAGACGGGTCATGCCCGGTCAACCCGCCAGGCGCGCTCGGGGTCCCTTAGCCGGCAGGGCCTTGCGCAGCGCGCGCGTGCGCCGCGATGGCGTCGGCCAGTTCGTCGACCAGCTCGACCGGCAGGTCATGGCCCATGCCGGGTACGGTCTTGAGCTGGGCGCCCGGTATGTGCCGTGCGGTGTCGATGCCGGCGGGCAGCGGAACCAGCGGGTCGTCCTCGCCATGGATCACCAGCGTCGGCACGCGGACCGATTGCAGCCGTTCGCGCCGGTCGCCGTCGGCGACGATCGCGGCGAGCTGGCGCGGGAAACCTTGCGGATAGAAGCTGCGTCGGATCAGCATTCGGCTGCGTTCGCGCGCGGCGTCCGGGTCCGGCCGATATGCGGGACTGCCGATCGCATGCAGTACCTTTACCCCGTGTTCGACCAGAACGTCCTCGTCCTGCGACTTGGGGCGCCGGGTGAGCGCCGCCACGGCCTCGCGCTTTGCCGGCGGCAGCTTGCGGTGCCCGGTGGTCGACATGATCGAGGTCAAGCTGAGCAGCCGGTCGGGATGGCTGAAGGCCATGTGCTGTGCGATCATCCCGCCCATGCTCGCGCCCACGACATGCGCCCTGTCGATCCCCAGCGCGTCGAGCAGCCCGATCCCGTCCGCGGCCATGTCGGCAAGGCTATAGGGCACGCGGGGCTTGAGGCCGAAGCGCGCCGCGAGCAGCAGTCTCAGGATGCCGGGCGATTTCGCGCCGTCGAACTTGTGCGAAAGGCCGATGTCGCGGTTGTCGTAGCGGATCACCCGGTAGCCTCGCGCCACCAGCGCTTCCACCAGTTCCATTGGCCACAGCGTCATCTGCGCGCCAAGACCCATGACGAGCAGCATGGGCGGAGCGGCGGGGTCGCCGTGCTCGTCGTATTCGAGAGTTATTCCGTTGGCTTCGACTTGCGGCATCGTTCAGGATTCTCCGGCATTGCGGCGCTCGAGCGTATCGAGCCGGTTTCGTAACAGGGGACCGAACACAAGGAAAAGCGTCGTTCCGGCCAGCGCGATGCCGGCATGGACCACGAAGAATGTCGCAGCGCCCCAGGGCTCGTAAAAGCGTGCAAGCCAGCCCGAAGTGATGCCCGTGACGAACGCCGTCAGGTAGACCCCGGCCATCATCAGCGCGTTCACCTGTTCGGGCGCTCGCCGCGAGGTGAAGGACAGGATCTGCGGCCAGAAGAACATGAAGCCCGCGCCGGAAAAGAAGAACGCGAGTGCGGGCCAGATCAGCGAACTCTTGCCGTTCGCTTCGGCCTGCATCGCACCGCCCGCGAGCGAGAGCATCGCGCAGGCCATCACGACACCGCCCAGCGCGATCTTGGTGAAGTCGTGGGGTTCGTTCCCGCCACGCGCCATGGCGCGCCAGAGCCAGATCAGCACCGGCACGATCACGATCGAGGCGAGCGCATCCTCCGAGGCGAACCAGGGGACCGGGACAGCGCCCAACGCCGTCATCAGGTCGACCTGCTCCGCCACCCAGATCATCCCCACGTTGCTCATCTGGTCGTAGATCAGGCCGATGACCGTGGTCATCATCATGACGAGGACGACCAGTCCGACGATCGACCAGTCGCTGCCACGCATCGGCACTGCCGCCTCGGTGCGCTTGTGGCGCGGGGTGTCGTCGGCAAAGTGCTTCCAGCCTGCGATATAGACCGCCGCCGCCAGCAGCATGACGATCCCGGCGAGCCCGAAGCCGACATGCCAGCCGTAAACTTGCGCGAGCAGCCCGCAGACGAACGGGCCGAGTGTCGCCCCGATGTTGATGCCGGTCGAAAAGATCACGTAACCCTTGGAGCGGTTGGCTTCGTCGTCCGTGCAGTAGAGGTGCCCGACCTGTGCCGCGACGTTGCCCTTGAGCAGGCCCGAGCCGATGACGAGTGCGACGAGCGCGATGAGGAAGCTGACGTCGAACGCCATTGCGAGGTGGCCGACGGTCATGAACGCGATGCCGGTCAGCACGGTCTTGCGCGCGCCCAGCCAGCGGTCGGCGATCAGTCCGCCGAGCATCGGGGTGAAATAGACGAAGCCCGAATAGAGGCCGAAGGTCTGGCTGGCGAAAGCCTGCGTGGACAGTTCGCCGAAGACGCTCGTCACCCACGCGCGGTAGGCGTCCATTCCGGCGACCTTCTCGATCCGCCCGGGCAGCAGGATCTCCTGCACCATGTAGAGGATCAGGAGCCCGCGCATGCCGTAGAAGCTGAACCGCTCCCACGCCTCGGTCATCGCGAGATAGGCGACCCCGATCGGCTGGCCGAGAAAGGTGCGCTCCGTGGCGCTGGCGACAACAGTGGCCATGCGGCGGGTCTCCCTGAAGGGCGGCACCCCTCGCCGCAGGGTGGGAGACTAGGGCGCGTCGCTACGCTGTCAATCTGGCGTCACGGGACCAGCACCGTGTCGCGCGCGACTTCGGCGGTATCGGGATAGTCGAGCGTGTAGTGAAGGCCCCGGCTCTCGTGGCGCTTCAGCGCGCTGCGGACTATGAGGTCGGCGCACTGGTGGAGGTTGCGCAGTTCGATGAGGTCGGTGGTGACGCGGAAGCTGCCGTAGTAGTCCTCGATCTCCTGCGCGAGCAGGTCGATCCGGTGCGCCGCGCGCTCCAGCCGCTTGGTTGTGCGCACGATGCCGACGTAGTTCCACATCATCCGCCGGATCTCGGTCCAGTTCTGCTTGATGACCACCTCTTCGTCGGAATCGGTCACGCGGCTTTCGTCCCATTCGCGGATCGGCGGGGGATCGTCCATCTCGTCCCACGCAGCGAGGATGTCCTCGGCTGCCGCCTCGCCGAACACGAAACATTCGAGGAGGCTGTTCGAGGCGAGCCGGTTGGCGCCGTGGAGCCCGCTCTCGGTCACTTCGCCCGCCGCCCACAGGCCCGGCAGGTCGGTCCGTGCGTCGAGCCCGATCAGCACGCCGCCGCAGGTATAGTGCTGCGCGGGCACGACCGGGATCGGCTCTTTCGTCATGTCGATGCCGAGGCCGGTCAGCTTCTCGTCGATGTTGGGAAAGTGCCCGCGCACGAACTCCGGGTCGAGGTGGCTGATGTCGAGGTGGACGAAATCGAGGCCGTAGCGCTTGATCTGGTCGTCGTTGGCGCGGGCGACCACGTCGCGCGGAGCCAGT
Organism: Tsuneonella dongtanensis; assembly: GCF_001698205.1. Lineage (NCBI taxonomy): Bacteria > Pseudomonadati > Pseudomonadota > Alphaproteobacteria > Sphingomonadales > Erythrobacteraceae > Tsuneonella > Tsuneonella dongtanensis. The sequence continues at coordinate 705,753 of NZ_CP016591.1, forward strand.
TCGGCGCGCGGGTCGTAGTCGGGCATGTAGCGGTGGCCGGTCTCGGGGTGCTTGAGCAGCCCGCCTTCGCCGCGCACCGCCTCGGTGATGAGGAAGTTCTTGACGTCGAGGTTGTAGAGGCAGGTCGGGTGGAATTGCATCATCTCCATGTTGGAGACGCGGGCCCCCGCGCGCCACGCCATCGCGATGCCGTCGCCCGTCGCGCCCCGGGGGGCGGTGGAGAACTGGTACACGCGCCCCGCGCCGCCGGTGGCGAGGATGGTCGCGCGGGCGACGTGGGCCTCGACCTGGCCCGTCGCCTCGTCGAGCGCGTAGACGCCCCACACGCGGCCAGAGCCGGAGAACTTTTCCCCGTGGCGCCCGGTGATGAGGTCGATGCACGCGCGGCCCGGCAGCATCGTCACGTTTGGATTGGCCTCGGCCGCCTTGAGCAGCGCCTCCTGCACCGCCCAACCGGTCGCATCGTCGACATGGACGATCCGCCGATGGCTGTGCCCGCCCTCGCGGGTAAGGTGGAGGGTATCGCGATCCTTGTTGAACGGCACCCCAAGCTCGATGAGCCGGTCGATCGCCGCGGGCGCGTTCTCGATCACGAACTCGACCGTTTCGCGGCGGTTGAGGCCAGCGCCGGCGACCATCGTATCGCGGATATGGTCCTCGAAGGTGTCGCCGGCATCGAGCACCGCGGCGATCCCCCCCTGCGCCCAGGCGGTACTGCCGCCGGTCAGGGTCCCCTTGGCGAGAACCAGCACCTTGCGCGTCTCTGCCAGCGCCAGCGCTGCGGTTAGGCCGGCCGCGCCGGAGCCGATGACGATGACGTCGTGGGTAGCGGTCATAGCCGCGTCATGCCGAGGTCGCCCGGGACCCGCAAGCGCCGGTTGACCTGCCTCCGCGGAACTCGTCGACAGCCGTACCTTCGGCACTGCGCCGCGTCCGATCCTGCCACCCGCGGAATCATCTGCGATTCGCCCATGCGGGACCACGATCCGCTCGGGACACGGCACGCGCGGAACGCTCTGTCGATTCCCAGATTTCGCGGCGCGGACCGCGATGTTAACCATCCCGGCGCAGGGGATAGGGACGGGAAGGGTCGCAACAGACATGAAAATCGCACACCTCGCGTGCGCGTTCGGTCGGCACAGTGTCGACATGGGCGCGGTGCGGCGCATTCACGGCGGATCGGTCAGCCGTTGCCGCCATTGCGCCACGCCGATGGAGGAAAGCATGCCGCACCACTGGACGGTGCAGTACGTGCGCGACGCGGGGCTGGCCGACCGCCTGCTGCGCTAATTTCCGGTTTCGCTTGGCGTGGGCCTGTCGCCGGCCTAGCGGCTGGCGATGCAGGCAATCGCCCTTGTACTGGTATTGCTCTTCGCCCTGTGGATCGCGGGCGCGGGTGTGTTCGCGCTCGCCCGCCCTGCCGCCGCGCGCTCGGCGATCGGTCGATTCGCCAGTAGCCACAGGGTCAACCTGATCGAGCAGGCGGGCCGCGGCATCGCCGGGGCCGCGCTCAACGTGCGTGCTCCCGCGGCTTGGACGCCGGACCTGTTCACCGTCGCCGGCTGGGCGATCGTGGTCACCTCAGTGCTGCTCGCGGTCCTCCCGCTCCGCTGGCATGCCGCCTATGCGCAGTGGTGGTCGCGTAATCTGCCCTTCTGGGCGGTGCGGTTGGCGGGAGTGGCCGCGCTGGCCCTTGCGGGGGGGCTTGCGCGCGCCGCGATCGGCTAGCCGCGCGAGACCACGAGGCGATAGCCCGCGTCGATGCTGTCGCGTCCGAGCAGATGGCCATAGCGCGCCTTCCAGGTTCCGTCCGCAAGGTCGGCTTTCAGTCGCTCGAGACCCTCCTCGACCCGTTCGATCAGCCAGAACGAAGAGATCGCCTTGCGCACCAGGGGATCGAGATAGGCCTCCGGGCGCCGCCAGTAGGCGTAGAGGAACCCGTCGGTGCAGTCGTGCGGAACAGGCAGGGGGCTAATCTCGACTGCGCCGAGCCTCTCGACGTATTCTTCCATGGTCGGCATGAACTGCCGATCGAGTTCGGCCATCTCCGGGAAGTAGTCGAGCACCCACTGCACGCCGGCAAGTGGATCGAACGTGCAAAGAACGATCGTGCCACGGGAAACACGGCGCAGTTCGGCAAATCCCGCAGCACGGTCGGTCCAGTGATGGACGGTCATGACGCCCATCACCGCGTCGAAGCTGTCGTCTTCGAAAGGCAGCGCCTCGGCCACTCCCTGCACGCACGGCGCGGCGCCTGCCGGTCGCTGCGCGATCATCTCGGCGGAGGGTTCGAGCGCGGTGACCTCGCGGTCCGACGGTTCGTAACTCCCCGCCCCGGCACCGACGTTTAGCACTTTGCGCGCGTCCCCCAGCGCGGTCTCGATCGCCGCCGCGATGCGCGGGTCGGGCCGCCGAAGGTTCGCATAATCGAGCCCGATCGTGTCGTAGAGCGGCGCGTTCATTCGGTGCTGGTCAGCTGGACGAACACGTCTTCGAGGTCCGCCTCGCGCGTGGTCACGTCCTCGATCACGAAGCCCTGCTCCTGCACCAGGCCGAGTACTTGGCCCGCGGTGATCTTGTCCTTGTCGTAGGTGATCTCGACGGTCCGGTCGCCTTTCTTCGCGCTCTTCTTGAAGGCGGCGTGCGCGGGCGGGCCGGCAAGATCGCGGTCGACGGTGATCTCCACCACCTTCTCACCCATCATCCCGACGAGTTCGCGGGTCGGCTTGTTGGCGATCAGTTCACCGTGGTTGATGATCGCGATCCGGTCGCAGAGCTGTTCGGCTTCTTCGAGGTAGTGGGTGGTCAGCACCACCGTCACGCCCTCACGGTTGAGGCGGGTGACGAGCTCCCATAGCTGGCGGCGCAGCTCGACGTCGACGCCCGCGGTCGGCTCGTCGAGCACGAGGATCGGCGGGGCATGCACCATCGCTTTGGCGACCAGCAGCCGCCGCTTCATCCCGCCGGAGAGCGTGCGCGCATAGGCATCGCGCTTGTCCGCCAGGCGCACCGCGTCGAGCAGTTCTTCGGACCTCCGCTCGCCCTTCGGCACACCATAGAACCCGGCCTGGTTCTCCAGCACCTCGAACGGAGTGAAGAACGGGTCGAAGACGATCTCCTGCGGCACGATACCGATCGAGCGCTTGGCGTTGCGCGGATGGACGTCGATGTCGAAGCCCCAGATTTCCGCACTTCCGCTGGTCTTCATGACCAGCCCGGCAAGGATGTTGATGAGCGTGGACTTGCCGGCGCCGTTGGGGCCGAGCAGGCCGAAGATCTCGCCCTGCGGAACGTCGAAGCTGACGCCCTTCAGTGCGAGCTTGCCCTCGCTGCCTTTCTCGCCGGCATAGCGCTTCACGAGGTTGTCGATGCGGATAGCGGGGGGCGTGGTCATGCGGGCCAAGTAGAGGCGTTGCGTGGAGCCCGCAACATCGGTATCCGCGCCGCTCATGAGCATACCGCCGCCCGAAGTCAGCAAGGTCACGACCACCCGCGTCTGGTGCGATGGCGCCACCGACATCCGCAGCGGCGAGAACTATCGCCCGGCCGCGCTCGGCCACCCCAAGGTCTGGCTCGAGATCGACGAGCACGGCTACGTCGATTGCGGCTACTGCGACCGGCGCTTCGTGCTCGAGGGCGGCCCGGCCGACGGCGTGGACCAAGCCACCCTCAGGGACATCTCTTCGGGCGCCAGCTAGCTTTCGCGCGGTGAAGCGCCCATATCGGCGCCATGACCGCCGATCCGCACGCGCTGCTCTACGCTTCCGGCCAGCTTTCGCCCGACGAGGCGAAGGCGCTCGCCGCCGAAACCCTCGCCCGGTGCGAGGATGGGGAGCTCTACCTCCAGTTCCTTGCGACCGAGGCGTTCCTGTTCGACGACGGGCGGCTCAAGACCTGCGACTATTCGCGCGATTCGGGCTTCGGCCTGCGCGGCGTGTCGGGCGAGATGACCGGCTTCGCCCACGCGAGCGAGATCAGCGCCGCCGCCATCCGCCGCGCCGGTGAGACCCTGCGCCTGCTCGATCCGGCGCGGAACCCGCTGGCCGCGCCGCCGCCGCGGTCGAACCGGCATCTTTACACCGAAGCCAGCCCGCTCGACGCGGTGCCGCTGGAAAAGAAGATCCGCCTGCTCGAGGAGATCGACGCGGCCGCTCGTGCGCGCGATCCGCGGATCGTGCAGGCCACCGCGAGCCTTTCGGGCAGCTGGTCGGCGATCGAGATCGTGCGTCCGGACGGCTTCGTCGCGCGCGATGTCCGGCCGCTGGTGCGGCTCAACGTTTCTGTCGTCGCTGAGGCGAACGGGCGGCGCGAGACCGGCAGTTTCGGTTTCGGCGGGCGCTACCTTTACGACGACCTGTTCGACGTGACGAAATGGACCCGCGCAGTGAACGAGGCTGTCGACCAGGCGCTGACCAACCTCGAAAGCGTTCCGGCCCCGGCCGGCGAGATGACCGTGCTGCTCGGGCCCGGCTGGCCCGGCGTGTTGCTGCACGAGGCCGTCGGCCACGGGCTGGAGGGCGATTTCAACCGGAAGGGCACCAGCGCCTTTTCCGGTCGCATCGGCACCCGCGTCGCGGCGCCCGGGGTGACGGTGGTCGATGACGGAGCCATCGCGAACCGCCGCGGCTCGCTGTCGATCGACGACGAGGGGACACCGACGCAGGAAAACGTGCTCATCGAAGACGGTATCCTCAAGGGATACATGCAGGATCGCATGAACGCCCGGCTGATGGGCGTCGCGCCGACCGGCAACGGGCGCCGCGAAAACTACGCCCACGCACCGATGCCGCGGATGACCAACACTTTCATGCGCGGAGGCAAGGACGATCCGGGCGAACTGCTGTCTCGCGTAAAGAAGGGCATCTTCGCCAAGAGCTTCGGCGGCGGGCAGGTCGATATCGTCAATGGCAATTTCACCTTCTCGTGCACCGAGGCCTATCTCGTCGAGGACGGCAAGCTCGGCGCACCGATCAAGGGCGCGACGCTAATCGGCAACGGCCCCACCGCGCTGACCAAGGTGATCGGCATCGGCAACGACATGGCGCTCGACGAAGGCGTGGGCATGTGCGGCAAAGGCGGCCAGTCCGTCCCGGCCGGGGTCGGCCAGCCGACCCTGCTCGTCTCGGGCCTGACCGTCGGCGGCACGGCCTGATCCACAAAGTCAGCGTGCGTTCAGCGCATTCGTGGTAGATAGCGTGCCATGATGATCGAGCGCTTCCCTCGGCTGGCGACCGCCCTCTTGGCTGTGTCCCTTGCCGGCGTTCCCGCGCTTGCGAGCGATGCGGACGCTGAAGGCGAGGCCGAGCTTGCCAAGATCCTCGAAGGGCGGGTGGCCGGTGAACCGGTCGATTGCATTCGGGACGGTCCGAGCGACTCGCTGGAGATCGTCGACCACATAGCGTTGGTCTTCAAGCGCGGCGACACGATCTACGTCAACCGGCCCGCCGGAGCCCAGTTGCTCGATTACTGGGATCTGCCGGTGGTCTACCGCTTCGCGTCGCGCCTGTGCCGGCTCGACCGGGTCGAGCTGCGCGACCGCCATTCGCATATTCCAGGGCCGAACCTGTTCCTGGACCAGTTCGTACCTTATACCCGTCCCGACCGTTGAGGAGAAAGCCCATGCGCCTGATCGCCACTGCCGCCGCTCTTGCTGCCGCCGCTTTGGCCGCGGGCCCCTCGGTCGCTGCCGAGCGGCTGACGGGAGAGGCCAAGCTGGCCAAGATGCTCGAAGGCCGCGTCGCCGGCGAACCGCGCAGCTGCATCAACACCTTCACCAACCGCGAATCGACCGTGATCGACGAGACGGCGGTGGTCTATGGCCGCGGCCGGACGATCTGGGTGAACCGCACCGCGAACCCCGACGATCTGAATCGCTGGGATGCGCTGCTGGTACGCCAGCACGGGCCACAGCTTTGCCGGCAGGACATCGTCACGACTTTCGATCCGTCGACCGGCATGTACACGGGCAACGTGTTCCTGACCGATTTCGTCCCCTACACCCGGGCCGACTGAGCGCGCATCGGTGACCATGGCGCCCCGCCGATGGGCGGCGGACCTGCTGCATTTCTGGTTCCATGCGCTCGGCCCCGGCGACTGGTGGGGCGGCTCGCCCGAGCTTGATGCGCGAATTGCCCGCCGTTTTGGTCGCGAGCTGAACGCCCTGCGCGTTCGCCCCGCGCGCGAGTTTCTTCGCGACCGTCAGACCGCGCTCGCCGCGATCCTCTTGTTCGACCAGGTCCCGCGCAACGTACACCGCGGAACGGCGCGCGCGTTCGCGACCGACCCCCTGGGTCGGGCGATCACGAGGCGGTTCATTGCGATGGGGTGGCACCGTTCGCTCGACCGTCATGCGCGCGCGTTCGCCGGCATGCCCTTGATGCACAGCGAGGCGATTGCCGACCAGCGGGCCAGTCTGGCCTATTTCCGCAAGGTGCCCGGCAATTTCGCTTTCGCGCGAAGCCACTGGCGGATGATTGCCCGGTTCGGGCGATATCCCCACCGCAACCCGGTGCTCGGCCGGCGATCGACACCGGCCGAGCGAGCCGCGGTTGCGGCGGGGAATGCCTGGTAAGGCTTACTGGGCGTCGCTCAGCTGTCCGCGGATCGCGCCATTGGGATAGGCTGCGTTGTGGACGTTCACGTAGAAGTCTGACGGATTGCCCTGCAGGCGGTTCTGGGTCCACTCGCGGGCGTCCTTGCAGCCCTGCCAGCGGCCTTCGTTCGACTTTTCGAGGGTGAAGACCGGCGGGCCGTTCGTTCCCGCGCGACCATAGTGGATATGCGCCGCGGTGGGCGCATCGATGCCGGCGACGTCCTTGATCTCCCAGCAGACCTGACCGAACCCGTCGGTTACCGAGATTTCGGCCCGGCCGAACCCGTCGGGATCGCCGCCGCCGACTTCATTGGCGCCGGTCAGCGTGGCCTTGTAGGTATCGGAGGTCGCGTCGACGACCTCTTCCTCGATCGTGGCGCAGCCTGCGAGTGCGACCGATCCGGCCAGCGCTGCAATGGCGAATATGGATTTCGTGTTCATCTCGACCTCTCCTTGTTGGATGTGCATGCCGCTCCACCCAACGGCTCACGAACCCGGTAACGGGCGGGGCGCGCAGGACGTTCCACGCGCAATTGACGACGGGGCTGCGGACGCCCAATCCTTGCACGGTCGCGCAAGGAGAGAATTGCCATGACCACCCCCCAGCAGCCTATCGGTTCGCCCTTCGGATACCGCTCGACGGCGCGCGAAGTGGTCGCCGGCATCGACATGTCCGGCAAGCGCGTGGTCGTCACCGGGGGTTACTCGGGCATCGGGACCGAGACCGTGCGGGCCATCGCCGAGGCCGGGGCCGAAGTTATCGTCGGCGCGCGGCGGACCGGACAGGCGGAAGACGTGCTCGCCGGCTTCATCGGTTCGATCGCGATCCTCCCGCTCGACCTTTCCGACCCCGCGTCAATCGACGCCTTCGCCGAAAGCGTCTCCGGACGCTTGGACCGCATCGACATCCTGATCAACAACGCCGCGGTGATGGCAAGCCCGCTCCAGCGTGACGCGCGGGGCTACGAAGGCCAGTTCGCGACCAATCATCTGGGACACTTCCAGCTCACCGCGCGGCTCTGGCCCTTGCTCGAAGCCGCGGGCAAGGCGCGTGTGGTTGCCCTGTCCTCGATCGGGCACCGCATCTGCCCGCCCGATCTCGACGATCCGAACTACGAGCGGCGCGACTACGACAAGTGGAACGCCTACGGCCAGGCCAAGAGCGCCAACGCGCTGTTCGCACTGCATCTCGACAAACTCGGCGAACCGCACGGAGTGCGCGCGTTCTCGGTCCATCCGGGCGGGATCATGACCGACCTCCAGCGCCATCTCACCGACGAAGAGCAGGTCGCGATGGGCTGGGTCGATGCGGAGGGCAACGTCAACGAGCGCTTCAAGACCACTGAGGAAGGCGCCTCGACAACCGTCTGGGCGGCGACCTCTCCGCTGCTTGACGGCAAAGGCGGGGTCTATTGCGAAAATTGCGATGTCGCTGCACCGGCGAGCGTGGACACTCCAATGGCTGGCGCACAGCCGCACATCCGCGACGAAGCCTTGGCCGAGCGGCTGTGGGCCAGGTCCGAAGAACTGACCGGGGTCGAATTCAGGCCCTGAGTGGGGCGGCGAACTCGCACAGGTCGTTGACCGGGCAGCGCGGGCATTGCGGGCTGCGCGCCTTGCACACGCGCTTGCCAAGCTGGATCAGCCAGAAATGCCCTTCGTGGAAGGCCCACTCGGGTGCGCGGGCCTCGAGCTGCTCGGCGGTCCTGTCGGCCGTCTTCGCACTCGTCAGCCCGATGCGATTGCACACGCGGTGGACGTGGGTGTCGACCGCGATCGTGTCGGTGCCGAAGGTGAACTGGAGCACGATGTCGGCGCACTTGCGCCCGATGCCCGGCAGCGCCATCAGCCCTTCGCGCGTGTCGGGCACCACGTCGCCGTGCCGTTCGAGCAGCGCGGCGCAGAAAGCGCGGATGTTGCGCGCCTTCATGTTGTAGAGGCCTGCGGGCTTGATCGCCGCGGCGATAGTTGGCTCGTCGAGTTTCAGCATCGCGCGCGGCGTGCGGGCAAGCTTGAACAGCGCCTTCGTGGCGGCGGCGGTGTTGCGGTCGAGCGACTGGGCAGAGAGCATGCAGGCGATACAGCTGCGGAAGGCATCGGGCTGTCCCTTCGGCCCCTTCGCACAGCGGATGCGGCCGGGCATCGCCTCGCTCAACCGGCGAAACACCTCCTCGACCTGCTCTTCGTCCAACATGACCGCTCAGCGGTCGGGCACGCGCGCGGTTCCGGTGGGGCAGAGCGACAGGGCCGGGCACTCGCGGCACAGCGGCGCGGCGGGGCGGCAGAACTGCTGGCCGAGCTTCTTCATCAGCAGGTGATGCTCGTCGAATTCGCTCGCGCTCCACTCGGGCGGCATCGCAGGGCTTAGGCTGTCGAAAGCACGAATCGTGTCGGCACGCGGCGGCACCAGTTTCATGCGCTGGCTGACACGGATGTGATGGCTGTCGAGCACCAGCGCGCGGCGATCGAAGGTGCTGGCGTTCATCACCCCGGCGGCGACCTTGCGCCCCACGCCGGGCAGGTCCTCGAGCCACGCCATCGCGTCCTCGGTGGTCAGCGCGCCGAGGTGGGAAAGGTCCATGCGGCCCACCCGCTCGACCACGACGCCGAGCGCCGACCTGACCCGCGCGGCGGCGATATCGGGAAATGTCTGAGTGGCCAGTTCGGCCTCCAGTTCCTCCACCGGTGCGGTGGCGACCGCGTCCCACGAACCGTACCGCGCGAGCAGGCGCTCGGTCGCGGCATTCGACGTCGGCGTGAGGGTCCGCGCGCCGATTACCCCTTGCACCAGCACCCATTCGGGCTTGCGCCACTCGGCCGCGGCGCGGTCGATCCGCCCGAAGCGCTGGATCAGCAGCGCCTGCAGCCGGCGCAACACCTCGGTGCGGGGATCATCGAGCGGGAGCTGGCTCACCGGATGGCGACCGGGACGCGATCGGGCGACTGGTCGACGATCAGGTCGGCGGGTTCCTCCGCCAGCATGGCGCGGGTGACTCGCTCGTAGTGTTGCACGAATCGGGTGATCTGCTCACTGGTCATGCCGCGGAGGCCGAGGTGCGCTTCCTGCTCGCAGCGCCACCGCTCGACCACGGCGAAATCCGGCGCGCGCAGGAGGATGCGCAGGTCGATCCGGTCGAAGAGCGCGGCGTAGTCGGTGGCGAGCCGCCGATTGACCCAGCGCCGCCAGGTTCCGTCCGCATCCTCGTCGCGTTCGAGCGCGTTGACCGGTTCGACGAGGGCCGCGTCGGTCTGGGCGCGCGCGCCGATGCACCAGCCTTCGAGAAGGACCACGTCGACGGGTCCCGCCACCGTCCGGGTTCCGGTGCGATCATCGCTGCCCTTGTCGAACCGCGGCACGATTGCCGATTGCCCCGCCAGCAGCGCGTCGAACGCCCGCGTCAGCAAACCGATGTCGTGCGTCCCCGGAACCCCGCGCGTGGCGAGCAGCGGGTGGACCGTCTCGGCCAGCGCCTTGCGTTTCTCCCGTGTCAGATAGAAATCGTCGAGCGCGAGGATGGCAGTGCCCAGGCCCTTCTCCGCCAGCAGCGCGGCGATGCGCGGGGCCATCGTGCTCTTGCCCGAGCCTTGCGCACCGGCGAGCCCCACGAGGACCGGACGGCCCAGTGCGGAGTGGCAGGCAGCGACGGCGTCGGCCACAGCCACATCCGCCGCGTCCCAGCCTAGGTCCGGGACCGGCCGGTCGGGCATAGCGAGAGCGCGGGGCAGTCTGGGCACTTGGGGTTCTTGGGTGTGCACACCTCCCGCCCCAGTTCCTTCATCAGCATGTGATGCTCGTCGATCGTCGCCGCGTCCCATCCCTCGGGCAACTGCGGCATCAGCACGTCGTAGGCCTTGGCGGTATCCTCGCCTGCCGCGATCAGCCCCAGCCGCGCGAGGATACGCAAGTGGTGCGTGTCGAGCACCAATGAGGGCCGATCGAGCGTGGTGGTGTTGACCACCTGCGCGGCGATCTTGCGCCCCGCGCCGGGCAGCGCCTCGAGCCAGGCAACGGCCTCGGACGTGTCCATCTTCTCGAGCAGCGACAGGTCGACCCGGCCCACCTTCTCGCAGATCGCGCCGAGAACCCCGTGCACGCGCTTCGCCGACTGGTTCGGAAATCGCACGCCCTTCAGCGCCTTGGCCAGTTCATCGAGTCGCAGCGCCGCCACCGCGTCCCACGATCCCTGCTCTGCCAGCACCCGGTCCGCCACCACGCTCGACGCCTCGCTCGGCATGCGGCTGCCGATCAGCCCTTGCACCAATGCCCACTCAGGCTCGCGGCGGTCTTCCGGGCGGCGGCGCATGTGCCCGAAGCGCTGGACGAGCGCATCCTGCAGGCGTTTCAAAATCGCGGTCGTGCGGATCTCGGCGGCTCCTTGCGTCGCCGAGCGATTTGGCCGGATTGATCCCCCGGATCAATCCGCGTCGCAAATCACTCCCACTCGATCGTGCCCGGCGGCTTGCTGGTGTAGTCGTAGACCACCCGGTTCACGCCCTTCACCTCGTTGACGATGCGCGTGGCCACGCGGCTGAGGAATGCGCTGTCGAAGGGGTAGACGTCGGCCGTCATGCCGTCGGTGCTGGTCACGGCGCGCAGGGCGAGGACGTGATCGTAAGTGCGGTAGTCACCCATCACGCCCACGGTGCGGACTGGCAGCAGGACCGCGAAGGCCTGCCAGATTGCGTCGTAGAGACCGGCGTTGCGGATTTCCTCGAGGTAAACCGCGTCGGCCTTCCTCAGGATGTCGCAGCGTTCCTTGTCGACCGCGCCGGGGATGCGGATGGCGAGGCCGGGGCCGGGGAAGGGATGCCGACCGACGAAGATCTCGGGGAGACCCAGCTCGCGCCCGAGTTCGCGGACCTCGTCCTTGAACAGCTCGCGCAAGGGTTCGACCAACGCCATGTTCATCCGCTCGGGCAACCCGCCGACGTTGTGGTGGCTCTTTATCGTGACGCTCGGCCCGCCGGTGAAGCTGACGCTCTCGATCACGTCGGGGTAGAGCGTGCCCTGCGCCAGGAAGTCCGCGCCGCCGATCTTGCGGGCCTCTTCCTCGAACACGTTGATGAATTCGCCGCCGATGAACTTGCGCTTCTTTTCGGGGTCGGTGACGCCTTCGAGCCCCGCCATGAAGCGCGCCTCGGCATCCACGACGACGAGCGGGATGTTGTAGTGGTCGCGGAACATGCGTTCGACCTGCTCGCGCTCGTTGAGGCGCAGCAGTCCGTGGTCGACGAACACGCAGGTCAGCTGATCGCCGATCGCCTCGTGGATCAGGATCGCGGCGACCGAGCTGTCGACCCCGCCCGACAGACCGCAGATGACCCGGCCCGAGCCGACTTGCTCGCGAATCTGCGCGATCTTGGTCTCGCGATAGGCGGCCATCGTCCAGTCGCCTGCGAGCCCGCACACCCGGTGCACGAAGTTGGCGATCAGCTTGCCGCCATCGGGGGTGTGAACGACCTCTGGGTGGAACTGCGTGCCGTAGAACTTGCGTTCTTCGTCGGCGATGACAGCGAAAGGCGCGCCGTCGCTGGTGGCGACGATCTCGAAACCGGGGGCGAACTGGGTGACCTTGTCGCCGTGGCTCATCCAGACCTGGTGCCGCTCGCCGACCTGCCAGAGGCCGTCGAACAGCGCGCAATCCTGCGTCACGGTCAGGAACGCGCGGCCGAATTCGCCTTCCCATTCGCCCTGGTTGCCCGCCTCGACCCGGCCGCCGAGCTGGTGGCTCATCACCTGCTGGCCATAGCAGATGCCTAGGATCGGAAGCCCTGCCTCGAACAGCATCTGCGGCGCGCGGGGGCTGCCTTCCTCGGGCACTCCCGCGGGCGAGCCGGACAGGATTATTCCCTTTGGCTGCAGGCGGTGGAATGCCTCTTCTGCTTGGGTGAAAGGCGCGATCTCCGAATAGGCGCCTGCCTCGCGCACGCGGCGAGCGATGAGCTGGGTCACCTGGCTGCCGAAATCGACGATGAGGATGGAATCGGGAAGGGTCGCGCTGTCCATGCGGGGCCGTTAGGCGGCGGGTCCGCGCAGGTCCAGTCCGGTCGGCGAGCGGATCGTTGCTGCAATTGCACCCCGCTACCCACTGCGCTGCCGATCGGCGCAACGGTTGCGTCTCAGACAACGGCCGGATCAGAGCCGGCGCTCTCGATAAGCATCTGAAAAGTGATGAAGAACACTCTGTGGATAGTGTCGGCGACGGACACGAAAACGGGATTCGCCAAATGCACCGGCACCTGCAGTTTTTGCGATTGCGAATGCCATGCTGCAATGCACAATCAGCTTGGAAGTCCGGGAAGGAGGGTGGCGAAGGCGCAGGGACTACGAAAGGGATTCTCTATGCTGAAGTTCGTACCGGGGATCGCCGTCGCGATCGCCCTGACCGCAACCGCCATCCCGCTCAACGCCGAAGAAGGCGAGACTGTGCGGGTAGCCTATGGCGACCTCGATCTCAGGAAGGCAGGCGACGTGTCGCGCCTCAAGAAGCGGGTCGTTGGCGAGATCAGGAAAGTCTGTGGCACCACCGCGCTGCCGGTCTACGGAACAAGCGACTGCGAACGCGACGCGACGAGGCGCGCCATGATCGAGATCGAGCGGCACCGGGTGCGCTACGTGGCACTGGCCCCGCAGCCGGTAGGCTGACACCAGCCGACAGAGAGGCGATTGCGAGCGCGCAGCACGGCGGGTAAGTGCCGGCGGCGCACCGCAATCGCCTCGGCTGCCGTGCTACCGGGGAGAGCAAGTGCAGCAGCGCGCGAGCATCTGGTTCGTATTCACGGTCGTGCTGATCGACATGATCGGCTTCGGCCTCGTCATGCCCGTGCTGCCCGGACTGATAATGCATCTGGGCAAGATGCCCGTCGACACCGCTGCGATCTGGGCCGGTTGGCTCGGCGCGGGCTATGCGGCGATGCAGTTCGTGTTCGCCCCCATCATCGGCAACCTTTCCGACCGGTTCGGACGCAGGCCCGTGCTGCTCGCATGCCTGTTCGCGTTCGGTTGCGACTACCTGCTGCAAGGCCTTGCGCCGAGCCTGTGGTGGCTTGTGGTCGGGCGCGTGATTGCAGGGATCACGGGCGCAAGCTTCGCGGCTGCCTATGCCTATATCGCCGACGTCACCGAGCCCGCTGACCGCGCGGCGGCCTTCGGGACGATGGGGATGGCTTTCGGCTTCGGGTTCATCATCGGTCCGGCTCTCGGCGGGTTCCTGGGCGAATTCGGTCCGCGCGTTCCCTTTCTCGCCGCTGCCGGCCTTGCGTTTGCCAACGTGCTCTTCGGCTTCTTCTTCCTGCGCGAGAGCCTCTCGCCGGAACGGCGCCGGCCGTTCTCGCTCGCGCGCGCCAACGCCTTTGCGGCGCTCAAGGTGCTGTCTCGCCAGGATCGCACCGTGCTTTGGCTGGTGGCAGCCCTCGGCGTGTGGGCCCTCGCCCATACGGTCTACCCATCCATCTGGGCCTATTTCGCGATCGAGGCCTATGGCTGGAGCCCTGGCCAGATCGGCCTGTCGCTGACCATGGTGGGGGTCGGCAGCGCGCTCGTGCAGGGTCTGCTCATGCGCTGGCTGATCCCGCGGGTAGGGGAAGTGCGCGCGGTCGTGATCGGAGTGATCGCGCTGGTTGCGGTGACCATGGTCTTCGCCTTCGTGCGATACCATCCGGTCATCTATGTAGCGCTGGTAGTGAACGGGCTCCAGGGTCTCGTCCAACCATCGATCAACTCGCTCAATAGCAGGGCGGTCGACGCAGAAAGCCAGGGCGAGCTCCAGGGCGCGAGCCAGGCGATCGGCAGCCTGGCGATGATCGCGGGTCCGCTGCTCTACACGGGCATCTTCGCCAAGTTCGCCGGACCCCAGGCCGTGTTCGATTTTCCGGCCATGCCGCTCGTGGTCGCTTCGGCCATCGCGGTCGGCGCGATGATCCTGGTCGTGATCGGGACACGCCGTGTGAGAGATCATTGCACGGGCGATGTTGCGTAGGACGCAACACAGGACGAAGTTTTCTCATTTGTAGAAAGCTCGCCGCAAGATTATTTCGTGGGTCGAGCCGGGCGACGCCAGTCCTCTCCCCCCAGAAATCAGGCGTCTCCGGCACTCGCCTCCGACCACGTCCCCCCCGGGTCCCGAGGCGCCTTCGCCCCCGTCGCACGCGGCGGCCGCGAATGGAAAGCGGGGCGGCGACATCTCCTCTCCCTCCCAGTCGTCGCCCCGTCTTTCCCCCTCCCCGCTGCCTTTCTCAGGTCACCCGCACGCGGCCATGACCTCATGAAGCCGTGCGCCAACCCCATCGTGTTGCCTGTTTCGCAACTTGGGTGCGCTTCTTGTCATTAGTGAAAAGCCCGACGAAATCTTATTTCGCGGCCGTTGCTGTCGCCCTAGCGCGAAGCACATCATTCAGAGGAGCATAAAAGTGCGTGTACTGTCCCAGATCCTGGCCTTCGTGGCCGCGAGTTCGATCAGCCTGCTGACCCTCGGCGCGACGATCGCCTGATTCACCGATCCCGGGCGCCGAATCAGGCGGCCGGGGCGAGTGTTTCCGCCAGCGCCCGCAGTTCTGTCTTGAGGAGTTTGCCGATGTGGCTGCGCGGCATTTCGTCGATCGTATAAAGCATCGAGAGACGCTGGGTCTTGCCGAGCCTGGCGTTGGTATCGGCAAGGATCGAGGGCAGGTCCTCTTCGCCATGTCCCTCGGCAAGGAGCACGAACCCGACCGGGGTCTCGCCCCAGGCGCGGCTCGGCATGCCGATCACTGCGGCCTCGACGACGCGCGCATCCGCCTCGAGCGCGACCTCGAGGTCGGACGGGTAGATGTTGAACCCGCCCGATATGATCATGTCCTTCGCGCGCCCGACGAGTTCCACGAAGCCGTCGGCATCGATCCGCCCGATGTCGCCCATGCGCTGCCATGTCTCGCCGGTCGCGGGGTCGATCCAGTAGCCCTCGCGCGTCTTGCCCGGCTGGTTCTTGTAGCCCGACATCATCGTCGCACTGCGCCCGACGAGGTTGCCTGGCGTGCCCGGCGGCACCTCGTTGTCGTCGTCATCCAGGACCTTCAGTTCGCTCACCGGAGAGGGGCGACCGACCGTGTGCAGCTTGTCCGGGAATTCGTGCGCGTTGAGCAGACAGACCACGCCGCCTTCCGTCATCGAGTAGATCTCGACCAGCCCGCCCGGCATCCGCGCCAGCACCTCGCGCTTCAGCTCGGCCGAGAAGGGCGCCGACGTGCAGTACTTCAGGCGCAGCGATGACAGGTCGAACCGGTCGAAATCAGGGAAGTCCATCAGCCGCTGGTACTGGACCGGCACCAGCATCGTCATCGTCGTACCGTCGGTCTCGGCATGGCTCAGCCAGCGGCCGCAATCGAACTTGCCCATGATCCGCACCGTCCCGCCTGCCAGAAGCGGCGGAAGAAACGCGACCATCGTGGTATTGGAGTAAAGCGGGGTCGAGGTCAGGCTGACGATGGCCTCCCCGGTCGCGATGAGGCTCGATGCCGTCGTCGCGAACTGGCGCCAGCGCATCAGGTGCGAATGGACGATGCCCTTGGGAATACCGGTCGTCCCGCTCGAATAGATGATGTTGAAAGGGTCTTTCTCGGCGGGCGCGAATGGCGCTGCGCGGGTACCCGGTCCGGCCATCCACGTGTCGAGTTCTTCGTCGAGGACTACCTTCACCATGCCGGGGAAGCAGTCCGGGCCAAGCTCGTTGAGCTTGGCCCGGTCGATGAAGATGTGACTGGCGCCGCTGTCCGCCGCCATGCCCGCCAGCTGGTCCGCACTGGCACTGGTGGTCAGCGGAGCAGCAACCCCGCCCGCGCGCACGGCGGCAAGAAAGACGAGGGCATAGGGAATGGTCGAGGTGCCGAGGATCGCCACCGACTGGCCGCGCTCGAGCCCGACCTCCTGCAGCCGCGCCGCGATCCGCTCGATCCGGTCGCCCAGCTCTCCCCATGACAGTTCCCCGTCCTCGTCGCGCAACGCCGGAAGGTCGGGCTGAATCGCGGCCCAGTCGGCCAGTATCTGCGGGAACGCGCCGAACGGTTCGGCAAGGCGATGAGCGATGTCGTCTCGGGTCATGATGCGTACGCTAGTCCGGCGCGGGTAAGTGGCAAGAGGCTTTGCGGACGATCCGGCGCCGGTTAGCATGCGGCATGAGAATTCTTTTGCTCGCCGCGCTGCTTGCGGGTTGTGCCCCCACGGTCGAGCCCGTTTCGACCTCGATCGCGCCGCGCGGGCCGATACTCGCGGTATTCGCCCATCCCGACGACGAGCTGGTGGTATCGCCAGCGATCGCCCGCGCGATCCGTGATGGCATACCGGTGACCATGGTCTTTGCGACGAGCGGCGACCAGGGCCCGGGCGTCACCGCGATGGCCAAGGGCGCCGAACTTGCGGCGATCCGCGAGAAGGAAGCGATGTGCTCCGCTGAGGCGCTCGGGGTGAGCGACGTGCGGTTCCTGCGCCTCGGCGATGGAACGCTGGCGGACCGTCCACAGGACGCGGCGAGCCCCGCTCTCCGGTTGGGCGCAGAGCTCCGGGCAGTCCTTGCCAGCCGGCGGTACGCCACGATCATCACCTGGGGCCCCGACGGCGGGTACGGCCACGGCGACCACCGGATGGTCAGCGCCATGACGACGCAGGTCGTGCAGGCGATGGGCGCCGACCGGCCCGAGCTGCTCTATGGCGGCATTGCCAAGGGAACGCTGCCACCGGTCGAGGAGATGCAGCGCTGGGCCACTACCGACCCCGCACTGCTGACCGTCCAGGCCGCCTACGACGAGAGCGATCTCGCTGCCGTGCGCAAGGCTGCGCAGTGCCACGTCACCCAGTTCGACGCGGCCACTCGCGCGGAGCTTCCCGACGTGTTCCACGCCTCGATCTGGAGCGGCGCGGCGCATTTCCGCCCCGCCTTCGCGAAGGCGGGGCGGTAGCGGTCGCTACTGCGCCAGAGCCTTGATCAGGTCGAACAGATAGTCTCGGCCAGTGTAGACCGAGCGCACCTCGACCCGTTCATTGAGCCCGTGCGCGCCGCTCCCTTCAGGACCGGACCAGAGGCCCGGCACGCCGTAGGTCGGGATGCCGGCGCCGCCAGTGTAGACCGCGTCGGTCGCGCCCGTGGACATGGTCGGGATTACCGGCACCCCGGGGTAATACTTTGCCGACAGCTTTTCCATCGGCCCGATCAGCGCGGGATCGAGCGGCGGCGCCTTGGCGACCGGCTTGTCGTCGCGGCCATAGGTGATCTTGATCGCGTCGTTCCCGATCACCCGGGCAAGCTCGGCACGAATCTCGTCGCGCGAATGACCGGGGAAGATGCGGCAGTTGACGTTCGCCTCGACCCGTTGGGGCAGAGCATTCAGGGCATGCCCGCCGTCGATCAGTGTCGCGACGCAGGTCGTCCGCAGCATCGAATGGAAGGTAGGGTCCGTGTCGAGGACCGCCAGCGCCGCCGTGTCGCCGGGGTTCTTGACGATGGCGACCATCGCTCGGCCGAGGTCGTCGGGCCGGGCGGCGCCGGCCTTCGCGAAGAAGGCGCGGGTCGTGTCGTTTAGTTCGACCGGGAATTCGTGCCGGGAAATCCGCTCCAGCGCCCGCGACATGTCGTAGATCGCGTTGTCCGGCACGGGGCGGCTCGAATGCCCGCCCGGGTTGGTCGCGACCAGCTTGTAGTCCTGGTAGACCTTCTCGCCGACCTGGATCGTCTGGACGAGCAGGGTTCCCTTGCCGTCGGTGCGGCCGCCGCCGCCTTCGTTGAGAGCGAAGGCCGCGTCGATCAGGTCGCGCCGTTCCTTGGCGAGCCATTCGGCGCCGTTGAAGGCGTTGTCGGTCTCTTCACCGCAAGTGAGCGCCATCTTGATCGTGCGCTTGGGCTTGGCACCGGCTTCCTTGAGCCGGATCAGCGCGTCGGACCACACAGCCGCCTGGAACTTGTCGTCGGCGGTCCCGCGGGCGTAGTAGTAGCCGTCCTCCTCGATGAGCGTGAACGGGTCGCGCTCCCAATCCGAGCGCTTGGCGGCGACGACATCGATGTGCGCCAGCAGCAGCATTGGCTTCAGCGTCTTCGAAGTTCCCGGCAGCACGGCTACGAGCCCGCCGTCGTTGGGGTGTTCGGGGACCGAGAACAGCGTCAGCTGATCGTCGGAAAAGCCGGCCGCCTTCAACCGCGTGGCGACCTGCTCCGCCGCCTTGGTGCAACTGCCGTTCGGCAGCGAGGTGTCGGTTTCCACCATCTCCTTGTAGAGTTCGAAGAAACGGCTCTGGTCGGGACGCAGCGGCCCCATGGGCTCGATCTTCATCTGTGCGGCGACAGGCGAAGCGGCCAGTGCTGCGGCGAGCGCGACCATCGGCAGGAATTTCAAGGCATTCTCCCCTCGGTGTGGACGCGCTTTTCAGCACCAATCCCCTGTGGATGGAAGGGGTTTCCAAGGGTTCCTTGAAGGCCCCTCGATGCCTATATGATGGACATGGACGAAAACACTCCCGCACAGGGCGAAAATACCCCCAACCAGAACGGCTACGGCGCCGACTCGATCAAGGTCCTCAAGGGCCTCGACGCGGTGCGCAAGCGGCCGGGCATGTACATCGGCGATACCGACGACGGATCGGGCCTCCATCACATGGTGTTCGAGGTCAGCGACAACGCTATCGACGAGGCGCTCGCGGGTCACTGCGACCTCGTCTTGATCGAACTCAACCCCGATGGCTCGGTCTCGGTCGAGGACAACGGGCGCGGCATTCCGGTGGACATGCACCGGGAAGAGGGCGTGTCCGCGGCCGAGGTCATCATGACCCAGCTCCACGCGGGCGGGAAATTCGAGAACACCTCCGATGACAACGCTTACAAGGTCTCCGGCGGTCTCCATGGCGTGGGCGTGTCGGTCGTCAACGCGCTCAGCGAATGGCTTGAGCTGACGATCTGGCGCGACGGCAAGGAGCACTGGATGCGCTTCGAGCACGGCGACGCGGTGGCGCCGCTCGTCGTGAAAGGCCCCGCCGGGCGCGAGCGCAACGGTACGCGCGTGACCTTCATGGCCTCGAGCGACACTTTCAAGAACGTGACCGAATACGATTTCGAGAAGCTCGAGCACCGCTATCGCGAACTAGCCTTCCTGAATTCGGGCGTGCGCATCAAGCTGCGCGACCTCCGGCACGAAGAGCCGCTCGAGCACGACCTTTATTACGAGGGCGGGATCGCCGCGTTCGTGAAGTATCTCGACCGCAACAAGCAGCCGCTCGTGCCCGAGCCGATCTCGGTCTCGGCCGACAAGGACGGTATCGGCATCGACGTCGCGCTGGAATGGAACGATTCGTACTACGAGAACGTGCTCTGTTTCACGAACAACATCCCGCAGCGTGACGGCGGTACGCACCTCGCGGCGTTCCGCGCGGCGCTGACTCGCACGCTGAACGGCTATGCCGAGCGCACCGGCCTGCTCAAGAAGGAGAAGGTCGGCCTGACGGGTGAGGATATGCGCGAAGGGCTGACCGCGATCGTCTCGGTCAAGCTGCCCGACCCCAAGTTCTCCTCGCAGACCAAGGACAAGCTGGTCAGCTCCGAGGTCCGCCAGCCGCTCGAATCGCTGATGGGCGAGAAGATGAACGAGTGGCTCGAGGAAAATCCCGCGGACGCCAAGCAGATCGTCCAGAAGATCATCGACGCTGCCGCCGCGCGCGAGGCCGCGCGCCGCGCGCGCGAAATGAGCCGCAAGGGCGCGATGTCGGTCGCCTCGCTGCCGGGCAAGCTGTCCGATTGCCGCGAACGCGATCCCGCGAAATGCGAGCTGTTCCTGGTCGAGGGCGACAGCGCCGGCGGCTCGGCCAAGTCGGGCCGCGATAGCAAGTACCAGGCGATCCTCCCACTGCGCGGCAAGATCCTCAACGTCGAGCGCGCCCGGTTCGACCGGATCATCTCGTCCAAGGAAGTCGGAACGCTGATCCAGGCGATGGGCACCGGCCTGCGCGACGAATTCAACCTCGAGAAGCTGCGCTACCACAAGATCGTCATCATGACCGACGCCGACGTGGACGGCGCGCACATCCGCACGCTTCTGCTGACGTTCTTCCACCGGCAAATGCCCGATATCGTCAAGGCGGGGCACCTGTTCATCGCCCAGCCGCCGCTATTCAAGGTGTCGAAGGGTCGCAGCGAGGTCTATCTCAAGGACCAGGCCGCGCTCGACCGCCATCTCGTCGAGGCGGGACTGCAGGGCCGGGTGCTCGAGACCACCGAGGGCGCGCGCTCGGGACAGGACCTGCGCAGCCTCGTCGACTATGCGCTGCGAATTCGCAGCCTGCTCGGCTTCGTGCCCCGCAAGTACGATAGCGCCGTGATCGAACAGATGGCGCTCGCGGGAGCGTTCGACCCGTCGCTCGATGCCGAGACCCGGATGCAGGCGCTCGAATATTCGGCACAGCGGCTCGGCATGGCCGACCCCGAAGCCACATGGTCCGTCGTCCGTCGGGACGACGGCTCGATCGCCTTTGCCCGCCGCTGGCGCGGTGTGACCGACGCGCACGAGATCGACGCCAAGTTCCTCGACAGCGCCGAGGCGCGCAAGCTCCACCGGCTTGCCGAGGAACATGCCACCGCCTTCGCGGCACCGAGCCGCTTTGCCCGCTCGGGTGCCGAGCCGGAGCCCGAGCCGGAGGTTGCTCCGGACGACGAGCTCGAAGCGGCGCCCGATGCGCAGGCGGCGACCGCGCCCGTCTCGTTCGACGGGGCGATTACCCGGCCCACGCAGTTGCTCGATGCGGTGCTCGCCGCAGGGCGCAAGGGTCTGTCTATTAGCCGCTACAAGGGACTCGGCGAAATGAACGCCGAACAACTGTGGGAGACCACGCTGGACCCGGAGAACCGCGCGTTGCTTCAGGTCAAGGTCGAGGATGCCGACGTCACGGACGAAATCTTCACCCGGCTGATGGGCGATGTCGTCGAGCCGCGGCGCGAATTCATCCAGGAGAACGCCCTGAACGTGGCCAATCTCGACGTCTGATCAGCGGCGTCCGCGGAAAAGGACGAACAGGACGAGCCCGACGGCCGCCAGCAGCGCCACAAGCGCAGCAATGACGAGCGTGTCGGTTTCCACTTTCGCACCTTCCTTCAAAAACTTGGGTTCACCCCTCTAACAAAGGTTAGCGGGCATTCGTTCCATCGGCTCGTCGCTTGTTCGGCACTTGCGGCAACCGCGCCACAGGAGCATTCCGAGCGCATGAGTCGCCAATCTTTTGCGCCCCTGTCTGCGCTTGCCGCCATACTGTCGCTCGGTGCCTGCACGACCGTGCCCGCCGCACCGCCGGAGCCGGTGACGGTCCGCATCGCCGGGCTCAACGATTTCCACGGCAACCTCGAGCCGATCCGCCGCCAGCAGACCGTGCCGGGCGCGAACGGCGTTCCCAAGCAGGTCCGGGTCGCAGGCGCGGCCCACCTTGCCAGTGCTGTCGCCGCGGTGCGAGCGAAGGGCGAGCACAGCCTGGTCATCGCGGCCGGTGACCTCATCGGCGGCAGCCCGCTGGTCTCGTCCTATTTTCTCGACGAACCGGCGATCGGCGCGATGAACCGCATCGGTCTCGACTTCAACGCGGTCGGTAACCACGAATTCGACCGGGGCTGGCGCGAACTCAAGCGTATGCAGGATGGCGGCTGCGAGAAGCTGTCGCTGCGCGAGCCCTGCGCGGTCGAGCCGGACTTTTCCGGCGCGCGGTTCCGCTTTCTCGCTGCAAACGTCGCGATGCCCGACGGCACGACCCTGTTTCCGGCCTTCGGGATGCGCGAGTTCGGCACGGGCAAGCGAGCCGTCAATGTCGGAGTGATCGGCCTGACGCTCAAGGAAACGCCCACGCTCGTCACGCCGAGCGGCGTCGAGGGGCTGACTTTCGGCGACGAGGCGCGGGCGATCAATCAGGCAGTCGATGCGCTCGTCGCGCAAGGCGCCGATGCGCTCGTGGTGGCAATCCACCAGGGGCTCTACACCGAAGTCGGTTACAACGACAAAAGCTGCGGCGGGGTCTCGGGGCCGCTCATCGACATTCTCAGGGAGGTTGACCCGCGGGTGGACCTCGTGATCTCGGGCCACACCCACCGCGCCTACGTGTGCGACTTCGCGAAGATCGACCCGGCCCGCACTTTCCTCGTCACCAGCGCCGGGTACGGTGGGTCATACCTCACCGACATCGCGTTGACGATCGATCCCGCGCGTTCGGACGTCATTGCCAAGAGCGCCGACAACGTGGTGGTCCAGGTGGCCGACGGGTCGGAGGTCGCGGATTTCGGGGCCTTCCTTCCGAACGGCGAGGTCAGCGATTACGTCGCACGCTATGTTGCGGCGGCGGAGGACGCCGCCTCCCGGCCGGTCGGCCGTATTTCGGGTCCGGCCCCCGATCCGGGCCCGGCAACGGAGGAAACCCAGCTCGGCAACCTCATCGCCGACGCGCAGCTGTTCGGTACCCGCGCTGCGGGCGCCGAGATCGCGCTGATGAACAACTCAGGGATACGGGTCGCGCTGACCCCTTCGGCCGACGGAACGGTGACCTACGGCGACATCTATGCCGTCCAGCCGTTCGGCAATACGCTTGTGACGAAGACCTTTACCGGAGCGCAGCTGGTCGCGCTGCTCGAGCAGCAGTTCGACGATGACGGGTTCGTGCAGACGTTCTCGACGTCCGAAGGTTTCAACATCGCCTACGACATGCGCCGCCCGGCGGGCAGCCGGCTTGTATCCGCAACCCTTCAGGGCAAGCCGATCGATCCGGCGCGAACCTACCGGGTCACGATGAACAGCTTCCTCGCGGCCGGCGGAGACAGCTTCACGGTGTTCACGCAAGGCACCGAAACGGTCATCGGCGCGGTCGATCTGGATGCGATGGAGGAGTACTTGCGCGCGGTCGACGTGCGGCAGCTTCCCCCGCTGGGCCGGGTGCGCGAAATCCGCTAGGCCGCCCGCAGTCCCTTGACCCCCCGCGCCCCGCGATCGGCGGCGCAGAGCCCTGCGAACAGCGTGTCGACGATCCGCCCGAGCTTTTCCTCGCTCAGGCGGTGGTCGAGGTAGGTCAGCGCTTCGGCGAAGATATAGGGGTGCACCATCTGGTTGATGAGGCTCAAGGCCTCGTCGATCGCCAGCCCCTCGAATGCGCCCTCCGCCTGCGCCTGCGCGATAAGCTCGCACAGGTAGTGATCGGCCAGGTCGACGTAGCTGCGGACGCGTTCGAAATGCACCGAGCCCAGTTCGCAATAGACCCTGAAGGCCGCCGGATCGGCGCGAAAGCGTTCGCGCTGCAAGACGAAGCGGCGGGCGAAGAATTCGAACATCTTGCGATTGGGCGGGAGGTCGGTCGCCAGCACCTCTTCCATGATGGCGATGTGCCCGACGAACCAGTTCTCGACGATGGCGTCGAACAGGTCGGTTTCCTCGGGAAAGATCGCCTCCACCCTCGCGCGGGGGAACCCTCCTCCCGATGCCAGGGCAGCGCGGGTCACGTCGTGACCGGTCTGTTCGATCATGCGCATCGCGGCGCGGACGAGGCGCACTTTCTCGCTGGCGGGATCTGGCCCGGCGCCGGTCATGGTCAAGCTCCCGTCGTGCCTACGCCGGACTATGTAGAGGCTGACGCGCGTGGCGTGAAGGGCCGCGCGCGTTGATTTTTCCTCACATTGTCGTGCGCCGCCAGGTCACGTCCTCGGTAAACGGACCGGTCACCGGCGCGTTCTTGTCGGCGAGCTTGTACACCGCGCCATCGGCGATCGCATAGACGTCGTCTCCGATCAGGATGCGGCTATTGTCCGAATACCAGTTGTAGGTACCCTTGGTGACGGTGCCGTCGGCCGCGGTCAGGGTCCAGCTGTCGTTCGGACCGAGCGCGAGCGTGCTCGTCTTACCGTCGGCGCCGGTCTGGCTGTATGAGCCTTCGTACTTCACGCTGGTGCGCGCATTCGTGGGCACGGCCGGGAAAGTGGCCTCTGCCATCGGAGCGGTCGCGGCGGTGGTATCGGCGGGAGCGGGTTCGGTCTTCGCGCCGCCGCACGCGGCAAGGGCGAACGAAGTGGCGGCGGCAAGCATCAGGCGGGTTTTCATGGGCGACTCTCCGTTGGCGTTGCCAAACCAACGGACGAGCACTGTCGAAGTTTCAGCCCTTCTTCGGCGGCAGGGGGAAAAACCCCGACGTGCGTGCGACATAGTCGGCATAGGCCGGTCTCCGCTTGGCCATGCCGGCTTCGAGCAGCGGCTTGCCCGACCATCGGGTGAGGGTGAAGGTCAGGAACAGCGGCCCGATCACCGTCGCCGCAGCGACCAACCAGCCGGCGCTCGCGGCTGCCAGCCAGATGCCCCACCACGCGCAGGCATCGCCGAAATAATTGGGATGCCGGGTATAGCGCCACAGCCCCTTGTCCATCACCTGGCCCTTGTTCGCGGGATCGGAGCGGAAGCGGGCGAGCTGCCAGTCGCCGACCCATTCGAAGAATATCCCGACCAACCACAGCGCAAAGCCGACCAGTGCGAGGCCGCTGATCGGCTGGACGCTCCCCGCCGCGACAATTCCCGCCTGCGCCGGGCTCGAGACGAGGAACAGGAGAACCGCCTGGCCGAGGAATACCTTGGTCAGCGCTGCCGATGCGAACTGTCCCTGTTCGCGGGGCTTGCGCATCATGCGGGCATAGCGCGGGTCTTCTCCCTCGCGGCGCCAACGGCGGAAGAGATAGATGGCGAGGCGCCCACCCCATAGGACCGCCATCGCCATGATCAAGGTCGCGAGCGGCCCCGGCTCGGCGATCCGCAGCCAGCTGACCAAGGCCAGCAGTGCCATGCCGCCGCCCCAGAAGCTGTCGATGAACGAGACGTCGTTTATCTGAAGCGAAATGGCCCAGAGCAGCAGGACCAGCCCCAGCAGGATCGCGGCGTTGCCAAGAAGGGCTTCAACCATCGCGTTTCATCCTTTCGGCTTCTTCGGCCAGCCGCCGGAATCGCAGGCAGTCGGGCATCTTCGACAGGTAGAATTCCGCGAACTTCGCAAGATCGGCGGCAAGGTCCTCGCTCGGCCAGATCGGCGCGCCAATCCCGCCGCGCATCGTCTCGTGATTCACCCACGCCGGCACGATCGGCACGCCCGCCGCGCGCGCTATGTGCCAGAAGCCGGAGCGCCATTCGCCGCTGCTGCTGCGCGACCCCTCGGGCGCCATGACCAGCGCCAGTTCATCGGACGCCTCGAAAGCCTGCGCGACCTGATCGACGTAGTTCGAACCGCGTTTCGAGCGGTCGACGCTGATCCCGCCCATGTCCTGCATGAAGCGGGTCATCGGCCACTTGAACAGCGTGTGCTTGCCCATGAAGCTCGGAAGGATGCCGAGCCTGTGGGTCGCGCCGATGAAGAATACGAAATCCCAGTTCGAGGTATGCGGCGCGCCGGTGATGACGAACTTCGGCACACCCGGGTGCTCGCCCTCGATCCGCCAGCCCTTCCACCGATAGAGCTCGATGAGGATGCGCCGCACGAGGCGCGAGAGGAGCGACGCGTCGCTGCCTGCCAAAGAGCGTCCGCCTGTCACTGCATCCTGTCTCCCACCGGACCGCTGCTTCGCACGCCCGAAGGCAGCGGACAAGCCGCCCCGGTCACATCCGGAACACGCCGAACGCGGGCCGCTCCGGAATGGGCGCTTCGAGCGTCGCGGCGAAGGCGAGGCCGAGGACGTCGCGCGTCTGCACCGGGTCGATCACGCCGTCGTCCCACAGGCGGGCGGTGGCGTAGTACGGGTTGCCCTCGTCCTCGTACTTCTGGCGGATCGGGGCCTTGAACTCCTCGGCCTCTTCCGGGGTCCACTTGTCGGCGTCGCGGTGGACGGTGGCCAGCACCGATGCCGCCTGCTCGCCGCCCATCACGCTGATGCGGGCGTTGGGCCAGGTGAACAGGAAGCGCGGGCCGTAGGCGCGGCCGCACATGCCGTAGTTGCCCGCCCCGAAGCTGCCGCCGATGACTACGGTGACCTTGGGTACGGTGGCGGTGGCGACCGCGGTGACGAGCTTCGCGCCGTGCTTGGCGATGCCCTCTGCCTCGTATTTGCCGCCGACCATGAAGCCCGAAATGTTCTGCAAGAACAACAGCGGGATGCGCCGCTGGCAGGCGAGTTCGATGAAATGCGCGCCCTTCATGGCGCTTTCGGAAAACAGCACGCCATTGTTGGCGAGGATCGCCACCGGAATGCCCCAGATGTGCGCGAATCCGCAGACGAGGGTACTACCGTAGAGCGCCTTGAACTCGTGGAATTCGCTGCCGTCGACGATCCGGGCAATCACCTCGTGCACGTCGTAGGGCGCGCGGACGTCGTCGGGGATGAGAGCGTAGAGATCGTCGGCGTCGAACTTCGGCGCTCTGGGAGTGACGATTTCGACATTATCTGCCGCCGAAGTATTCGCGCCCAGGTGACTGACGATATCGCGCACGATGGTCAGCGCATGCTCGTCGTTCTCGGCCAGGTGATCGACCACGCCGGACTTGCGCGCATGGAGGTCGCCGCCGCCCAGGTCCTCGGCCGAGATCTCCTCGCCCGTCGCGGCCTTCACCAGCGGCGGTCCGGCGAGGAAGATCGTGCCCTGTTCGCGCACGATCACGGTCTCGTCGGACATCGCGGGCACATAGGCCCCGCCCGCGGTGCAGCTGCCCATCACGCAGGCGATCTGCGGGATGCCGAGCGCCGACATGTTGGCCTGGTTGAAGAAGATCCGCCCGAAGTGCTCGCGGTCAGGGAAGACCTCGGCCTGGTAGGGCAGGTTCGCCCCGCCGCTGTCGACGAGGTAGATGCACGGCAGACGGTTCTCGGTCGCGATTTCCTGCGCGCGCAGGTGCTTCTTGACCGTCATCGGGTAGTAGCTGCCGCCCTTCACGGTGGGATCATTGGCGACGATCATCACCTGCCGGCCGGACACCCGCCCGATGCCGCAGATCATCGAGGCGCCGGAAACGTCGCCTTCGTACATCCCGTTCGCGGCGAGCTGGCCGATCTCGAGGAAAGGCGAGCCTGGATCGAGCAGCCGCTCGACCCGGTCCCTCGGGAGCAATTTCCCGCGCGAAACGTGGCGCTCGCGGTGATTTTCCGGCCCGCCGAGCGCGGCTTCGGCAACCTTGGAGCGCAAGGATTCGGCGAGGCCCTTGTTGTGCGCGAACCGCGCCTTCGCCTCGGCGCTCTCGTGATCGAGCTTTGTCGTCAGAACGGGGGCAGACATCTTCTCTCCTTGACCCGCGCCCTAACGCTCTTGCATCCACTCGCCAAGCGGGGAGGACAGCGCAGTGTTCAAGTGGATCGTCGCGGCCATGCTGGTCGCTTTCTCCCTCCCCAGTTCTGCCTCGGCGCAGGAGGGCATATACCAGCCGCCGGTTCCCCCACCGTGCCGCCGGGTGGGGGACGTGCCCGGCTTGACGATCGATCCGCAGATCGCCGCGAATCTAGCCGAGATCGGCCTCGACCGCGCGGGGGTGTTCGAACGGATGCAGGAAACCTCGATCCCCGAGACGATGGGCTGCTGGGCGATGCCGGTGGGCAACTTCGACAGCCAGCTCGTCTCGGTGGGAATGGCGCAGTGGAACTACGGCACGGGCAGCCTGCAGCCGGTGCTCAAGGAATGGCGCGCGTCCTTCGGATCGAAGCGCAAGGCAAAGCGCGAACTCGCGCGGCTGGCCCCGACCTACGGCAAGCTGCTGTTCTCGAAAGGCTGCCTTGCGGTGCCGGTTTCGGACGAATGCCGGGCCGGCATCCTCGCCGCGCACGGACCCGACGGGAAGCTCAACCCCGTCATCTTGAGCGAGCTCACCGCGCTGTTCGAGAGCGACGCGATGCTGCAGGTCCAGCTCGATCACTACCTCGCCTTGCTCGGCGACGTGCGCGGCGAACTGCAGCGCGTCTTCCCCTACGGCCCGATCACCCCGCGCAAAGTGCGCTGGGCGATCGACACCCGGGTCCAGCAGAACCGCCTCCCGCCGAGCGAGGACATCGCGCGCCTGCGCCAGAAGCTCGTGGCCATGCCCCCCGAGGAACGCTGGCAGCGGCTGGATGCGATCTTCGACTGGTACGAGGCGCTCTCCAAGACCATCGACCAGGACGGGATCGGTCGCGACTACGCCTGGAACGTCGTCCAGTGGCGCTGCCTGATGGAGATCGGCCGGATCGACGACGAGCAGTACGAACTGCTTCACATCACCTTCCTGCGCAGCCGCTCCGCGACCGGCAACTCGGGCCGCTGGCAGGCGCTTACCTTTTCGCGACGCGGCAAGATCATCCTCGGCGTCGGCAGCGTCAGCGGCGTGCGCGACGGGAGCTGCACCGGGTCCTAGACCTACCCCGCCGCGCCGATCAGTTCGCGGCCGATCAGCATGCGGCGGATCTCGTTCGTCCCCGCGCCGATGTCGAGCAGCTTGGCGTCGCGCAGGTAGCGTTCGACCGGCCAGTCCTTGGTATAGCCCGCGCCGCCCAGCGCCTGGACCGCTTCTCCCGCGACGCGGAAGGCGTTCTCGCTCGCCAGCAGGATCGCGCCCGCGGCGTCGAAGCGGGTGGTCTGTCCCGCATCGCAGCTTTTCGCGACGGCGTAGGTATAGGCGCGCGCCGATTGCAGCGCGACGTACATGTCGGCGACCTTGGCCTGCATCAGCTGGAACGCGCCGATAGGCTTGCCGAACTGCTTGCGCTCGCGGAGGTAGGGGATGACCGTGTCGAGGCAGGCCTGCATGATTCCGAGCTGCAGCCCGGCGAGCACCACGCGTTCGTAGTCGAGCCCGCTCATCAGCACGCCGACGCCGCCGTTGAGCGGGCCCATCACCCGCTCCTCGGGAATCTCGCAATCGTCGAACACCAGCTCCGCCGTGGGGCTGCCGCGCATCCCCATCTTGTCGATCTTCTGGCCGATCGAGAAACCCGGGTCGTCCTTCTCGATCAGGAACGCGGTGATGCCGCGGCTGCCGGCGTGACCGTCGGTCTTGGCATAGACCACCAGCGTGTCGGCGTACGTCGCGTTGGTGATCCAGAACTTGGTGCCGTTGAGCACATAGCCGCCCTGTACCGCGTCGGCCTTGAGCTTCATCGAGACGACGTCCGACCCGGCCGAAGCCTCGGACATCGCGAGGCTGCCGACATGCTCGCCGCTGATGAGGCCCGGCAGGTACTTCGCCTTCTGCTCGGCATTGCCCCAGCGGCGGATCTGGTTGACGCAGAGGTTCGAATGCGCGCCGTAGCTGAGGCCGACGCTGGCCGAGGCACGGCTGATTTCCTCGACCGCAATGACGTGTTCGAGATAGCCCAGGCCAAGGCCGCCGAACTCCTCCTCCACGGTAATGCCGTGGAGGCCGAGCTCACCCATCGCCGGCCACAATTCCTGCGGGAACCAGTCCTCGCGGTCGGCGCGCTCTGCAAGCGGGGCAACCTGCTCGTCGGCGAAGCGGGCGGTCGCCTCGCGGATCATCTCGGCGCTTTCGCCGAGCTGGAAATCGAAATCGGGGGTGGCGCGCAAGGCTCGTCTCTCCTGTTCGTGGCCTGCGCATAGGACCGCGCTTGCGGCCATGCAAATCCTGCCTTTCCAGACACTTGCGCTGGGATCAAGTTCGACTCATAAGGTGTTGAACACAATCCGGAATTCCGATAGATTTCCCGCTGGATCGCAAATCGTGAAACTGGAAGGTAACCCGTCAGGGCCATTGGGGGCCACGCCGTCTGCCGCGTTCTGCGGCGAGGACGACCGCGTCACCGTGCTCGCCAGCTACGCGCCGGATGCGATCGAGGATGATCCCGAACTGGCCGGCATTGCCGCGTTCGCCGCACAGCTCACCTCCAGCCCGATAGCGCTCGTCAGCCTGGTCGAGAGCGAGCGGCAGCGCTTCCTCGTGCGTGAAGGGCTGGAAACGCGCGAAACGCCGCGCCCGCTGAGTTTCTGTGCGCACGCGATGCTCGGCGACCAAGTCATGGAAGTATGCGACGCGACCCAGGACCCGCGGTTCGCCGAGAACGAACTCGTGACCGGCGATATGGGTCTTCGCTTCTACGCGGGTGCGCCGCTCGTCTCTCCCGAAGGGGCTCCGCTCGGTGCGCTCTGCGTGATCGACACGGTGCCGCGGCCCGAAGGTCTGACGGATCTCCAGCGCAATGGTCTCGAAGTGCTGGCACGTGCCGTGATGCGGCGGCTGGAGACGCAGCGGACCGAACTGGCAACCAATGCCCGGGAAACCGAAAGCGCTCGCACGATGCGGGAGATCGCCGACCTCTTGCCCGCCATCATCTGGTCGGCGGACGGCGATGGGAACTTCGACTACTTCAACTCGCGCTGGAAAGAGATAACCGGGCTCGATCGACCCAAGGTGACCGACGACTGGCGACCCGTGGTCCATCCCGAGGATACCGACGCGGCATTTGGCGCCTGGGGCGACAGCGCGCAGACCGGCAAGCCGTTCGAGAGCGAATATCGCCTCAAGCATGCGGACGGTTCCTGGCGCTGGACGCTTTCGCGTGCGATCCCGCTCCTGGGCGCGGATGGCACGATCCGCCGCTGGTACGGCACCTTGACTGATGTCGACGACGGTCACCGCGTGTCGGAAAACCGCGACCTGCTCGCCAAGGAGCTGTCGCACCGCATCAAGAACATATTCGCGGTCGTCGCGGGGCTGGTTTCGATCCGCGCGCGGCGGCACAAAGAGGCGAAGGAATTCGCGACCGAACTCATCGACGCAATTCGCTCGCTGGGCCGCGCGCACGACTTCGTCCGCCCTGTCGAAGGCGTGAAAGGCGACAGCCTGCGCGGCCTGCTGAAGGAGCTCATGGCGCCCTATGGTGACGACCGTGCACGCGTGACGATCGGAGGCGCCGATTGCGAGATCGGCCCGCGCGCGGCCACCCCGCTGGCGCTGATCTTTCACGAACTCGCGACCAACTCGGCCAAGTACGGCGCGCTGTCGGTGGAGATCGGCCGGGTCGAGATCGAGATCGACTGCGGTTCCGATGCCGAGCGGGCACGGATATCCTGGCGCGAGCACGGCGGGCCGCCGGCGCCGCAGGTGCCGGGCACCGAAGGCTTCGGCTCGCGGCTCGTCCAGATGTCGATCGAGGGCCAGCTTGGCGGCACGATGGATCGCCGGTTCGAGGCAGGTGGCCTCGCGGTCGACCTGTCGATTCCGCTGAAGTCGATCCGCAGCTAGCCGCCCGCGGGCGACCTCGCTACGCTGGCGGGCGATGCTCGAATTCGTCGATGTCGAAAAGCGCTTCGGTGCGGTCGTCGCGGTGGACGGCGTTTCGCTGACCGTGGCGCGCGGCGCGTCCGTGGCCCTTGTTGGCGCGTCCGGATCGGGCAAGTCGACGCTTCTCGGCATGATCAATCGCCTCGTCGAGCCCGATGCCGGCCGCATTTCGTTCGACGGTACCGATGTCCGCGCGGTCGAGCGGACCGCCCTGCGCCGACGAATCGGCTACGTCTTCCAGTCGATCGGCCTGTTCCCGCACATGGACGTGGCGGCGAACGTCGGCATCGGGCCGAAGGTGACGGGCCAGTCGCTGTCGCCGGAGCGGGCGGGCGAGCTCCTCGACCTCGTCGGGCTCGATCCCGCATACGGCACCCGAATGCCCGATGAGCTGTCCGGCGGGCAGCGCCAGCGCGTCGGAGTCGCCCGCGCCCTGGCCGGCAATCCCGAAGTCCTGCTGATGGACGAGCCGTTCGGCGCGCTCGACCCGGTCACCCGCGACGCGCTGGGCAAGCGGGTGCGGGACCTGCACGAGCGGCTCGGCCTGACGACCGTTCTCGTGACGCACGACATGGCCGAGGCCCTGCTGCTCGCCGATCGGGTGATCGTGATGGAAAGTGGCCGGATCGCCGCCGACGAGACGCCGCGGGCCTTGCTCGCCGGAGCGGGCGGCAGCGCCGCGCAGGCGCTCGTCGCGGTTCCCCGCGCGCAGGCCGACGCGCTCGAGGTGATGCGCCGGTGAGCGAGGTCTTTGAAACGCTCTGGACGCTCGGCGACAAGCTGGCGGCCCATGTCGTGCTGTCCGCTGCGGCGCTGGCGCTGGGCATCGCCGTGGCCCTGCCGCTGGCCGTCTGGGCCAGCCGCTCGCGCACGGTCGAGCGGATCGCGCTCGGCTTCGCCAGCCTCGTCCAGACGATCCCGGCGCTCGCGCTGCTGGCGCTGTTTTTCCCGATACTGCTGAGCCTGCGCGCCCTTTTCGGCGAGGGGCTCCCGGCGCTCGGTTTCCTGCCGGCCCTGCTGGCGCTCGCGCTCTACGCCCTGTTGCCGATCCTGCGCAACGCGGTCACCGCGCGGGCCGAGATGGCGCCCGGAGTCCTGCAGGCGGCGGACGCGGTCGGGATGACAGGGTGGCAGAAGCTGCGGCTGGTCGAAGCGCCGCTCGCCGCGCCCTTCGTGATGGCGGGGATACGCACCGCAGCGGTCTGGACAATTGGCGCGGCGACCCTCTCGACCACGGTCGGCCAGCCGAGCCTGGGCGATCCGATATTCGCAGGCTTGCAGACCCAGACGTGGTCGCTGGTGGTCGCCGGGTGCCTCGCGTCGGCGGGACTCGCGCTGGCGGCCGACGGGCTGCTCGCGCTCGTCGAGCGGGGCATGAAGGCACGGCGACCGGCCCTCGTGTGGACCGGCACCGCGCTGATCGCGGCTGGGCTGGCGGCTGCGCTTCTTGCCGGAACCGGACGCGACCGGGATACCGTCGTCGTCGGAGCGAAGAATTTCTCCGAGCAATATATCCTCGCGCGCCTGATCGGGGACCGCCTGGAAGCCGCGGGATACGCTGTCGAGTATCGCGAAGGACTGGGCTCGGCGGTGGTGCACCGGGCGCTGACCAGCGGCCAGGTCGACGTCTACGTTGACTATTCCGGGACCGTCTGGGCGAACGAGATGAAGCGCGATGGCACCCCGCCGCGCGCGGAGATGCTCGATGCGATCGCGGCGTGGGAAAAGGGCAACGGCGCGCGCATGCTCGGGGCGCTGGGGTTCGAGAATGCCTACGCCTTCGCGATGAAGCAGGAACGTGCCGGCGTGCTGGGCATCGCCTCGCTCGCCGATCTGGCGGCGAAAGGCCGCAATCTTACGCTCGGCGGCGACCTCGAGTTCTTCCGCCGGCCCGAATGGCGGGCGGTCGACGCGGCCTATGGCCTCGGCGCGCTCACCCGGCGCAACTTCGCCCCGACCTTCATGTACGATGCACTCGGTTCGGACGAGGCGGACGTCATCACCGCGTTCTCGTCGGACGGCCGGATCGCCGCCGACCGGCTGGTTGTCCTCGCCGATCCGCGCGGAGCACTGCCCGCCTACGACGCGATACTGCTCATCTCTCCCGGACGTGCCGACGATCGCCGCTTCACCCGGGCGCTCATGCCGCTCGTGGGGGCGATCCCGGTCGAGGCGATGCGCGAGGCGAACTTCATGGTCGACCGGCCGGAAAGCAAGAAAACGCCTGAGCAGGCCGCGCGCTGGCTGGCGGAGCGGGTGGGGAGCTAGTCGGCCTTCTTCCAGAGCTGGGTCTGGCAGAACGGACCGATGCAGCCCTTCACCTCGAGCGTGGTGGCGTTGCGCCGCTTGAGCACCGAGCGATACGACTTCCCGCTCTTGGGATCGTAGATCGTCCCCCGCCACACCAAACCGTCGGACTTGAAGTTCGTCAGGATCGGCAGGCCGAGCAGCTTGCGGCTGCGCTTCGCCTTGTCGGGGTTGTAGATGTCGCGCTGGTCGAGGCCCTGCGGCGGCGGCACGAGGAACTTCGCAAGCCGCCCGCAGCGTGTCGCGCCGCATTCGCCGATGCGGACCTGGCCGTCCTTCTCCTCGGTGGTCCAGAGGCCGTCGACCGAATCGGCGGCGGCGAGCGGTGCAGCGGCGAGCGTGGCGATCATGACGATAAGCGCTCTCACGCGGACTACTCCTCCTTGTCGAACCCTACGCCGTGCGGCCAGCCGGGTGCGGCGAGGCCCATGACCTTGAAAAGATGGCCCATCTGGTCGTCTGCCACAAGCCTGTCGCGGCCTGCGAAAAGCTCGCTGCGCAAGTGCGGGGCGCGCTGCGCGAGTGCATCGGCGCGGGTTTCGATGCCGAGCGCCTTGAGCCAGGACCCTTGCGTCGGCGTGCCCATCCACGTCACCCCGCGCGACTGCGCGACCTTCGCCAGCGTGGCGAAGTCGACGTGCGCGGTCAGGTCCGCCTCGCCGGGCGACGAGAACGGGTCCACCTTGCGATGCGCGCGTACCGCCTGCATCGTCGAGCCGGCGCGCAGGTCTGTGTGGCCATAGTCGATCAGCAATGCGCACCCACCCTGCGCGGCGAGGCGTCCGGCGATCTCGTAGACCACGGCTGCGGCGGCCGGGCTCGTCTCTATGATCGTGCCCTGCCGGCCTTCGCGCCATTCGGGCGGGACCGCGGCGTCCATCGGCTGCGCGCCCGCGACATGGATGAAGGTGTCCCCGTCGAGACCCACCATGCGCTCGCGCCAGCCTTCGGCGGCGCGGACGAGCTGCCGCACCGGCAGAGCGTCGAGGAATTCGTTGCCGACGATGAGCAGCGGAATGTCCATCGGAAGCGTGCCGAGGTCGCCGTGGAAGCGGGCCTCCGGAACCGCCTCGAGCTGGATCTTCTTCAGCGCGGGCGAGCTTTCCACGAAATGGATTTCGGGCTCGAGGCCATAGCGTTTCGCGGTGCGCATCGCGTCGCGCGCAAGGGTACCGCGCCCGGGGCCGAGTTCGACGTAGGCGACCGGCTCCGGACGGCCGGCGCGGATCCACATGTCGGCCAGCCACAGCCCGATCAGTTCGCCGAACATCTGGCTGATTTCCGGCGCCGTGACGAAGTCGCCGTCGGTACCCAGCGGGTCGCGGCCCGCATAGTAGCGCGCATTCGATTCGGCCATGAAATGGGCCAGGCTGATCGGCCCGGTATTGCGGATCAGCCGGCGGAACATGTCCGCCAGCGGCATCTTGTCTTCGGTCATCGGGCGGCGGAGATCATGCTGTCGCGGGCTGGGCCGGCTGGCTCCCGATCGGCGGGCGGGTCAGTGCGCGGATCACGAAGAACAGTCCGACCAGGATCAGCGGAATGGTGAGCCACTGGCCCATGCTGAGCCCGGTCGAGCGCGCGAACTCCTGCAGCTGGGCATCGGGTTCGCGGAAGAACTCGGTGACGAAGCGGGCCATGCCGATGCCGGCGGTGAATACGCCGACGAGCAGCCCCGGCCGCCAGCGGGCTTTCGTTTTCCAGAACAGGAGCAGCATGACGAGAACCATCAGCGCACCCTCGAGCCCGGCCTGGTAGAGCTGGCTCGGGTGACGCGCGAGCTGGGTCGGATCTTCCGGGAAGATCATCGCCCAGGGCACGTCCGGGCCAGCAGCGCGGCCCCACAGCTCGCCGTTGACGAAGTTGGCGAGGCGACCGAACAGCATGCCGAAGGGTACGCACGTCGCGATGTAATCGGCGGTGCGCAGGAAGCTGATCTTGCCCTGGTGGCAGACCCACGCGATCGCCACCAGCACGCCCATCACACCGCCGTGAAAACTCATCCCGCCTTCCCACAGCTTGAGGAATTCGAGCGGGTGGGTCAGCAAGTAGAAATCCGGCGAATAGAACAGAGCATAGCCGAGCCGTCCGCCGAGGATGATGCCGATCGTGCAATAGAAGAACAGGTCGTCGGCGTGGCGCTGCGCCATCGGGCTGCCGGGCGCCTTGATCATCTTCGTGAGGTGCCAGTAGCCGAGGACGATTCCGGCCAGGTACGCGAGTGAATAGAATCGCAGCTCGAAGAAGCCGAGGTCGATTCCCCTACGTAACCCGAGGTCTTCGAAGTGGATGGCCTGCCCGGAAAGCTGGGACGTCTCCGCCAGTAGTGACAGCAGCACGTTTGATCCTTACCTTTGGGATATCCCGCACGGTGGATGCCCCTGTTCGCGCGCGTCTTTGGCATAGCGCAGCGGCGGGCGAAACCCCGGCACACATAAACTGGCTAGAGGATTGCAGCGAACGATGGCGACCGATCTCGACAGGGACATTCAGCGAATTGCCGACCATGTCACGAGCCCCGGCCAGATGTTCGAGACGAAGACGGTCGAACGGCGAGGGGTGCCGATGCCGGCTTTCCTCAACGCCCCGCCGACGCTGGCGCATTACATGGCGCATTTCTCGGTCCTGCATAAGGATGCTGTCTTCATCGTCGACGGAGACCAGCGGCTGACCTTCGGCGAAATGTATGCTGCTGCGTCGAACGTGGCGCACGGCCTGGTCACCCGGCACGGGATGCAGCGCGGCGACCGCGTGGGCATCGCCGCGCGCAATTCGGCCAACTGGATCGCCGCCTACATGGGCGTGCTGATGGGCGGCGGTTGCGCCACCCTGCTCAACGGCTGGTGGACCGGCGAAGAGCTCGCCTACGGCATCAACCTGTGCGAGTGTTCGCTCGTGCTCGCCGACCCGCAACGCGCCGCGCGGCTCGACGGGATCGAGCATGACGCCAAGGTCGTGGTGTTCACTCACGACGGACCGCCGTCGGCCGGTCTCGAGCCGGTCTGGGCCGAAGGCGACACCGCCGCGACGATGCTCGGCACGCTCGGGCCGGACGACCTTGCTACCATTCTCTACACCTCGGGCTCGACCGGTTTTCCCAAGGGCGCCTATTCCGATCACCTCGGGGTGGTCAGCGGGGTGATGAACTACGTCTGCCAGATGGCGACGCTGCTCCAGCTCTTCACCGAGCGCGGCGAGGCGCCGAGCGTGCAGCCGAGCGCGCTGGTCAGCGTTCCGCTGTTCCACGTGACCGGCGAAATCCCGCTGTTCCTTCAGAGCTTCGCAATGGGCCGCAAGCTCGTCCTGATGCCCAAGTGGGACGCGACCGAGGCGCTGCGCCTGCTCGACGAAGAGAAGATCACCTACTTCGTCGGCGTTCCGCTGATGAGTTACGAACTGGCCACCCACCCCGACCGCGACAAGTACGACCTGTCGCAGTGCAAGAGCTTCGCCGCCGGCGGCGCGCCGCGCCCCCCCGAGCACGTGAACAAGATTCGCGAGGCGTTTCCCGACGGCTTCCCGCTGCTGGGCTATGGCCTGACCGAGACCAACGCGGTCGGCTGCGGCAACCTCAACGAGAACTACATGGCCAAGCCCGGGTCGACCGGGACGGCGTCGCGCCCCCTAGTCGACCTCGCGATCCTCGACGACGACGGCAAGCCGCTCGATCAGGGCAAGGTCGGCGAAGTGTGCATTCGCTCGGTGTGCAACTTCCTCGGCTACTGGAAGAACGAGGACGCCACCCGCGCCGCCTATACCGACGACGCCTATTTTCGCACCGGCGACCTCGGCTACCTCGACGAGGACGGCTATCTCTTCATCGTCGACCGCAAGAAGGACATCATCATCCGCGGGGGCGAGAACATCAGCTGTATCGAGGTCGAGCAGGAGATCTACGCCCACCCGCACATCGCCGAATGCTCGGTCTTCGGGATTCCCGACGAACGGCTCGGAGAGATTCCGGCGGCGGTTTACCTCGTCAAGGAGGGCCACGACGTCGATCCCGAGGACCTCAAGGAATTCCTCGCCGAGCGGCTCGCCAAGTTCAAGATTCCGCAGTTTCTCTGGCATGTCGAGGATGCGCTGCCGCGGCTTGGCACCCAGAAGATCGACAAGCCGACCCTGCGCGCGCGCTATCAGGCGCTCGCCGAAAAAGCCGGAACCGCTTGAACCAGCAACGCATCCCCCACCAGCGCGAGGTCATCGATCGCCGCGCGCTCGCCGATGACATCGCCGGGCTGGTCGCCGCGAAGGGCGCCGGAGCTCGGCCCGAGATCGTCGCCGCGCTCAAGGCTGCGCTCGAGGCGGGCCGCGCCGAACTCGACCGACGGCTCGAGGAAAAGCCGAGCGCTGGGCACGAGATCACCGGCGGGCACTCGTTCCTGATCGACCAGATCGTCCGCACGATCCACGACCACGTGATCGCCGACGTCTATCCGGCGATCAACCGGTCGACCGCCGAACGGCTGACGCTGGTCGCGGTCGGCGGCTACGGCCGCGCCGAGATGGCGCCGCATTCGGACGTCGACATCGCCTTCATCCACCCGACCCGGCAGGCCCAGTGGTGCGAGCAGGTGATCGAGGCGATGCTCTATTATCTCTGGGACCTCGGCCTGAAGGTCGGCCATTCGAGCCGTTCGGTCGACGACACGATCCGCATGGCCAAGT
The DNA here is from genome assembly GCF_001698205.1 of Tsuneonella dongtanensis. Taxonomy (NCBI): domain Bacteria; kingdom Pseudomonadati; phylum Pseudomonadota; class Alphaproteobacteria; order Sphingomonadales; family Erythrobacteraceae; genus Tsuneonella; species Tsuneonella dongtanensis. The sequence continues at coordinate 744,515 of NZ_CP016591.1, forward strand.
CAGACCTTACGATCCGGACCGCCCTGCTCGAGGGGCGCTACATCTGGGGCGACCAGGACCTTTACGACGAGGTCAGCCGCCGTTTCGCCGACGAGGTGGTCAAGGGCACCGAGAAGCAATTCGTCACCGACAAGCTGGAAGAGCGCAACGCGCGGCACAAGCGCATGGGCGACAGCCGCTACGTGGTCGAGCCCAACGTGAAGGACGGCAAGGGGGGGCTGCGCGACCTTCAGACGCTCTACTGGATCGGGAAATACATCCACAAGGTGCGGGTTGCCGCGGACCTCGTCGAGGTCGGGCTGTTCACCGCGGCCGAGTACCGCAGCTTCCGCCGCGCCGAGGGCTTCATGCTGGCGGTGCGCTGCCACCTCCACACGATCACCGGCCGGGCCGAGGACCGCCTGACGTTCGACCTCCAGCGCGCGGTCGCCGCGCGGATGAATTTCGCCGACCGGCCTGGCAAGAGCGCGGTCGAGCGCTTCATGCAGTTCTACTTTCTCCAGGCGAAGCGCGTCGGTGCGCTGACTGGAGTGTTCCTCGCCCACATCGACGAGCAGTTCGCCAGGTCGCGGGCGCGCAAGGGCTTGCTCGCCAGCTTCACCCCGCGTGCGCGCGAACTGAAGGGGTACCGGGTCTACGGGGGGCGCATAGCCGCGCCCGGCGACGACTGGTTCGCGAAGGACCCGGTGCGCCTGATCGAGGTGTTCCAGCTCGCCGAGGCGAACGGGCTGGAAGTGCACCCGGAGACGATGCGGCAGGCGTCGCGCGATTCCGGGCTCATCCGCGGGGCCGTGCGCGACGATCCGCGCGCCAACGCCCTGTTCCTCGACCTTCTCGCGGGCCGCAACGATCCCGAGACGGTGCTGCGCTGGATGAACGAGGCGGGGGTCTTCGGCCGCTTCGTGCCCGACTTCGGGCGGGTCAACGCCCAGATGCAGTTCGACATGTACCACCACTACACGGTCGACGAGCACACGATCCGCGCGATCGGCCTCCTGAGCCGGATCGAGAAGGGCGAACTGACCGCCGACCATCCCCGGTCCGCGCGGCTGATCCACGAGGTTGCGAGCCGGCGCGTCGCCTATGTCGCGGCGCTGCTCCACGACATCGCCAAGGGTCGCGGCGGCGATCACTCAGTGCTCGGCGGCGACGTGGCGGAGGAGCTGTGCCCGCGCTTCGGTCTTGACGAGGGCGAGACGGCGCTCGTCGCGTGGCTCGTGCGCCAGCACCTGCTCATGAGCCGCACCGCCTTCAAGCGCGATTTGACCGACCCCAAGACGATCGAGGATTTCGTGTCCGAGGTCCAGGGCCTCGAGCGGCTGCGGCACCTGATGATCCTGACGGCGATCGACATCCGCGCGGTCGGTCCGGGGACGTGGAACTCGTGGAAGGGCCAGCTTCTCGGCGAGCTCTACGATTCCGCCGAGGAACGCCTGCGTCTCGGCCACATGAGCCACGGCCGCAAGGAACGGGTGGCGGCCAAGAAGGAGGCCGTGCGCGAGAAGCTGGGCGACAAGGCAGGGCTGCTCAAGTTGTACGGCGACCGGTTCGACGACAGTTACTGGATCGCCGAAGCCGAGGACATCGCCGCGCTCAACCTGGTGCATTATGGCCTGAGCCACGAGGAACAAGGCAACCTATCGGTCCACTGCGAGGTCTATCCATCGCGCGGGGCGACCCTGGTGACGGTGATCGCCGCGGACCACCCCGGCCTGTTCTATCGCATCGCCGGGGGCATCCACCTTGCGGGCGGCAACATCATCGATGCGCGGATTCACACCACGCGAACCGGGTGGGCGGTCGACAACTTCCTCGTGCAGGACCCGCACGGCCGGCCTTTTGCCGAAGCCGCGCAGCTCGAACGGCTGAAGGCATCGATCGCCGATGCGCTCGCCAACCGGACGGCCTTGGTGCCGCAACTGGCGAAGCGCCCGCTGCCCCACAGCCGGGCGAAGGCGTTCGACGTGCGGCCGGTCGTCTCGTTCGACAACCAGGCCTCGGGCCGCTTCACGGTGATCGAGGTCAACGCCCGCGACCGGGCCGCGCTGCTCAACCGGCTGGCCCGGGCGCTGTTCGAAAACCGGCTGGTGGTCCACTCGGCGCACATCACCAACTACGGCGAGCGCGCTGCGGATACGTTCTACGTGACCGACCTGACCGGGGGCAAGGTGACCGGTTCGGCCCGGCTCAAGGCAATCGAGTTGGCCCTGCTCGCCGCGGCGAGCGACGAGCGCCAGGCCGAACTCGAAAACGCCTGATCAGCGCGAGCTGGCGACCCGCACCGTGCGGGCGTCGCCAAAGGACTCGCGGCCCCTGGCGATATCTGCTTCGGTCTCTTTCGCGGCAGCGTCCGCGTCGAGCCCGCGCGCAACCCGCAGACGCACGCCGCTTTCACGATAGGCGGTTTCCTGGACCAGGCACTTGCCGTCCAGCGACCCCGTGTACTCGTTTCCGGTGGCGGTGGCCGCAAGGCACGCGGTGAAGCTGCGCGCGGCGCGGGCGAAGGAGCGCTCGGCATCTGCACCGTCCTGCGCGAAGGCAGGCGCGGCAATAGCGAGCGCGGCGGTTGCGACACCGAAAAGGGCAAAGCGAGACATCGCGGACTCCTGTTCTGGAGCCACGACCCTATCGTTCACAGGTTAAAGCCCGGCAGGGAGATTTGCCTAACGCGGAGGCGCCGCGCGTTCACCAAACAGGGCGCTGCCGACACGAACGTGGGTTGCGCCGAGCATGATTGCCGTCTCGAAATCGCTGCTCATGCCCATGCTGAGGCTTCCAAGGCCGTTGTCCCGCGCGAGCTTGTCGAGGAAAGCGAAGAATGGCGCGGGCTCGAGATCGGCCGGGGGCACGCACATCAGGCCGATCAGCGGGATGCTCGCGTCGCGCGCCTGGGCGAGCAACGCGGGGAGATCGGCGACCGGACAGCCGCCCTTCTGCGGCTCCTCGCCGACATCGACCTGGACGAAGCACGGGATTTGCCGCCCGATCTTGTCGAACGCCTTGGCGAGCGCGGTGACGAGGCTGGGGCGGTCGAGCGAGTGGATGCAGTCGAACAGCCGTGCGGCGTCCTCCGCCTTGTTCGACTGGAGTTGCCCGACGAGGTGGAGCTCGACGCCTTCGTAGCGCTCGCGCAGGTCGGGCCATTTGGCCGCGGCCTCCTGCACCCGGTTCTCGCCGAACACCCGGTGGCCGGCGTCGAGCAAGGGGGCGATGGCCTCGGGGCCGTGGGTCTTGCTGATGGCGATCAGCGATACTTCGGCGGGCTCGCGCCGCGCGATCTTGCAGGCGCGGGCGATACGATCGTGGATTTCGGTCAGGGCTAACGCTGCATTCATCTCGGGGGTGCGCTATAGCGGGGTCATGGGACAGCGCCAGCCACTCCCCGATCTTTGGCTCCTTTCGGACGCTCGCAACGACGAATTGCTGCCGCGCGCATTGCGCGGCCTGCCGCGCGGCTCGGCGTTCGTCTATCGCCACTACCACCTCGACCCCCGAGCGCGGCGCGCGCGCTGGGACGAACTTCTGCCGCTCGTGCGCGAGGGCGGCCACCTGGCGGTCCTGTCCGGGAGCGACGACGAAGCGGTGCTTTGGGGCGCCAATGGTTCGTATGGCCCGCCCGAGGCGGTGGGTGATGCGCCCCAGCTGCTCCGCGTTGCCGCGGTCCACGACGGGCACGAGATCGCGCACGCCAACGCCGCCGGGGCCGACGCCGCGATGCTCTCGCCGGTGTTCGAGACGCGGACCCACCCCAATGCCGTGCCGCTCGGCCCGGAAAAGTTCCACGCGCTCGCCGCGCTCGCCGAGATGCCGGTGATCGCGCTGGGGGGTATGACCTTCGAGCGGGCGAAGGAACTGGGCTGGATGCGCTGGGCTGCGATCGACGGTCTGGCACTGAAACAGGATTCCTAGCCAGGATTCTTGACGCGGGAGTCCCGCGCCTGCGATAAAGCGACCCTGACGGATCGAGGGGAGCAGCAATGGCTACACGCGCAATCGGACGCGCAGGCGCACGGGCGCCGGCGGCGGACTGGCGCGCGGCGTTTCGCCGGTCGCTGCGCCGCGCGCTCCAGGTCAGCGGTGCCGCCGGCCTCTTCGCCGCGATGCTGTTCCTTGGCCTTGCGCTTGCCAGCTATACCCAGACCGATCCCAGCGCATCGACCGCGGCGGCGGGTGATGACGTGCGCAACTGGATGGGGCCAACGGGCGCCTGGGTCGCCGAGCGGGTCTATTTCCTGTTCGGCGTGACCGGCATTCTCCTGCTGCCGCTGCTGTATGTCTCCGCGCGCAAGCTGTGGCGCGACGTGGAGGAAGACGACCGCGACGAACGCACGCGCTGGTGGCGTCCACTGGGATTGCTGCTGTTCTCAATGGCGTTGATCGGGACGGTCCTGTCGCTGACATTCGATCGCCCGGGCGGCTCGCTGCCCGCATCGATGGGCGGGATATCGGGCCTGCTGGGTGCGGGCGCGATCGAGGCGGTCGCCGGGCGGCTGGGTGAAAGTGCCAGCGGCTGGGTGATCCTCGGGCTCGCGCTTGCCGCGCTCGCGGGCGGCGTGGCCGGGGTGACCAAGGTATTCGCGCTCGACTGGGTCCAACTGCTTACCTTGCCGCGCTTCCTCAAGCGCGCACCCGCGCTTCCCGACATCGACCTGCCGTTCGTGCCGAAGCCAGCGCGCAGGAGCCGGCAGGCCGAGCCCGAGGAGCCGCCGCAGTTCGCGGAGCGCCGCGCGCCCGAAATCGCCGATCCCGCAGCTGCGCCGCGCGCTGCAAAGCCCGTGGGCAAGAAGGCGCAGAAGGATCTTTTTGCCAACTACCAGCTGCCGAGCCTCGACCTGCTCGAGGAGCCGCCGGTCCATGCCGCGCCCAAGCTCGACAAGCTGGCGCTCGAACGCAACGCCCGCCTGCTCGAGACCGTGCTCGACGATTTCAACGTGAAGGGCGAGATCACCGCGGTGCGTACCGGCCCGGTGGTGACGATGTACGAGCTCGAACCCGCGCCGGGCATCAAGGCGAGCCGCGTGATCGGCCTTGCCGAAGACATCGCCCGCAACATGAGCGCGATCAGCGCACGCGTGTCGTCGATTCCCGGCAAGACCGTGATGGGCATCGAGCTGCCCAACGCCGACCGGCAGATGGTGGCTCTGAAGGAACTGGCCGCCTGCGACGCCTTTGTGAACGCGCGCGGCAGCCTGCCGATCATCCTCGGCAAGGACATCGCCGGCGAGCCGATCGTGGCAGACCTTGCCGCGATGCCGCACCTTCTGGTCGCGGGCACCACCGGTTCGGGCAAGTCGGTCGGATTGAACTGCATCCTGCTCTCGCTGCTCTACAAGTTCACGCCCGACGAGTGCCGCCTGATCCTGATCGATCCCAAGGTGCTGGAGCTCAAGAGCTACGACGACATCCCGCACCTGCTTTCGCCGGTGGTGACCGAGCCGTCAAAGTCGGTCCGCGCCCTCAAGTGGGCGGTCGAGGAAATGGAACGCCGCTATCGCCAGATGTCGAGCATCGGCGCGCGCAACATCGCCGGCTTCAACGAGCGGGTGCGCACCGCCGCCGCCAAGGGCAAGCCGCTCGGCCGCAGGGTCCAGACCGGGTTCGATCCCGACACGGGCGAGGAGATCTTCGAGGAAGAGCAGCTCGATTACGCGCCGCTGCCGCAGATCGTGCTGATCGTCGACGAGCTGGCGGACCTCATGGTCACCGTCGGCAAGGAGATCGAGGTGCTGATCCAGCGCCTTTCGCAGAAGAGCCGCGCGGCGGGCATCCACCTGATCATGGCGACCCAGCGCCCCTCGGTCGACGTCATCACCGGCGTCATCAAGGCCAACCTGCCCACCCGCATCAGCTTCAACGTGACGAGCCGGATCGACAGCCGCACGATCCTCGGCGAACAGGGCGCCGAACAGCTGCTGGGCAAGGGCGACATGCTCTACAAGCCGAGCACGGGCGCTCTGGTGCGGGTCCACGGTCCGTTCGTGTCCGACGAGGAAGTCGAGGCCATCGCCGAGCACTGGCGCGGGCAGGGCAAGCCCGACTACGTCGACGCCGTCACCGAGGAGCCCGAGGAAGGTTTTGGCTTCAGCTTCGACGACGAACTCACCGCGTCCGACAATCCCGAAGAGCGCAAGTATCGCCAGGCTTGCCAGATCGTCTTCGAGCACCAGAAGGCGTCCGGCTCATGGCTCCAGCGTCAGATGGGCGTGGGCTACAACACCGCGGCGAAATGGATCGAGAAGATGGAGGAAGACGGCCTCGTCGGCCCCGCCAACCACGTCGGCCGGCGCGACATCTATCGCGACAAGGACGGCAATCCCCTGTGAAGTCGGGTGCGGATGTGTTGCAAGGGCAACACATATGTTTATTCGGTTGGGCGTCCCTATTGCAATCTTGCGCCATTGCTATGGATTTGAGTAACTTCTCTGTCCTGGACTAGGGAGGTTCACTACATGATTGCTCGACGTCACCGGCTGCTCGCCGGAACCGCCGCCATATTCGCCGCCGCTGCTTCACAACCCGTTTTCGCCCAGGACTCCGGCAGCACGCCCGAGGCCGACGAAGGCACTTCGATCGTCGTTATCGGCACCCGCCGTACCGACCGCTCGGTGACCGACTCCCCCTCGCCGATCGACGTCATCGGCGCGACCGAACTGGGTCAGCAGCCAGCGGCCGACATGCTCGAGACGGTGCGTAACATCGTGCCTTCGTTCTTCGTGCCGCAGAACACGATCTCCGACGCGTCGACCTTCGTCCGCCCGCCGTCGCTGCGCGGCCTCGGTGCCGACCAGATCCTCGTGATGGTCAACGGCAAGCGCTACAACCGTGCCGCGCTGGTGCAGGTCTACTCCGGCGCCGACACCGCGCTGTCCTATGGCTCGCAGGGCGCCGATATCTCGAACATCCCGGCGATTTCGGTCAAGAACCTGCAGATCCTGCGCGACGGCGCGACCGCGCAATACGGTTCGGACGCTATCGGCGGCGTCATCAACTACCAGATCCGCGACGATGCCGGGTTCGAGCTCCAGGGTCTCTGGGGCGAGACTTACGAAGGCGACGGCGAGCGCATCCAGGTCGGCGCCTACGCCGGCTTCAACTTCGCCGATTCGGGTTTCCTGACCCTGTCGGGCGAATGGTACGATGCCGACGGTACGAGCCGCGGCCGCACCCGCCCGACCGCGGTCAACTTCGCGACCGTCAATCCGTCGCTCGCCAATACCATTCCCAACTTCACCGAAGGTCTGCCCGCGCAGATCTGGGGTTCTTCTCCCGGTGATGGCCTCAAGCTGTTCGGCAACGCCGGTATCGACCTCGCCGGTGATTCCGCGCAGCTCTACCTGACGGTCAACTACGCCGAGAGCACCGCCAACCAGAGCTTCAACTACCGTCCCTCGCTCAGCGCGAACGGCCTGGTCGTCAACGACGGCTCGGGTACCCCGGCGACGCGCAACAACGGCCGCAACGGATCGTTCAACACGATCTTCCTGACGCCGTGCCCCGCCAACAACGCAACCTGCCCTGCAGGCGGCTTTGTGCAGGACAGCAACGTCTTCCTGTTCAGCTCGATCTACCCGGGCGGCTTTACGCCGCGCTTCATCGGCGATGTCGAGCAGCTATACGGCACGGCCGGCGTCAAGGGTGAACTCGGAGGCGGGCTGACCTACGATTTGTCGGCGACGATGGCGCGCAACTCGCTCTCGCTGTCGATGACCGACTCGCTCAGTCCTTCGTTCGGTCCGCAGAGCCAGACCGAGTTCTTCTTCGGCGACCTCATCCAGCGCGAGCAGACCTACAACCTCGACCTGACCTATCCGCTCGAGGTCGGTTTCGCGAGCCCGATCACGCTGTCGGGCGGCGCCGAGTACCGGCGCGAGGAATACGAAAAGACCGTCGGCGATACCCAGTCGTATGCCGCCGGCCCATTTGCCCGCCAGCCTCTCTACTCGCTGGTCTCGCCGGGCGTATACGCACCAGTCCTCAACACGCCCACCTGCCCGCGGTTCGATTCGGCTCAACCGGCCACCAACCAGTGCGTAGCCAGCCAGTCGCCCGCCGCGAGCGGCTACGGCGGCGTGAGCCCGGCCTTCGCCGGTGCGAGCAGCCAGAACAGCTACGGCTTCTACGTCGGCGCCGAGGCGGACATCACCGAGGCGTTCACGATGGGCGTCGCGGGCCGCTACGAGGACTACAGCACCTTCGGCAGCGCTTTCGTGTGGAAGGCCAATGCGCTCGCCGAGCTGAGCCCGGCGTTCTCCGTCCGCGCAACCGTGGGCACGGGCTTCCACGCGCCGTCGCCGGGTCAGAACAACACCCAGATCGTCACCACCAACTTCCGCAGCGGCAACGCGGTCCAGACCGGCACCTATCCGGTGTCGAGCTCGATCGCGCAGTTCTACGGTGCGGAATCGCTGCGTCCGGAGCGGTCGAACAACTATGGCGCGGGGTTCATCCTCAAGCCGTTCGACGCCTTCACGCTGACGGTCGACGGCTACATCATCGACGTGCGCAACCGCATCGGCATCTCGCAGACGTTCACCGTGACGGCTGCCGACCTCGCTGCGCTGCCCGCACTGTCGATCGTGGGCGTCGGGGGTGACGTGAACTACTTCACCAACGGCTTCAACACCTCGACCAAGGGCATCGACGCGGTGGCGAGCTACCGTACGAACCTGGCCGGCGGTTCGCTCAACGCGACGCTCGCCTACGCCCTCAACAAGAGCAAGGTGACTGAGTTCAACCCGTCGGTGATCAGCGCGGCGCAGCGGTTCAACATCGCCAACCTGCCTCCCAAGCACCGCCTGAACGCCTCGGCGAACTGGCAGATGGGCGATTTCCAGCTCAACAGCCGGGTGAATTACTTCAGCTCGTGGGCCAACCAGCTCGAGTATCCGGGCCAGCGGTTCAGCGGGAAGGCGACCGTCGACCTCGACGCGAGCTACACCTTCATGGACCACTTCACGCTGACGGTGGGCGCGAACAACCTGTTCGACACCTACCCCGACCGCATCGCGCCGACGACCACCAACCCGATCTACGCGCTGACCGACAGCCTTGCCGACGGCCAGGTCTACCCGCGCTCGGGCGGTCCGTTCGGTATCAACGGAGGCTTCTACTACGTGCGCCTGCGCGTGAAGTACTGAGCCTTACGCGCCACGCGCAAAAGAAAGGGCCCCGCCGGAGCGATCCGGCGGGGCCCTCCTCTTTGGGGCCGGGAGGCCGAAGGCTTACTTGAGCCCGTCGGCGGTCATCCCGGTGCCGTCGGTCGCGGCCTTGGCGGCGGCGGCCTGGACATCGTCCGGTGCGGCAACGAAGCCGATCTTGGCGAGCGGGCCGTCCTTGCCCCAGCTCTTGGTCCAGGTCGCGAGGAACTCGGCGAGGCCCGGGATCACGCCGATGTGCGCCTTCTTGACGTAGACGTAGAGCGGGCGCGCGCCCGGGTAGCTGAAGTTCGAGATGTTCTCGTAGGTCGCCAGCACGCCGTTCATCGGCAGGTCCTGCAGCTTCTCGATGTTCTCCTCGAGGTACGAGTAGCCGAAGATGCCGACGGCCTTCGGGTTGCCCTCGATCTTCTGCACGATCAGGTTGTCCTGCTCGCCCTGGTCGACATAGGCGCCATCGGCGCGGACTTCGGTGCAGAGCTGCTCGTACTTGTCCTTGTCGCTGTCTTTCATCGCCTTCATCGCCGGGTCGCTCTCGCAGCCCTTCTGGAGGACCAGTTCCTTGAGCGCGTCGCGCGTGCCCGAAGTGGACGGCGGGCCGTAGACGAGGATCGGGTCGGCGGGGAGCGAGGGGTCGACGTCCTTCCAGGTCTTGGCGGTCTGCTCCTTGCCGAACGGCTTGGCGGCGAGCGCCTTGTAGACGATCTCGGGGCTGAGGTTCATCGTGATCCCGCCCTTGGCCGAAGCGAAGGCGATCCCGTCGAGCCCGACCTGGATCTCCACCACGTCGGTTACGCCGTTCTTCTGGCAATCTTCGAACTCGCTCGCCTTCAGGCGGCGGCTGGCATTGACCATGTCGGGGTGCTGCGCACCGACGCCGGCGCAGAACAGCTTGATGCCGCCGCCGGTGCCGGTCGATTCGATCAGCGGGCTCTTCATGCCCGGGTTCGCCGCGACGAACTCTTCGGCGACCTTCTTGGCGAAGGGATAGACGGTCGACGAGCCGACCGCGCGAATCGAATCGCGGCTGCCCGAGGCGCCGCCGCCGCTGCCGCCGCACGCGGCCAGCGCGACGGTGGAAAGTGTGACGAACGCGATGGTCTTGAACTTGGTCATTTCGAAGTATGCCCTCTGTTTAGGTCGTGTGCGCCGCTAGCGGCGCGATGTGACACGGGAATGACAGGTTTGTTGCGTTATCAGAAATCGATCTGGGCGCGCATACCGACCACATCGACGCCGTACGAGCGATCGCCGCCTGCCGCCGCATAGAACGCGTCGGTATACTGCATGCGGCCGTAGTTGAGCAAAAGCTTGGTGTAATCGGTCAGAGTCCAGACGATGCTGCCCTGGTATCCGGCCTGCTTGCCGCCGACGATTCCGGCATCAATCAGGTCGAGGTGATCGTAGCGCAGGTTGACCTGGACGGCGCCGAAACCGCCCTTCCCGACCGGGTTCTTCGGCTTTACGCGATCGAACGTGCCGCCCTTGTACCCGCGGGTGTCGCCCTTGGTGAGGAACAAGCCGATCTCGGCATAGCCGCCGAAGAATGTGGGATCGGCGAGAGCGCCGGGGCGGTCGACGCGCTGCCAGAACGCCTCTCCGGCGACGTGCAGCGGCCCGCCGATGTAGGCCGCCTCGAGCCCGTAGCCGCGCTCTCCCTTGGCCGTCATGTTGCCGGTGTTGATGAACCGCTCGGCGGTGAAGGCGACCAGCGGACGCTGGCGGTAGCGCACGGTCGAGCCGGCATTGTCGATCGAATAGTGGTGGACCGAGCCGCCGAGGTGGAGCTGGCCCTTGCCCACTTTCGGCGCAAACACGATCCGCCCGTCAAGCCCGACGTTGCCGGTGGGCAGCGCGCTGTTGTTGTCGGTGAAGACGCCGCCTTGGAGCAGCAGGTCGCCCTTGGCGATCTCCGCCGACAGGCCTAGCCGGCGCTCGAAACCGAACGCGTCGGTGAAGGCCGCGCGCTCGATGAAAGAGGTGTGGAGGCTGCTGGTCAGTTCTTCGAGCGACTGGAAGCTGTTGTGCTGGCCCGCGGTCACCGTCAGCGCGCCGTCCTTGTACGTCAGGAAAGCGTCTGTCAGCGTTACCGTGTCGCCAGCGAAATCGACCTCGAACTTGTAGCCGAAGCCGCCGGGGATATCGCCCTGCATGCCCAGGCGCGCGCGCCGCAACGTGCTGCCGAATCCATCGGGCCGGCCGGTGCTGTCGGGCGCGTCGACGAAGCCGGTGTCCATCTGCAGCCGACCGCGGGGCTTGAAGCTCCAGCCGCCCTTGGCGGTGATTTCGGGCGCGCCCTTGAAGGCAATCTTCGTGGCGGATTCGGCCTTGGTCGCTTCGGTTGCCGCGGCCGCGCTGGCGGTCGCCGCGCTTGCTGCGGTGGTGGCCGCCTGCGCCTCGGCCTTGGCGGCCTGGAGCTGGGCCTCCAGCGTGTCGATGCGGCTGGCCATCGCGGCCATCTGCGCGCGCATCTGGGCCAGTTCCTGCGCCACCGCGGCTGCGTCCTGCGCCGCGGCGGGGACCGCCCATCCCGCGGCCACTGCCACGGCGAGTGTCGAGATCGTCAGGCGGGTCTTGGTCACTTCTTTCGTCCCTCATGAAATCAGCGTTACGCTTTCAAGGCGCCCCTATGAGCGTTGTGTGACGCCTGTGTGACTGTTTCCACAGCCGGCGTTCATGCCTCTCGCAAGCGTTCGCGCTTGCCCGCAAATGGTTGCAACTGTAACTGCGCCGCCGAAGGAGAGCCCTAATGCGCATCGGCTGCCCCAAGGAAATCAAGAATCACGAATATCGCGTCGGGCTGACCCCCGAGAGCGTCCGCGAATTGACCGCCAACGGGCACGAGGTCTGGGTCGAAACCGGCGCGGGTCTCGGCATCGGGTCGACCGACGCAGATTACCGGGCGTGCGGCGCGACGATCCAGCCCGACGCGAAGACGGTATTCGACGGCTGCGAGATGATCGTGAAGGTCAAGGAGCCGCAGGCGGTCGAGCGCGCGATGCTGCGCGAGGGGCAGGTCCTCTATACGTACCTCCACCTCGCTCCCGATCCCGAGCAGACCGCCGACCTCGTCAAGTCGGGCGTAACCGCGATCGCCTATGAGACGGTGACCGGTCCCGGCGGTTCGCTGCCGCTCCTCAAGCCGATGAGCCAGGTCGCCGGGCGGATGAGCATTCAGGCCGGCGCAACCGCGCTCGAAAAGGCCAACGGCGGGCGCGGGGTGCTGCTCGGCGGCGTTCCGGGCGTGCTTCCGGGCCGGGTCATGGTCATCGGCGGCGGCGTGGTGGGCTTCAATGCCGCGCAGATGGCCGTCGGCCTGGGTGCCGACGTGACCATCCTCGATCGCGATCCCGAAGTTCTTGAGCGCCTCGGCGTGCATTTCGAAAGCAGGGCCAAGACGCGGTTCTCCAACCAGGCCAACATCGAGCAGATGATCTGCGAGGCGGAGCTTGTGATCGGCGCGGTCCTGATCCCCGGCGCGGCGGCGCCCAAGCTCGTCACGCGCGACATGCTCAAGTGCATGAAGCCGGGCGCGGTGCTGGTCGATGTCGCAATCGACCAGGGCGGCTGCTTCGAGACCAGCCGGCCGACGACCCATGCCGAGCCGACCTACGTGGTGGACGAGGTGGTGCATTACTGCGTCGCCAACATGCCCGGCGCGGTCGCGCGCACGAGCACCTATGCGCTCAATAACGTCACCCTGCCGCATGCTCTGCGGATGGCGAACTTGGGCTGGAAGGCCGCGCTCAAGGCCAACGCCCATCTCGCGGAAGGGCTCAACGTCCACGCCGGGAAGGTGACCTACAAGGCGGTCGCCGACGAGCTGGGCTACGATTACCTGCCGGTCGCCGAGGCGGTGAACTGAAAGGTCAGTCGGGCTTCCAGCCGATCGCGACGTAGCGCGCGGACTTGGGGATGTCGGTGACGGCTTCGTTGATCGTCACCGTCTCGCCGGGGGCGAGTGCCGGCTTGGGCGAGGCGATCTCCCAGGAATAGACGATCCGGTCGCGCGCATCGCTGAGGACGATCAGGATCGAGGGGACCTTGCGCGTTTCGCGGCCCACGTTCTTCACCGTGCCGCTGGCGCCGAAATATTCGGTCCCGTTCGGCAGGGTGCGGCGCTCCTGCTGCGCCTTCGGGAAGTCCATCACCAGGTCGGGCTGCTCGAGCGCGAAAGTCGGACGGCTGATCGGCACCCAGTCGGGCAGACCCCAGTAGCTGACCGCCCCGACGGTACCCAGCGCCAGCACCGCGAAGGCGCCGGCCGCGATGGTCCAGACCTTCATCATGTTGCGTCGCGGGCGGAACGGCGGCTCGTAGTCGAACTGGGAGACTTCTTCGCCGTAAACCTCGGGCTCGCTCACCTGCGGTGCGGGTGCGGTCTCGACGACCGTCGGCGGCGGCGGCTCGTCGTACACCGGCGGAGCGGCAAAATTCTCTTCGGGCTCTTGCGCATCGGATTCCACGCGCGGCGCGGGATCGTCGGACGCCGACGGTGCAGGCACTGCCTCTTGCATGGGCTCGGCGGCTGACCGCGGCGCGGGGGGCGACACCGGGGCTTCGGCCGGTTCGGGCGGAGCAAGCGCCGGTCCGTCCTGGAACCAGCTGTGGCGGCATTTCGCGCAGCGCACGGTCCTGCCTTCCGCGCCGATGGCGCTGTCCGGCACGACGTAGCGCGTCGCGCAGGCGGGGCAGGCGATGATCATCGCGGGCGAATCTGGCCTATGCCGCGATGCCGCACAAGAGTCGCAACCGACAAGTCGCGCGGCTCATGGCTTTTTTCCACATGGAAGCACGGCTATAGCCCGCGCGCCGATGCCGTTAGCCTCCCGCCTGACCCGTTACCCGAGCGCCATGCCATGACCGGCGAGGGGGGCGAAGTGGTGACGTTCGACAACGTGGGTCTGCGCTACGGGGCGGACCGCGAGATCCTGAGCGACGTTTCTTTCACGCTGCACCCGGGCGGCTTCTATTTCCTCACCGGCGCGAGTGGCGCGGGCAAGACCTCGATGCTCAAGCTACTGTACCTCGCCCAGCGGCCTTCGCGCGGCGCGATCCGGATGTTCGGCACCGACGTCATCACGCTCCCGCGCGAGCGCCTGCCGCTGTTCCGCCGGCGGCTGGGGGTCGTGTTCCAGGACTTCCGGCTGGTTTCGCACCTTTCGGCCTTCGACAACGTCGCGCTGCCGCTTCGGGTATCGGGCGTGCGCGAGAGCGAACTGCGCCAGCCGGTGACCGACATGCTCGAATGGGTCGGCCTCGCCCACCGCATCGATGCGCGTCCCGCGACGCTTTCCGGCGGCGAGCAACAGCGCGTGGCGATCGCGCGCGCCGTGATCGGGCGGCCCGACATGCTGGTCGCCGACGAGCCGACCGGCAACGTCGATCCCGACATGGCATTGAAGCTGCTGCGGCTGTTCGAGGCGCTCAACCGGCTGGGCACAACCGTGGTCGTGGCGACCCACGACGTCCATTTGCTGCGCAAGGTACCGGATTCGCTCATCATGCGGCTCGACAAGGGGCGGTTGTCGGACCCGACCGGCGCGCTGCGCTTCCCGCCCCGCCGCGAGGCCCGCCGGTTGAGCGAGGAGGATTTCGCGTGAAGCGCCCTCCCGTTCTCGCCCGCGCCGTCGCGCGCAGCCTGGTTCCGTTCGGCGGCAGCCGCGCGGCGCAACTGGTCCCGCAGGCACGGCTCGCCGGGCCAATGCCGTGGGTCATCGCGATCATGGTCGCGTTGACCACCGTGGCCGCAGCCGGCGGCCTGGCGCTGAGCAACCTCGCCCAGAGCGCGCGCGGCGAGCTTTCGGGTGCGGCGACCGTGCAGGTCGTCGAGCCGCTGAAAGCCGAGCGCGATCGCCAAGCGCGGGCGGCTGAAACCGCGCTGGCCGCGCTGCCGGAAGTCGCGAGCATCCGCCTTGTGCCCGAAGGGGAACTCGACTCGCTGCTTGAGCCCTGGCTGGGGTCCGAGGCCGACGGTACCGTGGCGGTTCCGGTGCCTGCCTTGATCGACGTCGAACTGCACGGCCCGGCAGACGGGGCGCGGCTTGCCAAGCTGCGCACCGCGCTTTCGGGGGTCGCTCCCGCAGCACGGGTCGATGCGCAGTCGACCTGGCTCAGGCCCGTCTTTTCAGCCATCCGGTCGCTCCAATACCTGGCGATAGCGCTCGTGGTCCTGTTGGCATTGACGAGCGCGGCGGCGGTGTTGCTGGCCGCGCGCAGCGCGCTTGGCAGCAACCGTGGCACCATCGAGATCGTTCACCTGCTCGGCGGTACCGATGCCCAAATCGCGCGGATTTTCCAGCGCTCGATCGCCTTCGACGCAGCCGCAGGCGGGGCGGTCGGCCTGGCGCTCGGCATGGGCGCGATATTCGTGCTCGGCGGGCAGTTCGCCGCGCTGGGTTCGGGTATGGTCGCGGGCGGGGGGCTGGGCCCGGTCGACTGGTTCCTGATCGCCGCGATCCCGCTTGCCGGAGTGGCCATTGCGATGCTTACCGCGCGGCTGACCGTGCTCGGCGCGCTGAGGAAGATGTTATGATCGCGCGCGTAGGTGCTTTCGTCCTCCTGCTCTACCTGCTGGGATTCCTGTGGTTCGCCGCCGCCTTGCCGCAGCCGGTCGCGGGCGGGAAGACCGACGCGGTGGTGGTCCCCACCGGCGGACCAGGCCGTATCGATCGCGGGCTGGCCGTGCTGCGCGACCGCGATGCGCGTGAGATGCTCGTCACGGGAGTCGACCGCGAGGTCAAGCCGAGGGAGTTCGCGGAGGAATACCGGGTGTCGGCCGCGACTATGCGCTGCTGCATCACCCTTGGCTTCGCGGCGGTGGACACCCGGACCAATGCCTCCGAGACCGCCGCATGGGTGGAGAAGCGGAACTACAAGTCGCTGCGCCTTGTCACCACCGACTGGCACATGCGGCGGGCGGCGCGCGAGCTGGCGCGCACCTTGCCCGATAACGTGACGATCCTGCGCGACGCGGTGCCCTCGCGCCCGCG
The DNA here is from genome assembly GCF_001698205.1 of Tsuneonella dongtanensis. Taxonomy (NCBI): domain Bacteria; kingdom Pseudomonadati; phylum Pseudomonadota; class Alphaproteobacteria; order Sphingomonadales; family Erythrobacteraceae; genus Tsuneonella; species Tsuneonella dongtanensis. The sequence continues at coordinate 760,662 of NZ_CP016591.1, forward strand.
GCTCGGCGTGCTGTTCCTCGAATACAACAAGCTGCTCGCCTCGACGCTGGCGCAGTTCCTTCCGGAGTGACGGTGATGGCCGTCGTGCGCAGCATCGTCTTTTACATCGTGTTCTACCTGGGCTCGCTCGCGTACACGAGCGCTTCGCTGGCCGTGCTGCCGTTCGATCGAGCGGCATTCCGCCGCGTCGTGCGGGGCTGGGCACGCTTCCAGCGGCGGTGCGTGACCGGGATCCTCGGCATGACCATCCGCGAGGAAGGCGAGCGGCCTCCGCCGGGTCCGGTACTCTATGCGATCAAGCACGAGAGCTTCTTCGAAGCGATCGACCTGCCCGCGCTGCTCGATGAGCCTGCCGTCTTCGCCAAGGAGGAGCTTTTCCGCATTCCGCTGTGGGGCGCTTCGGCTCGTGCGTTCGGCATCGTGCCGGTGGCGCGGGACCAGGGGGCGAGGGCGCTGCGCGCGATGATCGCCGCTGCGAAGATGCACTCGGAAGCCGGGAGGCCGCTGGCTATCTTCCCGGAAGGGACGCGGGTGCCGCACGGCACGCGGCCGCAACTGCAGTCGGGCTTTGCCGGGCTTTACAAGATGCTCGGGCTCCCGGTTATCCCCGTCGCGGTGGACAGCGGCCCGCTCTACCACCGACCGTGGAAGCGCAAGGGAACCATCACCTATCGCTTCGGCGAGCCGATCCCGCCCGGCCTCCCGCGCGACGAAGCCGAGGCGCGCGTTCACGCGGCGATGAACGCGCTCAATTCGCCTGCATCCGCAGGCGGCAGCAACTCAGTGGTCTGAGCGACCGAAGTCGGGCCTGGCGTCGTCCTGGCCCTGCTCGACGATCGACCGGCGGATCTCGCGGGTCCGGGCGAAAAGGTCGAACAGCGCCTCGCCGTCACCGCGCCGGATCGCCCGCTGGAGCGCGGTCAGGTCTTCGGTGAAGCGCCCGAGCATTTCGAGCACCGCGTCGCGATTGGTCAGGAACACGTCGCGCCACATCACCGGGTCGCTCGCGGCGATCCGGGTGAAATCGCGAAAGCCGCCCGCCGAGTACTTGATCACTTCGCCGCGGGTCACTTCCTCGAGATCGGATGCGGTTCCGACGATCGTGTAGGCGATCAGGTGGGGGATATGGCTCGTCACGGCGAGCACGAGGTCGTGGTGCGCGGCGTCCATGATCTCGACGTTCGCGCCGAGCGCACGCCAGAATTCGGACAGCTTCGCGACCGCTTCGGGGTCGGCGTCGGCCGGCGGGGTGAGGATGCACCAGCGATGGCGGAACAGGTGCGCGAAGCCGGCGTCGGGCCCGCTTCGTTCGGTACCCGCGACGGGATGCGCCGGGATCACGGTTGCGCCAGGCAGCGCGCCGCGCAGCGCTTCGCCGACCGCAGCCTTGGAAGAGCCAACATCGCTGACGATCGCATCGGCGGGGAGCGCATCGGCGATCTCGACGGCAGCGGCTGCCATCGCGCCTACGGGCACGCAGAAGACGATCAGGTCGGCCCCGGCGACCGCTTCGGCGGCAGTGGCGCAGACCGTGCCGACAAGGCCCCGCTCGGCAGCCCGGCGGCGCACGTCGGGATCGGCATCGTATCCGGTCGTGGCACAGTCCGGCAGACTCTCGGCGATGGCCAGGCCGACCGAACCGCCGAGCAGCCCCAGCCCGATCACCGCTACCCGCGAAAAGCTCATCCGGCGCGCTCCGCAGCCCCGCGGATCGCCGAAGCTACCGCGTCCACCTGTGCGGCTGTGCCGATGGTGATCCGCAGGCCGTGGCCAAGTCCCTGCCCCGGCAGGTGACGCACCGCGTATCCTGCCTGGGCCAGCGCATCGAGTGCCGCCTTGGCGGTCAGCGCACCTTCGAACAGTACGAGGACGAAGTTGCCCTCGCTCGGCAGCGGGCGGATCCCGTGGTTGCTCAGCCCCGACAGGGCTTCGACCAGCCGCGCGCGGTTGGTTGCGTTCTCGGTCCGGCTGCGTTCGACGAAAGCGTCGTCCTCCAGCGCCGCGACGGCAGCCGCCTGCCCGGAGACGGTGACATTGAAGGGCCCGCGGATCCGGTTCAGCGCATCGACCAGGTGCGGCGCGCCCGTCGCCCAGCCGATCCGCTCTCCGGCAAGCCCGTGGATCTTCGAGAACGTCCGCGTAACCAGGACATTGGCGCGGGTGGCGGACAGTGCGAGCCCGCCGTCGTCCTCTCCCGGCGCGAGGTACTCGGCATAAGCCTGGTCGAGCACGAACAACACGTCATCGGGCAAACCCGCGTGCAGCCGCGCGACTTCGGCGGCATCCAAATAGCTGCCCGTGGGATTGTTGGGGTTGGCGAGATAGACCACGCGGGTGGACGGCGTGACGGCGGACAGGAGTGCGTCGACGTCGCAGCCGTAATCGGCATCCGGTGCCTCGACCGGCGTCGCCCCGCAGCGCCGCGCGGCGATATCGTAGACGATGAAGCTGTAGCGCGGGAAAAGCACCTCGTCGCCGGGCCCGGCGAAGGCATTGGCGGCGATCTGGAGCAGTTCGTCCGAGCCGGTGCCGCAAACGATCAGCGCGGGGTCGATCCCGAACTTAGCGCCGATCGCCCTGCGCAGCGCCGTGCTGTCGGGATCGGGATAGGCGCTCGGTCCCGCCGCCTCTGCACGGGCGGCCAGCGCGGCAGACGAGGTGCCGAGCGGATTCTCGTTGGCCGACAGCTTGACGAGCGGCTTGCCGTCCGCGCCGGCGGACTTGCCGGGAACGTAGGCGTGAATGCCCTCGATCCAAGGCTTCAGGGTGGGACGACTGGCCATCGAGGGGGCGCATAGCCGCTGGCACCGGGCTTGCGAACAAAATCCTCCTTCGCACGGGGCGTTTGCTGCTTTGGCGAGACTTGTTGACAGCACGCGGTCGATGCCGCCAAGCCGCGCCGCCATGGCCCCCGCGCTTCCATCCCGGACCTACACGCTCCCTGCGCCGCTACAGCTCGATGGCGGACAGGTGCTCGAGGGCGCCTCCATCGCCTTCGAGACCTATGGCGAGCTGGCGGCAGACAAGGGCAATGCAATCCTCATCTGCCACGCGCTGACCGGCGACCAGTATGTTGCGAGCGATCATCCGGTCACCGGCAAGCCAGGATGGTGGGAGCGGACGGTGGGGCCGGGCAAACCGATCGACACGGATCGCTTCCACGTCATTTGCGCCAACGTGATCGGCGGGTGCATGGGCTCGACCGGACCGGCGAGCATCGCGGGAGACGGCCAGCCCTATGCCATGCGCTTCCCGGTCATCACCATTCGGGACATGGTCCGCGCGCAAGTCGCCTTGCTCGATGGCCTCGGGATCGAGCGTCTGCATGCTGTCGTCGGAGGGTCGATGGGCGGAATGCAGGCGCTGAGCCTTGCGGCCAACTTCCCAGGCCGGTGCGATCGCGTGCTCGCGATTGCGACGACCGCGCGCCATTCCGCGCAGAACATCGCGTTCCACGAGGTGGGGCGGCAGGCGGTGATGGCGGACCCCGACTGGCAGGGCGGCAATTACTATGGTTCGGGCCGCGCACCCGACAAGGGGCTGAGCGTGGCGCGAATGGCCGCCCACATCACATACCTCAGCGAATCCGGCCTCACCGAAAAATTCGGCAGGAACCTCCAGGACCGGGACGCCAAGACGTTCGGCTTCGATGCGGATTTTCAGGTGGAAAGCTACCTGCGGTATCAGGGCAGCGGCTTTACCCAGCGGTTCGACGCCAACAGCTACCTCTATATCACCCGCGCGATGGACTATTTCGACCTTGCAGAAGAACACGGCGGCAAGCTCGCGGAAGCTTTCGCGGCGAGCACGGCGCGGTTCTGCCTCGTCAGCTTCGACAGCGATTGGCTCTATCCGACCGCCGAAAGCCGCCACATAGTCCACGCGCTCAACGCGGCGGGCGCAGCGGTGAGTTTCGTCGAGCTTTCCGCACCGCACGGACACGACAGCTTCCTGCTCGACGTCTCCGCGCTCGACCGGGTGATGAAGGGTTTCGTCGGGTGAGCCTGCGGCCCGACCTCGCGGTGATCGCCGACCACGTGCGTCCATCGACGCGCGCTCTCGACATCGGCTGCGGCGACGGCGCGCTGATGGCAGCGCTGGTGGCCAAAGGATGCGATGCGCGCGGGATGGAGATCGATCCCGAACTCGTCGAGCGGTGCGTCGCGCGGGGCCTCAGCGTGGTGCAAGGCGATGCCGACCGCGACTTGGCCGATTATCCCGACAAGGCGTTCGACTATGCGATCCTGTCGCAGACCCTCCAGACCGCCGCACGGCCCGACCGGATGCTCGACGAACTGCTGCGCGTCGGGCGGCAGGCGTTCGTCTCGTTCCCCAACTTCGCCCACTGGCGGATGCGCGCCGCACTGGCGCTGGGGGGGCGGATGCCGGTCACCCGGCACCTGCCGGTGAGCTGGTATGAAACGCAGAACATCCACCACGTCACGGTGGCCGATTTCCGCGACCTGATCGCCGCGATGGGCGTGAAGTGCGAGCGCGCGTGGTTTTTCTCCGGAAACCGCGCCATCGGTCCGGCCGCGGCCAACCTGCGTGCCGAACACGCGGTATTCGAGCTTTCCCGATGACCATAGTCACCCGCTTCGCCCCCTCGCCCACCGGGCTGCTCCATGTGGGCAACATACGTACTGCGCTCCACGCGTGGTTGCTCGCGTGCAAGCACGGCGGGCGGTTCCTGCTGCGGATCGACGACACCGATGCCGAGCGCAGCCGCGAGGAATACGTGGATGCCATCCGCGCCGACCTCGAGTGGCTGGGGCTGGCGCCCGACGGCGAGGAAAGGCAGTCGGAACGGCTCGCGATCTACGAGGATGCCTTCGAGAAGCTACGCGAAGCCGGCCGCGTCTATCGTTGCTACGAGACCGCGCAGGAACTCGACCTCAAGCGCAAGGTGCTGCTCGGGCGCGGCCTGCCGCCGATCTACGACCGGGCGGGGCTCGCGCTGACCGATGCGGACCATGCCCGGTTTGCGGGCGAAGGCACGGCACCGCACTGGCGCTTCCGGCTCAACCACGATGCGCCGATCGAGTGGCTCGACGGCGTGCGCGGGCCGCAGCATTTCGACCCCGCGCAACTGTCCGACCCGGTCATCCGCCGCGCCGACGGTTCGTGGCTCTACATGCTGCCGAGCGCGATCGACGACGCCGAAATGGGCGTGACCGACGTGCTCCGCGGCGAAGACCACGTCAGCAATACTGCCGTGCAAATCCAGATGTTTACCGCGCTTTTTGCTGCAGGTTTCGGTGCAGCAAATTCGCTGCCCCGGTTCGCGCACGAGGCGCTGCTGGTCGGGCGCGAAGGCAAGCTTTCGAAGCGCCTCGGCTCACTGTCCGCGAGCGCGCTGCGCGACAGCGGGATCGAGCCCGAGGCGCTCGTGGCACTGCTCGCGCGCCTCGGCACGAGTCTGCCGGTCGAGCCGATCGCCGACCGGGGGAGGCTGATCGAAAGCTTCGACCTCGCCACCTTCGGCCGCGCACCGGCTCGGTTCGACGAGACCGAGCTCGAGCGGCTCAACCATGCGATCGTGCATCAGCTCCCGTATGCGTCCGTTGCTCCCCGCTTGCCCGATGGCATGGACGATCGCGCATGGCTGGCGATCAGGCCGAACCTGGAAAAGGTCGCCGATGCGGCGGATTGGTGGCGGATCGTGACCGGACCGATCGCCGCGCCTGTCCTCGAGCCGGAGGACCGCGCCTTCGTCGCCGAGGCTGCCGCGCACCTCACCTGGTCCGACGACCCGTGGACCGGGCTGACCGGCGTGCTCAAGGAAGCGACCGGCCGCAAGGGCAAGGCGCTGTTCCTGCCGCTGCGCCGCGCACTCACCGGTCTCGATCACGGCCCCGACATGCATGCGCTGCTTCCGCTGATCGGAGAGAACGAGGCGCGTGCCCGGCTCGAGCGTGCGGCGAGGGGCGATTGATCCAGCCGACAGGGCCGGCTTGCCTTCGCCTTGCGCGCTTCGCATAAGCGCGCGATGGCCTCGAAATCCCGCTTCATGTCCACGCCTGGCGAGCAGTCGCTCGGCCGGCTGACCCAGCGGATTGCGGACGAGATCGGCGAATCGATCGTAACCGGCAAGCTCGAGCCGGGCGATCGCCTGCCGGTCGAGGCCGATCTTGTCGCGAAGCACGGTGCAAGCCGCAGCGTCCTGCGCGAAGCGGTCAAGGTGCTCAACGCCAAGGGGCTGGTTACTGCCAAACCGCGCCGCGGGACCACGGTTACGCCGCAGTCGGAATGGAACGTGTTCGATCCCGATGTGCTGCGGTGGACCCTGGCCGGTCGCTTCTCGCTCGACCTGCTGATCCAGTTCACCCAGATCCGCATCGGCATCGAGCCACAGGCCGCCGCACTCGCCTGCATCGCGGCGAGCGAGCGCGATATCGCCCGGATCGGCGAAGGCTATCGCCGCATGGTCGATGCGGACAAGGGGCGCGACGACCCTCTCGCGGCGGATATCAGCTTCCACCTCGCGATCCTCGATGCCACGCACAACCTGTTCTTCGCGCGGCTGAAGCCGCTCGTCGAAACCGCGCTGCACTTCTCGATCCGCTACACCGATTCGATCGTGCGTGACGAAAGCGAGAAGCTGGGTGTCCACGAGGATGTCTTTCTCGCGATCGCGGCGCGGGACGCGGAGGCGGCGAGTGCGCACGCCCTCAAACTGCTGACCGATGCCCTGGAATTGATGCGGCAGGGCCAGGCGAGCGGATCAGCTCACCCGGGCAAACGCAAGGGCCAGGCCGCGACGCGCGCAGTCGCCCCCTGACAGCGCGCGCGATGCGCGGCCGGCTAGCTCCAGCGCGCGGCCGTAGCTCGCTGCGAGTGCGTCGGAACAGATCAGATTGACCGGTGCGTCATCGGAGAACTGCGGCAGGGCGCCGGCGACATCCGCACCTACGATCAGCCCGCTGAGAAAGCTCGCGCCATCCTCTCGCGCCAGCGTCTTTTCGACCTGCCTGACCCTGCTCGCGAACAGGAGCCCGAGTAGGTTGTTGGCGCCGTGGCGCAGCGAAAGGCGGACGCCTTCGTCGAACGCCTTGCCCGGATGCGGCGGTGCGCTGTCCGGCGCGACGAGGACGGAATTCTTCGAGAGCGCCGCAAAGAGCTCGCCGCTGATCGCCGTGTGGAAGGACGCGAGGCGCCCATCCTCGACGCGGATCCACTTGTTGTGCGTACCGGGGAGGGCGAACAGTCCGTCCCGCATTCCCTCGATCGCGCAGCCTCCCGCGATCTGGGTCTCCTCACCCCGCATCACGTCGCGTTCACCGTAGGGATTGACGCAGCGCATGCCCGGAAGGATCGAAACGGTCCGACCCGCGTGTTCGAACCGGACCGCGCCGCGCCCCAGATCGGAGACCGGCAGCGGCGCACCGACGTACCCTGCCTCGCGCCAGCCGATATTGCCGCCGATCATGCCGCACAGCATCGCCGGAACCGTCGGCCAGCCATCGGTGACGCGGTCGAATGCGGCGGCGCAGGCCTCCTGCCCGCCGCCGAGCGTGGCCACCCCGGCCCCCTCGCGCGCATCCAGCGCATTGCCCTCTTCGTCGCACAACCAGAACCGCGCGGCGGTCGTGCCCCAGTCGCCGGCGACGAACCGCGCTCCCTGCAGGCTTTCGGGCATCCCGCCCTCTGTCACCCCGAGCGAAGTCTCACTCAATTCGAATGCCATCACCCTGGTCCCGCCCCCAAGCGCCTTTGCGACAATCGACCCGGGCCCTGTATCGAAAGGCACGCGACAATCGCCATTGCCATTCCCAAATAAAGCATATAAATAAGTTTGTATAGCCCTTGGAGCGTCATGCCCGACCTGCAGCAAACCCTTGAGAGCATGCCTGTCGTCGCGATTATCCGCGGCGTGCGTCCGGATGAGGCCGAGGGTGTGGCCGAGGCGATCCTGGGCGCAGGGATTGGCGCGATCGAAGTGCCTCTCAATTCCCCCGATCCTTTCGCCAGCATCGACAAGCTCGCCTCGCGATTCGGCGACCAGGCGATCATCGGTGCGGGAACGGTGCTTTCGGCCGACGATGTGCGCCGACTTGCCGATGCAGGCGGCCGAATCGCTGTCGCACCCAACACGGACGCAGCCGTCATCGCCGCCTGCCTCTCCAGCGGGATCGAGCCGATGCCCGGTTTCGTGACGCCGACCGAAGCGTTCGCCGCCTATGCGGCAGGCGCGCGGTGGCTCAAGCTGTTTCCAGCGGGCACGCTCGGTCCAGCCTATCTCAAGGCGATGAAGGCCGTGCTGCCCTGGGACGCCCGCGTGCTGGCGGTCGGCGGCGTCGGCGCCGCGAACCTCGCGGACTGGGAAGGGGCCGGCCTGGCGGGTTTCGGAATCGGCACGGACATTTACGCACCTGGCGATTCGCCCGACATGGTCGGGGCCAAGGCGAGAAGGCTGGCGGCTGCCGTGAGGGCAATCGACTAGCCAGCATATTCACAAAGCGCGTACGGCAACGACCGGCGCGCACTCGGGGGAGTTCGGACGGATGAATCTTACGACGCTCGACGTCACGGTCATCGTGATCTACGCGATCTTCATCTTCGGCCTGGCGCAGTACGTAAGCCGGGAAAAAGGCGGGAAGGCGAAGGACAGCTCGGACTATTTCCTGGCGTCCAAGAACCTGCCGTGGTGGGCAATCGGCGCGTCGCTGATCGCGGCCAACATCTCTGCCGAGCAGATCGTCGGCATGTCCGGCTCTGGATACGCGATCGGGCTTGCGATCGCCTCCTACGAATGGATGGCGGCGCTCACCCTGCTGATCGTCGGCAAGTACTTCCTGCCGATCTTCCTCAAGAACCACATCTACACGATGCCGCAGTTCCTCGAACAGCGGTACGGCACGACGATCCGCACGATCATGGCGGTATTCTGGCTCGCGCTCTACGTCTTCGTGAACCTGACCTCGATCGTCTGGCTCGGCTCGATCGCGGTGACCACGGTCGCGGGCGTCGATCAAGACGTCGCGCTTTGGGCGCTGGGCGGTTTCGCGCTGCTCTACCAGGTCTACGGCGGCCTCAAGGCGGTCGCGCTGACCGACATCGTGCAGGTGACGCTGCTGGTGCTGGGCGGGCTTCTCATCAGCTTCATCACCCTGAGCGAAATCGGCGGAGAGGCCGGCTTCATCGGCGGGTTCAGCCGCCTGACGACCGAGCTGCCGGGCCACTTCGACATGATCCTCAGCCCCGACAACCCGTTCTACAAGGACCTGCCGGGCCTTTCGGTGCTGATCGGCGGCATGTGGATCGCCAACCTCAGCTACTGGGGGTTCAACCAGTATATCATCCAGCGCGCCCTTGCGGCGAAGAGCCTGGCAGAAGCGCAGAAGGGCGTGGTCTTCGCGGCCTTCCTCAAGCTGCTGATGCCGGTGATCGTGGTCCTGCCGGGGATCGCAGCGGTCGTCCTCGCGCCTGGGCTCGCCAAGCCGGACCAGGCCTATCCGACGATGATGGGCCTGCTCCCGGCCGGTATCCTGGGCCTCGTGTTCGCGGCGCTGATGGCGGCGGTGGTCGCTTCGACCGCGTCCAAGATCAACTCGATCGCGACGATCTTCACGCTGGACCTCTACGCCAAGTACCGCGGCATCGGCAGCGTTGCCGAGGAAGGCGTGGCGGGCGAAGGCAATGCACCGGGGGCGGCTTCTGTGGGTGCGCCGCAAGCTCCGCCCACCGGCGGGCTGGCCGCCAACGAACGGCACCTCGTGCTCGTCGGGCGCATCACCGCCGCGGTGGCGACCCTGCTCGCCCTGCTCACGGCGCGCCCGCTGCTGGGCAATTCGGACCAGGCGTTCCAGTTCATCCAGGAATTCTCGGGCTTCTTCACACCGGGCATCACGGTCATCTTCCTCCTCGGCCTGTTCTGGAAGAAGGCCAGCGAAGCAGGCGCGATCGGGGCTGCGGTGGCTTCGGTGGTGCTAAGCTACCTGTTCAAGGTCCTTCTGCCCGAACTTCCCTTCATGGACCGCATGGGCATCGTCTTCCTCGCCTCGCTTGCCCTTGCGGTGGTGCTCTCGATCGTGTTCCCGGCAAGCGCCGGACGCGACCGCATCACGACCGACGGGATCAGCTATGCGACCACGAAGGGCTTCAACGTGGCGGCGTTGCTCGTCGTCCTGATCCTCGTTGCGCTTTACGCGACCTGGTGGTGATCAAGTGACCGGCCCCATCCGCATCGCCCTGGTCGGCTTCGGCAAAATAGCGCGCGACCAGCACGTCGCCGCGATCGCGGCGACCGAGGGGATCGAACTGGTCGCCGTCTGCTCCGAACACGGCGCGGCGCCGGAGGGAATCCCGCAATTCGCCAGCCTGGACGCAATGGCCGCCTCGGGCATAGCTGTCGACGCGACGTCCCACTGCAACACGCCCGCCGCGCGCTTCGCCACGGCGCGGCGCAGTCTCGAGCTTGGCTATGCGACCCTGCTCGAGAAGCCCCCGTTCGCCACGCTGAGCCAGTGCCGCGAGATCGAGGAACTGGCCGAGGCGCGCGGTCTCGTCCTGGCCACCAGCTGGCACTCGCAGCACAATGCCGCGGTCGACGCGGCGAAGGCATGGCTTGCCGACAAGACCATCCGTAGGTTTCGCCTCGCGTGGATCGAAAGCGCGCGCAAGTGGCACCCGGGGCAGGAGTGGATCTGGCAGGCCGGCGGATTCGGGGTGTTCGATCCCGGCATCAACGGCTTCTCGGTGATGACGAAGATCATGCCCTTTCCCGTCCACGTCGCCGCGGCGCGGTTCGAGGTGCCGGGCAATTATCCCATGCCGATCGCCGCCGAACTCGACATCGCCGCCCCGGTGGACGGCTTCGATGGCAAGGCGGTGCTCGATTTTCGCGGCGGCGACAGCGAGCAATGGGACATCGCGGTCGAATGCGACGAGGGGACGCTCGAACTGTTCTCGGGCGGCCGCAGGCTCTTGATCGACGGCGAGACCCGCGCCGACCACGGCAACGCCGAATACCGGGGCATCTATGCCGATTTCGTCGCGGCCGTTCGGGCCGGAACCAGCGCGGTCGACCTCGCGCCGCTGCGCTTCGTCGCCGATGCCTTCATGCTTGCCGAGCGTACGACCGTCGAGGACTACCAGCCCTAGCCCAACGATACGCGCATCTCGGGCAATCCGCGTGCGCCGGGATGCGCAAGGAACATGTCGCCGGCGTGGGGGTCTGCTTCCTCGGGGCTTCTCGCCAGGTCCGACCAGGCGCTGGTGATCGCAAGGACATCGAGATCGGGCCCGCCGAATGCCGGACAGGTCGGTTGCAGTGCGGGCAGGGCTACATTCTGCGTCTCGCGGCCGGTCGCGGGGTCGAGGCAGATCACCCGGCTTCCACCCCACAGCGCGACCCAGATGTTGCCCGCGGCATCGACACAGGCCCCGTCGGGCCACCCTTCCTCTGCGGTAAACTGCCGTACGACCCGATGGAACTCCGCTCGTTCACCATAGCGATAGGCGTTGAGCGTGCCGGTCGTGGTGTCGGTGTGGTACATGGTCGCACCGTCGGGGGACCAGCACAGCGCGTTGGTGATGGCGATGTTCTCGACCAGCGGCGTCAGCGACCTGTCGCGTTCGAGCCGCCACAGCGTGCCCAGGTGCGACCCACCCGCGGCTGCGGCGTCCTCGACCATGGTGCCAGCGACGAATCGGCCCTCGCGATCGACCCGCCCGTCGTTGAACCGCACGCCGGGGACCGCCTCGGGCTGCGCGAGCCATTCGAGCGCACCGCTGGCGATTTCGTACCGGGCGAAGCCTTGCGAGAATGCGCCGACGATCACCCCTGCCTCTTCGGTCAGTGCAAGCGATCCGAGCCGGTGCGGCAATGCGTGCTGGTGGAGCGCGTGCTCCTTCCACTCCAGCCGGTAGAGCAGGCGGGCGTGGATGTCGGTCCAGATGAATTCCTGCGCCCGGTCGTCCCACACCACGCCTTCGCCAAGGCAATTGGCGACCGCGATCGGCTCTACGGTATGCTCAGACATGGGCCGACCCTAGCGCCACGCGCGTGGCGGGCAAGCGGTCAGTCTTTGTGCCGCGACAGTTCGTCGCCGGTCAGGGTGACGACGTGCAGCAGGTTGGTACTGCCGGGGGTCCCGAAGGGCACGCCCGCAAGCGCGATCAGCTTGCTGCCCGCTACGCCGAAGCCGTGGCGCAGCGCCATGCGCTTGCCCTTGGCGATCATCTCTTCGAAGGACCCGATGTCCTTGGTCGCAACCGCGTGCGCGCCCCACAGCAAGCCGACGCGACGCGCTGTCTTCACCGAAGGGGTAAGGACCAGCATCGGCACGCTCGGACGTTCGCGCGCAACGCGGCGGGCGGTGCTGCCCGACCCTGTGAACACGATGATTCCGCTGACCGCGACGGTATCGGCGATCGTCATGCAGGCATGGCTCAGCGCGTCGGCGGTGGTCCGGTCGGGCGGCGTGTCGAGCAGGCGCACGCGCTCGAGGTAGGCATCGTCGCGTTCGACCTGGGTGGCGATCCGGTCCATGATCGTGACCGCTTCCTCGGGCCATTCGCCGGCCGCGGTTTCCGCGCTCAGCATGACCGCGTCGGCGCCGTCGTAGACTGCGTTGGCGACGTCGGAGACTTCGGCCCGGGTCGGACTGGGGCTCTCGATCATCGATTCGAGCATCTGCGTCGCGACGATCACCGGCTTGCCGGCACCGCGTGCGGCATTGACGATCTTCTTCTGAAGAGGCGGCACTTCCCATGGTTCGAGCTCGACCCCCAGGTCGCCGCGCGCGACCATAATCCCGTCGGCCAGTTCGAGCAGTTCGGGAAGCCGCCGCACCGCGCTCGGCTTCTCGATCTTGGCGCAGAGGGCGCCATAGCCGCCCATGAGTTTGCGCGCTTCGGCAAGGTCTTCCGGGCGCTGGACGAAGGACAGGCCGATCCAGTCGACGCCCTGTCCGACCGCGAAGGCCAGGTCCTTGCGATCCTTCTCCGTCAGCGCCGGAATCGGCACCTCGGCATCGGGCACGTTCACTCCCTTGCGGTCGGAGATGACCCCGCCGACCTCGACCGAGCACAGGATGCTGTCGGCTTCGGCCTTGATCACCTTCAGGCGGATCTTGCCGTCGTTGATCAGCAGCCGCTGGCCTTTCTGGAGCACCGCGAACAATTCAGGGTGGGGCAGCTCGACGCGGGTCTCGTCGCCCGGCGCGGGATTGCGGTCGAGCGTGAAATGGCCCGAGTGGCGGATCACCGCCTGCCCGTCCTTGAAGCACCCGACGCGCAGCTTGGGCCCTTGGAGGTCGGCGAGGATCGCGATCGGCCGCCCGCTCGATTTCTCGAGCTCGCGGATCGCCTTGATCGTCGCCGCGTGATCCTCGTGCGCGCCGTGGCTCATATTGACACGAAACGAGTCGGCGCCGGCCTTGAGAAGCTTCGCGAGCATTTCGGGGGATCGGCTCGCGGGGCCGATCGTGGCGAGGACCTTGACCTTGCGGCTGCGCGGTTCGAGCTTCTGCATCCTCGCCGCCTATGGCAAGGCGCGTGCGCAACACAAGATAAGTTAGGACCGATGGATACGAATTCCGATCTGCTCGACTCGCTGCCCGACGAGCAGGCCGCGGCGGCATTCCGCCGCCTCGTCCGCCACCTGCGGCATCGGAGCGATGCCCAGAACATCGACCTGATGGGGCTCGCGGGGTTCTGCCGCAACTGCCTTGCCGACTGGATTCGCGACGCCGGCTATCCGGGCGACAAGGCCGAAGCGCGCGAAGTGATCCACGGAATGCCCGCCGACGAATGGAAATCGAAGCACCAGTCGCCTGCCACGCAGGAGCAGATCGACCGGATGGACGCGAGCCTGAAGCGCAACGCGGCGGAATAGTTTTCCACGCACTGCCGGACCGGGCTTCAAAGGCCTCGGTCGGCTGGCTATCGGACCGCCAACCGATTCTGTTTCACCGGAGCTTTGACAAGAAAATGGCCGACGCCACCGACGACCGCCTGCGCCTGCTGATCGAGCGCATCGAACGCCTCGAGGAAGAGAAGAAGGGCATCGCGGACGACATTCGCGACGTGTACGCAGAGGCCAAGGCGGTCGGCTACGACGCCAAGATCATGCGCCAGATCGTCCGCCTGAGGAAGATGAAGCCCGACGACCGCGCCGAGATGGAAATGGTGCTCGACACCTACAAGGCGGCACTCGGTCTCGGCTGACGCCTGCGACCGCTGGTAAGGCGGCACCCGGGCTCGGCTGATCAGCCGGCTCCCGCGAGCACCAGCGAAATGAACAGTGAGTTGTGGAGCATGTGCAGCAGGACGCTGCTCCACAGCCCGTGTTTGACCCGCAGGTAACCGAGCAGCAGCGCAAGTGCGAATTGCGGAAGGATCATCGGGAGCAGTGCGGCGCCGCCAGCGGCAAAGTTGCTCAGGTGGATCGCCGCGAAAGCGATCGCGCTGCCCCAGAAGAACCAGCCGAAGCGGCGCTGGAACCATGCGACCGCGGGGCGCTTGCGGAATACCGCCAGCGCCAGAATCGCCAGCATCGCGGCCAGCGCCCCTGCGCCGAGAAGCGGCAGGGCCGATCCACTGCCCGCGTTGAACGCAGCTCCTGCGCCGAGGAACGTGAGCAGGGCGACGATGGTCAGCGGGGTCGCGATCAGGTGCCCGGGCCGCCCGGACAGCCAGCCGCGGAAAAGGATTTCCTCTCCGATCGGGGCGCCGATCACGATGAAGCCGATCATGCCGGGGGTCAGGTCGATCTCGCCGAGCAGGTGCTCGGGCATTTCGAAGCCTAGCTGGAGCGCCAGTCCGATCGAGCCGAGCAGCACCGCCATGATCGCGAGGTCGAGCGCGAACAGCGGCAGCAGCGCCTTGAGTCCCCTCGCAAGACCAGGGTCCGCGCGGTCCGGCAATGCCGGGCTGCGAAGGAAGGCGGACCATGCGCGCCAGCTTGCCGGGGCGGGCAAAGCCCACCGGCCTCTTGTCGGTTGCCCGCTCATGCGGCTAATGCGCCCCCGTTCCGAAATCGTCATCCAAGAACGGACCCATGGCAGGCCATTCCAAATTCAAAAATATTATGCACCGCAAGGGCGCGCAGGACAAGAAGCGCTCGGCGATGTTCTCCAAGCTCAGCCGCGAGATCACCGTCGCCGCCAAGATGGGCGCGCCCGATCCCGACATGAACCCGCGACTGCGGCTGGCGATCAACAACGCCAAGGCGCAGTCGATGCCCAAGGACAACATCCAGCGCGCGATCGACAAGGCCGCGGCGGCCGGCGGCGAGGACTACGAGGAAATCCGCTACGAGGGCTACGGCCCCGGCGGCGTGGCCCTCATCGTCGAGGCGCTGACCGATAATCGCAACCGCACCGCGACCAACGTGCGCACCGCGTTCAGCAAGAACGGCGGTAACCTCGGCGCGAGCGGCGCGGTGAGCCACGGGTTCGAGCGAAAGGGACTGATCGAATACGGCCCCGGCGCTGGCGACGAGGACAAGGTCCTTGAAGCCGCGATCGAGGCGGGCGCGGACGATGTCGAGAGCGGCGAGGACGGCCACACTATCTGGACCGATATGGAAGCGCTGCACGAGGTCGCCGGTGCGCTCGAGAAGACGCTCGGGGAGGCAGAATCGGTCAAGCTGGCGTGGAAGCCCAACATCACCGTGGCGCTCGACGAGAGCAATGCCGCTACCCTCCTCAAGCTCGTCGACACGCTCGACGACGACGATGACGTCCAGACCGTCTGGGGCAACTACGAAGTCAGCGACGAGATCATGGAAAAGCTTTCCTGATGGCCGCCACGATAAACGTGGCGGTGGGCTGATGAGTTGGGCGGTCATCGCCAAGGCGCTTCTTGCCGGGGCAATGATCGCCGCCATTTCGGAGATCGGCCGGCGACTTCCCGCGACCGCGGCGATCGTCGCGTCGCTACCGCTGGTCTCGGTGCTCGGCATGGTGTTCCTGTGGCAGGCGAAACCCGATGCCGAGAACATGGCGATCCATTCGGCGGCGACCTTCTGGTACGTGCTGCCGAGCCTGCCGATGTTCCTCGCGATCCCGGTGATGCTTCGCTCGGGCATGAACTTCTATCTCGCCCTGGCGCTCGGCTGCGCGCTGACCGTGGTGCTTTACCTCGCCATGATGCAGGTCGGCCCGCGATTCGGGCTCAGGCTGTGACGATGCGCCCGTGATCATGCGCCCATGATCATTCTGGGCCTCGACCCATCGCTCTCGTGCACCGGGTGGGGAGTCATCCGGGTCGAGGGATCGCGCACGACCCACCTCGCCAACGGGCAGGTGCCGACCGATACCAAGGCCGCGATGCCCGAGCGGCTGCATCACCTGCACGATGCCATCGCGGCGATTCTTGCCACCCATGCGCCCGACCGGGTGGCGGTGGAGGAGGTTTTCGCCAACAAGAACCCGCAATCGACCCTGAAGCTGGCGCAGGCGCGCGGTGCGGTGCTCGCCGCGTGCGGGCGCGCCGGCGTGCCGGTGCGTGAACACGCCGCCCGGCTGGTCAAGAAGGCCGTGGTCGGCACCGGCGGCGCGGAAAAGGCGCAGGTCCAGGCAATGCTCAAGGTGCTGCTGCCCGGTGTGGCGGTGGCCGGGGCTGACGCCGCCGATGCACTCGCCGTCGCGATCGCAGACGCGCATCTGGGAGAGCGCTGATGTTCCTAGTCGTCTTCCGCAACCGCAAGCGCGCCGATATCGACGCCGCCACCTATGCCGCCGACGCGGAAGCGATGGAAACCCAGGCCGCCACGCAGCCCGGCTACCTCAGCTTCAAGTCGTTCACCGCCGACGACGGCGAAGTCGTGGCGATCAGCGAATGGGAGGACGAAGCATCCGCCCGGGCCTGGGGGCGGCTTGCCGAACACCGCGCGGTCCAGCACAAGGGGCGGCAGGAATACTACGCGGAGTACACGCTGCTGGCTTGCGCCGACCCGCGCGTGCACCGCTTCGACGGACCGAAATAGCGGAGATCGGGACATGACCATCCACTTCTATGGCATCCCCAACTGCGACACGGTGAAGAAGGCGCGCGGCTGGCTCGATACGCAGGGCCACGCCTACACCTTCCACGACTACAAGAAGGAAGGCGCCGATCCGGACCTCGTCCGGAGCTGGGTCCACGCGGTCGGCTGGGAGCGCGTGCTCAACCGCCAGGGCACCACGTTCCGCAAGCTCGAGGCGGCGCAGAAGGAAAACCTCGACCAGGAACGCGCGATCCGGCTGATGGTCGCGCAGCCTTCCTGCATCAGGCGGCCCGTGCTCGACCACCCGGGCGGATTGCTGGTCGGGTTCGACGCCGCCGAATGGGAAGCCGCCCTAGCGTGAGCCCGCTGGAAATCGCCGGGACGGTCCTCGGCCTCATCAACATCGTCCTGCTGATCCGCCGGTCGGTGTGGAACTTCCCCGTCGCGATGGCGATGGTGAGCTGCATCGGCGTGGTCCTGTTCGGCGCCCGGCTCTATGCCGAGGCAGGATTGCAGGTCTTCTTCTTCGTCGTGAACGCCTGGGGCTGGTGGATGTGGAGCCGCGCGAAGGGCCGGGGGGACACGGTACCGGTGCGCTGGCTCGACTGGCCTTCGCGGATCGGGTGGGCAGCCGGGGCGGCAATTTTCAGCGTGCTGCTCGGCCTTGCCCTGGCGCGCTGGACCGACGCGGCGCTGCCGATGGCCGACAGCGCGGTCGCGGGGATGAGCGTCGTCGCGCAGATCCTCCTCGGCCTGCGCCGGATCGAGAACTGGGTGCTGTGGATCGTCATCGACGTCGTCTCGATCGCGCTTTACCTCGATCGCGGGCTCAACCTGCTCGCGGCGCTATACTTCGCCTTCCTCGTGCTGTCGGTTGTCGGACTGCGCGAATGGACCCGTTCGACACGCATGGAGACGGCATGATCCGCGTTTGCTTTCACGGCGCCGAGAGTACCGGCAAGACCTCGCTTGCCCAAGTTCTGGCAGAAGAGTGGAACTGTACCCTGGTGCCCGAATACGGGCGCATCCACGCGGAAACCAAGGGCACGGACTTCACGCTCGAGGATCTCAAGGACATCGCCCGCGAGCAGGACCGGCTGATGCAGGCGGCTTGCGAATCCGCGCCGCCGCTCGTCCTGCTCGACACCGATCCGCTGATGACCGCCGCCTGGGCCCAGATGCTGTTCGGGAAGATACCGCCTGAGTTGCTCGCCTATGACAAGGCCGACCTCTACCTTCTGTTCGCGCCCGACGTGCCGTGGGAGTTTGACGGCACGCGGTTCTTCGGTTTGCCTGAAGCGCGCGCGGATTTCGCTGCGCTGGCCGAAGACCTGCTGGTCCGCAGCGGCGTCCGGTTTCAGGTGATCGAGGGCACCTGGGACGAGCGGGAGGCTGAAGCCCGCGCCGCGATCGCCGGCGCGCTCGGATGAGGTTCAGCTTTGCCGGGGCAAGAGGCGCTCCCATGCGAACGCTGATCATCCTCGCCGCTCTCCTCGCTGCCGTCCCCGCGCAGGCGCAGCTCGTCATCGCCCACCGCGGCGCAAGCGGAGAGCGGCCCGAGCACACGCTCGCCGCCTACGAGCGTGCGATCGACGCAGGCGCCGATTTCATCGAGCCCGACCTGGTGGTGACCAAGGACCTCGTCCTTGTCGCGCGGCACGAGAACGAGCTGTCCGACACCACCGACGTCGCGAGTCGCGAGGAGTTCGCTGCTCGCCGCAAGACTGCCGAGATCGACGGCCAGTTGATTACGGGATGGTTTGCCGAGGACTTCACCCTCGCCGAATTGCGCACTTTGCGCGCGAAGGAGCGGCTACCCGGCTTGCGCCGCGCGAACGCACGCTACGACGGACTGTACCAGGTGCCGACTTTCGCCGAGATCGTGTCGCTGGTGCGCGCCAAATCGGCCGAAAGCGGACGGACCGTGGGCCTATATCCCGAGCTCAAACACCCGACCTTCCTGCTCCAGCAGGGCATCGACAGCGTCGACCTGTTTGTCTCCGCGCTGAAGAAGGAGGGGCTCGATGGGAAGGCCATCCCGCTTTTCGTCCAGTGTTTCGAGGTCGCGCCGTTGCAGCGGCTCGACCGGTTGACCGACCTGCGGCTTGTCCAGCTTGTCGCTGCCGAAGGCGGCCCGGCGGACGAACCGGCGGTCTCCTATGCCGAGATGCTGTCCCTGAGCGGTCTCGCGCGGGTCAAGGAATACGCCGACGCGATCGGGGCGAGCGCGTCGCTCGTGGTCGGGGTCGACGGCAAGCCGACCGCGCTCGTCGCCACGGCGAAGGCGGCGGGCCTCCCGGTGCACGCGTGGACTTTGCGCAAGGAAAACGCCTACCTGCCACCGGCGTTGCGCAACGGCACCGACGAAGCCGCGACGGGCAACTACGCCGCTGCTTGGACCCTGCTGGCGGCAGCCGGAGTCGAAGCGATCTTCACCGACGACCCCGCGCTGGCGACCGCGCTCAGGCGCTCCGCGTCGCGGTGACGATGTAGTTCAGCGCCAAGTCGGCGGAGAGGTGCAGGCCCTTCGTCGGCGAGAAGGCGATGCCCCGGGGTTCTCCCATCGTAAGCCCTGCCGCGGCAAGCAGGCTCGCGAGTTCGTCGGGGGTGACGAAATCGTCCCAATGATGCGTGCCCCTCGGCACCAGCCCCACCGCTTCCGCGGCGCCGACCAGCAGCAGGCGCGACTGCGCGGTGCGGTTGGGGGTGGAGAGCACCATCAGCCCGCCGGGTGAGAGGCGCGCGGCGAGGTCGGTGACGAACGCGGGCTTGTCGGCGACGTGCTCGATCACCTCCATGCTGGTGACGAGGTCGAAGGTCCCGATGTCGAGCGCGCCGACTTCCCCCGCCATGTAGCGCACGTCGATGCCCGCACCCTCGGCGTGCGCCGCGGCCGCGGCCACGTTCTCGGGTGCCGCGTCGATCCCCGTGACCTGCGCGCCGAGGCGGGCGAGCGGCTCGCACAGCAGCCCCGCGCCGCAACCGACGTCGAGCGCGGCCTTGCCCGCGAGCGGCCGTACGCTGCCGTTCGTGCCCCAGTGCGCGTCCACCGCGTCGCGAATGAAGCCCAGGCGCACCGGGTTCAGCCGGTGGAGCATCGCCGACGAACCCTTCGGATCCCACCACTCCGCCGCCAGCTTGCCGAAGTGCGCCGCCTCGCCGGGCCGTATGGTAACGGGGCGGATCGTTTGGCCGCCAGAAGTTTTGGTATCGGCGGGCGTGGTTGCATCGCTCATGCCTCGCCCCTAACAGCGCGAGCGATAGTCATCCAGCAGGAGCTTGGCAGCTTGGCCCGGATCGTGATGAAATTCGGCGGCACATCGATGGCCGGCACCGAGCGCATCCGGCGCGTGGCGAACATCGTGCGCAAGCAGGCCGCGGGCGGCAACGAGGTCGCCGTGGTCGTCTCCGCGATGGCGGGCGAGACCGATCGGCTGGTCAACTTCTGCCGCGAGGCGAACCCGCTCTACGACCCGGCCGAATACGACGTGGTCGTCGCCAGCGGCGAGCAGGTGACCAGCGGGCTCCTCGCGCTCACCCTCCAGGCGCTCGGCTGCAAGGCAAGGTCGTGGCTCGGCTGGCAGCTGCCCGTCCACACGATGGAAGCGCACGCGAAGGCGCGCATCTCCTCGATCGATTCGGATGAACTGCTGGCGAGCATGGCGGCCGGCGAGATCGCGGTGATCCCGGGCTTCCAGGGCCTGTCCGAGGACAATCGCGTGACGACGCTGGGGCGGGGCGGCTCGGACACCTCGGCGGTCGCCGTGGCCGCGGCAATCGGGGCGGACCGCTGCGACATCTACACCGACGTCGACGGGGTCTACACCACCGACCCGCGGATCGTCGCCAAGGCGCACAAGCTGAAGGCGGTGACCTACGAGGAAATGCTTGAGCTGGCCTCGGTCGGCGCCAAGGTGCTGCAGACCCGCTCGGTCGGCCTCGCCATGAAGGCGGGCGTGCGGGTGCAGGTCCTGTCGAGCTTCATCGGCGACGATGCGGTCCCCGCCGACGAGTTGCCCGGCACGATGATCGTCTCCGAAGAGGAGATGGAAGAGCTATTGGAGAGAGGCGAAATGGAACGCCAATTGGTCACCGGCATCGCGCACGACAAGAACGAGGCGAAGATCATCCTGACCCGCGTGCCCGACAAGCCGGGCGCCGTGGCGCACATCTTCGAGCCGCTTGCCGCCGCCTCGATCAACGTCGACATGATCATCCAGAACGTCGGCCGCGACAAGGGCGAGACCGACGTGACCTTCACCGTCCCGCAGGCCGACCTCGCGCGGGCGCAGGCGCTGCTCGAGGACCGGCGCGGAGAGATCGGCTACAACCGCATCATCACCGACAGCAAGATCGCCAAGATCAGCGTCGTCGGCGTCGGCATGAAGAGCCACGCCGGCGTCGCCAGCACGATGTTCAAAGCGCTCGCCGAGCGCGGCATCAACATTCAGGCGATCTCGACGTCGGAGATCAAGGTCAGCGTGCTCATCGACGAGGACGAGACCGAGCTCGCGGTGCGCGTGCTCCACACCGCCTACGGCCTCGATGCGCCGGACAACGTAGGCGACGAAGCGGCCTGAGCGTCCGCGACCCCGCACACGGAGTCGTCCCGGGGGGGCGGGGCCATTCGCGCTCCGCATCGGCGGGCGAGCGCGAAAGGCGACACAAAGTATACACCCGGATCCAACACGGGCGAAGCGCGGAGCCGCGGCGCGGGATCGACGGTGAGAAGGAGCCGCGAAGGCGCTAGCACGGCGCGCAGGCTGTAGGAAAACGCTTCGTACGCCGGTTGCCTGCGTCGACCGCCGTCCGTAGACGATCAGCATCACCATGCTAACCGGACGGAGGGGAAAGCGGCCAAAATGATGCGGACGAACACCTTCCGGCGGTTTCGGGCGGCCATCGGCGGATGAGCCACATCGCCACGATCCTCCTGCTCGGTTCGGGCGAACTCGGCCGCGAATTCGTCATTTCCGCCAAGCGTCTTGGCGCACGGGTGATTGCCTGCGATGCCTATGACGACGCACCGGCGATGCAGCTGGCCGACGCGCGCGAGGTGTTCTCGATGCTCGATGCCGAGGCGCTGCGCGCGGTCGCGCTGAAGCACCGCCCCGACTTGATCGTGCCCGAGATCGAGGCGATCCGCACCGAGGTCCTGGCCGAACTCGAGGACGAGGGGTTCGCCGTCGTGCCCTCCGCCCGTGCCGCACAGCTCACGATGAATCGCGACGCGATCCGCGATCTCGCGGCGGGCGAGCTCGGTGTGCCGACCTCGCGCTATCGCTATGCGGAGACGCTCGACGAGGTGCGCGAGGCTGCCTCCTTCACCGGGTTCCCCTGCGTCATCAAGCCGGTCATGTCGTCGAGCGGCAAGGGCCAGTCGACCGTGCAGGGCGTCGACGGCCTCGATGCGGCATGGGACTATGCCGTGGCCGGGATGCGCGGCGACCGCACCCGGGTGATCGTCGAGGCCTTCGTCGAATTCGATTACGAGATCACCCTGCTTACCGTCAGCCACGCGGGCGGCATTTCGTTCTGTCCGC
This sequence comes from Tsuneonella dongtanensis, assembly GCF_001698205.1. Classification (NCBI taxonomy): domain Bacteria; kingdom Pseudomonadati; phylum Pseudomonadota; class Alphaproteobacteria; order Sphingomonadales; family Erythrobacteraceae; genus Tsuneonella; species Tsuneonella dongtanensis. Next base: position 783,141 of record NZ_CP016591.1, read on the forward strand.
CGATCGGCCACCGGCAGGAGCGCGGCGATTACCAGGAAAGCTGGCAGCCCACGCCGATGTCGGACGCCGCGATCGCCAGCGCGCAGGCGATGGCGCGCACGGTGGTCGAGGCATTGAAGGGCAAGGGACGGGGCTGGGGCCTTTATGGGGTGGAATTCTTCGTGAAGGGCGACGAGGTGATCTTCTCCGAACTGAGCCCGCGGCCGCACGATACCGGGATGGTTACGCTGGCCAGTCAGAACCTGTCCGAATTCGACCTCCATGCGCGGGCGATAATGGGCCTGCCGGTCCCGGCGACGATCCGCGCACGACCCGCGGCCTCGGCTGTGATCCTCGCCGACCGCGATTGCGCGGACCTGTCCTATTCGGGTCTGGCCGAAGCGCTCGCCGAGGAAGGCACGGACGTGCGCATCTTCGGCAAGCCGACCAGCCGCCCCTACCGGCGCATGGGCGTCGCGCTCGCAACCGCCGCCGACGTCGACGAGGCCCGCCGCAAGGCAAGCGAGGCGTCGGGCAGGGTGTGCATCGGCTACGGCGCGTGACGCTTGCCCGCGCCCTCGCCGCCGCCTAACGCGCCCGCGATGACCAGCTATCCCAAGACCACCACGCTCATGGAGCGCGGCCGCGCCTTTCTCGGCACCGATTACGCGATCCTGTGCGGCGCGATGAGCTGGGTTTCGGAGCGCAATCTCGTATCCGCGATCAGCAACGCGGGCGGGTTCGGCGTGATTGCATGCGGCGCGATGACGCCCGAACTGCTCGACGCCGAAATCGCCGCGACGCGCGCGATGACGGACAGGCCCTTCGGTGTGAACCTCATCACGATGCACCCGCAGCTGTTCGACCTGATCGAGGTCTGCGCGCGGCACCAGGTGGGCCATGTCGTGCTGGCCGGGGGCATCCCGCCCAAGGGCAGCGTCGAGGCGATCAAGGCGTTCGACGCGAAGGTCATCGTCTTCGCTCCCACTCTGGCGCTCGCGAAGAAGCTGCTCCGCTCGGGCGGAGACGCGCTGGTGATCGAGGGGATGGAGGCGGGCGGCCACATCGGGCCCGTTTCGACCAGCGTGCTGGCGCAGGAATTCCTGCCTGAGCTCAGCGCCGACCACCTGGTCTTCGTCGCGGGCGGCATCGGCCGCGGCGAGGCGATCGCGGGCTATCTCGAGATGGGTGCGGTCGGAGTCCAGCTCGGCACCCGCTTCGCCTGCGCGACCGAGAGCATCGCCCACCCCAACTTCAAGGCCGCTTTCTTCCGCGCCAACGCGCGCGACGCGGTGGCGAGCGTGCAGGTCGATCCGCGCCTGCCGGTGATCCCGGTCCGCGCGCTCAAGAACAAGGGCACCGAGGCGTTCACCGCCAAGCAGATCGAGGTTGCCCGCGCGCTCGACGAGGACGGCATCGCGATGGACGAAGCCCAGCTCCAGATCGAGCACTACTGGGCGGGCGCGCTGCGCCGCGCGGTGATCGACGGCGACGTCGAGAGCGGCAGCCTGATGGCCGGACAGTCGGTGGGGATGGTCAAGGCCGAAGAGCCGGTGGCGGACATTATCGCCCAGCTGATGGCCGAGAGCGAGGCCGCGCTCAGCCGGCGCTGACCGCTACGTCATCGGCCATTATCGCATGGGTCGGGGCTGCCACAGCTCTACCTTGCGTCCGTCGCAGTCCATGACATGGGCGAAATCGCCGTTCATTTCGCCGAACATGGTCATCGTGGGCTCGACGCCGTGCTCGGCGCAGCGCGCGAGCATTGCCGTCAGGTCGTCGACCATCAGGTTGAACATGAATCGCTCTTCCGACGGCGCGAAATAGTCCGTTTCGGCCTTGAACGGGCTGAACACCGTTCCCGCACCAGGATGCGCCGCAGCGGTTTCGGGCAGAAATACAGTCCCGCCCCAGTCCTGAAACTCGATGCCGAGCACGCGGGCGTACCATTCGCAGGTCGCTGCGGTATCGGCGGACTTGAAAAACAATCCGCCCAGCCCGATCACTCTTGCCATTGCCCCGCTCCCGTCACCGGAACCAGCGGAAGCGCCGCTTCGCCTGAGGCAGCCTGCCGGACAGCGTGAACAGGTAGTTCGCCAGCACCGCCGCCTGGTTCTTGGTCATGATGTAATGGAATTCGTCGACCGGATCGGACGGCGCGCCGCCGGAGGAATGCTTGCTCTGCATGCAGACCACGACCCTGTCGCCCAGGTCCTGGTGCTTCCAGCCGACCAGCGCGCCGAAGTTGTCGACCGTATTCCCTGTTGGCTCATTCATTTGCAGGCCCTCCCGCCTGCCGGGATAGCGCCGTCAGCCGCGATTGTTAACGCGTTTGATGCGGCGGTATCGCGGCGGGGCGGGCCTTACGCGAACGCATCCTTCTTGACCGTGATGACCTGCGCGTAGGTGAACTCCTTGAGGCCATCGAGGCCGTACTCGGAGCCGAAGCCAGATTGCTTGTGTCCGCCGAACGGCGCGAACGGGCTGATGTGCAGGAACTCGTTGACCCATACCGTCCCGGTTTCGAGCTGTTCCGCGATCTCGACACCCTTGTCCGGGTCCGCGGTCCACACCGCCCCGGCGAGCCCGTAGTCCGAAGCGTTCGCACGCGCGATCACTTCCTCGGTGGTCGAGAACTTCATCAGAGGCATGACGGGCCCGAACTGCTCTTCGGCCACGATGCGCGCATCCTCCGGCGGATTGTCGAGGATCGTGATCGGCACGTAGTAGCCCGATCCCGACGGATCGACGTCTCCTCCGACGAGGAACTTGTAACCGGAGTCCTTGGCGTCTTGGATCAGTTCGCACACGCGGTCGAACTGCTTCTTGTTCTGGATCGGGCCCACGCCCGTGCCCTGCTCGCTGCCGTCGCCGACCTTCACGGTCTTGGCGTATTCGGCGATCGCGGCCGACAGTTCGTCGTAGATGTCCTCGTGGATGTAGATGCGCTTGGCCGCGACGCAGATCTGCCCGGCGTTCGAGAAGCTCGACCAGAAGAGCTGCTCGGCCACCTTCGACACATCCGCGTCGGGCAGCACGATCGAAGCGTCGTTGCCGCCGAGTTCGAGCGTGATGCGCTTGAGGTCCTTCGAGGCGCCTTCCATGATCCGCTTGCCGGTGGCGGTGGAGCCGGTGAAGGTGATCTTGTCGATGTCCGGATGCTCGGTGATGAGCGGGCCGAGGCTGTCCTCGCCGGTGATGATGTTGACCGTACCGGCGGGCACCACGTCCTTGATCAGCTCGGCGATGCGCAGCGTCGTGAGCGGGGTGAAGGGCGAAGGCTTCAGCACGATCGTGCAGCCCGACATCAGCGCGGGGACGATCTTCTGGATCGCCATCATCACCGGGAAGTTCCACGGCACGATCCCGCCGACCACGCCCACCGGGACCCGGCGGGTGCGCGACAGGCGGGTGTCGTCGTCCTGGTTGACGACCTCGTCGAGCTTGAGCGTCGATTGCGCGGCGGCGAGGCCCGCGGCCCCGAAGATCTCCGACTGCGCCTGGTGATGCGGCTTGCCCTGTTCGGTGGTGAGCAGGCGGAACAGCTCGTCGCCGTTGGCCTTGATCGCCGCGGCGATGCCCTGGACGACCTTCTGGCGTTCCTCGAACGAAGTCTTGCGCCAGGTCTTGAATGCGCGGCGCGCGGCAGCGACCGCCCGGTCGAGCTCGTCCTTGCCGCACGAAGGGACAAGTCCGACCACCTGCTCGTTGGCGGGGTTGAGCACCTCGAGCGTGGCATCGGTGGTGACGAGTTCGCCGTCGATCAGGCAGGGATAGGTCTGGGCCATTGTCTCTCTCCGCGAAAGGGAATCGGTCTTGCGATTGGTTTCGTAGGGCAACCTAACAGGCGCGCGGGCGGCGCCCAAGGGCTATCGCCGCGCGCATTGCACTATCTGCCCTTTTCGAGCGCCTTGTCCTCGTTCGCCCGCTTGATCACGTAGTGCCGGATCGCTTCGGCATCGGCCGGGCGCAACGCCTTGGCGAAGCTGACCATGCCGTTGTGCGAGAGCGCTCCGTCGATGACGATCGCCTTCATCGTCTCCGGGCTGCCGAGAGCCCCCGAGTGCCTGAGGTCTGGCACGAGCGCGCCGGCCACCACCGCATCGCCGTGGCATACCATGCAATACCGGCCGTAGAGATCCGCCCCGCGGGCGACCTGCGCCGGCTTCCCGGTAAACGGCGGCGGGTCGAGGACCTGCTCGGCCATCGGCGGAACCGCAGGCAGCTTGCCCGTCGCGCCGAGCTTGAACACCAGCAGGCGGCTGATGTTGCGCATCGGACCGGACTTGTCGGCGACTGCCCCGGCGACGAGATCGAAGGCGCCGCCCCATCCGACCAGGATCGCGACGTACTGTTCCCCGGCGATCGAATAGGTCATGGGCGCAGCGATCACGCCGGTCTGGGTCGGGAACGACCACAGCTTGCCGCCGCTCTTTGCCTCGTATGCGATGAACTGGCCTCCCGCCGTGCCCTGGAACACCAGCCCGCCCGCGGTGGCCAGCGTGCCCCCGTTCCATGGGCCCGGGTAGTCAACCCGCCAGGCCTCGGCCTGTTTCACCGGATCCCACGCGACAAGTGCGCCGGTGGTTGCGGCCCGCGCCTGTGCGCGCACGGCCTTGTCGGCGGGCAGCGCGCTCGCCCCGATGTCGAGCCCGATCTGGTAGCCTATGCCCGTTTCCTTCCAGTCCTTCTGCGCGACATAGGCGGCGCCGACCTGGTTCGTGGGAATGTAGACGAGGCCCGTTGCATCGCTCCGGCTCATCGGGTGCCAGGAATGTGCGCCCATCGAAGAGGGGAGCGAGATGAACGGTTTGCCCGTCTGCTCGTAACGGGCTTCCGGACTGATTGCTGCCTTTCCTGTCCTGGGATCGATGCCCGTCGTCCAGTTCTGCATCGCGAACGGCTTTCCGCCCAGGAACTGACCGGTTTCGGCATCGAGGATGTAGAAATATCCGTTCTTGGGCGCGTGCAGCGCGACATGGCGGAGCTTCCCGTCGATCTCCAGGTCGGCGAGCATGATGGGGGCGTTGCTGTCGAAGTCCCAGCGGTCTTCGGGCGTTTCCTGGAAGTGCCAGCGATAGGCCCCGGTGTTCGCATCGACCGCGACGATCGAGCCGGTGTAGAGCGCGTCGCCCGTGCCGCGGTCCAGCGCCGCGGGGTTCCACGGTTCCGCGTTGCCGGTGCCGAACAGCACGAGGTCGGTCTTGGGATCATAGACGATCGAATCCCACACCGTCCCGCCGCCGCCCAGGGTCCACCACTCGCCGGCCCAGGTTCCTGCCGCGTCTTCCATCGCCTTCGCGTTGACGCCCTCGGCCTCGAAACCGTCCTTGGGATTGCCGGGCACGACGTTGAAGCGCCAGACCTCGTCGCCGGTCGCCCAGTCGTAGGCGGACAGGTATCCGCGCGCCTTGTACTCGGCGCCGCCGCTGCCGATGAGGATCAGGCCCTTGGCCGCGCGGGGAGCGCCGGTGATCGTGTAGCTTTCCTGATCGGGCACCGCGAGCTTCGACCAGGCGACCTTGCCGGTCTTCGCGTCGAGTGCGACGAGGCGTCCGTCGAGTGTGCCGACGTAGACCTTGTCGCCATAAAGCGCGACGCCGCGGTTCACCGCGTCGCAGCAGGCGCGGACCAGCGTCTCGCGCGGGACTTTAGGATCGTAGGCCCAGAGCTGCTTTCCGGTCGCGGCGTCATGGGCATAGACCTTGCTCCACGCGCTCGTGAAATAGAGCACCCCGTCGTGCATCAGCGGGGTCGCCTCCTGCCCGCGCGCGGTATCGAGGTCTGCGAACCAGGCGAGGCCGAGCTGGCCGACGTTGCCCGTGTCGACCAGGTCGAGCGGGGAGAAGCGCTGCTCGGAATAGTCGCGGCCATAGGTCAGCCACTCGCCGCCGTCGGCCGCGGCGATCATCGCGTCGGTCACGCCTTCGGTCGGCGGGGAGACGCCGCTTCCGTCCGCCTCCCGATCGCCCGACAGGCTGCACGCGCCAAGCGCCAGTGCCGCGATCCAAACCGCCATCTTTCGCATGGCTTCTCCTCTCGAGCAGGGTTGTGGCGACAAGCGTTGCGACTGGCAACGGTCCCGCTGGACGAGTCGGGCGCGGGTGCTAGAGTCGCCGCGACGGGACACTGAGGAGACCTGACGATGTGCGACGAAGCCGACCTTGCAGCGTTCGAGAAGAAGGGTCTCGCCCGGCGCGAATTCGCCGCTGTCGGAGCGCTTGTCGGGCTGGCCGCATGCACTTCGATGAGCGGGGATGAAGGTTCCGCCGGGCTCACTGAAAGCGCAGTCGCGGTCAAGACTCCGGACGGGACGATGGACGGCTTCTTCGTCCACCCCGCCAAGGCGGCTCCGGGCGTCATCCTGTGGCCCGACATCGCGGGCCTGCGCGAAGCGAAGCGGGCGATGGCACGGCGGCTTGCCGCGAGCGGCTACGCGGTGCTGGTGCCCAACCCCTATTATCGCGACGTCGTGGGCGAGCAGTTCGCCGACTTCGCGACCTTCGCCGCGCAGAAGGGCTTCGAGAAAGTCGGCCCATGGCGGGCCAAGGCGACTGATCCGCAGGCGATCGCGCGCGACGCGACGGCGCTGGCGGCCTGGCTCGATTCCCAGCGCGCGGTCGACCGCAAGCGCGGGATCGGCAACCAGGGCTACTGCATGGGCGGCCCATACACGATCCACGCGGCAGCATCGGTCCCGTCGCGTATCAAGGCGGCTGCGAGCTTCCATGGCGGGGGCCTTGTGACGGACGCTCCGACCAGCCCGCACAAGCGACTGCAAAGCGGGGCGCGCTACCTCATTGCGATCGCACGGAACGACGATGCGAAGCAGCCCGCAGCCAAGACGATCCTGCGCGAGACGGCCGATGCGCAGGAAGTGTCCGCGGAGATCGAGGTCTATGCCGCCGACCACGGGTGGTGTGTGCCCGACAGCCCGGCCTACAACGCCGCCGAGGCCGACAGGGCATGGGGCCGCCTGCTGGCGCTATACGCGCAGCTCTAGGCGAAATCCTCGGTATCGATCGAGGCCTGCATCGCCGGGCTGTAGCGCGGCCCGCTGACGGTGGCCTGATTGATCAGGTCGTCCGCGGCGGCGATGGTCGCGGGCGCGATGTCGAGCGAAAGCGTCGCAAAGTTCTCTTCGAGATGCGCGATGCTGGTCGTCCCGGGGATGGCGTGAACGTGGGGGCCCTGTGCCAACACCCATGCCAGGGCGAGCTGCGCCGGGGCGATCCCCGCCTCGGCGGCCAGCGCTTCGAAGCGGGCGATGAGCGCTCGGTTGGCGGGCCAGTGCTCTTCTGCGAAGCGCGGCATGCCCTTGCGGATGTCGCGGTCGCCGAACGCCGGATCATCGCCGAGTTCGCCGCCGAGCGCGCCCCGCGCCACCGGGGAGAACGCCACGAAGGCGATACCGAGTTCGCGCGTCGTCTCGAGCACCGCGATTTCGGGCTGGCGCGTCCACAACGAGTACTCGGTCTGCACCGCCGCCATCGGGTGGACCGCGTGCGCCTCGCGGACATGCGCGGCGCTCCATTCGGATACGCCGTACGCGCCGATCTTGCCCGCCTCGATCGCGCGGGCCAGGGCGCCGACCATGTCGGGTATCGGCACCGTGCGATCGAGCCGGTGCATGTAGAACAGGTCGATATGGTCGGTCTTCAATCGCGCGAGGCTCTCGTCGATCGAGCGTGCCATGGCTTGCGGAGAGCAGTCGATCCCGCGCGCTCCACCGTCCTTCACGACGATGCCGGTCTTGCTCGCCAGCAGGTAGTCGCCGCGTCGGTCGGCCAGCGCCTCGCCGATCAGGCTCTCGTTGCGGCCCAGCCCGTAGATGTTGGAGGTGTCGAGGTGGTCGTAACCCAGCTCGATCGCCCGCTCGAGAAGCCGGACTTTCTCGTCGTGTGGCGGCGGATCGCCGTAGGCCCACGACAGGTTCATGCAGCCAAGACCGATGGGCGCGACCATCCGGCCGGCGAGAGCGCGTTCAGGGATCATGCGGCCACGCTATTGCGTGAGCGCAGCTTTTAGAAGTTGCCGCGGACCGAAAGCGAGAAAATCGGACCGATCAGCCGATCACGCGATTCGGTGAAGGCTATCGGTGTCGCGCCGCGCAGTCCGGTGTAGACTGTGCGCTCCCGGCGTTGACGCGCGTTCGTCAGATTGAACGCATCCGCCCTCACCGTCAGGCCGAAAACGTCCTTGTGCTCGACGAACAGCCCGACGAACCAAGGACCCTCCCAGTTTCGGTCGATCTCGGTCCTGCGGTATCGAGGCAGGACATGATTGTGGTTTGCTTCCCCGCCCCAAGCCCAGTCGCTGCCTGGAATGTCGTGCCGCAAGACAAAGTTGGCCTGGCGATTGACGAAGCCGCGCCACTGTCGCTTCTCGCCGGTGAAGGGATCGCGCACGGACGAAGTCTGGAGTACCACCGTCCCGTCTAGCTTGACCCCAGCCAAGCCCAGGGGATCGAACTTGATCGTACTGGTGGACACGATCGCGGCCGCCCAGGCCTTGTCGATGTTGCCAGTCGATTCGCCCCCCGGGACGGGGATCACGTCGACATAATCCGAGACATTGCGGTAGACGAGCTGGAACTGCTGACTGCCCCAGTCGCCCAGCTTCTTGTTTATTTCGCCCTCGAAGCTCCAGTCCTGCTGCGGTCTGAGTTCGACGTTCCCTGCATTTGCGACCCCGTCGTTGAGGAAGGCTCGGGCAAGAAAATCGTAAAACGACAGCTGCAGCACGCGCCGCCGGATCTTGAGCGATGCGTCGAGCGTGTCGCTGGGCGTCCACGACAACGTGAAAGTGCCTTTCGGGCGAAAAAAGCTCCTCGTGAGCCCTTGTCCTCCGGTCTGTTCGATTGTCGAGTGCTCTGCGCCGCCCACGATCTGGAACGATAGCTTGGACGTGATCGACCGGCCGAAACTCAGCAGGGTCTCGTACCGGTTTTCGGTCACGCCCCCGGTGCCAGAGGGAAAGGGAACATAAACGAATTCACCCGCCGCATCGAGCGTGCCCAGGCTGGCGACGTTGTCGAGAGTGTTGAATGCGGCCTCGCTTGAAAGCTGCCAGTCGCCGCCGAGCATTTTCCACGAGTATTCTGCCCGCGCGATCGTCTCGCCAATGTCGCCGACCTGGGCGAAGGCCTCACCAATCGGAGGGCCCAGATCGGCGGGACGGATGACGACCTCGGTACCGAAAGGTTCATGACTGAAGCGGCGGAGCCCGATCATCTTGAGTCGTCCGGGTCCGACCGCGAACTCGTAATCTCCTCCCACTTCGAAATTCCAGGTGTCGTTCCTGTCGCGAACCGTCCGTAAGCGGTCGGGCATGCCAGGCGACCGACGCACACCGTCCTCGTCGTAGCGGAAAAACGTTTGCTGATAGTGCCCGTTGAGATGGCCGATATTGCCGTTGGGCTGGGTCAACGTCAGCTTGGCCGAAGCCTTGGGCTGATCCCGGTTGGCAGTCAGAACGTCGTCGCGCAACTCGGTCGGCGTTCCGGCGGCGTCGGCGATCGTGGTGATTCCACCCGCTGCTCCGCGCGAGGCCTGGTTGTTGTCGAGCCCAAATTCGTACTCGAGACTGCCGCTCCTGCCGCTCACCGACATCGCCCCGCGGGTGTACAAAGGGTCTGCAAAATGCGCGCGCGCCTGGCCTTCCCACGAAAACTGGCCTGATAGGCCCTTGGAAGCTGTATAGACGACGTTCGCCACCTGGCCCGAAAGACCGGGTATGTCGACGGTTGCACCATCGAGGATCTCGATCCGTTCGACCGTCGAGGCAGGGATACGCGACAGCAAAGTACGCAGATCGTCGGACTTTGTCGAAGGGCGCTGGCCATTAAATAGGACGTTTCCGGTCGCCTGGCCCAGGCCACGCAGGTTTTCGTTGTCGCGGATCTGGAAGCCGGGAATCTGCTGAATCATGTCTGCAGCGTTCTTGGGAGAGAACTGCGCGAAATCGGTCGGTGTGAAGACTTGCCTGCCAGCGTCCGCGGCAGTCGGAACACTACCTGAAGAACCCGGTGCGCTTTCATCGTCGGATGGGGTCCCCGCGATGGCTGGAGTGACGAGACCGATGGACATCAGCAGCGATGGGGTGACGACATGTCTCATCGTGTACTCCAGTCGCCCTCGACCTCTCCTTCGATGGCTCTAATCGAGCGGCGACATGAAAGGATCAGGGCGCTCGACGAGTGCAAGCGGGGATTCGATGGAAGGCCCGGCGACGGATGAAGCGCCGACCAAAGCGGACGAACGGCGCGGCGGACGCAATAGCCGTCTCCGGAATTCGGTACCTAACCGTCCGGTTTTCCTTGCCCGCCGCTCGCCCGACTCTACGATACCGCGGACTATAGGAGGTTCGAAATGGGTCCGCTGATTACGCTCGCACTCGTCGTCGCGGTGCTGTTCATTTTCGTCATGTCGGCGATCAAGGTCGTGCGCCAGGGCTACGTCTATACGATCGAGCGCTTCGGCAAGTTCACCAAGGCGGCCGACCCCGGCATGCATGTCATCATCCCCTTCGTCGACCGGGTCGGCCAGAAGGTGAACATGATGGAGCAGGTACTCGACATCCCCGGACAGGAGATCATCACTCGCGACAACGCGATGGTCGGGGTGGATGCGGTGGTGTTCTTCCAGGTGCTGGACGCCGGCAAGGCGGCCTACGAGGTGCACAACCTCTACGGCGCGATCATGGCGATCACGACGACCAACCTGCGCACCGTGATGGGCTCGATGGACCTCGACGAGACGCTGTCGAAGCGCGACGAGATCAACGCCCGCCTGCTGGGCGTGGTCGATCACGCGACGAGCCCGTGGGGCGTGAAGATCACCCGCGTCGAGATCAAGGATATCCGCCCGCCGATGGACATCTCGGAAGCGATGGCACGTCAGATGAAGGCCGAGCGCCTCAAGCGCGCCGAGATCCTCGAGGCCGAGGGCGAGCGGGCGAGCCGCATCCTGCGCGCTGAGGGTGAGAAGCAGTCCGCGATCCTCTCCGCCGAAGGCAAGAAGGAAGCCGCCTTCCGCGACGCCGAAGCCCGCGAGCGCGCCGCCGAGGCCGAAGCGCAAGCGACCCGCGCGGTGTCCGATGCGATCGCGCAGAGCGGCAGCCAGGCAATCAACTACTTCATCGCGCAGGAATACACCAAGGCGGTGGCGAAGTTCGCGACCAGCCCCAACGCCAAGACAATCCTGTTCCCGGTCGAGGCGACCCAGTTGATCGGCTCGCTCGGCGGTATCGGAGAACTGGTCCGCGATGTGGTCAAGCCGGGCGACGTAACGACGCCTGCACCCGATCAGTCGGGCGTCGCGCTGCCGTCGCAGCGCCAGCGGAGCGCGGTGCCGCGGACCGGCGGCGGGGAAGGCTAGAACGCAGGCGATGGACTGGATCGGCGACTTCGACGCGTACTGGGCATGGTTCGCGCTCGGCCTGGTGCTGGCCGGCCTCGAGATGGTCGTGCCCGGGGTCTACCTGATCTGGCTGGCGCTTGCGGCGCTGGCGACCGGGGCGCTGGTTTTCGCCTTCGATCCGGGCATTCCGCTGCAGATCGTCAACTTCGTTTTCCTGTCGCTGATCATCGTGTTCACCGCGCGACGTGTGCTTGCGGAGCAGCCGATCGCGAGCACCGACCCCTTGCTCAACAACCGCATGGGGCGGCTCGTCGGGCAGACCGGCACCGTCGCGGTGGCGATCGAGCACGGCGAGGGGCGAGTGCGGCAGGGCGACAGCGAATGGTCGGCACGCGGACCCGAGCTCGAGGCGGGCACGCGCGTGCGCATCACCGGTTTCGACGGAGGTACGCTGATCGTCGAGCCGCTCAGGCTCCTTTCCGACGAAGGGACCCAGCCTCCGACTGGGGAAGGCTAGCCCGCCAGCTTCTCGTTGAAGCGCCCGTGCTTGCGGTGGCGGACCATCCAGCGGTCGAGGAAGAGGCCCAGCGGGCGTGGCGCGATGCCGAACGCCTCGATTCCGGGAAACTTGCCCGAGGGCCGGTTGCCGGCCTTGAGCAGCGTCCACTGGTCGGAATTCATCGGCGTTCCGGGCAGCATCGCGAAGAACGCGGAGATGCCATCCGGCATGTCGATGAAAACGCGATTTCGGTTCTGCGCCGCGGCAATGCGGTCGTTGAGGGCGCGCATCGTGATCGCTTCCGGCCCGGCGATCTCGTAGGTCTTTCCGCCGTGCGTCGCAGGGTCGGACAGCGTCGACACGACTGCCTCCGCGGCATCGTCGATATGCAGCGGCTGGACCGGTGCATCGGGCGCGAACACCGGCAGGACCGGCATCATGGCGATGAGGCCGGCGAACATCTGGATGAAATTGTCGTCTTCGCCGAACAGGATCGAGGGGCGGAGGATCGTGGCCTTGGGAAAGGCCTCGAGGACCGCAACCTCGCTCGCCGCCTTGGCGCGCGCGTAGCCGGCGGTAGAGTCCGCATCCGCTCCGATCGCCGAAACGTGCACCAGCGCGCCGCAGCCCGCGTCCGCCGCGGCCTGCGCGACATTGGCCGCGCTTCCCGCGATGGTCTTCATCAGGTCGCCTTCGAAGCTTCCGACAAGGTTGACCACCGCATCGGCCCCGGCGACGGCCGCGGCAACCAGGTCCGCCCGGGTCGCATCGACTCGCGCGAACTGCAGCTGGCCGAGCTGGGCGAGCGGCTTCAGGTTCCAGGCCTTTTCGGGGTGGCGACTGGCAATCCGCACCCGCGCGCCTTTCGACAGCAGCGCCTGCGCGACGTGGTCGCCAAGGAAGCCGCTGCCGCCGATTACCGTCACCAGCTTGCCGTTCAAGGGATGCGTCTTGGCCATAGTGTCCTGTCCGAATTGCCGGTTCGCCCTGCCGCAAACGGCGCCCCGCCGCAACGGGCAAGCTTTGCCACGTTGACAAGTCCGCAGCCCCTTCGTATCGGCGCGCCCCTACCCGCAGGGCGGCTTCGACGTTCGCCTTCGCATCCGGTGCCCAGATGGCGGAATTGGTAGACGCACCGTCTTCAGGTGGCGGCGCTCGCAAGGGCGTGGAGGTTCGAGTCCTCTTCTGGGCACCATTTGTTCTTCTCACGTTCTCCCAAATAAGCTATAAAACCCGCAGAAATCCTAGGGATTTGGCCCTGGGATCGTTCCGGATCGTCCCGCCTGTTCTCGGGGGTTCCAGACACTTTTGTGGGCCTTTTGAGGCCGTTTCGCAAAGGCCCAGATGAAAAGGCCCCCACATGCCGCTGACAGAAACTCGCCTCCGCGCACTCAAGCCCAAGGATAAGCCGTACAAGGTAACCGATGAGCGCGGCCTATATGTTGAGGTCACGCCGACCGGCGGCAAACTTTGGCGATTCCGATACCGGATCGGCGGCGCGCAAAAGAAGCTCTGCATCGGCAGCTATCCAGACATCAGTCTCAAGCAAGCGCGAGACGAAGCCTACGAGGCACGACGAGCTGTTGCTTCAGGGGGCGACCCGGCCTTTGAGAAGCGGAAGCGGAAAATCCGCGCCGAGTTCCTTTCTGCACAGACGTTCGAGGCAGTCGCACGTGAGTATATTGAACAGATGATGGTTCAGAATGACCGTGCCGATGGCACGATCGTCAAGGCCAATTATTTCCTCGACAAGCTTGCGCCTGCCATCGGGAACCGACCCATCAACGAGATCGAGCCGTTCGAAGTCCTGGCTCCCCTCAAACGGCTGGAAGCCACCGGTAAGCACGAGACTGCGAAGAAATGCCGCTCGTTTGCAGGCCGCGTGTTTCGCTACGGTGTTGCTACCACCCGCTGCAAATCCGATCCGACCAGTATGCTGAAGGGCGCTCTCGTAACGCCTGCTCGGTGACGTCGCCGCAATCGCACGGGCTGAGGGCATCGATCGTTTCGTCGTCGCTGGAGGCGAGACTTCCGGAGCGGTGATCTGCGCACTCGGAGTCGGCGCGTTGTCGATCGGTCCCGAAATAGCGCCGGGCGTGCCGTGGACCTTGGGGACCGACGATCCGGCGCGCCCGCTCTGGCTCGCACTCAAGAGCGGCAATTTCGGCGGTCGCGACTTTTTCATGGATGCGATCGCCGCGCTGGAAGGCCTGCCAGCGTGAGCCCGGCCGAAATCCGGGCCCGCGAAGCGATTGCCGATGCCGGTCGCATGCTGGCGGACAGAGGTCTTGCGCACGGCACCGCCGGCAATATCAGCATCCGCCTTGACGATGGGCTGCTGGTGACGCCTACCAACAGCGCGCTCGGATCGCTCGACCCCTCCCGCATCGCGAAGATCGACTTCGAAGGCGTGCATCTGGGCGGCGACCCGCCATCGAAGGAAGGCTTCATGCACATCGCCTCCTATGCGCGACGAGTGCAGGACGCTGCGGTGGTGCACCTGCATTGCGCGCACAGCGTGGCAGTCAGCTGCCTCGATGGGCTGGATCCGCAAGCGCCGATCCCGCCGATCACGGCCTATTATGCGATGAAAGTCGGCGGATTGACCCTGTTGCCCTATTTCCGCCCGGGCGATCCCGCGCTGGCCGATGCGGTGGCTGCGGTCGATCCGGCCCGCCACGCGATCCTGCTCGCCAACCACGGGCCGATCGTGTCGGGCAAATCGCTCGATGCAGCGGTCGGCGCGATCGAGGAACTGGAGGAAACCGCGCGAATATTTCTCCTTTTGGGCGGACGTGCGGTGCGTGCGCTGACGCCCGACCAGCTTGCCGATCTCGCGGCCGCTTTCCCTTCGTGAAGGACAGAAACATGTACGTCGTTACCGTCGAATTCGATGTCGCGCCCGAAAGTCGCGAAGAATTCCTCGCCGCCGTGCGTCGCCAGGCGCAGGATTCGCTGGAGAAAGAAGCGGACTGCCATCGCTTCGACGTATGCAAGATCGTCCGCGACGGCCGCGAGGTCTTCTACCTGTACGAACTCTACCCGATCGCGCCGCGTTCGACGCGCATCTCGCTTCGGATCACTTCGCCTCTTTCAACGCGCGCGTAACCCCGTGGACGCGCGAGAAGATCGTCGGCACCGGAGACCTGCTGTCGTGACCCGCACCTTATCGGTCGCCGTACTCGCGGGCGACGGCATCGGGCCCGAGATCATCCCGCCGACGCTGGACATCCTCGACCGGGCAGCGCGCCTCGCGGGCGCGCCGTCGCTGGAATGGCATCATGTCGACGCGGGCGCCGCCCACTACGCGCGAACCGGGGAATCGCTTCCGGTAGCGGGAATGGACATCGCGCGCGGAGCGGATGCGATCCTGCTCGCGGCCATGGGGCTGCCGTCGGTACGCTACCCCGACGGCACGGAGATCGCCCCGCAACTCGAGCTGCGCGAGGCGTTCGACCTCTATGCCGGGGTGCGCCCGATCCGCACAGTGCCTGGCGTCCCGCTGCCGCTCGCCGATTCGCGCGGGGCATCACTCGATGCGGTGCTGATCCGCGAATCGACCGAAGGATTGTTTTACTGTCGCGGTCGCACGAAAATTGCCGAGGACGACAGTTTCGCCAGCGACGAAATGCGCTTGACGCGTCATACGAGCGAGCGCCTGTTTGCCTTCGCGTTCGATCTGGCCCGCCAGCGCAAGGCCGCGGGCAAACCGGGGCGGGTGACGCTAATCGACAAGGCGAACGTCATCGGCAGCTTCGCATGGCTCCGCCGGATCTTCCTCGAAACTGCGGAGCGCTATCCTGATATCGAGACCGAGTGCGCCTACGTCGATGCCATGGCGCTCAATCTCGTGCGGCGGCCTTGGGACTACGACGTCATGGTCACGGAGAACATGTTCGGCGACATCCTGTCCGATCTCGGCGCGGCATTGATGGGCGGGCTCGGCATGGCGCCGTCGGCCGACATCGGCGACAGCCACGCGGTGTTCCAGCCGTGCCATGGGAGCGCGCCCGACATCGCCGGTGAGGGCAAGGCGAATCCGACCGCGATGATCCTGTCGGGCGCGATGATGCTGGAATGGCTGGGGCATCGGCACGACGCGCCCACCGCGGTCGATGCCGCGCGCATGGTCGAGCATGCGGTGTCCGCTGCCTTTGCTGACGGTGCGCTGCTGCCCGGCGAGTTCGGCGGGTCCGCCGGCACCGCCGCCGTGGGGCAGGCGGTGCTCGAACGGCTGGGCTAGCGTCCGCTACTCTTCGTCCGATCCGCCCTTCTTCGCGGCACGTTTCGCCTTCTGGAATGCTTCCTTCTTGTAGATCGAGGCCGGCGGGGGCAACGCATCGATGTAGGCATCGAGCCGCTTGACGGTAGCTGGATCGCTCTTGGCGAGGTTGCGATGTTCGCCGGGGTCGGCGACGAGATCGTTAAGCTCGTAGTCGCGCGCCTTCGTCCTCTGCTGGGTCCAGCGCACCAGGCGATAACGCTCGGTGCGGATCGCCTGGCCGAGACGGTCGGGGCGATTGAACACGTGGTAGGCGTAAGGACGTACGCGCGCCGCGGGATCGGCGAATACCGGCGACAGGTCGAGTCCGTCGATGGGTTGCGGTCCGGTCGGATGCGACAGCCCGGCGAGCGAGGCCAGCGTGGTATAGATGTCGACCGTCTCAGCCGGCTGCCCGGTCGAGCGCCCGCCGGCGCCGACGCCCGGTCCCGCGAAGATCAGCGGAATGCGCGTCGCCTGTTCGTAGTTCGTGTGCTTGGTCCACAGGCCGTGATCGCCCAGGTGGAAACCGTGATCTCCCCAGAGAACGACGATGGTATCGTCGCGCAGGCCTAACCGGTCGAGTTCGGCGAGAACCTTGCCGACCTGCGCATCGGTGTAGCTGACACCGGCATAGTATCCCTGGACCATCGTGCGCACGAGGTCGCGGGGATATTCCTTGCCAGTCACCTTTCCGGGTACGGGGAAGTAGTTCGCGACCTCGCCGCCGACCTTTCCGGCAAACGCCGGAGCGCCCTCGGGCATGTCCTCGAATTCCGGCATCGGCATCTTTGCCGGATCGTACATGTCCCAATATTTCTTCGGCACCGAGAATGGCATGTGCGGACGCGCGAAGCCCACCGCCATGAAGAACGGCTGCTTCGATCCCTTGAGCGCCTCGAGGCGCTGGATCGCGTAAGCGGCAGTGCGGCCATCGGCGTATGTCTCATCCGAAACGTCCGGGGATTCGTACGCCGCGCCCTTGGGCAGTTCGAGGATGGCCCCTTCGTGCGGCTTCTCGTTAAAGTAGGCTTCCTCGCGCGTGACCGCTCCGCCCGGGGTGCTGGCGGGACCGTGGTACTCGATCACGTGATCCTTGTGGTGCGGGACCGACCAGCTCGCTTCGTCGCCATAGGTGCCGTGGCCGAAGTGGAAAACCTTGCCCATGCTTTCGGTGTGATAGCCCGCGCGCATGAACCACTGCGGCATCGTCACCGTGTCGGGATAGTAGTCCCGCATGTTCATCCCGAAATTGTAGATGCCGGTCGAGGACGAACGCGATCCCATCATCAGATTGAACTGCGACGGAGCGCAGACCGCCTGGTTGGCGTAGGCGGTGTCGAAGCGCATGCCCCGCGCGCGAGGGAGGGCGGACCGGCGCAGCGTCGTAGAACCGCGTCATCAGCAGGCCCTCGTTGGCTAGCCGGTCGAGATTGGGTGTGGCAAGCTGGGTGCTTTCGGTGACCGACAGGTCGGCAAATCCCATATCGTCGATCAGGATGAAAACGACGTTCGGACGCTGGTCGCTGCAGACCCCTTGTCAGCGATCCGCGCCGGAGTAATTGCGCAGCCCAGAAGCGTCAGCGCCGTACAGAACAGCGCGATGCCGCGAAATGTGCCGATCATTGCATCACTCACTTGTCGTGGGCTGGACTGCCGGTTAAATCATACTTTTTACGGGAGAGAACAAGATGCGCAAGCTCGTTATCGGTGCGGCCATGGCTCTGGCACTCGCAGCCTGCGACCAAGCGGCCACGCAGCCGGAGGGAACTACCGAGGAGGGAGCGATGACGGGCACGCCGTTCGAAAAATTGGCCGACGGACGCGAGGTAACCAAGTGGGATCTACGCGGGGCCGATGGGTCGGGCCCGATCATCATGGACCTCGGTGCGACGATTCTTTCGCTGCAGGCTCCCGACATGGCGGGCGAAATGGCCGACGTGACGTTCGGTTTCGACACTGCTGCGCCGTACCTTACCGACAGTCCCTATTTCGGTGCGGTGGTCGGCCGCTACGCGAACCGGATCAAGGAGGGCAAGTTCTCGCTCGACGGC
Organism: Tsuneonella dongtanensis; assembly: GCF_001698205.1. Classification (NCBI taxonomy): domain Bacteria; kingdom Pseudomonadati; phylum Pseudomonadota; class Alphaproteobacteria; order Sphingomonadales; family Erythrobacteraceae; genus Tsuneonella; species Tsuneonella dongtanensis. Next base: position 801,294 of record NZ_CP016591.1, read on the forward strand.
AAGGACTACACGCTCGCGATTAATAACGAACCCAACACACTTCACGGCGGCAAGGTCGGGTTCGACAAGCGCGTCTGGAAGGGCGAGCCCGTCACGACAGCCGATGGCAAGGGTGTGAAATTTACCCTCGTCAGCCCCGACGGCGAAGAAGGTTATCCGGGTGAAGTGACCGTCTCGACCACCTACGTCTGGACGGCCGATCACAAGCTGATCGTCGATTTCGACGCAACGACGACCGCGAACACCCCATTCAATATCGCCCAGCATTCCTACTGGAACCTCGCCGGAGCCAACACCGCCAAGACCGTGCTCGACCATACGCTGCAGATCAACGCGGACAAATATACCCCCGTGACGAAGAACCTGATCCCGACGGGCGAACTTCCGCCGGTGGAAGGTACGCCGTTCGATTTCCGGACCGCGAAGCCGATCGGGCGCGATATCGGCCAGTCGAACGAGCAACTGACGTTCGGCGGTGGTTTCGATCACAACTGGGTGCTGAACGGATCGGGGATGCGGGTCGCGGCGGTGCTCGTCGATCCGACGTCGGGCCGCAGGATGACGGTTTCGACCGATCAGCCAGGGCTCCAGTTCTATTCGGGCAATTTTCTCGACGGGAAAGTAACCGGCAAGGGTGGCAATGCCTATCCCTACCGTTCGGCGGTGGCGCTGGAAACGCAATACTTCCCGGATTCGCCCAACCAGACCGGTTTTCCCGATGCCACGCTTCGGCCGGGAAAGCCGTTCCACAGTCGGACGATCTACGCTTTCGATACTGTCGCTACGAACTGACTTCGGGCCGGGCTTGCCTTGCCGGGGCCACATTCGCATAAGCGCATCATGCCGCAGAACACTCGCTTCGTGTCGGACCCGCCCGAGCAAACTCTCGGGCGGTTGACGCAACGCGTCACCGACGAGATCGGTGAAGCGATCGTCACCGGGAATCTCGCGCAGGGAGAGCTGCTTCCGGTCGAAGCGGATCGGGTCGCTCGGTACGGGGCGAGCAGGAGCGTTTTGCGCGAGGCGATCAAGGTGCTGAACGCGAAAGGGCTGGTGACCGCTAAGCCCCGTCGCGGGACCACCGTGACCAAGCAGTCATCCTGGAACGTGTTCGATCCCGATGTCTTGCGATGGACCTTGGCGCGCAATTTTTCGCTCGAGCTGCTGACCCAGTTCACCGAGATCCGCATCGCGATCGAGCCGCACGCCTCTGCACTGGCATGCGACGCGGCGAGCGAAGAGGACATCGCGCGTATCGGTCAGGGTTTCGAACGCATGGTCGAGGCAGACCGCGGGCCCGATGATCCGCTTGCGGCGGACATCAGCTTCCACCTCGCGATTCTAGACGCCAGCCACAACATCTTCTTAGCTCGATTGAAGGCGCTGGTCGAGACCGCGCTGCATTTCTCGATCCGGTACACGGGTTCGATTGCACGAGACGAAAGCGAAAAACTGGGCATTCACGAGCAGGTCTATCGGGCGATCGAGGCACGCGACGCGCGGGCTGCACGGCACGCGGCACTCAAACTGCTGACGGATGCCCTGGACCTGATGAATCAGGGTGCGCCGCCGGCTTCAGAAAACGGCGCCGAACGCCCGCGCAAGGCCCCGGCGGGCGCAACCACCACCGGATAACTGGATCGACTGGAATCCTGCCAGTTCGAGTGCACGACCGAAGCTGCGTGAAAGGCTTTCGAACAGATCAGCCGGATTGGCTCGATGCTTTTTTCGAGAGCCGGCAAGGCTCCCGCGACGTCGGCGCCCACGATGAGCCCGCTCAGGAAACTGGCGGCATCGCGAACCGGCACCGACCCGGACGCGTTGCGTGTACGCGCGGCGAACAAGATACCCATTAGATTGCCCCCGCCGTGCTGCAGGGCGAGGCGGACGCCCTCGTCGAATGCTTCGCCGGGATGCGGCGGATCGCTCTCCGGCGGAATGAGGATCGAATTTTCTTGCAGGGCCGCGAAGAGTTCCCCGCTCATGGCGGTATGGAACCCGGCGAGGATATCTTCGCTGACCTTGACCCACTTGTTGTGCGTTTCCGGGAGCGCGAAAACCCGTCGCAAACTTCGCCTGGATTGCAAGCCCCGACGATCTGGGTTTCCTCCCCGCGCATCAAGTCGAGTTCGCCGAAAGGATTGGTACAGCGAACTCCAGGCATGATCGCGACTTCACATCCGGCGTGATCGAACCGAATTGCCCGCGCCCCGATCTCCGCCAGCGGCAACGGAGCGTCTGCATAGCCCGCCTCGTGCCAACCCATGTTGCTTCCGATCATGCCGCACAAAACGACCGATACACTGGGCCACCCCTCGGTCACGCGATCGAACGCGCTACCGAACGACCTTTCGGCTGCCAGCGCTGCAACCCCCCGGGCCTTCGCGCTTTTCGATTTCGTTGCCCTGTGCGTCGCACAACCAGAATCGCGCCGCAGTTGTCCTCCAGTCGCCAGCGACAAAGGCAGCTTCCATCGACGGAGCGTCGACCCGCTCCTCTCGCTTGTTCGAAACTTCCATCCCCCTCTTCGATCCCAGTTCGCCGCGATATATTCAATCGGCCGCTGGCTGCGAAAATTCAATCTTCGGATTCAAGTTAACGCGCTCGGCGTCCGTGACCGCATCTCAATGCCCAGTCGCCGCGTTATGCTGTGGCGTGGCTTCCAGCGGCAACGTTCTGATCGACATCGCATCGCCGATCTCGATCGGAACCAGCGCGAAATGCATGCGCCACGGCGCAGTCGGATCGTTGCCGAACATCGTGTACCAATACCGGCCTTCGGTGTCGCGGAACGGCGTTCCGTGCCCCCCGTGCGGCGCACCCAGGCGGCGGCGCGTATACGGTCCGGCGATCGACTGGGACGCGGCATACATCATGTCGTAGGTGCCATGCGTGCGCAGCGGTCCGTGCCATTCGGCGCCCGTCACGAAATAGGTGTCGCCTACCTTGATGATCCCGTTGCCTTCGTAGCCGATATGATCGCCAGCCGTGTCCACCAACTGTGTCGGCTTGTCGACAAATCCGCTGCGATCAGCGTTCAGCTTGGCCAGCCGTCCACCGCCCCAAAGGAAATAGAGGTCCTTACCCTCGGGGTAGAGGAAACCGTCGATTCCCTTGACGAGGTAACTGCTGCCGGTGTTCTCGTACGGGCCCTGCGCCTTGCCACTGGTGGAGCGGAACAGCCAGGTCTTGCCGCCGACGCCGCGCTCCATGATCGAAAAGGCAAGGTAGAAGGTACTCTCCGCCGGAACCCAGCGAATTTCAGGGGCCCAGAGTTCGGCGATATTGCCGAACTCGTAACTCAATCCTGTCCACTGCCAGGCAAAACCCAGATCCGTCCAGTTCTCGAGATCGGTCGAACGCCAGACCTTTATGCCGCCGTCGGGAAACTGGTAACCGTACCCGTCCAGAGTACCGACGAGATAATAGGCGCCGTCGCCACCCACGGTAACGGACGGGTCTCGCATCGTCTTGCTGGTGACCAGAGCATGCCGCCCGGCAACCGCGCTGTCTTCTGTCAGGATCCTGCCCGCCTGACGCAGCCGGCCGTCGGGCACGGCCTCGAGCGGGACGATGCCGATCCGGTGGCAGAAAAAGGCGAAGTCGTCCTCGCACACCGGATCGTAACTTGCGGCAAGTGTACCGTCGGGCATGCTCGCGACCGAACTCTCACCGGCATGAGGAACTGCAAGCATTCTGCGGGAGAATGGCCCGTAAGGTGTCTTTCCTTCCGCGAGGAACAGGTCGGTCGTCGCCGTGCGCAGCCGACCCGTCTGTTCGGATGACCCGAGCCAGTATTTCCCACCATGCTTGACCATGAAGGCGCCATCGGTGCCGATTCGTGTGCGAACGGGCCAGTCCTTGCCTGCCGGGAAGGTCTCGGCAAAGTTTGCCGCGTCCGGCTTCAGAAAGCGCGGCGCCTCGGCCAACTTCGCGAAACCGGGTGCAAGCCTGGCGATCCATCCACCGCCCCACAGCAGATAGCCTAACCCGTCGTCATCGACGAACAGGGAAGGAGACGGGGCATCGGGCGCAAGGCAGGCGCTGGCGGCCATATCGGCGCCCGGACGCGCGACATCTCCCGTCGCAATCCGCGCGCATCCCTGGTCGTCTGCGAAAGCGATGAACAGCTTATCAGCCACGATGGTGAGATGAGGAGCGGTCCAGCGAACAGCCGGGTTGGTGGCATCGAGGTCGGGACCGATCACCCGAGGCGCAAACCGCTCCCACTGGTTTTCGCCCTTGCGCCCCCAGAACTGCAGACCGTGGCGCGGCGTCGAATCGAGTGGGGTTCCGGTGACGAACAATCGGCCGTCGGACGCGTAGGCGATCGAGGCTTGTGAAAGCGGTCGCTCGACGAACTCCGCCACTACCGGTTTTGCACCTGCCACCGGCATGACGGTGGCGTTCTTGTCCATCGAAGGATGGTCGGCAAACACACTGTCTGCGGGTGTTTTCTGCGCGATCGCCGGCACGGAGTGAACGACCGAAAGCAGTCCCGCCGCAAGCGCTGTCGATCGAAATATATGCGGCATTGTCATATCGCAATAAAGCATATAAATTTTTTCAGGCAAGTCAACGGAGCGACCTGCAGATTGCACCGGAGCGCTCTACGACGCACATGCCGACGTCATCGTCACAACCGGTGCACGGCTTATCTTGGGAGCTTTTCGATGATTGCCCGCCTCCTGCTTGTCTGTTCGCTCTTCTTGGCCGGATTGGCCAATCCGGCGAATGCGCGCGACCGATGGACCGAGCAGAAGGCTAACGAATGGTACGCGACCCAACCCTGGTTGGTGGGGGCGAATTACGTGCCATCGAGCGCCATAAATCAACTCGAGATGTGGCAGGACGAGACTTGGGACCCCAAGCGCATTCACGAGGAATTCGGCTGAGCGCGAGCAATAGGCATGAACACGATGCGAGTGTTCCTGCACGACCAGTTGTGGACCGCCGATCCGGTCGGGTACCGCAAACGCATCGACGAATTCCTGACGATCGCGGAGCGACACGAGATCCGGCCGATGTTCGTGCTGTTCGACAGCTGCTGGGATCCCGATCCGAAGCTAGGACCGCAGCATCCGCCGATCCCCGGCGTGCATAATTCGGGCTGGGTGCAGGGGCCTGGCGTACCAGGATTGCGAGACAAGTCCCGGTATCCCGCATACCGCGAATATGTCCAAGGCGTGGTGAAGGCTTTCGGCAAGGACGACCGCGTACTTGCGTGGGACATTTGGAACGAGCCCGATAATTTTGCTCTCCAGTACAAGGGTCAGGAAGGCAAGATCGCCCTGGTCGAGGGAATGCTGCCACAGGCTTTCGAATGGGCTCGCGCCGCCAATCCGAGCCAGCCGATCACATCGGGTGTGTGGCTGGGGCCGGATTGGTCGCCGGCGGCCAAGAAGCTCAACAAAACTCAAACGATACAGCTTGAGATGTCGGACGTGATCTCATTTCACGATTACGGTTGGCCAGAGCAGTTCGAAGCGCGGATTGCGCAGTTGAGGCCATACGGGCGACCGTTGCTGTGCACGGAGTACATGGCGCGCGGCAACGGCTCCACATTCGACACAATCCTGCCGATCGGAAAACGCGAAAAGGTGGCCATGATGAATTGGGGCCTCGTCGACGGGCGGACCCAGACGCGCCTGCCGTGGGACAGTTGGGACAAACCGTACACGCAAAAAGAGCCGACGATCTGGTTTCATGAGATTTTCCACACCGATGGTCGACCGTACCGGAAAGCGGAAACGGATCTTTTCACCACTTTGACTAAAGGGAACTGACCGTGACCTTTTCGCTTACGATTCCGCGCACCATTTGGGTCGTCCTTGCCCTCACATTGTCTTCTGTGGGTTGGTAGGCGACGGCGAAGGACAAGCCCGTGGCCAATGGTGCTCTTGGTGCAAATTTCAACGAGAATTTTGAAGATTACAACCCGCGCGAACTCGACGCGGCCGGGTCGCGATGGGTGCGCATGTTCGTGGCTTTGCCGCAGATCGACAAACTGGGTTCGGAGACGGGGGCAATCCCCACCATTCTCAACGCGGACGCTGCGGGTTATGGCACGATACTATCGGTGAAGTTCCGCTACATGCGGACTGCACTGCCCACGCAGGGTAATACCGAATGGGCGCGTGCTGAAAAGCGGCTCGATACCGTTCTGGCCGCCACGATGGGCAAGATCGATATGCTCGTGATAGGGAACGAGCCGTTTATCGAAACGCGGGAGGAGGATCGCGGGGCGGCGCTCAACGCTTTTTATGAAGCGATGGCGCGGCGCGCCATCGATTATCGGGCGACGCACTGCTCCAGTCCGTGCCGCACGCAGATCTTCATGGGATCACTGACCAGGCTCGACCTGCCCAAGAATCGGACCGAGACCACTGCTCGGTGGCTCGAATTCGTGCGCGAAACGCCGGAGATCGCGGGGGTCGACATTCATCCACACCTACCCGCCATCGAGGCTTCGCAGCAATTCCTCGACTATGTCCTGCCCAGGATGCGCCCGGATCAGAAATTCCTCGTCACCGAATTCTCGCTGGTCTGGCATTGGCAGTCCCACATGAAAGATTCGGTCTCGGAACCCTTCGCCAAGGCGAACAACATGAAGCGAAACGTGCAGGTCTGGCAGGTCATCGATGCGTCCTTGAAGACCCCGTTCCCGCAACCGCTGTGGGACTCGTTCTTGTCCAATGAACCATGGTTCGAAAGCCGAAAAGGCTATCTGCGCAACCAGATGGCGATGTTCCGCAAGACCGGAAAGTTGGCCGTCGCGACGTACGGTTTCCGCCAAGATTCCTCGATGACGAAAGGTGGATTCACCGCCGAGCGCACGCCGTGGCTGCTCAACAGCGTCTGGGCCCCAGCCACGGTCGCGCCGGCCGCCAACGGATTGCCGGGTCGCAATCCCTACTGGTTCAAGCAGTTCAAGGCGCTGCAGGACTACTCGCCGCCGACCAACTAATTTCAGACGTCATCGAACGAAAGGGTGTAAGGCCAGCCTGCATATTGCGCCGCATCCCCATCGCTCGGTCCCTTGTCCCACGGCCAGCATTCGAACACGAAGGTCCGGGACGGATCGTCGACGCGCAGGATGCCGTACCCTTCGGATTTCAGCGCCCGATCGTTGATCGCCTGGCTGCGACCGCGGTTATGCTTGCGGAAATCGGCGAACGATATCTTCGGGTTGGCGACCGCGAGAACCCGGATCTTGTTGCCGAACGCGTCGATCCAGTCGCCGGTCCGATCCTCCATCCCGGCGCGTGCGCCATCGAGCCGATCCGCCGGTTCGAACCAGCGCTGCCAGAAGCTGCCGCCGGCCGGGCCGACGAATTGGACCGGCCCGTCGGTGTGCGTGTCGATACCCATCCGCACGAGTGAAGGCAGGTGCTGGTCGTTGGCCAGCATCACGCAGCCCGCCGCCTTGGCGAGCGCGGTCGCGCGGTAGCGCGCAAGCGGCGGGTAGCCATTCGAATCGAAGTCGGTCAGTTCGCGTCCCTCGGGATCGGTCTGCAGGCAGACCCAGCTCGACTGGCTCAACAAGACCTTGGGCTTGCCAGGGTGCATGTCCTTCCACGTCGCGAGGAACGCTTCCTGTCGTGGCCCCAGTAACTCCGCGCGGTGGACGTTCATGTCCTCGCCCTGCACGGCGCTGGTTTTCCACTTGCGGTCCTCGACCACCGCGATCGACGCACCGCCATAAGTGAATGCGGTGTAGGACACCGGCAGGTCGTTATCGATGGGAGTGGGGTCGACCGCGTCGGGGTTGTGGCCGCATTGCATGCGGTACACCATCTGGGTCAGCGGGATGCCCCAGACGTAACCGCCCCGGTTCTGGTCCCTCTCCGGCGCGACGCGACCGCCGTTGCCCCAGAGATTGCCTTGAAGCACGTCGTGATCGTCGATCAGCAGCACGCTCGGCCGGTCACGCACCAGGTCGCGGAAGCTCACCAGCCACTGTTGCCAGCGATACAGCGTGTCGAGGTCGGCATCCGGTGTGTCGCGCGCTACACGGGTGGGGTTCTGCTCGTAGTACTGGTCACCGGCCACGAACACGAAGTCCGGGTCGTGCGCGATCGTGTTGGCGACGATGTCGGAGTGGGGGAAGTTGAAATTCTCCGGTTCGTAGCGCCCGAAACGCCGTTCCTGCGGCACGACTCGATTTATAATGTTGTCTTCGAGAGCGTGCTGGGTCGACAGGACGCAGCCCAGCAACGCGATCGACAGCGGCTTGCCGACTTCCGCCGGATCCTGCCGGATCGTGCCCTCGTAAACCGGCTGCGGCTTGCCGTCCAAGGCGTAGAGCACGCGATACCGGACGGCTCGCGATGTATCCCAATCGCTTACCTTGAAGATTGCGCACGAGCCGAGACCGATATTCGCGGTCGCCGCGCGTCGCCATCCCCCCCCCGTGATCCACCTCGAGGTGCGCCGCCTTCGGATCGCCATCTGCGAGTACGCCGAAATGCGCCGCCAGCTTGAGCGTCCCACCGGCCACCGAATGCAGTGTCGCCAGGCAGGGACCGAGTCGTCGCTCCGGGTGGAGCCGGATGCGCGGTCCGGCGTTCTCGAGGTTCGCGAACCGGAACCGCGCACCGGCCGCGCCGGTCGGCGGAGACGAGACCAGCGCGATCCCGCTCGAGACGGTGGAAGATGGCACTCCGCTCAGCGTGGCTTGCGCAAGCGCGCGACCGTCGGTGCCGAACACGGTGAGCACCAGTTTGCAGCTACCGCCGGCATCCTCGATGTCGAGTGCCAACCGACGTGGCTCGGTGCCGAGATCGGTTGCGGAGCCGAAAATCTCGTTGTCGCTGTCGAGCATCGCGAAGGCAAGCGGCGCGCTTTCGCTGGCGTGTTCGCGGAAATGTGGGCGACCTTGCGTATCGACAACGGCCATGATCCCTCCCCCTGCGCCAGAGCCGCGCTGCGCGAGCGCGGCGGCAAGGGGATGGAGCCGGCCGGCCCCGACACCGAGCAGCCAGCCGCCAAACCCACCTGCTCCGGATGCGGTGTCGGCCGCGACCGTCATCGCCATCGAGCCGTTGCCGCTGGCCGCCAGCTCGCGGCTGAGGAGCGCCGCAGTGCGGACCTCCATCGTCGCTTCGCCGGTCGTGCATTTGATCCAGTCGCCCGCGCGGCGCCAGTCCTGCAGGCGATTTGCCCACCAGTCGGGGCCGAGCCAGCGTCGCGAGCCCTTCGACTTTCGCTCCTCGACGGGCACGAACTGCGCCTTCGCAACCGACGATATACCCAATCCGCCCGCAGCAAGTCCGGCCAGGATGGGGCGCCGCGCAAGCTTGATGCCGCCGATCAGGCTCTCGTTCTGGCCCTTCGCGATTTCTCTATCTCGCGATCTCCTCACGATCCATCTCCCTGACGCGGAACTGTGGGTTGACCGCGGCCCAGTATAAATATTATCAATAGCGCCAAAGCAAGGTTTTTGGGAGATCGTTCAAGCGTAATATCCGTGTAGCCCTTAGCGTTGGGGCCGCTTCCATCGCATTCGCCGCGGCTCCGACCGCCGCGCAAACCACCGACCCAGGGGGATCGGACCCCGCTGCGGCTTCCGATCAGGAAGAGGGTAGTATCATCGTCACCGGCATCCGCCGCAGCATTGAGACCGCCGCGGCGATCAAGCAGAATTCCGATGCCATTGTCGATTCGGTCGTGGCCGAGGACATCGGCAAACTGCCCGACATCACCGCGGTCGAATCGCTCGCGCGGATCACCGGCGTCCAGGTCAATTATGGCGAGGGTGGCGCCGACGGGACGCGCGTGCGCGGCCTCCCGGACCTGACGACGACCTACAACGGTCGCGAAATCTTCACTGCCCAGGGGCGCGCGGTGGCTTTGCAGGATTTTCCCACGAGTGGTGTGGCGCGTATCGATGTCTACAAATCGGCAACCGCGAACCTCGTTGAGCCTGGCATCGCCGGTTTGATCGATGTTCGCTCGCGTCGGCCGCTCGACTTCAGGGGCGACCGGATCGCCGGAGCCATAGGCGGCGCGCATTGGTACCAGTCTCAACGGTTGGGGATCGAAGCGAACGTGCTCGTCAGCAAGCGCTGGGAAACCGGCGTCGGCGACATGGGGCTGCTGGTCGAGGGATCCTATACCGACATCAACTTTCTCGATTCGCTGCGGATCAATGCGCTGAATGTCATTTCAAAGAACCAGCCCGGTCTCGGCACCATCTATTTTCCCGCCTTCGTCAACGTTAAATACCCCACCGCCGATCGTTGGCGGCCGGCTGTCAACTCGTCCTTCCAGTGGAAGCCGAACAGCGACCTCGAATTCTATGCCGACTTCCTGTTCCAGGGTTTCCGTGGGCGCGGCAACGGCAAGAACTTCCTCGTCAACTCGGGGGTGCAGGCGAACCTCAGCAACGTCGTGCTGTTACCCGACAGCAACCTCGTTCAGAGCATGACTGCCCAGGCCGGTGGCCAGACGAACGGCAACCGCTCCGTCATCACCGCCAAGACCGACACCTACCAGGCGGGCTCCGGGCTTATCTACACGAGCGGCCCGCTGCGTCTGTCGGGTGATGTCGCCTGGACGGATTCGACGTACACGCAAAAGAACATCAACTTCAATTACCAGATCAATCGGCCGATCCGCGACTTCACGTTCGACAGTGATGTCGGCGAGGGCGGCGGCGCGGTCCTGATCCAGGACATCGACCTGTTTGACCCGTCCAATTACTACATTACGGCGCTGCGCGAAAACGGCGATCGCAATCACGGGCGCGACCTGCAGGGGCGGCTCGATGCTTTTTACAGCCTTAGACGAGGACTCGACCAAACTTTCCGGACCTCAGCCCGTCGATCACGATCAATTCGCCAGGCGCGTCGTGCGACCCTACGGTGCCGAATGACGATGCATGTATTCGCCGCGCGAACGGCGGCAACCCTAACCTGGGGCCGGTCAACTCGACGAATTACGACGCCTCGCTCGATTGGTATTTTATGCGAGGCGGCAATGCGAGCGTCGCGCTGTTCCAACGCAATGTGAATGGCTTCATTTCCACTCTGACCAGCGATGTACCCGATGGGGAGTTCGGCACGCTTCGCCTCACACGGCCATTCAACAGCGGTCGAGGGCGCATCCGCGGGTTTGAGGCAGGATTCCGTACTTTCTTACGTGCGTCATTCCTGTCGGATTTCCTGGACAATTTCGGCGTGCTTGCAAACTATACGTATATCGATGCGACCAATGAATTACCGGCCTTGGCCGCGGGAGACCAACCCGGTCGCCAAGCCTTTACCAACGTGTCGAAGCACATCGCAAACGCCGCGGTTTTCTACGAAAACAAGGTGATGTCGCTGCGCGCGGCGTACAATTATCGTTCGAGCTTCGTATCCGAGTACTCGAGCACCAACGCGGACCCGGTTTTCCGTCCGCTGGTGGAGGACGGTCGCGGATCGCTTGATGTCAATGCCACGCTGAGCCCGGTCGAGAACATCACGCTCTACGCCAGCGCCACCAACATCCTGGGCGAGGCGGCACAGAATCGGCGTGCGTTCAACGACGCCGGCGACAGCTTCCCGTTCCAGACGCGCTTCCTCGAAAGCGTCTATCGACTGGGAGTACGGTTCCGCTTCTGATGGACGGGGAAAGGGTTGCAACGGGGGCGCCCCGGAGCCTTCGGGTTCCGGGGCGAACTTGTATCTCGTTGCCCGAGGTACCGTTCAGTTCGTTGGCGCGGCCACGGCTCCGTAATGTGCGACGAGCCGGTCGTATTCGGCGCGGGTGATCGGGATCATTCCTCCGTGGCGGTTCGCAGGCGCCATGGTCTGCTTATTAGCGAAGGTCTGCCACCACGGCCCCGCCATGCTGTCGGCGGTCTGCAGCGTGTAGCCCTGGCCGGTGTAGCGTTCGGCCCAGATGTACCAGCCGCTGCCGTCGGGGCGCGGCAGCAACTGCGGTGCTTCGTGGAAGTTCGGGCTGATCTTGCCAGAGGGCTTGCTCCACGGCCCGGTGGCGGTGGGACCATGGGCAAGTCGAATGGACTTGCCCGTCGGCACGTCCGAAGAGGGATGGCGCTCGTCCTTGAAGATAGCCCACCATTCGCCATCGGCCTTGCGCAGGATGGTGTCGATCGTCGCGACGTCGTCCCACGGGAAGAGCCGCCGCGCGGTGGTCCAGGTCTTGCGATCCTTCGACGTGGTGTAGAACGTCCGCATCGAAGACCAGAATTCCTCGTCGACTTCGCCCGGAGGCATCGCACGCTTTTTCCGGTTGGCCGAATGAAAGGTCATGATCCAGCGATTGCCGTCCGGGTCGTAGGTCATCTTCGGGGCACCGAACCAGTCGTCGCCGGGCATCACGCCGGGCAGCGCCGACAGGTCGTAGGAAAAGTCGCTCTCAAGCTGCCAGTCGATCAGGTCGGTCGAGCGCCAGATGCGGATGTGCGGCCCCGGCTCCATCCGGTTGCCGACGAGGTAGAATGCGCCGTCGGGTCCCCGCGTGATGTCGGCGTGGCCGCGATAGTCCGGCTTCACCCGCTTGCCGTCGTTGAGCTCGCTCCAATTCGCTCCGTCGATGCTGACCGCGTAATACAGACCGCCATAATCGGGCGTGGTCATATGCGCGAAGAGATAGGCTTCGGCTTTGGGTATCGGCGCGGCGGCCAAGGGCGGTGCCGCCTGTGCCGAAACGCAGCCGGGCAGGGCGCCCGCCAGGGCAAGCGCCGCGAAAATCGCGCGCGTCATTGGTTCTGCACCCGGCCTTTCTCGTCGCGCGGCACCCAGTTCTGGTCGCTGCCCGGCACCGGCGAGAGCCGCAGTAGCGTGGCTCCGTGCGAAGGCAGTGTCCGCGTGATCTCGCGCGTGGCGGTTCCCTCGTCCGTCCGGGTCCACAGGTTGCGGACTTTGTAGGCACCGCGAAGGTCCTCGTCGTCGAAGCGGAAGGTCACGGCCTTTTCCGCAGGGCCGAGGTTGAACAGCGCCACGAACCGGTCGTCGTTGGCCTCGTCATGCGAAATCCACACCGCGTAATACTTCGAAGTGTCGCTGCCGCCGCGTTCATCGTCGATGCGGACTACCTGATGCGGATCGCGTCCGTGCTGGTTGACGTAGAGAACCTCGTCGTTGCCGAAGAAGGTATCGACCGTCTCGCGCGGGGTGCTCAGCAGTTCGCTGCCGATCATCAAAGGTGAGCGGGCGATCGAGAACAGGCTCATCAGCGTGTAGTGCTCGTCGCGGCTGAACTTGCTCATCCGGTCGGGGCCGTGCGGTCGGTTGTCGAGCGATAAGTGGCCGAACGGGATCATGTCGGCATCGGGCCAGCGATGCTCGCCACCCCAGGCCGACCATTTGTCGAGCAACTGGAAACTGCGGGCGAGATGGTCCCACTCGTCCCAGAAATCGCCCGAGACGCGCCACATGTTGGCGTTGGCGTGCAAGTGGTCCGCGCGGCCGGTCGGCGCTTCGCCGCACGACAGGCTGAGCACCATCGGCCGTCCCGAATTATCTATGGCTTTTCGCATCATGGCGATCTCGCCGGCGGAATACCCGAAGTTGGGACCGCCGCAGTCGCCCATCATGTCGTCGGCCTTGATGTAGTCCACGCCCCACTCGGCATAGAGCTTGAAGATCGAATCGTAGTACGCCTGCGCCCCGTCCTGCCGCCAGTCGACGCCGAACATGTTGTTGAGCCACGCCGCATGGTCACCGACCTTGGCGATGTCCCGTGCGGTCGCCTTGCTGCCGAGAATGGGTGCGTTGCGATAATAGGCTTCGCGGTGGACGCCGCGCATGATGTGGATGCCGAACTTGAGGCCCTTCGAATGGACCCAGTCGGCCAGCGGCTTGAACCCCTTGCCCCCTGCGGCCGAAGGGAACCGTTCGACCGACGGCAGCAGGCGGCCGTACCGGTCCATCGTGACTTCGCGCTTGTCGAGCAGCGACCCGTCGGGCGCGAGGCGGACGTTCGGGTGACCGACCCGCCGCTCGAAGTTGCCGGGCACGTTGTGGCCGCCGGGAGTCGGGTTCCACCAGATGTAGTCGATGACCGCATAATCCCACCCGTGCGGCTTCAGGGTGTCGGCCATGAATTCCACGGTCTTGCGATATGTCGCCTCGTCGATCCGACTGTCCCACGCATCGAAGCTGTTCCAGCCCATCGGCGGGCGCGCCGCGACCTGCTCGATCAAGGTCGGTGGCGCGCTCGCCGGTGGTTTGGCCGCCGCGGCGCAGGCAGACAACGTCAGAGCGGCTAGGATTGCGATTGTCGTCTTCGGCATAAAGTCCCCTCCCGCTCAGCCGAGCGGCTTGTATCCCTGTTGCGGGTTGGTAACTGCCGGGATGTGCGCGCGCAGGCTGGCGCGCAGCGCGTCGTAGCGGGCTCCGTCCTTCGCCAGCAGGTTGGTGTATTCGTGGGGATCGGCCGAGAGGTCGTAGAGTTCCTCGCTGCCGTCGCGGTAACGGATGTAGTTCCAGTTCCTCCAGCGCACCCCGTTGTTGCCCTGCTGGTACGTCGTCACCACCGGTTGGTCCCAAGCGGACGCAGGCGCGCGCAGCAGCGACATCATGTCGTTGCCTTCGACGAAACCGGGGCGCTCGAACCCGAGCGCGCTCACCAGCGTCGGGTAGAGGTCGAGAAACGATACGGGCTTGCCGACCACTCCGCTCTCGCCTGGCAGGCGCATGACCAGGGTAGTGTGCCCCCCCAGGTCCCACAGCGTGAACTTTTCCCAGCGGTCCTTCTGGCCCACCTGAAAGCCATGATCGCCAAGCAGGACCACGATCGTATCCTTGGCGCGGCCCGATCGTTCGAGAGAATCGAGGATCTTGCCCACCGCCGCATCGGCAAAGCTGGTGCTGGCGTAGTAGCCCCGGATCGCCCGACGCCATTCGTCGGGCTGGCTGCGCAGCTTGCGGGTGAAGCTGGTCGACCAGTTCTTCTGCGCGAACTTTGGTACGTCGACCATGTCGTCGGCTCGCGTGTCAGGGTAGGGAACCTGGGCTTCGGGATAGAGGTCGAAGAATTCCTGCGGCGCCAGTTGAGGTGAGTGGGGCCGCGACAGGCCGCAGGCGAGGAAGAACGGCTGGTCGTGTCGCTGGCTCAGATAGTCAGCGCAATACCGCGCGGTCTGGAAATCGCCGGTCTCTTCCGCCTTCTGCGAGATCGGGCCCCAGATGCCGAACTTGCGGATGTACTCGCTAATCGGAACGCCTTCGTACTCGCCCGCGCCGTCGAGCCACTTGGCCCAGCCGTCCTTGTCGAGATAGTCCTCCATCCCGCCGGTTCCGGTGGCGACCTTCCCTTGGTTGTCCCAACTTTGCGGGTCCGAGACCGGGTCCGCCTCTCCTGAGCGCCCGCGCGGCTTGTGGAAGATCTTGCCCGCGGCGACCGCTTCATAGCCCTTGCCGCGGAGGAACTGGGGCAGGGTGATCCGGCTTTCGCCGCCCGGCTTTTCGCGGAAGTCGCCTTCGTTGAGGTACTGGCCATTCGTTTCCGGCCGCTGTCCGGTGAGAAGCGCCGTGCGCGACGGATTACAGGCCGGGACGACGGAGTAGGCCTGGTCGAACCGCGTGCCGCTCGCGGCCAGCCGGTCGATGTTCGGTGTCAATGCGTTGCCGCCATAAGCGGTGATGTCGGTGTTTAGATCGTCGAGCGCGATCAGCAGCACGTTGTAGCCGCGCCAGCCGCCATCGGGCGCGCCCGCGACGACTTTCGGCGCCGGAGCAACAGGGATGGAGGACGGCGGCGCACTCGCGGCTGCGCATCCGCAGAGGGCGAGCGCGAACGTCCCTGTCAGGGCGGCCCTCACTGCAGCCCCGCTTCGTTCGAACCCATGACCGGGTACTTGCGCATCCACGCGTCGAATTCCGAACCGCGTCCCATTGCGCGAGGGTCTTCCCGCCGCACCAGTTCGCGCTGCAACCGGGCCGAAAGCTCCTTGCGGACCGCAGCATACTTGGGATCGGCGGCGAGGTTGACGTACTCGGTCTTCCCGTCGCGCACCGCGTAGAGTTCCTCGGCGGGCCTCTTGCCGAAGGCGCGGTCGTACCACTGGGCCAGGCGCGCGCGGTCCTTGACGATCAGCGTCTTGGTCGGACCGCCATCGACGTCGCCGAACCCTCCGGTCGGGTCGTCCTCCGGCCAGACGTCACTTTGCGGATTGCCCGCCGGATAGGCGTCGGGCGTGTAATTGCGGACGAAGAGCCATTCGGCAGTGCGCAAAGCGCGGCTCGGATAGCCGGCACCGTCGGGTCGCCCGCCGGGAAAGTGCCGCTCCATGCCCATCACCGCCTCGTCGCGCAGGGTCTGGACCTGCCCGCGCAGCATGGGCAGCAGGTCGTGTCCGTTCATTTCCGTCGGGATCGGCAGCCCTGCCGCCGCCATGATGGTCGGGCCGAAATCGGGCATCTGGACGAACTGCGCGCTACGTCGGCCACCCGCGAATCCGGCAGGCCAGGCTATGGCCATCGGCATGTGCGCGCCCGAAGCGTAAAGCATGCCCTTGGCGCGTGGGAACGGCATGCCGTTATCGGAGGTGAATACGATCAGCGTGTTCGACAGCTCGCCGCGCTTCTCGAGCGTGTCGAGAATCTCGCCGAGTTCCCCGTCGGCCCACTCGATCTCGTAGGCATAGTCGGCCACGTCGCCGCGCGCCGCGGGTTCGTCAGGCACATAATCGGGGACCTCGCCGGGCTCGACCACCTTGCCGTTCAGCTTGCCGACGCCCTCGAAGTAGGGCCGGTGGGGCTCGTTGATGCCTACCCAGAACAGAAAGGGCTTGTCGCCGGCACCCTTCAGGAAGTCGTCGAAATTGGCCGAATAATCGACCTTCGAGACCTTGCTTCCCGGCTGCGCGATGCGATGCGCGTTGAAACCGGGTCCGGTCGGCGATTCGGTGCGGCCGGCGACCTTGTAGTTGCCCGGCGCCCAGCCCTTGCCGGTGAAGCCCGTGGCGTATCCGGCACGAGCCAGGTGATCGAACACCGTCTCGGTCCCTGCCTGCCAGATCGTGTGATTCATCGCGGCAGGTCCGAGCCGCCAGAAATCCTGCCCGGTAATCAGGGACGCGCGCGACGGTCCGCAACTCGGCGCCGAGACCCAGCCATTGTCGAGCAGCACGCCGGAGCGCGCGATCCGGTCGAATGCAGGCGTGTCCACCAGGTCGGAACCGTAAGCCGACGCATGCGGCCAGCTCTGGTCGTCGGTCATCACGATGAGGATATTGGGGCGATCGGCTGAAGGCGCACCTTTACCCAAGCGAGGTGTGCCGGTGCACCCGGCCAATGCGATCGCGGCCAGCACGGCCAATCCGGACAAGCGCACCCTTCTCTCCCGCTCGCGGCGCGTTTGTCACGCCTCCGTTTGCATACTCATATTATTTGCCATACAAATGGTCAACCGGGAGAGGTATATGCGGTACGGGTTTCTGGCGGCGATGCTGATGGGCGCGACGACAGCGTCGGCGCAGCCACAGCAGGCGGACAAGGCCAACGTAAATCGGGAACCCTATCCGCTGGGCAATCCGGTCGTTACCCACATGTACACTGCCGACGCCGCCCCGCACGTCATGCCCGATGGCAAGGTATGGATGGTGACTTCGGTCGATAGCGAAGCGGGTGGCGGTTATTCGACGATGGCCGCGTACCACGCGTTTTCTTCTTCCGACATGAGGCATTGGACGGATAACGGCGCGGTGCTGACCGTCGATCAGGTGAGGCCAGCCGACACATCAGGTCGCCGTTACGCGCTGTGGGCGCCCGACATCATCTATCGGAATGGGCGGTACTATCTGTACTATCCAGTTTGGAGCGGCTTTCCCGGCTCATCACCCGAAGAACGCAAGGTCGAAAGCTGGATCGGCGTCGCGGTCGCAGACAGTCCCGCCGGGCCGTTTCGCGTTGCCGTTCCGCGGCTCGAGGGTACTCGCGGCATCGATCCGGCGGTATTCGTCGACGACGACGGGACGGCCTATCTGTTCTGGGGCAGCCGCATGGCCGCGCGCCTGTCCGACGACATGCTGTCGCTGGCGGATGAGCCGCGCAAGATAGACGTCGGGACGGACCGTTTCATGGAGGCGAGCTGGCTGCACAAGCGCGACGGTCGCTATTACTTTTCGCACCACAGTACCTATGACCATTTCCGCAAGATCGACGCCGCGAACGCGCTCGATCCGGAGCGACGTCAGTCCGAACTATGGTGGAGCGTGGGCGATTCGCCGCTGGGGCCCTTCCGCCACGGCGGCGTGCTCAATTACGAACCCGGCGCCGGAGTAGCGGGAGGACCGCGTAGCTCCGACGGCGATTATCCACCTTGGCGGCTGACCCTTTCGAACCATGGGGGGATCGTGGAGTTCCACGGGCAGGACTACCTGTTCTACCACACCTCCGCCCTGTCCTCGTGGCGGCAGGATCGCTTTCAGGGCGCGGGTACATGGACGCAGCGATCCGTCGCGATCGACCGTATCGATTACGACACGGACGGGGCGCCGCTGCCGGTCGTGCAGACCGTGGAAAGCGTCCCCGCGGTGGAGGTCAATCAACCATCCGAGCGGGTCCTCGACCGCCGCTGCCGCACGGTCCGCGGTTCGCGCACCGTTGCGCTCGGTCCAGTCGACCTCGGCAGTGGTTACTACTATTTCGACACGAAGGTTTTGTGGCGCGGGAGCGCCTTCCGGCTCGGACTGCGCGCCGATCGTCCCGACGGTCCGCTTATCGGAACGCCCACCGTGCGATGGCAGGATCGGGCGTCGGGAAAGAGTATTGCCGAGACCTTCCTGCGCGGGGCCAGCGGAACCCGCGCCCTTTTCGTCGAAATCGAACAACCAGCAAGCGCCCGCATGACCCTTTGCCGTCCGCGCGTTTTCGCGGGGTCCCCGCGGAGCGGGGCCCATGACTGACGGGTCGCCACAAATCGCTCGCCGCGATCTGATGCGCGGTGCGAGCGCGGCCATGGTGACGCTCGCATATGCCGGTAAAGCCCACGCGATAGCGCCGAGCGCGCCGCCTTTCGCAACCCGCTTCGCCCCCGCGCTGAACGCCTTTCGCGAACTGGGCGGCCCCGATATTCCCGGACGGCTCCAATGGATGAAAGCGCACGGGTTTCGCGCGATCGAAGACAATCCGTGTCGTCGCCGCCCCGTCGCCGAACAAGAGCTGATCGGCCAAACGCTCGCCGACCTTGGGATGGAGATGGGCGTCTTCGTCGCCGGTCGCTGGGCGGGGGAACATCGCGGCGAAGGGCCCGACGTGCCGCCGCTGACCGGGGGCGGCGAGGACGCCATGAAGGCCTTCGTCACAGGTATCCGCGAAAGCCTGCCTGTTGCCGCGCGTACCGGGGCCAAGCGGATGACGGTCTTCCCGGGAGTCAAGTCGCCGCAGTTGTCTCACGACCGCCAGATGGCAAACGTCATCGAGGGGATGAAGCGCGCCGCCGACGTCTGCGCGGCGGCGGACGTGACGATGGTGCTCGAGCCGCTCAACACGCGCGTTGCCTATTCATTGTCGTTCATGACCTCGCCCGACGAGGCTTATGCGATCTGCAAGGCGGTCGGCAGTCCGGCGTGCAAGATCCTTTTCGATTTCTGGCACGTGCAGATCGAGCACGGCCACCTTCTGGCCACTCTCGACAGCGTGTGGGACGAGGTCGGATACGTTCAGTACGGCGACAATCCCGGTCGCAAGGAGCCGGGAACGGGCGAGATCAATTACGCCACGATCACCCGGCATCTCTGGTCCAAGGGGTATCGCGGAATCATCGGCATGGAGCACGGCCAGTCGATCCCCGGCGCCGAGGGTGAGCGGGCCGTGATCGCCGCATACGCAGCGCTGGATGACGAGGCTAGGAAATGAGTATCGTTCGGCTGACCGCGACGACTTTCGCTGCCTCAGTAACGCTCTCTGCCGCGATTGCCGCCGCGCAGGAAACCGGACGACCGGGCTTCACCGATACGCCCATGCTTCCGGGTGGCGAATGGCACGTTCACGATCCGGCTCGTCCCTACCCGGAGCGGATAATGCCTGGGTCCACCGATGCTGCGCCGCCTTCGGATGCGAAGGTCCTGTTCGACGGTAGTGGCTTGGGCTCATGGGAAATGCTCGATGGCGGGCCCATCGATTGGCAGATAGACGAAGGCGTTCTCACCGTCACCCCGAGCGCCGAGCGCAAAGGCTTCCACGCGCTGCGCACCCGGGAAGGGTTCGGCGACATCCAACTCCATGTCGAATACCGCACTCCTGTCGGCGCGACCGGCGAAGGGCAAAAGCGCGGGAACAGCGGCATATACGTGATGTGTCTCTATGAGGTGCAGATTCTGGATTCCCACGCCGTCGATACATATGCCGACGGTCAAGCCGGTGCGATCTATGGCCAGTATCCCCCGCTCGTGCAGGCGAGTCGGCCGGCAGGAGCATGGCAAAGCTTCGACATCGTTTTCGAAGCACCCCGACGCGAGGAGGACGGTGTGCTGTTGGAGCCCGCCTACATGACAGTGCTCCACAACGGGGTGCTGGTGCAGAACCGTCGCGCCCTGCTCGGCCCCACGGTCTGGCGCCAGTTGGCGACATACGACGAGCCGCACGCGGATCGCCTGCCGCTGTGCCTTCAGGATCACGACGACCCCGTGCAGTTTCGAAACGTTTGGCTTCGCGAGATCGACTAGCTGAAGCCGCGGGTGTCGGTCTCGTCTTGCAGTGCCGGCACGGCGTTGCGGGCGATGACGATGTCCGCGTCGGCGGCCGCCTGCAGCTTCGTCCACGACACTGCGAAATGCGAAGGCAGCGGGACCGGGTCGACGTTGTAGCGGTGGACCGCCTCGGCCAGTTTCGCCCAGGCTTGCGAGGCGGCGGTGAGCCGCATGATCGCCTCGTCCTGGAAGTTGACCTTGCCGGTCTTGCGGAACCGGACCAGCGCGACCGCGCCGGCGAGCTGGTGGCCGAAATGGCGACCGTGCCAGCTCCATGCCTCGAGATCGGCGAGCTCAGGCTCGAGAAGTTTCGGCGTAACTCCGTGAACCGCCCGCACTTTCTCTACCAGCCCCATGATCCGATCTGCCCGCCGGTCGAGCGCGGCGGCGAATTGCAAAGGGGTCTGCCGGGTGCCGCCAACGGGCTCTCCCGCCTCGACCCATTCGCGCGCACCCCACAAGGAATCGGTGTCGAGGACGGGGCGATTGATCAATCTGTCGACCGAAATGAATTCGACGTCGGGCCTGTTTTCGAACCAGCTGAAGTGACCCTCGGTGTAGAGCGAGGGGTCGTTGGTGCCCTTGTAATAGCGCGCGAAATCGAGCGGCATGCGGCTGGCGAGCCGCCAGGCGTCGAACAGGTCCTGCGCGCGGGCCGCGCCGAAGCGTTCGGCGAACATGTCGATGAATACATGAATCGGGGTGTTCGGATCGTATAACAGGCGCCCCCAGACCGCATAGAACAACCACTGCCGCTCGAACGCCCAGCGCCAGTCCTTCGGTACACCCGGTTTCGTGAAATAATCGGTCGCGGGAATGTACGCCTCTGACCCGACGATGTAACCTCCGACGTATTCTGGCGTGTTGCGCGCGATGTGTTCGCGCACGAAGTCCGGATCGCCCCACCTGAGCGTGAAAAAATCCTCGTTCCGGATCGTCCAGAGCACGTCGTGACCGGTCGGCGGCGGGTTCCAGTAGGCGTCGGACAGTTCGCCACCGTGGACGTGATAGAGCTTGGTCGCGCTATGCCCGTGCGACCAGTTGAACTTGCAGCTGACGTGCACCGGCCGGACGACGTTCTCGAGCCGCTCGATCTGCGCGCGGGTGGCGCGATCGTTGTCGATGCTGGTCGACCCGCCCGACTTGGTGTCGGCCGACAGCGGCGCACGGTAGAGGAACTCGATCGGCCGCGGCGCGGCGGCGATCGCGGCGAAGAACGTCTCGTCGAGCCACTGGCGCCGTTCCTCGGCGGTCTGCCCGCCCATCCGCTCGCCGAGCGTTATGCCGAGCCCGGTGAGGTCCGGGTATTCGGCGATCGTCCGCCCGACAACCTCGCGAGTGTAGTCCTTGACCAGCTCGCTGTCGGTGCCGGGGCCGAAGTGCGACCAGTCGATCGACCACTTCGCCACGTCGTGCGCCTCGGCGAATTGCGGCGACACGAAGGTGTTCCAGTTGACGAGGAACGTGCGAATCCCGCGCACCTTCGCCTCGCCGAACAGCTCGGTCCAGAAGCCGTGCCAGTCGGCCATCTCACCATCGGAGAAGGGCGAGGCCTCGGGGTACTTCGCGGTCTTCACCAGATAGTGGAACGGGTGCAGGCTCCACAGCGTCAGCGCGTTGAAACCGTTGTCCGCCATCATCGACAGGAACGCGCGCCAGTAGGCTGGGTCGCGGATCGTCGCGTCGTGCAGCGACAGCGAGCCGCCTTTGCGATAGCTCATGTACGGCAGGTTGAACTTGATCGCCCGCAGCGGGACGGCGGGTTCAGCAGGAGCTTGCGGGCTCGGCGCGGGCACCGTCGCACACCCCGGCACCAGCCCGAGCGCGGTTCCGGCCCCGGCGCCACCCAGAACCTCGCGGCGCCGCATCGTCATTTGACCTTCGCGACGCCATCCCTAGTCTGCACGATCGGGCGGATCGTGCCGTCGGGGTCGAAGTACATGTATTCGACCGCGACGTTGCGGCGATTGCCGCGACCGGGAAAACCATAGGGGCTGGTGAAGTTGCCCCAGTGGTAAAAGTAATACCACCGGCCCTTGAACTCGACCATCGAGTGATGGTCCTGCGCCCCTTCGGGCTTGGCATTGATCGCGCCCTTGAACTCGAACGGGCCGTAGGGGCTCTTGCCCATGGCGTAGTAGCCCTGGTTCTCGCGGTCCTCGAAGTCGGTGTAGCTGTAGTAATAGACGCCGTTCCGCTTCGCCATGTAGGCGCCTTCGCGAAAATTCTCGGCCCCGTAGTTTATGTCGTACGGCGCTTCGGCCAGGCTCAGCATGTCGTCGCTGAGCCGCGCGACCTTGTGGATGCCGAAATAGAGGTACGCCTTGCCGTCGTCGTCGATGAAGCACATCGGGTCGATGCCCGACGTGCCCGGTATCGGACGGCCGCTTTCCTTGAACGGTCCCCACGGATTGTCGCCGGTGGCGACCCCGATGACCCAGTTCTTCCGCATGTCCTTGATCGGGAAATAGAGGAAGTACTTGCCGTTCTTGCGGCAGGCACCGGGCGCCCACAGGAACTTGCCGCTGTCGGTGGACCACGGCACCATGTCGGCGTTGAAGATTTCGCCATGGTCGGTCCAGTCGACCATGTTCGCGCTGGAGATCAGGTGCGTGCCGTCCATCGCGGCATAGCCGCGCTCGCCTTCGGGCGGGTCGTGATCCTGGCTGGTGTAGACCCAGACCCGCCCGTCCCACACGTGCGCGTCGGGATCGGCGCCGCGATAGGTTTCGACGATCGGGTTGCCGGGGGTCGGGTTGGGATTGGGCCAGCTGCCGTCAGGCAGGCGTTGGAGGAACGGCTCCTTTGCCGCGGGCGCGGCGCTGTCCAGCGGCAGGCGTTCCATCGTGGTGGTTTCCGCGCCCCCGCCGCGCATATTGTTGCCGCTGGCGGTCCACAGGTAGCCGCCCCACGCGATCAGCCCGGTGCCGTGGCGTTCCTGCACCAGCGCGGTCGCCGTCTCCCAGGGGCGGAAATCGCCGGCCAGGGTTTCGGTTTCGGCCAGCGCGCGCGGGCGTTCGCCGCTCTCTCCGCCGACCAGCCAGAACTTGCGGTCGGCGAAGGCGCCCATCGCCCCGGCGCGCTGGGTGATCAGCCGCTGCGGCAGCACGGTCCAACTGTCGGCAGCCAGGTCGAAGCGATCGACTTCGGCCACGGTCCGGTGGAAGGTATCGGGATCGGGGCCGGTTATGCGCCCGCCATAGGCATAGATCGCGTTGCCGTCGGTCACCGCCTGGAAATGGTCGCGAAAGTGCGGCACGTCCTTGAGAACGGTCCACGCCTTCGTGGCGAAATCGTAGCGATCGGCCCAGCGCACCTGCCCGCCGAGGTGACCCTTCGTCGCGCCCGCGATCAGGTAGAGCGAACGTCCGACGACGACCGCTCCGGCCGCGCCGCGCACGCGGCCTTCGGGCAGTTTCGGACCCAGGCTCCAGCGATCTGTGGTGGGGTCGTAAACGTGCACCGTATCGACCGGGGTCTCGTTGGGGAATTTCCCGGTAAACGCACCCACCACCCAGATCTTGCCGTCGTGCACGACCGGCTGGAAATGGTTGAGCTCGATCGGCGGCGGCGACCCTTGCTTCCACACGTTCGCCCTGGGGTCGTAGATGCTGACCGGCCGGATGCCGCGCCCGCCGAGAAGGTAGAACTTGTCACCCACCGCCACGAAGCCCGCCTCGTGCCGGGCGACAGGTTGCGAGCCATCGGCGCTTTCGACCGTCTGCCACTGCGCCGCGAGAGGGGCGGCGAGTACCAGCGCGATGGCGCTGAACGCGCCGCGGATCGCCCCCTTGCGCATCGTCAGTAGTCCCCGCGCCGCTCGCCCGCTTCGACCGGAGGCGCGCTGCGGCGCCGCTCCTCGCGGGCCTTCTTGCGCCTTTCGAGCTCTTCGGGGCTCACCGGCTTGCGGCCTTTCCTGCCACCGGCTCCGGCGCCGTCGCCGGCGGCACCCTGCGCCTGCGCCGGCTTCAGCGGCTCGCGCGCAGAAAAGTCCTTGGTCGCGGCGCGGAACTGGGCCGCGACCTTGGCATAGGCCGGGTCGGCGATCAGGTTTTTCCACTCATTGGGGTCGGCCTTCTCGTCGTAGAGCTCCTCCGAGCCGTCCTTGTAGAAGGTGTAGCGCCAGCGGTCGCCGCGCAGCGAGCTGCCGAAGTCCATCGAGGTGAGGACGTATTCGCGCTCGAGCTTTGCGGTATCCGCATTCTCGAGCACGGGCACCAGGCTCTTGCCGTAGATGTCCTGCGGGTCGGGCAGGCCGGCCAGCGCATCCATCGTCGGGAAAATGTCGAGAAGAGAGACCGGCTGGCCGAAGCGCTTGCCGTCGTCCTGCTTGCCCGGCAGCGCGATCACCATCGGGATGCGGCCCGACCGCTCCCACAGGGTGACCTTGCGCCAGGCGTCCTTCTCGCCGAGGTGCCAGCCGTGGTCGCTCCACAGCACAATTACCGTGTTGTCGGCGTACTTGCTCGTCTCGAGCGCATCGAGCAGACGACCGAGCTGGTCGTCGACGAAATTGATGCTGGCGAGATAGGCGCGGATCGCCTCGTGCCACTTGGCCTCGCCGTTCTCGGTGATGATCTCCTGCTCGCGGGTGCCGTGGTTCGCCGCCCAGCCAGTCAGGTCGTCCTTGTCGGTCTTGAGGTAGGGCGGCAGCGCGGGGTTGGCGTTGATCCGGTCCCAGTTCGCGCGCGGCATGTACCAGGTGAGATGCGGCAACTGGTACCCGATCGCCAGCACGAATGGCGCGTCGTGATCTTTTTGCAGGAAGTCGATGCCGAAGCTCGACATCTTGTATTCCATGAAATCCGACGCCGGGGCATCGACCGGGCCCCAGTCGAATGCCGGCAGGAACTTGGTCAGCTTGGGCAGGCCGTTCAGCGGCAGCTTGTCTGCGGCTGGCTTGGGATGGCCGCCGGCCTTGAAATACTGGTCCCACCGCTGGTGCACGTTGTCGGGGTTGTGGAACAGCTTGCCCGTGCCGGCGACGTGGTAGCCGGCGTCGTCGAAGTGTTCGAACAGCGTCTTCCGGTTCGGCATGTACTTGCGCAGCGGTTGCTGATTGTTGCCGTAGATGCCGGTGCGCGACGGGTGTACGCCGGTCAGCAGCGCGATGCGCGACGGATTGCACACGGTCGCCGCCGTTTGCGCATTGTCGAACCGCACGCCCTTGGCGGCGAGCCGCGCGAAGTTGGGTGTGATCGTATCGGGGTGACCGGGCTCGAACGGCTTCACCCAGTCGTTCAGATCGTCGACCGCGATGAACAGGAAATTGGGTTTGCCGGTTTGCGGCCGGTCGGGCTTGCCGGGGATCGGTTGTCCGCGCTCGCCGGCGGGAACCGCGTCGTCGTCTTCCTGGGCTATGGCGGGCTGCGCCAATGCGGTCAGGGCAAGCAGTGTCGCTCCCCACGCGGCTCGAATGGTCGTCAATCTCGCTCTCCCGTTGGCGACTCGAAAAACGGTCACCGGGGTTCACAAGTATTATTTATGTGATAAATAGGCAAGCGAGACGAGACCCGGCGTACGGGCGCGAAAAGAGAGGGATGCATGGCACTTCATCGAAAATTCCTGGCTGCGGTGGTTGCCGCGGCGGGTTTCCTCGTGGCCACCGGCGCGCACGCACAGGCAACCGCACCGAAGAAGCAGCCGAACATCATCTTCATCATGGCCGACGATCTCGGCTATGGCGATATCGCCGCGTTCGACACCACCGAGATCGAGACGCCGAACCTTTCGCGCATGGCGGCCGAAGGGACGAAGTTCACCCAGTTCTATTCTGGCTCGACCGTCTGCGCGCCGTCGCGCAGCGTGCTGATGACCGGCTATCACGTCGGCCACACGCGCGTGCGCGGCAACGCGGGCAAGGATACCCAGACGCTGAAGAAGGGCGACTGGACCGTCGCGAAGATCCTGCACGACGCCGGCTACCAGACCGCGCTGGTGGGCAAGTGGGGCCTCGGCGACCAGGGGAACGAGGGGCAGCCGACCGACCACGGGTTCGACTATTTCTACGGCTTCCTGAACCAGGTCCACGCGCACAATCACTACCCGGACTTTATCTGGCGCAACAAGACCAGGGTCCCGCTCGACAACGTCGTTCAGCTCGCTCCCGAAGCCTACATGGACTTCCATGGCGGCGTCGCGCGACCGAAGGACCGCAAGACCTACATCGAGGATGAGTTCCGGCGCGAGGCTCTGCAGTACATCGACAAGGCGGCGGCAAACGGAAAGCCGTTCTTCCTCTATTACGCGCTGATCAGCCCGCACGCGAACAACGAGGCGGAGAAGGTCGACTGGGCGCACGGACTAGAGGTACCGACGAACGACCGCTACGCGCAAAAGCCGTGGCCGGAGGAATCGAAGGGCTATGCCGCGATGGTCGGGCATATCGACCATAGCGTGGGGCTCGTGATGGACCGTCTGCGCGACCTCGGCATCGCGGACGATACGATCGTCATATTCACTTCCGACAACGGCACCCATGCCGAGGGGGGCTACGATCCCGAGTTCCTCGATTCGAACGGCCCCTTCCGCGGCATCAAGCGCGACATGTTCGAAGGCGGCATCCACCAGCCGACGATCGCCTGGGGGCCGGGCACCGTGCCGAACGGCAAGACCAGCGAACACATCGGCTACTTCGCCGACATCTGGCCGACTTTCGCCGAGCTGGCGGGCGTCGACGCGGCGAAGCTGCCGGGCGGCGCGCGCGACGGGGTCAGCATGGTCCCATCGCTGACCGGGCGCGGGACGCAGAAGGACCACGACTATCTCTACTGGGAATTCTACGAGCACGGCTCGGCGCAGGCGCTGCGGATGGGCAAGTGGAAGGCGGTGCGCGTGCCGATGTTGACCGGCCCGATCCAGCTCTACGACCTCTCCAACGACACCGGCGAGACCCGCGATCTCGCCACGCAGCACCCCGACATCGTCAAGCGGGTCATCGACCTGATGGCCAAGGAACACGTTCCCGATCCCAACTGGAAACCGCAACTGGAAGCCGCCGGCAGGCTCTAGGCCGGGGCAGGGGCCGGGGTCGGCAAAATGCGCCTTCGCAGGGTCCTGACGGGCGCGGTCGCGGCGCTGTTCCTGGAGGCCGGGCCTTCTGGGCCGGGGAGCGGGCAAGTGAAGGCGCTCGCATATCTCTGTCCACTCGCCTTCGCCGGTGCGGCGCTCGCGGCGCACGCGGCACCCCCGGCGGAGGGTGCGGTACCGGTGTCCCTTCCTGCCGGCGACCTGGCGGACGGGACCTTCCGCAATCCTGTGCTCGTCGGCGCGCAGGGCGATGTGTCGGTCGTCCGCGACGGGGAAGACTTCTACGCGACCTTCGGCAAGACGCTCGACGTCTGGCATTCGCGCGACCTGGTGAACTGGGAGAAGATCGCGACGCCGAACCTGCGCGGTCTCGGCAGTCCGTGGGCACCCGACATCGTGAAGCACGCCGGCACCTGGTATATCTACACCACGCTCGTCGACCGCTCCCGTCCGTCGGGACAGCAGTTCATGAACGTCGTGATCACCGCACCGAGGCCCGAAGGACCGTGGAGCGAGCCGGTCGATCTCGATCGCTACAATCCGATCGATCCGGGCCACGCCACCGACGCTTCCGGCAAGCGGTACATCATGTACAGCGCCGGCCGGCTGATGCCGCTCACCGACGATGGCAAGGCGCTTGTCGGCGACATCCCGGAACGTCTGTCAACCTATGTCGGGTGGCCCTATCCCGCCGACTGGCAGGTCGAATGCTTCTGCCTCGAGGCGCCCAAACTGCTCTGGCACGATGGATGGCTCCACATGCTGTCGGCGCAAGGTGGTACTGCCGGTCCGCCGACCGCGCACATGGCGATCAGCGCCCGCGCGCGCGACGTTCACGGCCCGTGGCAGAATAATCCGCACAACGCGCTGGTCCACGGCATTTCCCGGACGGGACGGTTTGTGCGGATGGGGCACGGGCAACTCGTCGACGACGCGAACGGCGACTGGTGGATGCTCTTCACGGGTTACAATCCGGCGATCGGGCCCGGCAAGATGCTGCTCGTGCTGCCCATCGCCTGGGACGCGGACGGCTGGCCGATGATCAAGCCGGGCGCCGACGTCGAAAACGTCATGGCCAAGCCCGCCGGGACCGCCGTACCGCATCAGGGCTCGCGCGCAACGATTGCATCAGGGGAATAGGGATCGTGTCTATTTTCGCGGCTTTTCTCGCGGCCGCGCCGCTCGCAGCCTCGCCTCAGCTCGACGGCGCCGGGGGCCCCAACGATCCGCTGACCGTCACGGTCAATGGACCCGCGCTCGACGAGGCGCAGGGCGCGAACCCGTTCGCCGACTATCGGCTGGACGTGACCTTTTCCGACGGCAAGGCGGCCTGGACGGTGCCAGGCTATTTCGACGGCTGCGGCACGGCAGCGGACGACGGATGTACCGGCGGCACGGTCTGGCGCGCGCATTTCCTGCCGCCTCACCCCGGCACGTGGACCTGGCGGATCGGCTTCACGCAGGGACGCGACGTCGCCGCGACCGATAATGCCACCGGGGTCCGGCTGCGCCCGGACGGAATGCGCGGCCGTTTCACCGTCGCCGCGCAGTCGCGAGATGCGGTTGGCGCGCGCGGTACGCTGCGATACACCGGCGATGCCTATTATCGCTGGTCGGGCAGCGGCGCGCCGTTCTTCAAGTTCGGTCCGGACGCGCCGGAAAACACGCTGGCCTACAGCGGGTTCGATGCCACTTCGAACGCCAAGGGCCTGCGCAAGGACTGGGCTCCGCACGAGCGCGACTTCGATGCCGCGGCTGCGCCCTACCTGTGGCGCGACGGACAGGGGCGCGGGCTCCTGGGCATGATGCGCTACCTGGCGGACAGCAAACTCAACACCGTTTCGATGCTCCTGTTCAACGTGGGCGGCGACGATCGCAATGTCGTGCCGCAGTTGTTCGCGGTTTCCGAAGCCGAGTATGCCGAGATGAAACCGGGCGAGCAGTGGCGTACCGGCGTGGTCCACGACCGCTACGATGTCTCCAAGCTCGCGCAATGGCGCCGCGCGCTGGCCTATGGCGACGCGCTCGGGCTCGCCCTCCACCTCAAATTGCAGGAAACCGAGAACGACCAGTTCATGGACGGCGGCGACCTCGGCCGCGAACGCCGCATCTACCTGCGCGAGATGATCGCCCGGTTCGGCGCCTTTCGCGGAGTGACCTGGAACCTGGGCGAGGAAAACACGCAGACGCCAGACCAGGTGCGCGCGATGGCGGCCTACGTCGACCGTATCGACCCATACGACCATCCGATCGTGCTCCACACTTTTCCGGAACAGAAGGAGCGTTACCGCCCGTTGCTGGGCGCGGCGAGCAGCCTGAACGGGTTCTCGCTGCAGGGGCAGAAGGACGATTTCGCAGATATCCGTCCGGACATCGTCCAGTGGCGCACCGCATCCGACCTGACCGGACGCCGTTGGCCGATCGGCTACGACGAGCCCGGCAGCGCGGCCGGCGGGGCGGGGGTCGATCCGGGCTACCCGGACAGTCGGTTGCCGTCCAAACGCGATCTGTCGATCCCGCGCGAACGATTCCGGCGCGAGGTAATCTGGAACACGCTGACCGCCGGGGGCGACGGGGTCGAGGCCTATTACGGTTACAGGACCGGGTGCACCGACCTGAATTGCCAGGATCACCGCACGCGCGCGGAACTCTGGCGCGACGGGGTGCGGGGGCGGGAATTCTTCGAGACCCACATCGGAGCGCGGGCAAGCGGAATGCGGGCGGAAGACGGCCTTACTGCCGACCCGACCGACTACGTGTTCGCCGAAGCGGGCAGGACGTACCTCATCTACACCACGGCAGCGGACAGGCTGCGGCTCTCGCTGCTCGGCTTTCCCGGCCAGTACACGATCGAATGGTTCGATCCTACGGGTTCATCCGGTCTCGAAAAGGGTTCGCTAGCGACGATCGACGTCGGGACCGACGCCAAACTGGCGATGGAGGTCGCGCTCGGTGCGCCGCCGCGCAACATCGGCTCGGACTGGGTCGTTCTGCTCCGACGCGTCAACTAGCGAGTTGGACCAAATTGGCGTAATCTGTGCAATTCAATGACTTATTAGATATCGTAAACTCCGTTGCAAGTCATACTTGTATGATTTATTATCCCAAGGCTCGTGACGCTTGCCAGGAGCCGAACGATCAGGACAGCAGGGGGCCGAAACGATGCCCCTTCGCCTTGGGAGGGGAATATCGTGATCTCGACGCACCGCGTACGCACCAGCATCATCGCCATCGCCGCATCTTCCTTTGCAAGCCCCGCGCTCGCGCAGGACGCCACCGATCCGAACGCGGGCGAGGGCGAAATCGTCGTCAGCGGCATTCGCCAGAGCCTGGAGGATGCGCTCAACACGAAAAAGAACAACAACAAGATTTCCGACGTCATCTCAGCCGAGGACATCGGCAAGCTGCCCGACCTGAACGTTGCCGAGGCGATGCAGCGCGTGACCGGCGTGCAGATCGGCCGCGACGAAACCGGCGCCGGGTCGAATTTCCAGATCCGCGGCCTGTCGAACAACAACGTCGAGGTGAACGGGCGCCAGATCGCCAGCAACGGTGGCGACACCCGCTCGAACAGCTTCAACACGCTGGGTTCGCAGCTGTTCAAGGAGATCGAGGTCGTCAAGTCGCAGACCGCCGACCTGATCGAAGGTTCGATCGGCGGCACCGTCAAACTCAAGACCTATCGCCCGCTCGACTTCCGCAAATTCACGATCAGCGGCCAGGCCCAGGTCAGCGACACCGAACTCACCAAGCCCGGCTACCTCTTTTCGGGCCTGATCGCCAAGCCGTTCGATACCGGCATGGGGCGCATCGGCATCCTGCTGAACGGCGCATACGAGCGCCGCAACGTTACCGCCGAGGGCGTCGCTGTCGATTGGCGCGTGATGCAAAGCCAGCAACAGACGAAGTATCCCGGAATTTCCACGACCTACAGCACCTTCCGCCCGGGTCAGGTTCTCGTCGAGCGGCGTCCGTTCGAATTCGACCAGATCAGCCTCGACGGCATGGTGCAGTGGGAAGCCACGCCCAACCTCGAGTTCTTCGTGCAGGGAACCTATTCCCAGTACGATCGCGACCGGGCGCAGAATCGTTTTATCTACGTCCTTACGAGCAACAACTCGGCGGGTGTGACGTCGCCGCAGGCGCCTGTGCTGAGTACGTATACGCGGCCCGCTTTCGGGACCGAATTTACCTGCACCAACCCGAGCCAGCCGGCGACCTGCGCCAGCGCCGGGTCGACGGTTTCGCGCGACCTGCTGCTGGCCGGCGAGCTGACCCGTACGCCCGATCGCACGGCCGCGAACTTCGAGCAGTACAAGGAAACCCAGCAGGCCTACGCCGGTGGCTTCAAATACACCGGTTCACCGATCCAGGTGGAATTCCAGTACAGCTACAGCAAGGCGCGGGTCGATCGTGACGCTTTGAACCACGCGCTCAACCTCACGACCGGCCTGGCCGGTACCCTCAGCCAGCCCGGCGCCCGGTGGGATTTCACCGACGGGGCCGACCTGCCCAGCATTTCGCTGGTCTTCCCCACCGGCGCGCGCGAGGAAGACAATCCGTCGGCTTACACCCTCAACAACTTCTCCGGCCAGTTGGGCTACAGCGTCAACACCCAGAATGCCGCCGCGCTCGACTTCGACTGGGATACGGGGGCCAACTTCGTGCGCAACATCGCCTTCGGCATGCGCTGGTCGGAAAACAATATCCGCAGGTTCCAGCAGCGGATCGGCGGAGCGGGCGGCCTGACGATAGGCGGCACGAACAATCTGGGCACGATCCAGCAGAATTCACCCGACGCCGTGGGCGACATCTACCAGTTGCTGACCCCGCCCGTTCTCGATGGGTACACCGGCGATATCGTGCGCCAGTGGATCGTGCCGGTCTTTGACCAGCGGCAGGATCTGAACGACTACGCGCGCGCGACCGCGCCCGGGCTCTACTACTTCATCGATCCGTACTACCCGTACGACATCACCGAGAACGTCTTCGCGGGCTACGTGATGGCGGATTTCGAAGGCAATCTCGGAGTGCCGTTCACCGGCAACGCCGGCGTCCGGCTGGTCGAAACTTCGGTCAAGGGATATGCATGTACCCTTCCGGTGCCGGGCGACACGATCACGGCGTTCGGCCGCGAGCTGTGCCACTTCGATTCATTGCAGCAAGGCAACCCGGGCACGCCGGGGCCGATCCCGGTCACGGACAACGTCGATTCGAACAGTTATTTCAAGATCCTGCCCAGCGCGAACATCACGTTCTCGCTTCAGCCGGACCTGTTGCTTCGTCTCGCCGCGTCGCGGGCGATGTCGCGGCCCAACCCATCCGATCTCGCGCCGTCGCGCGATATCGCGCAGGGCGGAACGACCGGCCGCCAGGGCAATCCGCGGTTGCAGCCGTTCGAATCGGACAACTTCGACGTTTCGCTCGAATGGTACGTCAACCGCTCGACCGCGTTCACCGCGGCGGCCTTCCTCAAGAAGGTGCGCAACTTCACCGAGCTCGAGCGCTTCATCTTCAGCTTTGACGAGGACAACAGCGGCACGATCGACGACGACGAGGATTTCAGCATCACGCGTCCGGTCAATGGCGGCTCGGGCACCATTAAGGGCTTTGAACTGAACGCGCAGGTGACGTTCGATTTCCTGCCCGGGTTCCTCGACGGGCTCGGCTTTTCGGCCAACTACACCTACACCGACAGCTCGCAGAACAGCGGGTTCGACGAACTGACGGGCGAACAATTGCCGATCCCGGGCCTGTCGAAGCATGCGTACAACCTCGTGGCGTTCTACGAGAAGTACGGCTTGTCGCTCCGCGCCGCCTACAACTGGCGCAGCCGCAATTACGAAGGTGGCGGCCCGGGCTCGAACGATCTGCGGCTGTATTCGGTGGACCAGGACCAGCTGGCGCTCGGCCGGACGGTCTACATTCCCTATTCCGCCGCGCTGTCGAACTTCAACGCGCCGTACGCCCA
Organism: Tsuneonella dongtanensis; assembly: GCF_001698205.1. Lineage (NCBI taxonomy): Bacteria > Pseudomonadati > Pseudomonadota > Alphaproteobacteria > Sphingomonadales > Erythrobacteraceae > Tsuneonella > Tsuneonella dongtanensis. Next base: position 834,941 of record NZ_CP016591.1, read on the forward strand.
GCTCGATCTCTCGGCGAGCTATCAGATCGTCAAGGGCGTGACGGTGTTCGGCCAGTGGCAGAACGTGAACAACGAATTGAAAACCCAGTACTATTCAGTACCCGAGGCGCTGGGCAACGTGACAGACACCGGCTCGATCATGCGCGCAGGTATTCGCTTCCGGTTCTAATTCTCTCCAGAGAACCGGATAGTCATCCTGGGGGTGCCGATCGGCACCCCCTTTTTTATCGGCAATCGGGGGTGAGGAGTTCCGCCAAGCTGTCGTTCAGGCGCGTTGTTTTCGCGTCGATCTCTGCCCGCGTCGCGAAAGGCTTCGGATTACCCGAGCAGAGCCCGGTCACGGTAACCTTCGCATCGCTTACGCGGCCGTTGCGGCGGCCGAAGGTGAACAGCGGCGGGCGTGCCATGCCGTCCGGGACCACGAGGCGGAACCCCTCGATCGTTATGTCGGTGGCGAGGCGGCCGGTGCCCTCGCGTTGCCCCGCGCGGGCGAACACGCCCTGGTTGTAGCGGGCGGGGCTGTTGGCGATCACGGTCAGGTTGCGAATAGTCGCGTCGCCCTTTTCCGCCCCCCAGCCGAACTGGATCGGCGCCCCGTTGCGGTTGTGGACGATCGTCACGTCCTCGAATAGCATGCCGCCCGAATAGACCTTCAGCGCGTCGTCGAAACTGTCGATCAGCACGTCGCGCACGATCGTCCCGTCGCCGCCGCCGACGCCGTCGGTGGTCGCCTCGCCGCGGGTCTCGCGCATCGTCACGTGCTCGACAGTCAGCGGCCCGCGCGCGAGGATGTGGAACTTGTCGGGGTCGAGCGAGGTGAGGGTGCTGACCGTCACGCGCGCCTTGCTGAAACTCATCACCCCGCTGCGGTCGCGCACGTTGGGGTCTGTCGCGGTGTTCCGGTCCAGATCGCCCATGCCGACGAGTCGCGACGTTTCCCGGTCGGCGCCGCGGATCAACAGCGGCTTGGCACGTGTGTCGGGAATCAGGAAACTGCCGCGCACCGTCGCGCCCGGACCGATCACGATCTCGTCCCACGCGTCGGGTACGGCGAACTTCGACCCGACAACGGTATCGGCATCGTATCGCTGAACGATACGATTCGGTGCGGTAGGCGTACCTGCCGGGGGCGCGGCGCCGACGCAGGCCGCGCAGGCCAGCGGAAACAGCAGGATAGTTCGCACCGGCATTCTCCTATCGACAATCGGGCGTGACGATCTCGACCGCACCGCCCTGCAGCACTTCGGTCTCGGCATCGACCGCGGCGCGATTCCAATAGGCGGGCATGGCTCCCGAGCAGAGTCCGGTCACGGTCACCTTGTAATCGTCGACCTCCAACCCGCTGCGGGTGCCGAACTGGAATAGCTTAGGTCGCGCCATTCCTTCGGGCACGATCACCTTCAGGCCTTCGATGACCAACGTCGATTCGAGCGGGCCGACGCCGGCCTTCTTGTTGGCGCGAGCGATGATGCCCTGGTTGTAGAGCGTCGGGCTGTTGGCGATCACCGTGAGGTTGCGGATCGTCGCGCTGCCGCGCTCGGTCCCCCAGCCGAGCTGGATCGGCGCGCCGTTGCGGTTCATCGTGATGGTCACGTTGTCGAACGTCATGTCGGGCGAATAGACCTTCAGCGAATCGTCGTAGGTGTCGATTCGCGCATCATCGACGCGGGTCCCGCGTCCGCCGCCAATGCCGTCGGTCGTATAGGCCTTGCGGGTATCGACGATATCGACACGCTCGGCCAGCAGCGGACCCCGGCCGACGAAGTTGAACTTGTCGGGATCGCGCGAGGTCAGGTCGCGGATCGTGAGCGGCGCAAGCGAAAGACTGGTGATCGCGCTGTGGCTGCGCGCGAAGGCGTTGCGCTGCTGGATGTGATCATAGGTCCCGGTGCCCTTGAGGACCGACGTTTTGCGATCCTCGCCGCGGATGATCAGCGGACGGCTGCGGGTTTCCGGGATGGCGATGCTGCCGGTGATCGTCACGTCGGCGCCGATCACGATCTCGTCCCAGTCGTCGGGCGGTTCGAACCGCGAACCGATCGTCGTATCGTGGGAAAAGCGGGCGCTCGTTCCGACCGAACCATGGGACAGGTCAGCATCGACGGCAGCGCCGGAAACGCCTTGCGCCAACAGCAGCAGCGCGCCCAAGAAAGACATCGTTCGGCTTCCCACACCCGGATTTGAATGATAAGTCATATGAAAGAACCTGCCGTTCGAGGCAAGCATCGGGAGAGCGTTTTGCGTCGTTTCTGGATCGTCGTACTGGCGCTCGCGCTGTTGTCCTGCACCACAGTGCCGGCCCAGCCCGAACCGTCCCGGCTCCCCAACGTAGTCATGTTCATCGCCGACGACCTGTCGCTGCGCGATGCGGGGCCGTATGGCGCGAAAGTGGTCAAGACTCCCACTCTCGACCACATGGCGAGGGAAGGGCTGACGTTCGATCAGGCCTATGTCGCTTCGCCGGCGTGCGCTCCCAGCCGCTCGGCGCTGTTCACCGGGCTGATGCCGGAAAAGAACGGGGTGACGGCGAACCACGATTTTACGCGAAAGCCGGGCGTGACCTCGCTGATGCACGATCTCGTGGCTAAGGGCTACGAAGTCGCCATATTCGGCAAGGTGGCCCATGGGATCACCAATCCCAACGAACACTGGGACCACGGCGTCACCTATAAGGGAAAGCCGCAGCTCGATTTCGACGAACTCCACCAGTTCCTCGACAAGCGCGATCCGAAGAAGCCGTTGTTTCTGCTCGTCGGGACGCGTCATCCGCACGTTCCGTGGATCCGCGAGGGTTACCGCCTCGATCCGAAGGACGTCGATTTGCCGAACAAGGCGGTGGATACGCCGCAGACGCGCATCAACCGGGCCCAGTACTACGAGTCCGTCGCCCGCATGGACGAGGACCTCGACAAGACGCTCGACCTCGCGGCGACCTATCTCGAACTGCAGGATACCCTGGTGCTGTTCAGCTCCGACCACGGGGCACAATGGCCGTTCGCGAAGTGGAACCTCTACGATGAGAGTGTGCGCGTGCCGCTGCTGGCGGTCTGGCCCACCCGGATCGCGCCCGGGACGCGCACCTCCGGCATGGTAAGTTGGATCGACATCGTGCCAACGGTGATCGACCTTGCCGGGGCAAAGATGAGCGGCGCGCGGGATGGGCGCTCGTTCGCTACGGTGCTGTTCGGCAAGGCGGACGAGCATCGCGACGTGATCCTCACGACCCATACCGGCGACGGACCGATGAACGTCTTTCCAATGCGCTCGGCGCGGACCGACTGCTTTGTCTACGTACGCAACCTCCACCCCGAGTTCGCCTACACCACGCACATCGACAAGGCGGGCGACAAGTGGACCAACGAATACTGGCAGACCTGGCTGGAGCGAGCGAAGACCGATCCGGCCGCGGCCGAGATCGTGCGGCTCTATCGTCGCCGTCCGGCCGAGGAGCTGTACGACCTGCAGGCCGACCCCGGCCAGCGCACGAACCTGATCGCCGATCCGCGCTTTACGAGCGAACTCGCGAGATTGCGCGCGGCGGTCGATCGATACAGCCGCGAATCGAACGATGAAAGCGAAGTCGCCGCGAAGCCGACCATGCCGGAAGAGCTGCCCGACGTGGACCGCGCGATCGCGGGCGTCGTGGGCCAGGCGCCCTTGAAATAGACGAATCGGACGGGAGAACAGGGATGATGCAGCGTCGCGCGATGATGAAGGGGATGGGTGCAGCGGTCGCGGCGGGCGCGATGCCGGACCTCGCATTGGCCAAGGGAAACAGCTTCACCTGGCAGAATCCCATCTTCGACGGGATCACCGGCGGCATCCGCGATGCGCAGGTCCTCCGCGATGGCGGCCGCTGGCACCTCGTCGGAACGGCGCCGGAATTCTGGACGGGCCCGAACCTCGGGGTCCGCATTTTCTCGTCCGATACCCTGACGAGCTGGGGCGAGGAGCGCCTTCTGATCGACCGAAGCAAGCTCGACCCGTCGGTCTGGTACTACGATCGGTTCTGGGCGCCCGAGATTCACAGGATCGAGGGGAAGTACTGGCTGGTCGTCAACTGCCGCAACGAGAGCGAGGCGCACAAGCACAGCCACGGCACGCTGCTCGCGCGGGCCGATGCGCTCGATGGGCCCTACGAGATATTGACCCCCAAGCAGCCGCTCGTGACCGGCAACGACATGACGATCTTCACCGACGACGATGGTCAGACCTTCGGCTACTGGAACCAGGAGAAGGTCATCAAGGGCGGGCGCCTGTGGCTCGACGGCGGCAAGTTCCTCGGCGAGCCGTGGGACTGCTTCTACGTCGGCGGGCCGCAGGCGTGGGACAAGATCGGGATCGAGGGCCCCTATGTCATCAAACGCGATGGCCGATACTACATGTTCTACTCGAGCTGGTCGCGCGGCTACGAAATCGGTTATGCCACCGCCGACCGGCCCGAGGGGCCGTGGACGAAGTTTTCCGGCAACCCGATATACGGTGCGCAGAACGAGCGGGAGTGCGAAAAGGCCGGTCTCGCTTGCAATGTCGACACCAGAACGCCCTATCGCGCGGTCGGTCACAACGAGGTGTTCACCGGCCCCGACGGGCGGTTGTGGATCAGTTGCCACGGCATCCTGCGCGACGGGCCTCATGCGGGAATACCCTCGCTCGTGATCGAGCCGATCGATTTCGTGAATGGCGAAATCCGTATCAAGGGCCCGACCTCGACCCCGCAGACGGTGACCTGGTAGCGGCTACCTCGCGGGTCCGACGGGGCGCGGAACGGGCTTTCCATCGGCGTCGAATTCCAGCGCGAGTACGCCCAGGCGCATGTGATAGGGCGCGGTCGTGTCGGACCCGAACATGGTGGTGTAGACCTGCCCGCCCTTGCCTTGGAAGACCGTGGCATGCCCCGCGTGCGGGACCGCGAAGCGCCGTTCGCTCCACGGACCGGTCGGGCTGTCGGATGTCGCGTAATAGAGGTCGTAGGTACCCTCGTGGCTGCCGCTCCAGTCGGTGCCGAACAGGTAGAACCTGTCGCCGATCTTGAGCGCCGAGCAACCCTCGTAACCCATCGCCACCCCGCCCGCCGCGCGTTGCTGGCCGTACTTATCGGCAAACCCGTTGCGCCGTGCGTTGAGCTTCTGGAGCTGGCACCCGCCGTAGAAATAATAGAGATCGGCCCCGTTCTCGAACAGGAATCCGTCGATGCCTTTTTCGACGAGAGGGCCGTCGGTGACGCTTTCGTACGGACCCTCGGCCCTGTCGGTTTTCGACTTGAACAGCCAGGTCTGGCCCGATCCGGTCCAGATCGAGAAGGTCAGGTACCAGGCCTTGTCGTGTGCCGACCAGAAGATCTCCGGCGCCCACAGCTTGGGGTTCGCTTCGGCCGGCAGGGTGACGCCAAGATCCTTCTCCGAGAACTTCCAGGCGAAACCCCGGTATTGCCAGTCCTTCAGGTCGCGGCTGCGCCAGAGTTCAATGCCGCCTTTTGGCAGTTCCCAGCCCCATTTCTTGGTCCCGACGAGGTAGTACCAGCCGTCCGCTCCCAGCGCGATCGAAGGATCGCGGATCGCCTCGCCCGCCAGCGACGGCACGGGCAGCAACGAACCGGCGGGTCCGGCTTCCAGCACGCGGGACCCGTCGGGGCGCAAGCGCCCGGCGGCGTTCGTTTCCAACGGCACGAGGGCGGTCTTGCCGGGCAGCAAGGCGTTCTCGTCCCCAGGCGTCGCCGCGACGAGCGCGGCCAGCTTGCCGCCGGGCATCGTCACGAGTTGGCCAGCACCCCCGTGCGTCACCGCGAGATAGCGGCGCGTGTAGGGGCCGGCCGGTCCACCCTCGCTTTCCGCGACGAACATGTCGGTCGGCGTCGCGCCCAGGCGTTCGTCGGGAGCTGCGGCGACGAACAGGTACTTGCCGTCGCGCTTGAGGATTTGCCCGCCGCTCGTCCCGATGCGGTCTAGCACTGGCGGCAGGCCCCATTTCTTGGGCGGCGCATCGTGGGCGGGGACGAGGCGCTCGATCTTGCCTTCGATCTTCGTGAGGTCGGGAGAGAGCCGGGCGACCGTGCCGCCGTCGAAGGCAAGCCAGACACTCCCGTCGTCGTCCTGGAACAGCGTCGGATGCCGTCCGAACTCGGTCAGACGCGCGTGATGATGCCACGGCCCTTCGGGTTGGCCGCTGTCGCTTCTCAGCACGTGAATACCGCCGAAATCGTACGAGAAGGCGAGGTAAAGCGCCCCGCCGATCGCGTGCAGTTCGGGGGCGACGATCGTGCGCGTCTTGTCCGACAGCGTGTGCCCGGGAAGCGGCCAGGGGGCATCCGACCAGTGACCGGTCTTCTCGGTCCCGTCCCACAGATCGGGCAGCCGCCGCCACGTCTGGAGGTCGGTCGAGCGCCAGAGCGGAATCGTCACTCCCGTAGCCCCCGGGATCGTCCCGGTCAGGTACCAGAAATCCCCGATCCGGCTCATCTGCGGATCGACCAGCGGCTCCTCGACCAACGGCGTCACGGGTCGCGCATCGAACTGGAGATTGATCGCCGCCTGGTCTTGCTCGGCCGGGTCGGCGGACGGGGCCGCTGCTGCCGCCGCCAGCATCGCAAAGGCCGCGGACATACTCATCCGAGGCGAACGCACATCTCGGCCAATCCGCGCGCGCCGGGACGGGCGAAGAAGAGCTGACCCGCTTCCGGCTCCGCTGCCCGGCGGGCGTCGTCGAGATCGGTCCAGGCGCTCGTTGCGGCGAGGATATCGAGATCGGGGCCCCCGAAGGCCGGACAGGTAATTTGCGATGCGGGTAACGACACGCGGTCGATTTCGCGCCCGCTCGTGGGTTCGAGGCAGACGAGCGCCCCTCCGCCCCACAGCGCCTGCCAGATATCCCCCGCGGCATCGACACTGGCACCGTCGGGCCAGCCTTCTTCCGGCGTGAATTGCCGCACGACCCGATCGAACTCCGCCGTCTCGCCGTAGCGATAGGCGTTGAGCGCGCCGGTTGTGGTATCGGCGTGATACATCGTCGCGCCGTCGGGCGACCAGCAGAGGGCGTTGGTGATGCCGATCCCTTCGACCAGCGAGGTGAGCGAACCGTCGGCCTCGAGGCGCCACAGCGTGCCCTTGCGCTCCCCGCCCGCCTTGTCCGCATCCTCGACCATCGTGCCGGCGACGAAACGGCCCTGCCGGTCGACCCGGCCGTCGTTGAAGCGCACGCCGGGGATCGAGACGGGTTTCGCGATCCACTCGACTTCGCCGCTGGCGATCGCGAACTGCGCGAAACCCGCCTCGAACGCCGCGAGGATCACGCCGTCGATGTCGGTCAGCGCTAGCGACCCGAGCCGCTGGGGCAGGTCCGTTTCGGTCAGTTCGCGATCCGGCCACGAAAGCCTGAACAGCTTGCGCCCCTCGATGTCGGTCCAGCGGAACGACTGATCCCGCTCGTCCCAGACGATCCCCTCGCCCAGGCAGTTGGCGATGGTGACGGGCGGGAGCGAGTGATCGGTCATGCGCGAAAACCTATCGCACGCCGCCCGGCAGGCAAGTGCGCGATCGCTCGCACGAGCCAGGCCGGGCAGGCGCCCTCGAGATCAGAACCGACCCGAGATGCCGAAGGTCCAGCGCCGCCCGGTGTCGCGGAAATCGCGCGTGATCTGCGGCAGGTTCAGGTAGCGGTGGACGTAGCTGTTGGTAATGTTGGTCACCCCGCCGAAGACCGAAAACTGCTTGGTGATCTGGTAACTCGCATTGGCATCGAGCTGATCGTAACCGTCGTTGTAAAGGTTCAGCCCGTTCTCGGTGCCGTTGTAATACCCGTCGCGGTAGTTGTACGCGAGCCGGACGCTGAAACCGTACTTCTCGTAGAAACCGATCAGGTTGTAGCTCTTCTTGGAAAGCTGCGGCAGCGGCAGGATCTCGCCCGAGATCAGGTCGAATTGCTGTGCCGGCTGAGTGGAATCGGTGAGGGTGAAATTGGCGACCACGCCGAAGCCGGAGAGAAACCCGGGAAGGAAATCGAACGTCGACTGCAGCCCGACTTCGAAGCCCTTGATGGTGCCGGAGTCACCGTTGTCCGGGAAGGTGATGGTGATTTCGTCCGGGAATCCGTCGTTATCGTTATCACGATCGGGAAGAACCACTGTGCGCGTGCTGTCGACGAAGAACGTGCTGACATCCTTGTAGAACGCCGCTGCGCTGAACAGGCTGTTGCGGCCGAAATACCATTCGAACGAGGCATCGTACTGCGTCGCCTTGAATGGACGGAGGTCAGGGTTGCCCGAACGAGCCTGGAAGCTGTTTCCGGGCAAGCTGTACGATGGCGAGAGGTCCGCAGGATCGGGCAGCGCGAGAGTCTTCGCCGCGGCGAGGCGGAACAGCATGTCGCGCTGGATTTCGAAAGTGATGTTTGCCGAAGGCAGGAACTCGCCCGAACGCGAACTCTGTTGGTCGAAAATAAGGTCGTTACCCTGGATCACGTTCGCCGAGACACGCCGGTCGACCTGGACATAGCGCCCGCCGAAATTACCCCGGAACGGGATCGAGCCGAGATTGCCCGAGAAGTCCATCTGCGCGTAGCCGGCCCAGTTGTTCTCGAGGATATCGAAGCTGTACGTCTGAAGCAGCGGGAATTGCGCGGTCGGCTGGAGCGCCTCCTGCAGGTCACGATATTGTGCCTGGGACAGGTTGACCAAAGTGAACCAGTTTTGCGGCAGCGAGGCATCATAGCGCGCGAAAATCGGGTCCTCGACATTAGTGATCAACCCCTGGAATTCGGGGATGTTGCTGATGTAGCGGTTATTTCCTTCGTTCGATGACACGCTGCCGAAGCGGCGGCCAGTGGCACCGCGACGGGCGACCCTGACACCGATCCTGAGATCGCGGAATAGTCCACTGTCGAGGTGCCAGTTGGTGTCGAAGCGGAGTTCTTTCTCGGTGACGCCGCGAAAAGTGTCACTGATGAAGAAGTTCGAGAACTGCCACCCTGCCGGATCGGAAAAGGAATAACCCGGCGCGAAGGTCCAGTCGAACGACGGCGGATTGTTCACAGAGTCCGTGAAGTCGTAGAGCAGGCGGGTGAACTGGCGCGGGAACGTGGGATCGAGGTTGAAACCGTCAGCCACCGAGAAGTTGTTAGTGATGTTGAGCGCCTTGTTGTTGAGATCGGCGGTGCTCAGAGAAAGGTGCACATCGACGAGGTCGCTCTCGTAATCCGCGGTACCGGCGATCGAGTACTGCCGATTCGTTCCGAACGTGTTGTTCGGATTCACACGAACGAAGTCGAAATTCTTCGTGTTGTTGTTCTGGTTATCGATGCCGATGATCGACGAAAGCAGGAAGCCGAAGGTCTGCGTTCCCGTTTCGGTGCCGACCGGATCGCGACTCACCGTCAGCAACCCGCTGTTTTCGGCGTTGGGGTTTGGCGCGTACCACTGGTTGTTGTTGTTGAGGTTGAACGCGATCTTCTGCTCGTTGTTCTCCGAACTAAACTTCGAATAGTTGCCGGTCACGCTGAACGTCAGGCTCGACGTCGGGGCCCACTGGAATGTGCTGTCGATGCCGATGCGCTCGCGGCTGAAATCGAACTGCTGGATGCGATAGACCTGCGGGCGAAAGACGTCGTAGGTTGGGAAATTCGGATAGGTGGTCGACGCGGCGCTGCCGTTGTTCGAACGAATCTGGTTGGGGACGGCGAGCTTGGCCCAACCGTTGCTGCCGATCTGGTCGGTGCGCGAATTGTACTTCTCGTAGCTTCCGGTGATGAGGAAGCCCATCTCACCCGCGCCCGCGTCCCACTTGGCGCTGAAAAGGCCGGTCAGGCTGGGATCGATGCCCTTGCCGAGCAGCTCGGGGTACTGGCCCTGCGCGCGGAAGGTTATGAGGTTATCCTTGGTCGTCAGCGGCTTGCGCGTGACGAGGCGCACGGTCGCGCCAAGCGCGCCCTCTACATCGGAAGCCGAGGGTGACTTGACGATCTCGACCCCGGCGAAGAGCTGGGAGGAAATGCCCGAGAAATCGTTCGAGCGATTCTCGGGGTTGTCGGGCAGCAGCGAACGACCGTCGACCTCGACGCGGTTCTGGCTGATGCCGCGCACCGTGAAGCCCGCGCCCTCGCCGGCGTCGTCGCGCCCGATCTGTACGCCGGTGACGCGCTGCATGGCTTCGGCGACGTTCTGGTCTGGCAGCTTGCCAATGTCCTCGGCGGAAATGACGTCCTTGATCTGGTCGGCCGCACGCTTCTTGCTGGCGGCATCCTCAAGGCTCGCACGGATGCCCGAGACCACGATCTCGTCCTCGGCCGGCGCGGCGTCCTGGGCGGCGACGGCCGGGGCGAAACAGGCGACGGCGAGCGAAACGATACTGGCGGTCGCGCGAAGCGACGCGGTCCGGCGTGCGGTAATCATGGCATCCTCCTCCTCGACCGCCGGGCCCAGCAATTGGTGGCACCTCGACGATCGCGGAGGAGAATAGATTGTATTACAAATAATGCAATACTAGCGCACGAAAATGTCTCCATCGGCCGCGCCGACTTCGAAGGTTTTCGCTCGGCGGCCGGTGGAAGCCTGCGTGCGATCCGCATCGAACGAAACCGACACCGTCTTGTTGCCAAAGGGATTGTAGACAGCGGTGCCGTTGGTGAATTGGCGGCGCCAGCTGCCGTCCGGCGCCATCGCGCCCGCCGCGGTCGGTCTCCCGAGTTTTGTGTCCCAGAACGCGTACCAGTCGTGCAGGTGGTCGGGCGTCTTGAGCGGGTTGGGATCGGCATAGAGGACGAATGCATCCGATTGCGTGAGACCCATCGTCGTCACCGCCCGCATCCGCTTGAAATCCTTGCGATCGCCCCAGCCCTCAAGAGCATTGACCTTGGGCGAGCGGAACGCTGCTTCATAATAGCGCAGGGCGCGGCTCATCTTGTCCCAGCCGCACAGCTTGCCCGGTTCGGGGTCGCATTCCATGAACGCGCCGTTGATGAGGTGCGCGTACTTCTCGCCGTCCTCGATATCGTCGTGGATATTGACGATGACGATCGCGTCGTCGCCCACCGATCGGCGCACTTCCTCGACGATCGGCAGGTATCCCGACCAGTCGAGCATGACGCCATCGTATACGCCGGACTGCACCGCGATGCGCGCTTGCTCGCCCACGTGCCTGATGAAACCGGGGTTCTCGTAATTGAGCATGTAGTACGGCTCAGGCCCGCCGTCCCACCCGGCTTCGCGCGTGCCGTCGGGGTTGCGTTTCCACCACGGGCTGTCTTCCGGCAGGTAACTGCCCGGCGCATCGCGCCAGCGGATTTCCATCAGCGTGACCATCGCCGGGTTCAGGCGAAGCAGCTCGATGCGATTCTTGATCGCCTGCGCCAGAGAGGCCGACTTGAATCGGGTCGACTGGCCGGCATGGGCACCGTCCCATTCGAGGCCGAGCACGAGCGGGGTCTTGAAGCCGATCTGGCTGACCGGCTCCTCCCACAACAGATCATGCTTGGCCGCTGCGGCGATGCGCTGCGCGATCGTGTCCTGCGGGTACTGAGCCGGCATGTCGAGCGGGTTCCACGCTTGGTAGATCGACGGGAAATCGCGCAACGCCATGCGCTCCGCCGGCGTCGGCAGCACCTTGCCGCCCAGCATCACCGGGTGCGCGCCGCTACCGGCTGGAACGGTCGCGCAGCCGGAAAGGATCAAGGCGGCGGCGAGGGCGGGAAGGGCGCTTTTCATGACTGTCTCCGGAAGTGGGCTGTCAGCCGACACGCAACAGGCGCGCGCCGTGGGGAGGGATGTCGAGCGGCGATCCGTCGGCCGTCGCGCCGGACCAAAGGTCGAAAAGCGACCCATCGCCGATGTCGATGCCTGCGTGCGCGGTGTCGACCGAAAGGGAATCTTCGCCGACGTTGAACAGCGCCACGTAGCGCCCGCCGTCCTCGGCGCCAGCCGCCCAAGCGATCAGGTTTCCATCGCGCAGGATTTCGCGTCCCCCGCTGGATCGCTGATTGACCCCGATCACCGCGTCGTTGGTGATCAGCGCCAGCGTGTCGGCATCCGTTTCGGGCAGGTGTCCGCCGAACATCAGCGGGCTGCGGGCGATCGCCCAGAGGGTCAGCATCGTCACCTGCTCGTCGCGGGTGAAGTTGGTCGACCGGGGTTCGCCCACTTCGGCCCGCAGCGAAATGCGCCCGAGCGGCAGCATGTCGGCGTCCGGCCAGCTTTGCGGACCGGAAAAGCGCGCCCACTTGGCGCAGTGGTCGAACATGCGCCGCAGCGCCGCCCAATCGTCCCAAAAGTCGGGCGAGATCCGCCACATGTGCGCGCGATCCTGCATGTGTGCGACCTGCGCGTACTGCGCGGCACCCGGGCTGAGGCTGAGCGTCACCGGCCGCCCGGCCTTCGCGATCGCGCGGGCGAGGCCGTCGACCTCGTCGGCACGATAGGGGCTGCCGCCTTCGCCGGTCCACGAATTCATGTCGTCGGCCTTGACGAAATCGACGCCCCAGCCCGCCCACAACTCGGCGAGGCTGTCATACCAGGCCTGCCCGCCGGGATGTGCCATGTCCATGGTTCGGAAGCCGTGAAACCAGGGGCACCCTTCGAGCGGCAGACCGATGTCGGCGCAAGTGTGCTCGCTGCCCTTGATCGGGGTGGCTTTTTCGACCGCTTCCCAGGGAACGCCGCGCATGATGTGAATGCCGAACTTGAGGCCCAGTGCGTGGACCTTGTCTGCGAGCGGCTTGAAGCCCATGCCGTCCGCAGCACTCGGATGCAGGTCCGGATTGGGCATGGGTCGTCCCCATTCGTCGAGAAGCAACGGCGGGCGCTGCATCTTGTACTGCTCGCCGAGCGCGGTCAGGCCGCGCCCGTACCATGCCAGGTCGACGACCACCGTGTCCCAACCGTGAGAGAGCAGGTGTTCGGCCATGTACTCGGCGTTGGCCAGCACCTCGGCCTCGGTCACGTCGACGCCGAAACAGTCCCAGCTGTTCCACCCCATCGGAGGAGTTGGCGCGCTCGGAAACTTGAGGGCGCTCACAGCAGCACCGAGAACACGAGCATGAAACCGAACATCAGCACGATCGCGCCGATCGACCAGAATGGCACCGATTTGTACCACGGCCCGCCGAGCCCGCCGCCGAGGTTCATCTTCCGGAAGTTGAAAGCAAGGTCGTCGGTCACCTGCGCCGGTAGCGGGGGCGGAGTGGCGAGGCTGATCAAGGTGCACAGCACCATGCACAGCGCCCAGTTGAGCAAACCCTGGTTGGCGTACGGCACCAGCAAGTCGGGTGCCGAGCCGGTCTGCACCATTATCTTGACCGCTATGCCGAACGCGAACCCCAGGATCACGGTCCACAGTGCGCCGGTGCCGTTTATGCGTCGCCACAGAGTCCCGAGCAGGAAGATCGCCGAGAAGGGCGGGGCGAAGAAAGTGTAGAGTTCCTGGATGTAGACGAACAGGCTTTCGCCGAGCGTGCTGATCCAGATGCCGAGGCCGATCGCCAGCGCGAGGACGACCGCGGTGATGATCCGTCCCAATCCGACGAGCGAATGCTCGCTCGCCGCCGGATTGAAGAAGCGCTTGTAGAAATCGAGCGTCAGGATTGTCGAAGTGGAGTTGAGCACTGCGGCCACCGTCGACTGGATCGCCCCGAACAGCGCGGCGAGCAGCACACCCTTGATACCGATCGGGATCAGCGTCTGGATCATCGAGACGTAAGTCTGGTCGGCGACGGGCCTGACAGCATCCAGCGATTCGGCGCTCGACAGGATTTGCGGATTGAGCGCGAACCAGATCAGGCCCGGCACGACGACGATGAACGGCAACAGCAGCTTGAGGTAGCTGGCGAACGTCATCCCCATGCGGGCGTGATAGATGTCCTTCGCCGCGAAGATGCGCTGGACCAGGAACTGGTTGATCACCGTGTACCACAGTCCGATGTAGAAGAAGCTGAAGACCCAGTGCGTCCAGGGATTAGTCTGGTGGGTCAGCGGCTGGATCACCGAGAGTCGATCGTATTCGTTACTTCCGACAATATCGGGCGCCCATTTGACGATCGCCGCGGCGTACTCCGCGCCTTTCCCCGCGTTGCGCGAAAGCATCTCCCCGAAGCCCGCGACGATGTCGCCGCCCCCGAGCGCGGCCAGCCCGAACATCGTTACGAGCAGGCCTCCGCCGACCATGATGGCGATGGTAAGGACGTCCATCCAGGCGACCGATTTGAGGCCTCCGTAGATCGCCCAGCCGCCCGCCAGAAGGCCGATCAGTGCGATCATCAGGTAGAGACCTGCGTTGCCACCCGCCTGCAGTCCCAGAACCTGGTCGAGCGCGATGATCTTCGAAAAGGCGAGGCCGCCGCCGTAGATCACCGGCGCGAGGAAAGCGACGATGTTGGCAATCACCGTCACGGCCGCGAACAGAAAGCGCAGTTGCGGGTTGAATCGCCGCTCGAGGAATTCGGGTGCCGTGAAGACCTTGGCGCGCAGCAGGAACGGGATGAACAGCCAGATCAGGAACATGAAGGCGATCACCGTGGACCACTCTCCGGTCGCGACAGCGATGCCGTAGATGAAGGCAGCGCCGATCAGCCCGATGAAGTGTTCGGTCGAGATATTCGCGGCGATGTACGAAGAGCCGACCACGTACCATGGCAGGCTGCGCCCGGCGAGGAAGTAGTCTTCCGATTCATCTGTGTCGGCACTCCGGCGCCCGGCCCACAGACCGATCGCGCTTAGTCCGAGCAGATAGAGCGCGAAGGCGCCCCAGTCCCATCCGGTGAGCGACACCGAGGCTTCCGTCATGTGGCGCTCTCCCATTTGCGCATTTATCTTATTTGTCCTACTTATTGGTTATCGAGGCGACGGTCAACGTCGGGTTGGGAAGGATTGCATGAAACATCCCTTGTCGAATTGTATCGTGTTTTCAGCCCTTGCGCTGGCCGCGCAGGTGGCTTCGGCCCAAACCTACCGCGAGCCGGTCAACCATCGGGCCCGATCGGTCAAAGCTCCGATCGTCTCGGACCATGCGGGCCACCGGATCGCGCGGTTCGATCACGATGCGTGGATCGGCTCGATGTGGCAGCCGGACGACGGGGTTGACGAGGTCGTGATCGGGCGCAACGCGACCGTCACGGGGTCCATCCTTGTGCCCTCCAGCCGCACGAAGCCGCTGACGATCCGCGGCGAGGATCGCCATACGTCCCGGCTCGTCGGAACCGGTACGTTCGAGTGGAATCGCGAGGAAAGCGACCTGTCGCGCAGGCACAGCGCGATCTTCGTCGACACAACGCGGCCGGTGACGATCCGCACGCTTACCTCGCTCAATCCGGACAAGTATCATTTCGTCGGGTACAACCACACCCAGTTGATCGTCGAGGATGCGGACATCATCGACGACCGACTGGCGTACACGACCGATGGTATCGGTGGTGGCCGCGGGACCACCGTGCGTAACGTGTTCATCGATACATATGACGACGGCATCAAGGTCTATGCCCCGGACATGGTGATCGAGGATGTTACGATCGTTCACAACCGCAACGGTGCCCCGCTGCAATTCGGTTGGGGGGGTGAGCAGGGTTCGGCGACGATCCGCAATCTGACCGTGATCGCCAACGAACCGCAAATCTATAACCAGGGCGTATTCGCCCGGGCAGCCCAGCGCGGCGAGAAGAACGCGCGCCCGCTTGCCGGGAGCGCGAAGGTCGAGGGGTTTCGGCTGATCGTGCCCGAGGGCAAACGCAGCCCGCCGCTGTTCATGTGGGGGACGCCCGACGGGCAGCAGATCAAGGACTTCACGCTGACCGTGGAGGGTCTCTGCTCCGGCGCGGAACCGACCTATCGCCAACGCGGCGATTTCGACGTGGTGGAGCGCGGCAACAGCGACAAAGTCAGGCTCGTGACGCCCGACTGCCGCTAAGCTTTCAGGCCGCCTCTTCCTGATTGCGGCGGATCAGCGCGAGCGCTTCGGTCATGAGCGCATTCGACGCCTTGCGCGCCGCTTCGGGAGCGCGGCGAGCAATGGCCTTGTAGATCGCCCCGTGGTCTGCCTGCTCGCCGACCGGGATGCCCTTTGCGCGATTGGTGAACTGGATCGCGAACTGCAGCGCTGCTTCGACCATCGGCTTCATCGAGATGAAGAAGCGGTTGTTGGAAGCGTCGAGGATCGCGAGGTGAAATGCGATGTCGGCGCCCAGCGGATCGTCTTCCCCGCGTTCGGCCGCGGCCATCCGCTCGAGCGCGCGCTGGATCGCGGCGTGCTGGTCCTTCGATCCGCGTTCGGCGGCTTCCGCTGCGGCAATCGGCTCGATGGCCAGCCGCATCTGCGTGAACTCGGCCAGCAGGCCGAGTGAAAACCCTTGCTTGAGGATCCAGCGCAAGACGTCGGGATCGAGGACGTTCCAGTTCTGTTGCGGACGAACGATCGTTCCGCGGCGCGGTCGCGACGAAATGAGACCCTTGGCATTGAGAACCTTGAGCGCTTCGCGCACCGCCGTCCGGCTCGCGCCGTACTGGGAGCACAAGTCGGCCTCGACAGGGAAGGGCGCCCCGGGACGATAGCGGCCGGTAACGATCGCGGCGCCCAGCAATTCGACAATCTGCTTCGTCAGGCTGCCCAGCGATCCGTCATCGAGTGTGGAGGTGGGGAGCGCAACGGCCATCTCGAAGTCCTTATATCCTCAGTCGAGGTCGCGCTAGTACCCGTCTCTCAATGGCTTTCGCGCTCGACGACGTCGCCCGACGAACCCTGGAGGAAGTCGAGGTCGCAGCCTTTGTCCGCCTGAAGGACGTGCTGATCGTGCATCTTGAGATAGCCGCGCAGGCGCGAGCGATCCTCGGCCGACCATTCGCGGGCGCGGCGCTCTAGCTCATCGTCCGGGACCAGCAGTTCGAGCGCGCGGTTCGGTGCATCGAGGCGGATGACGTCGCCGTCGCGGACCAGGGCCAGCGGCCCGCCGACGTCGGCTTCCGGCGTGACGTGGAGCACCACCGTTCCGAAGGCTGTGCCGCTCATCCGGGCGTCGGACACGCGGACCATGTCGCGAACGCCCTTCCCGAGCAGTTTCTTGGGAAGAGCCATATTGGCGACTTCCGGCATGCCGGGATAGCCGCGAATGCCGCAATTGCGCAGCACCATTACGCAGGTCTCGTCGATGTCGAGATCGGGATCGTCTACCCGCGCCTTGTAATCCTCGATCGTGTCGAAGACCACCGCGCGTCCTTCGAAGGACAGCAGTTCAGGGCTCGCCGCGCTGGGCTTCATGATCGCGCCGCCGGGGGCCAGGTTTCCGCGCAGTACCCAGGTGCCCGCCAGCTCCTTCGCCGGCTCAGCGAGGCTGCCGATCACCGACCGGTTCCACACCCGCGCGTCCGCGATGCAGTCGCCGATGGTCGTCCCACCGACCGTCGGCACGTCGAGATGGAGCACGCTCTCCAGCTCTTTCATGACCGCCGGAACCCCGCCCGCATAATGCAGGTCTTCCATGTGGAAGTCGCCCGATGGCGAGATGTTCGCGAGCAGCGGGATGTCGCGGGTGAAAACGTCGAAATCGTCGAGGGTCAGATCGACCCCGCACCGACCGGCAAGGGCCAGCAGGTGGATGATCGAATTGGTCGACCCACCCATCGCCGCGTGAACGCGAATGCCGTTCTCGAAATGCTTTCGGGTCAGGAACTGCGACATCTTGGCATCGGCACGGACTAGATCCACGATCGCGCGTCCGGCCAGATGTCCGATGCGGAACCGGCCCGCCTCTACGCCCGGGGTCGCCGCGTTGTGCGGAAGCGCTAGCCCCATGCCTTCGGCGACGGCGGCGAAACTCGAGGCGCTGCCCATCGTCATGCAGACCCCGCGCGACCGGCTCATCGCCGCTTCGGCAGCCTTGAATTCGTCCATCGTCATTGTTCCGGCGCGCACTTCTTCCGAGAAACGCCAGACTTCGGTGCCCGAGCCGATGTCGCGGCCCTGGAACTTGCCGGTGAGCATGGGACCGGACGAGACGACGATCGTGGGAAGGTCGACGCTGGCGGCGCCCATCATCTGTCCCGGCGTGGTCTTGTCGCATCCGCCGAGCAGGACGACGCCGTCGATCGGATTCATCCGGATCGATTCCTCGACCTCCATTGCCAGCAGGTTCCGGAACAGCATGGCGGTCGGCCGAACCTGGGTTTCGCCGAGCGAAAGCGCGGGGAATTCGAGCGGCAGACCACCGCGTTCCCACACGCCGCGCTTCACGTAATCCGCTACCTCGCGCAAGTGCGAGTTGCAGGGAGTGATTTCCGACCACGTGTTGCAAATGCCGATGACCGGCCGCCCGTCGAACACGTCTTCGGGAAAGCCCTGCGCCTTCATCCAGCTCCTGTGGAGAAAGCCGTCTTTGTCGTCTTTGCCGTAGCTGTGCGCGCTTCGGTACGTCCGTGGCTCTTTGGCCATTCTCATCCCCTCGTGACCCTGCCGGGGCAGGTGTCGGTCCAATAACCAATTTCGACAACGATCCCTACAAGGTTGCCGATTGCGTTAAATATTATTTGTCATATTATAAAACGGTGACCCTTCGCAAGCGGGTCTACACGGATTGGGAGGATCGGGTGCTGATTTACGCGTACCGCGATGCGGACGGCACGGAACGCCTTTGCATGCAGCGCGATGCCGAATCGGCGGCGTGCACCTTGCTCGGTAGCGGCTCTCTCTACGAACTGGCAGTCGACGCCGACCGTAAGCGAATTGCGCTGGTGGACGCCGTCGCCGCGATCGTGGACGAAACGGCGCAGGTCGACCTGGCGCAGCTTGCCCGGGACGGGCGGTTGCTCTCCCCGATCCGCCATCCCGATCCGGCGCACATGTATCTCACGGGCACCGGATTGACGCATCGGGCGAGTGCCGAAAGTCGCGACCGGATGCATGCCGCCTCGACTGCGGGCAACGACACCGACACGATCCGCATGTACCGAATCGGCGAAGAGGGCGGGCGCTGTGACGACGATGCGCCCGGCGCGGCTCCCGAGTGGTTCTACAAGGGCGACGGCTCGACTCTGGTGGCGCCGGGCGCGGCTCTTGAAAGCCCGTGCTTCGCCCTCGACGGGGGCGAAGAGACCGAGGTCGCGGGCATCTACCTCATCGGACATGACGGCACGCCGCGCCGGATCGGCTTCGCGCTCGCCAATGAGTTTTCCGATCATGTGATCGAGAAGGCGAACTATCTCTACCTCGCGCACAGCAAGCTGCGCCCGTCCTCGATCGGCCCGGCAATCCTGCTGGGAGACCTGCCCGAGACGATCGCGGGATCCACCCGCATCCGCCGAGGTGGGGAAACGATCTGGGAAGCGCCGTTCGCCAGCGGCGAAGCCCACATGTGCCACGAGGTAGCGAACCTCGAGCATCACCATTTCAAGTACGAACTCTTCCGGCGCCCGGGAGACCTGCACGTCCACTATTTCGGCGCGGCAACCGTAAGCTTCGGCGACGGGATCACGATCGAGGCGGGCGACACGATCGAGATCGCCAGCGAGGCATTCGGCGCGCCGCTGTTCAACACGGTAACGCGGTCAGCCGCGGACTCACGGAAATTGGTGCGCGTTACGCCGCTCTAGAAGGCGGACGCTACGAGGGGATATCACGCCATGATCGCATTTACCGTGCTCGACTGGATCGTCGTCGCACTGTTCCTCGCCGTTCTCGGCTATGCCGCCTGGCGCGCCGTGCGCGTCAAGGACGAAACGAGCACCGACTACTTCCTCGTCGGACGGCATGCGAGCTTCTGGCTGATCGGCACGTCGATCTTCGCCTCGAACATAGGGTCCGAGCACCTCGTGGGACTCGCCGGTTCGGGCGCGCAAACCGGCATGGCGCTCGCACACTGGGAGCTTCAGAGCTGGATCATCCTACTGCTCGGCTGGGTCTTCGTCCCGTTCTACTGGCGGTCCAAGGTGTTCACGATGCCCGAGTTCGTCGAGCGCCGCTACACCGGCTCGGCGCGGACGTTCCTTTCGTTCATCAGCCTCGTCTCGTATGTCCTGACGAAGGTTTCGGTCACCGTCTACGCGGGCGGCTTGGTGATGAAGACCGTTCTCGGCATCGACGAGATCGGCGGGATCGATTTCTTCTGGATTGCGGGCATCGGCCTCGTCGTGCTGACCGGCATCTACACCGTGCTGGGGGGCATGCGCGCGGTCATGTATACCGAGGCGTTGCAGGCGCCGGTACTACTGATCGGCTCGATCATCCTCGTCGTGCTAGGCTTTGCCGCGGCCGGGGGCGTGGGCGAGGTTATGCGACTCAACGGCGATAACGTGCACCTCTGGCGCAGCATGAGCGATCCGGAGTTCCCGTGGCTCGGCATCGTCTTCGGCAGTTTCATCATCGGCTTCTGGTACTGGTGTACCGACCAATACATCGTCCAGCGCGTGCTTTCAGCGAAAAGCCTCAAGGATGCCCGGCGAGGCACGATCCTGGCGGGTTACCTGAAACTTGCGCCGGTATTCGTTTTCCTGTTTCCCGGCATGATCGCTGTCGCGCTCGACGCGCAAGGGCAGATCGACCTGACCAGCCCCGACGCGGCGTTCCCGCTTCTGGTCTCGACCCTGCTTCCGGCGGGCATCAAGGGGCTCGTCATCGTCGCGCTGCTCGCCGCGCTGATGAGCAGCCTCGCGTCGCTGTTCAATTCGTCGGCGACACTCTTCACGATCGATTTCTACAAGCGCTTCCGGCCCGACACGAGCGAGGCTCAACTGGTCAAGGTCGGGCGCATGGCGACGTTCACGGTGGTTGTCCTGGGTATCCTCTGGATCCCGCTCATGAGCTTGCTAGGCGGCGCACTGTACCAGTACCTCCAGGTGGTCCAGTCGCTCGTCGCGCCGGGAATCGCGGCGGTATTCCTGCTCGGCGTGATGTCGAAGCGGATCACGCCGATGGCGGGCTACATCGGCCTTATAGCCGGCTTCGTCATGGGCATGACGCGGCTCGTGCTGCTGATTGCCGGTTTCGACGCGGACAGCGGTGGCCTGTTCGGCCAGATCGCCGGTATGAACTGGCTGTATTACTGCACCTTGCTGTTCATCATCACGGTCATCCTGATGGTCTTGGTCAGCATGGTCACGCCGCGCGCGAGCGACGAGCAACTGGCCGGCCTGACATTCGGATCGATGAGCGACGAAGACCGCGCCGAACTCGCTGCCAGCAAGAGCGGCTGGGACGTGTTCCATACCGTCGTCATCATCGCCATCACGATCGCGATCTATGCCGTCTTCTGGTGAGCTTCGCGCATGATTGGCCGGGGTTGCGACGCGTGCAGAGTCACGCGCAACGCAACCCCAATGGCGATCGCTGCTAGGTCAGCCAGGCTCCGTCGACGCGGCGCAGTCCGGTCGCGGCTGCTTCGCGAAGTCCGTCGGGAAGCAGGCTCTCCGGCATATCCTGGTACGCGACCGGGCGCAGGAAGCGATCGATCGCCAGCGTGCCGACCGACGTGCTGCGTCCGTCGGACGTGGCGGGATAGGGTCCCCCGTGGTTCATCGCGTGCGCGACCTCCACGCCGGTCGGCCAGCCGTTGGCAATGATCCTGCCGGCCTTGCGCTCGAGCAATGGGATGAGCATCGACGCAGCCTCGTGATCCGCGGGCGACAGGTGCAGCGTCGCCGTCAGTTGCCCCTCCATGCTTTCCAGCACGTGAGTCAGTTCGTCGATGTCGGCGCAACGCACCACCACCGAAACGGGGCCGAACACCTCCTCGGCGAAGTGCGGCTCGGCGAGGAAATCGGAAGCGGAGACGGTGTAGAGCTGCGCTTCGCCACAGGGCGTATCGGCGGCGCTGCCGCGGGCGACCAGTCTGGCCCCGGGAAGACCCGCGAGCCGTTCGGTACCTTCGACAAAGGCCCCGTGAATGCCCGCGGTGAGCATCGTCTGGCCGGCTACCCCGGCGATCGCCTCTCCGGCGGCGGCGAGAAAGCGGTCGAGCGCGTCGCCTTCGACCGCGAGCACCACGCCCGGATTGGTGCAGAATTGCCCCGCGCCAAGGGACAGCGACCCGACATAGGCCGCCCCGAGTGCTTCAGCCTGCTCGGCCAATTTGCTCGGCATCAGGATCACCGGGTTGATGCTGCTCATTTCGGCATAGACGGGGATCGGGACCGTGCGTTCGGCGGCGATGCGCATGAGCGCGGTGCCGCCCGCCCGTGAGCCGGTAAAGCCAACCGCGGCGATCCGCGGATCGGCGACGAGGGCCGCGCCCAATTCGTTAGCCGGCCCCGCTACCATCGAGAAGACGCCCTTGGGCATTCCCGTCTTCTCGACCGCGAGAGCGATGGCCCCCGCGACAAGTTCGGAGGTGCCGGGGTGCGCCGGATGCGCTTTCACAACGACGCAGCAGCCAGCCGCGAGCGCCGCGGCGGTATCTCCGCCCGCGACCGAGAAGGCGAGGGGGAAATTGCTCGCTCCGAATACCGCGACCGGGCCGAGCGGCACCATGCGCAGGCGCAAGTCGGGCTTGGGCGGTGTTCGAGCGGGATCCGCGTGGTCGATGCGCAGCGCCTGCCAGCCGCCGTCCTCGACTTCGGCCGCAAACAGACGCAGCTGGCCGACAGTTCGTCCCCGCTCGCCGACGAGGCGCGCTTCGGGCAGCCCGCTTTCCGCCATGGCGCGTGCCGTAAGCGTATCGCCGAGGGCGTCGATTTCTTCGGCGCAGGCTCGCAGGAATGCCGCCCGCTCGGCTAGCGGGCGAGACGCGTACTCCCGCTGCGCTGCCTCTGCCGCGGCACAGGCGTCTTCCACGTCGGCCGCACCGGCGATCGAGAACGGCGGATCGAGGCGCGCGCCGGAGGCGGCATTGCGCCCGTGAAATTGATCGGGTGCGGAACGGTATTCGCTCGCAATCAGCAGATCGCCGGTCAGTTGCATCGCTCTCTCCATCAGGGACAGGGACCTAATTGTACTACAAATCGAAAATTGCAACCGCCGAGCCTCGGCAAGGTCCTTTCAGGCGCAATCGCGGGAATACGATCAGGAGACGCTTCCCAGTAGCTGTGTCGCGTTCAGTCGATCAGCTGTTGGATGTCCATAACCGGTATGCGGAGGAAGACGTGCGTCGCTATGCCGTCGATCATGTCCGGGCCGAGAACGCCAAGGAGAAAGCCAAGCTGAGCGGGCGGCCGGCGCGCTGATCAGACGAAAAGATTTGTCGTATTATTCGACCCGGTGTATTAGTATGATAATTAGGTTCGGCGTCTGGAAGGACGAGGTGGGGCGGTATGAGCGACAAACCCAGACCATTGCGTAGCGCGCACAGTTACGGAAAACTCGACCGGGACGGGTTCATCCACCGCTCGTGGATGAAGGCGCAAGGGTATCCGGCCGATGTGTTCGACGGGCGCCCGATCATCGGCATCTGCAACACCTGGTCGGAAATTACTCCGTGCAATTCGCACCTGCGCGAGATCGCCGAGTACGTGAAGCGCGGCGTCTGGGAAGCCGGCGGACTGCCGCTGGAACTTCCCGCGATGTCGCTCGGCGAAACGCAGATGCGGCCCACCGCGATGCTGTTCCGCAACCTGCTGGCGATGGAGGTCGAGGAATCGATCCGCGGCAATCCCATCGACGGCGTGGTGCTGCTCGGTGGGTGTGACAAGACCACGCCCGGGCAGGTGATGGGCGCAGCAAGCGTCGACTTGCCGACGATCGTCGTCTCGTCCGGCCCGATGCTCAACGGCAAGTTCAAGGGCAAGGACATCGGTTCGGGCACGGACGTGTGGAAATTTAGCGAGGCCGTCCGTGGCGGCGAAATGTCGCCCGCCGAATTCTTCGCCGCCGAGAGCGGCATGTCGCGATCGCGCGGTACCTGCAATACCATGGGATCGGCATCGAGTTTCGCCGCGGTGTGCGAAGCTCTCGGCATCGCTCTCAAGTGGAACGCGACGATCCCCGCGGTCGATGCGAACCGGCAGGCGATGGCGCACGCGACCGGTCGTCGCATCGTGGACCTTGTCCGCGACGGCAAGCGCCTGTCGCATTTTCTCACCCGCGAAGCATTCGAGAACGCGATCCGGGTCCATGCCGCCATCGGCGGATCGACCAACACCGTCATCCACCTGCTCGCCCTCGCCGGGCGTGTCGGCGTCGAATTGACGCTCGACGATTTCGACAGGCTGGGCGGGGACATGCCCCTGCTCGCTAACGTCAAGCCGTCGGGCGAATACCTGATGGAAGATCTTCATTACGCGGGCGGCATGCCGGCGTTGATGACCGAGCTGCAAGACCGCTTGCACACACACGTCGAGACCGTGTCCGGCCAGACGATCGCCGAACAGATCGAGGGGGGCGAGATCTGGAATTCGGATGTCATCGCCACGACGGAAAATCCGATCAAGGACAACTCCGGCATCTGGGTGCTGCGCGGCAACCTCGCGCCCGATGGGGCGATCATCAAGCCGAGTGCCGCCTCACCCGCATTGCTGAAACATCGCGGGAAGGCAGTGGTCTTCGAGACCATCGAGGTATTCAAGGAGCGCATCGACGATCCCGAGCTCGAAGTCGACGCGACCTCGGTCCTCGTCCTCAAGGGCTGCGGCCCCAAGGGCTATCCGGGCATGCCGGAGGTCGGCAACATGCCGTTGCCGGCCAAGTTGCTGGAGCAGGGCGTGACCGACATGGTACGGATTTCGGATGCGCGGATGAGCGGGACGGCGTTCGGTACCGTCATCCTCCACGCTTCTCCCGAAACGTCGGTAGGCGGACCTCTGGGTCTCGTCCGTACGGGCGACACGATCGAACTCGATGCCGAGGCGCGAACTCTCAATGTGCTCGTCCCCGAGGAGGGGCTCGCGCGCCGGTCGACCGAGATCGTTCCGGCCGAATTCGACACGACGCGCGGATACGTCGCCTTGCATCGCCGCCACGTGCTGCAGGCGCATCTGGGCTGCGATCTCGATTTCCTTGTCGGAAAGAGCGGCGACGAAGTGAAGCGGGAGAGCCACTGATGACCCGATATGCTACCTATCCGAGCCTTGCCGGGCGGTCGGTCTTCATCACCGGAGGTGCTACCGGGATCGGTGCCGCCATGGTCGAGGCCTTCGCCGAGCAAGGGGCGGTTGTCGGCCACATCGATCTCGCCGCCGAGGAAGCCGAAGCCCTGGGCGAGTCGATCTCGGCGTCCGGACGACCGAAGCCCTGGTTTCGCCGGGTCGACGTGACCGATGTCGAGGCCTTGGCTGGCGCGGTGTCCGACTTCGCCGGTTCGGCGGGGGGGCTGCACGCGCTCGTCAACAACGTCGCCAACGATACCCGCCACAATCCGCTCGAAACGACCGCCGAGAAATGGCGGCGATGCATGGCGGTCAATCTCGACTGTGCGTTTTTCGCCTCGCAAGAGGCGATCAAGCAGATGCGCGATGGCAATGGCGGCGCGATCGTCAATTTCTCGTCGATCAATGCGCTGCTCGGACCTGAGAACATGCCGGGCTACGTCACCGCGAAGGCGGGTCTGCTCGGCATGACCAAGGCGCTCGCGCGGGAGTACGGGCGCGATGGCATCAGGGTGAACACGATCCTGCCGGGTTGGGTCGTGACCCAGCGCCAGCTCGATCTGTGGCTGACGCCGGAGGCCGAGGCCGAGTGGATGGAGCACGTGTGCCTGAAGCAGCGGATCGAACCGCGCGACGCGGCAAACCTTGCACTGTTCCTGGCGGCCGACGACAGTCGAATGATTACGAACCAGCAATTCGTCATTGATGGCGGACGGGTGTAGACTGGGCTGAAGGAGACCCCGCATGGCGTCGCAATTCCTCACCCGCGAACTGGTCGAGACACTCGGCGCGAAGATCGTGCGCGGCGATACGCCGGATAACGGCAGCCTGCCGATCGAGGCCGATCTCGCGAAACAGTACGATACCTCGCGCACCGTCCTTCGCGAGGCGGTGAAAATGCTTACGGCCAAGGGGCTCGTCGGGTCGCGCCCGCGGCGGGGAACTTATGTCGAGCCGGAGAGCCGGTGGAATATCCTCGATCCCGACGTGCTGCGGTGGATCTTGCAGCGACGGTTCTCGTTCGGCCTGACGCGCGATTTCCTCATCGCGCGCGAGGGCATCGAACCGAAGGCCGCCGCGGCCGCGGCGCGCGTGCAGAATCGCGAGGCCATAGCCGACGTCGCGGCGAAACTCGACGACATGCGCGAAGCCGCCGCCGGGCGGATGGATTCGCTCGAGAGCGACATCGCCTTCCACATCGCCATCCTCCATGCGAGCGGCAATCGCTTTTTCGTCCAGTTCTCGCACGTCATTGAAACAGCGCTGCGCTTCTCGATCCGCCTGACCAATTCGGAAAAGGGTGTCCGCATGGCCAGTGTCGCGGATCACGCGGCGATCTACGAAGCGATCGAGCGGGGCGATGTCGTCGGTGCCGAGAAAGCGGCGCAGGATTTGCTGACCGAAGCGATCCGGCTGCTCGACGAGCGTGCCAAGCGCGAGGAATAGAGCGGTGCGGGTCATCGCGCCGGTCGTCGTGCGCGCATCGGGAACCGGATTCTTCGCGGCCGTATCCTTGGTGATTGTTGCGCAGCCGCTGGCGCGACCTTCATCGGGCAGAAATTTTGGCGCGCCAGATCTCGCCGCGAGTGAGGCTTTCTTTTCCAACTTCTTTTTCGGAACTGGGAAGGATCAGCTCGGCAATCGCGTCAATGTCATCGGTGATCAGTACTGCACTCGACCAATCAGTTTTGGGCTTTTCGCCGGCGAGTGCCATCAGAAGTGGTTTTAGCGGCTTTGTCCGGCCAATCGGATCAGGCCCGTCCTCTGCCGGCCGACTCCAATACGCCTCGCCAAGCAATGCGATTGGCGTAGGTTTAGTACCCGGTTTCCTGTAGTAGTTCTGCGTCGCATCTTGAAACACTTCTTGTACAGTCCCTGCATTGCCCGGACCAATAATTAACCCGGCTCCGGCAAGCGTTATGAGACCGTCTTCGCGTAAACTATTGTAAAACATCTTCGCTTGATGAGTGGCGAAGACATTCGGCGGCTCATGACCGTACAACCAAGTTGGGATACCGAGGCTTTCAGAATCTGGCGAAACCGTGCCGCCGTCCAGCAGGCGTTCGCGTAGGTTCCATGCCGTAGATAGCCAATCGGGATGATTGTATTTGGGTGCGGCCCCGAGTGCCGCAACGGCTTCTGCAAGAATATCGTCCGGAAATGGCGCTAAAAAGGCGCCAAGATTAGCGGCCTCCATAAGGCCGGGCCCACCTCCGGTCAGGACGAGCTGCCCGCTGCGCGTCATGCGCCGTGCGAGCTCGGCGATGGTCGCGAACACTTGCGCATCGCGCGGCGTATCGTGACCACCCATGAAGCCAACCAAAGGCTTTCCTGTCTTCTCAATAAACCGGGCAACCGATCCTTCGATCGCAGTATCGTGGAGCCGCGCCTGCATGGCCTGACCCGTACTCAATCTTAAGGGGAGGTTCTCTTCGGGATCCATGAACCAAAGATATGCTCGATAATCGAATGAGGCCCTCCATGAAGGCAGACTGTCTTCTGGATCATAACGGTCATAGAGATCGTCAACAGTGTACAAAGTGGCTCGAGCCGGATCGAATGGCATGCCGCTTTCGCCGACAAGCACCGATGCTCCCTGCGCTTGAGACTGTGCCCAGATGTCGCCATTCAGTACGCATCCGAGAAGAGTACAGCCGGTGAGATCCACTCCCACGACTTCTTGTGTTCGTAGTGTCAAGTCCAATCCGGAAATTGTCACAGGCATGCGCGACGGATTTGAGAGCCACTGGTCCAACTGGTCAAGCGTCAGGATATCCATTTAAAGCCTCACTTCTTCGTCATCGAAATCGCTATTCAGATCATCGGATATCCCGCACTCGAGCAAAAAAAGCAAAAGGGAAGATGCAATTAGGCTTTTTAGAGCTGACAATTCTGGGGCCAGCTGCTCACTGTCTGCTTCCAGCGTCCGGAACTGGGAGAACCGACGCTAGGCGCGGTCGTGCGGTCAGTGATCGCTTATGACCTCAAAAACTGAGGGCATGTTCGTGGCTATTGGGCTTCGGAATCCTTGAGGCCCTCTTTCTTCTTGTCGAGATGAGGCCAAAGTAACTCAGTCTTGCGATCCACCATGTCTGGTCCATTCCTGCGCTGGGGTGGGCCATCGACATACAGTGCCTGCTGCATGACCCCGCTGTAGTTCAGCGCGGCGGCTCCTGCCACATCGACTTCAGCGATGAACGAATCGAGCGTGCCGCCAACAAGATCGGGTCTTTCCTTAGCGAGCAGCTTGGCGAGAATGTCGCAATGTTGAACCGAACAGGAATAATGCGAGCGCACGGCGGTGGTCGACCGCAGGGTCAGATCTACACTAACGGCTTCGACGAAGGCGAGAATCGGACGCCGACCGCCGACGTGGTCGTCGCGCTCAAGGCGGCGGTGACCGAGCGCGTCACCGTCCTGCGCCGCGCGAGCGCGCTGCCTTCGGAGCGCTGACCAAAGCAATAAATGCCACCGCGCCCGACAATTTGGCGGCGACGCTACCGATGCCGCGCGGTCTGTTCGACGTCTATACACTAGGGCTGCCACGCGGCCGCAGCTTTGGCTAGTGCTTGCCGTTCGGAGCCTGGCTGAGCCCCGATACCCATGGTTGCGCGGTCCTGACACTATACGCTGAGGACGGCAGCATTGGTCTAACTGTGATTCGTCGCCGCGAGGACATGGTCTGGACGTATCCGCTTGGTATAAAGCGGAATAACGTATGGCAGCGGCTCAGTGTGGCTGGTCTGCCGTTTGTCACGAAGCTAAGCACGCGGGCATGGAATGGAATAATACCCTGCGCCTCGGCATCCACGAAGTTGGCCATATAGTTGTAGAGTATGTGCTGACCGGCACCGCCCGCGCCTGTTTTGTTTATCTGGACGCCGACGGCAGCTACAGCGCGCAGACCGACACGCTCGACGTATCGATGGCCGCGACGGCGCTGACGGCTAATGACTATCTCCACCTCGCCGCCGGCTTCCTCGGCGGCTGGGCGGCGGTCCATCTTGCGGTCAAAGCTGGAATGCTGCAGCGCGCGCCGATCAAAATCGAAGCGGTCGCGGGCGATCATGGCTATATCGGCACCGACCAAATCTACGTACATTGGGCGGCGGTGCAGGCCGATGCGCGCGATCCCGCTTCGATCGTTGCGCAGGCGCGAGATCTGGCGCTCAAAGTGCTGCGGCCGCGGCTCGATCAGGTGCTCGAACTCGGCGAGCTCGCCGCGACTTCGGGCCTGGTCAACGAAGATGCCCTTTCTTCGACGATAGCCCGCTAGCCGCCATGCCCATCGCTGCGGACGGATCGGTCTCCAGCATAAACGGCGGCCGCTATTCTGCAACTGGTCGCGCTTCAACACCGACATCTGCGAAGGTGAGCATCGCCTCGTCGCATTCAATAGATGAACGAAAGGCAGCTTATGGGCCCGCTGGCTGGTCAGTTCAACTTCCGAACTTAGGGCGCAAATTGAACATTGATATACCTTGCAATCCGAAGCCGTCGTTACGATTTCGAGTCCCGAAAAAGGCATCGAACCAATGCATTAGACGGATTTTGAGGGCCTTTTGCGGGCCTTTCGGTCATCCCAAATTGCTTAAATATATGAATGCAATTACAAAAATAGGTCGTATTTGATTCCTCTTCTGGCACCATTTTACCGGATCACGCTCTCCGACACTATTTCCTATGCCGGAAGTGGTGGCCCTGATACCTCCGCGGGTCCGTGATCTCTGCGCCGCCGCCTCCGAAACCGATCATTTCCATTGGGGTGACAGGTCACCGCGCGCGTCATCCGGCGTGGCGGGCGAACGTGGGCGGCATGCAGGGCGCGCTCGACGCAATCTTCGACAAGGTGGAGGCAGCCTTAGGGAGGACGGGAGGTGAGGGGCCGCACTTGCGGGTTCTGACCCTGCTTGCCGACGGAATGGACCAGCTTGCGGCAAACGAAGCGCTCAAGCGGGACTACGAACTTGTGGTCACCCTTCCATTTGCCCCCGACCTGTCGGCTGCGATTAATGATGCGGGCCAGCCCACGGAGACGCGCGAGGCCCTGGACAGGTTGCTTGCCGCATCAAGCGTCTTTGCCCTGACGGACCACGACGCACTCGTCGAGGAGCTGATGGAGCGGCATCGCGGAGCCCCTGACGACGAGCGGATATCCTCTCTTCTCGATGCCGAGATCTCGCGGCGCGTTGCCGTGGCCGGCCAGGTGATGATCGAGCAGATCGATTTCCTGATCGCCGCGTGGGATGGCGAGACGACAGCCTTCATGGGTGGAACCGGCCACACCGTTGCCGCGGCGCTTGCGGCAGGATGCCCGGTCGTGCGCATCGATCCGGCGCGGCCGAGCAGCATCAGCGTCATTCGCTCGCTCGAGGGATTTTCCCTGGAAGGAGATTCCGGACAGCACGCGACGTCGCTGGACGAGTTGCTGCTGGAACTTTTCGCGCCGCCGCCCGGTGCCGGAGCGAGCGGCGCCGAGATGAGCGATGAGCGGTGGCATCCCACGAGCGGAATGCTGGTGCACGCCTATCGGCGGGTCGAAAGCCTGTTCGGACAAGCCGACTGGAAGGAAAAGGTGCGTCCGCTTCGTCAAAGGTACGAGCCACCTTCGACGATCGCAGAAGGTTCAGCCGCCCCTTTGATGGCAACGATCGGGGCGTTGCCCGGCGTGGACAGCAAACTGGTCGGGAGGATCGGCGCTTCCGTACTCCCGCATTTCGCGTGGGCCGACGGCATTTCGACGTTCCTGTCGGACGCCTATCGCAGCGGGATGACGGTCAACTTCGTCCTGTCGAGTCTGGCCGTCGTCGGCGGCCTGTCCTACCTTCCGTTGGTCGGGGTCGAGCACAAGTGGGCCTTTGCCTTGTTCGAACTGTGCCTGCTGGCCGCCATCATCGCGATCACCTGGATCGGCAGGCGACAGCGCTGGCACGAGCGCTGGTTCGCGACCAGGCGAGTTGCGGAATACCTCCGTGCCGCGCCGGTACTTCTGCCCTTCGGCATCGCTCGGGCACGTGGACGATGGCCGCGTGGATCGGATACCGTCTGGCCGGAAGCATATGCCCGCCAGGTCATCCGGCAGGTCGGGTTGCCGCGGATGACGGTGACGGAGTTCTATCTGCGGGCCGCGCTGTCCGACGTCCTGCGCCCCTTCGTGGAGTCGCAACGCGCCTACCACGTTGCCAAGGCGGCGCGACTGGCGCGGGTGCATCATCGGCTCGACCACCTGTCGGAAGTGATGTTCGTTGCCGCGGTCGCCGTGGTCGCGACTTTCGTACTCCTCCACATTGCTTCGACGATGGGGGTGGTCGACCAGGGATTCGTCGCGCAGGCCGCCAAGTGGTTCACCCTTTTCGGCGTCGCTCTTCCGACCTTCGGTGCCGCCGTCGCGGGTATCCGGTATTTCGGGGATTTCGAGCGCTTCGCCGCCATCTCGCGGGTCACCGCGGAAAAGCTTGGCGTTATTGGTGACCGGATCAACATGCTCCTCCAGAATGCCGGGTCACGGCTGACCTACGAGCGCGCTGCCGCGCTGGCTCATGCCACCGAGGAAGTCATGTTCAGCGAGATCGAAAGCTGGCAGGGTGTCTTCGGCGGGAAGCGGATTTCCATTCCGGTCTGACAAAGGGGGAGGAGAGGATGGGCAGGCGGATTTCCATCAACCTTGCGCTCCCCCCGGCCATGGCCGCGATCCTCGCCGCACTGCTCATCGTCGTATCGCCCTGGCCCGCGAACGCCATCATAACGGCCGATGAAAACCCCGACCTGGTGGCCGGCAAGATCGCTATTGGCCTCAGAGAGGAACTGGGCGAGCACAGCGCCGAGATAGAGGCGATTGCACGGGCCAATCCGAACATCCGGATCGGCTGGCCCAGCCAGTTCGAGATCACCGCCGATCCCGACTACCCGGACAACTTCTACTTGCTGGACATGCAGAACCCCAGCGCAAGCTCGACCTATAGGCGCTGGAATGACGTGCCGCAGTCGCCGGATCCCGTGCTCGCCGAGCCGATCTTCATCGGACGGCTGGACGACGGCAGTTTCGCTCCCGGCCTCGATGCCGCGCTGCGCGCGATCCTTCGCCGCCAGGCCTTGCTGAGGCTGAACACCCTGCCCGCCTTCGAGCATGGTATCTACGCCAGGATCGACTGCGTGCCCGACGACCCATGCGACGATTCCCGCGATATTTTGGTGAACCAGCCGCTCCAGATCAGCATCACGACGGCGCCGCGAAACCCGCAGCCGCGGTTCGTTTACGCCTTGCTCCTTCGGCCCGACTACAGCCTGCAATGGATATTCCAGTCGCCGCCAGACCGCCCGATCGATCCCGACCGTCTGGTGGTTGTGAAATACCCCGAAGATCCGCTCAAGTTCGAGCAGGAAGGGCGGCACGACCTGATCGTGATCAGCAGCGCCAAGCCGATCGACCCGCTGCTGCTGTCATCAAGCGTTTCCGGCCAGGTCGACCAGAGCCGCTGCAGACTGCCGGTCGAGCAAGCGATCTGTCGCGCCCTGTCCGGGCTGCCCGACCCGAACCCGACCGATGAGCCGACGACGATCGCATCCGACTGGGATATCCAGTTTGCCGGACGGTATTTCGCGGCGCGCCCGACAATCGGCTATGTCGGGGGTGGTGAGACGGCGCTTCCCGGATCGGCGCCCTGGGCCGTGCAGATCTATTCGGCGCTCCCCTATACCGAGGAGCAGAAGCAGCTCGACGCGGCGATGGCGGACACCAATCCCGACAAGAAGTTCCTCGACCAGCTCAGCACGGGACAGGAAGAGCACCGTTGCGGTGGTTCGCTCATCGCGCCCGACATCGTGCTTACAGCGGCACACTGCCTTCGACAGCCCGGTCTCGATTTCCTCGCTAACCGCCGGGTCTATGTCGGAAGCCAGAGGCTTCGCGGCGAGCGGGGGGCGAACGGGGTGGACTACCGGGTGGTCGCGGCGGTCTATCACGCAGGCTACGTTCCCTCGACAGGCGGGGTGAACGAAGCACCGCCGCGCAACGACATAGCCTTGCTCAAAATCCGCCCGATCGGTCGGCCAGTGATCCCGCGCCCCATACGCCTGCCGGGGTCGGCGCCCGCGAGTGCCGAAGCCGGTCAGTCGGATATCATCCGGGTGTACGGCTGGGGATACACCGAAGAACGGCGACCCAACCAGAGCGGGGTCATGAACGGCGGCAAGCTGTTGGCCTATGCAGAGGATCTGCAGGTGGGCGCGCTGCGGATCGTCGAGACCGCGGAATGTCGCAAGATTCCGCACTACAAGGGTGTATCGGCCGATAACATCTGCGCAGAAACCCCGCCGCCTTCCGAGGCCACCAGGGGATCCCGGAACACCTTCAGCTGTCGGGGGGACAGCGGCGGGCCCGTGGTGCGGCTGGTCGGCCAGCGCCTCGTGCAAGTGGGCGTGGTCTCGTGGGCTTACGGCTGCGGCATCGCGGTGAGGGGTGCAAGAGGAGTCCCTATCCGGCGAAACCCCTCGGTCTTCGTCAATCTGGCGAACTACACCGGATGGATCGCGAAGGCCCGCAACAGCTTTGCGAACGGAGCGGTGCTCCCTGTGACGGAGTAGCCGTTGGCGCGATCCTGAAACCGGGCCAACGGCAGCCCGTTACTGGTCGTTGGAGCCCTGGTCGTTAGAGCCTTGGTCGTTGGACCCCTGGTCGTTTGCCCCTTGATCATTGGAACCCTGGTCATTGGAACCCTGATCGTTCGACCCTTGGTCATTCGAGCCCTGATCATTGCTCGCGGCGGGCTCCATCGGAGCCTCCGGTTCGGCAGGCTCGGCGCAGGCGTTTAGGCCGAGCGCCACAGTCAGCGCCAGACCAGTTGCCATCCACTTTTTCATAGTCCATTCCTCCCTTTGTTGAATCAAACGAACCCGGCTTGCTTCAGCATCTGCTGGAACCGCGGCCGGTCGCGGATCGGGTCCATGAACGGGTCGTTGAGCAGGTAGACCAGCCCGGAATCTTGCAGGCGCCGCGCCTCTTCCAGTGTCTGCAGGGCATCGTCCGGGCGACCCCACTGGGCCAGCACCTGCGCTTTCTGGTAAAGCGCGTTGTCGCCGTGTTCCGCGATCAGCCCATCGAGGCTAGCCTGCGCTGCCTCCGGCTGGCCTTGCAGGAAATGGACGATCGCCAATCCCGTCAGGCCATTGAGCGTGTTCTTCTCGGCTTCGTAGGATGCACGCGCGGCGTCGAGATCCTTGAGCATCACGTAGGAATCGCCGATATCCCCGTTCACGCTGTTGCGTTTCGGGTTGATCGACAGCGCATGCCGGCCGGCGGCGATCGCTTTTTCGTACTCGCGCGCCGCGAAGAGAATGATGCCTTCGGTCCGGAATACCGAGGCGTTGAGCGGATCGAGCGCAGAGGCCTGCTCGATCGCCATCCTTGCTTCCGCGAAGCGACCGGTCCGCGCGCAGAAGATCGCGTAGCGGCTGAGCACGTCGATTTCGCCGTTGGCGAACTCGAATGCGCGCTCGAAGGGCTCGCGCGCGCCGCGTACGTCGAGGCGCCCATAGAACAGGGCATAGCCAAGGGCGCTGAACCCGGCGGCGTACCTCGGCGCGATCTCGGTCGCACGCCGCGCTTCGGCCACCGCCTCGTCCATCGACCGCTTTCGGTCGGCGCTGGTCTGGTACTGGTTGGCGATCACGCCGAGCGCGCGCGACCGCGCCGCGCGGGCCGCCGCGTATTGGGGGTCGATGCGGATGGCCTCGTCGAACTTGGCCAGCGCAGCGCGCTCGCTCGCTTCGTCGATGTGGAGATCGAACAGCGCGCGCCCCCTGTGAAACGCATCGAATGCGGCCACGCTTCGGGTCCCTCCCAGTTCGGGGCCCCCGCTGTTGGCAAAGTCGGCATCCATCGTCGCCTTGAGGGCCGAGGCGACGGCGGCGGCGATGGCGGATTGCAGGGCGAAGATGTCGGCGAGCGGTCGCTCGAAAGACTCGGCCCACGTGCTGGCACCTGTGGCGACATTGATGAGCCCGGCAGTGATCTTGACGATTTCGCCCATCTTCTGGACGTTGCCATTCAGCAGAAATGCGACGCCCAGGGCCTTGCCGATGGAGTCCATCTCCTCCTGCTTGTCGCGGAAACTGTCCGACGAAACGCTCCCGATGACCTGCAATTGGTGATTGCGCGCAAGGACCGTGCGGATTTCCGACGTCAGGCCGTCCGAGAAATACGCCTGCTCGGGATCGCCACTGAGGTTCTCGAATGGCAGGACGGCTATGCCCGTGCGCCCGTCGTCCGCTGGAGGGCGAAATTGCCACCAGGCCAGGCCGCCCCCGACAAGCACGAGTGCCGCACCCCCTCCGACGAGCACGGCACGGCGCGACGCCCGACCCGGGCCGGCGGTCGGGGCAGCCTTGGTGACAGGCAACTGGAGATCCGAGTTTCCGGACACTGCGAGGACCGCGCGGACGAGCTCGTCCATCTCAGGGGCGTTTTCCTTCCCCTTCCACTTCGTCAGGTCGAGCACCTGGATTTGCCGGAATCCGATCGGCGGCTGGTTGCCGTCGATCGATACGGGCACCATCCGTCCGCGATCGCGGCCCCGCGTCGCCTCATCGCGCACCCAGTGCGATTGCACCGATGTTTCCGACCACAGGACGACAATGGCATCGGCCGATTCCAGCGCCGCCTCGGTCGTCCGCGCAAACGCGGTTCCACCCTCGAGCAGACCGTCCCACCAGACGTTGAAACCGCGACCTTCCAGCATGCGTATGATCGGAAGGGCGCGATCCCGATCCTGCCTCGAATAACTGAAGAAAATCGACACCGCCCGATCGGCTTCCGCAGTATCGTTTTCGACGGACTGCATCCGCACTTCTCCCCACCGCAAGGTGCCCGGGCACGAGAGTGGCACGCAAGCCGACTGCGCACAACCTTTCCGCACCCGCCTCCGGTGCAGACGTCGCACCATCGCATGGCTGGCCTCGCCGGGCAGCTGGACATCAGGGTACAGCCGCTGCCCACCCGTTGAGCGGCTTACGCCCGGCTCCAGACCTCGCGGTTGTCGATCCGCTCGACCCTGCGGTCGGTCCGCAACTGGAAGAGTTTCGAGAGACCGGTCTCCGCGAACAGCGTGTCCACGTTCCCGCTTTCGGCTTGCGGCAGGCCATCGCGCGCATCCAACAACCGCTGGAGCAGGTAGAAGCGGTACGGCAGGACCACGGTCGAGATCCGCGCGCCGTGCCACTCGAACGTCGCGAAACCGGCAAGCTTGGCCTGGGTGCGGGCTTCATATGCCGCATCGAGCGCTTCACCGGCTTGCTCCGCAAGCCACGCGTTGGCCTGTTCGACGTGGGCCGCGATCTCGACGAGATAGTCCTCGGCGATAAAGCGCATCAGAGCGAGCAGGCTTGCCGGTAACGCCGCGGCATCGAACAGCCGTCCGGCGGCCGTTGCGAAGGTTTCGTCCACGAAGCTCTCCGGCATCGTCATCCGTTCGACCCAGCGGAAGACGTTGGGAGCGGTCGTCTGCATCAGGTGGAGCGGCGCCGGATCGCGGCCGAGGTGCGCGTGCATCGCCCCGATCATGCCGTAGTCGGCGATCGTCGGATGCCCCCCGAGAAGGAAGGGATGGTCGCGCAGGTGGTCTTCGAACAGTCCGAGAAAGGCGCGGTAGCGTTCCTCGACGAGCGCGAAGGTGTCCGAGTTCACTCCGAACGCGGTTGCCGCCTTTCGCATCCGGCCGCTGGCCTGCGTAAAGGCCGCGTCCTCCGCTTCGGTCGGAAGACCAGACGGGAGCACGTCGCGAAAGGCGCTGCGCAGGAAGGGCAGATTCACCGCATCGAAGTTCCAGCGGTAGTGCATGGCGGGTCGGAGCAACCCATGCGAACCGAACAGATCGAACAGGTGCGCGACCACTAGAAGAACCGGTTGCTCGGGATAGATCGGCCACTTGCTGAAGCCGGCAGCATCGAGGTGGTCGATTATGTCGGCGCCGTCCTGGATGATTGCCCCCTCGGGCGTTCTCATCACCGGGATGATCCAGCGACCGATCTTCGGGACGACGGTCTGCGTGAACTCCTCGCCGCCGGCCTTGATCTCGACGAATGGCACCCCGTTGGTCCGCATGTAGGACCGGGCTCGCGCGGTGTAGAGCGACGCGGCCATGCCGTAGAGGGTGTAGGTCATGCTGCGGGGTCCGATCTCTTTCCGGGAGCGCGAAGGGCGATCGCCAGACGGCGGATCACGAGGACGATGACAAGAACCACCGCGATCGCGGCCAGCACGACCAAGAGCGTCAGCAGGGGGTAATTGCGCGCCCCTCCCTTGAGGTTGTTGACGAGGACCTGCCGGACCGGGCTGTAGCCGGGGTCGTCGTAGACGCCGACCTTCCTTGCATAGGCATCGTAAGCAGCGGCCATCCTTTTCAGCCGCTCCGGTTCGCTCGCAGCGAGATTCTCGGTTTCGCCGGAGTCGTCGGCGAGGTTGTAGAGCTCCCACTCTCCGGTCCCCTGGGGAGGGGGCATCCGTCGGATTTTCCAGTCACCCTGGTAATGAGCCGCGTTGCCGCCAACCTCGAAGTTGACCGAATCGTCCGCGCCATAGACCGCGTCGGCCGAGCCCTTGAGCATGGGGGAAAGATCTCGCCCCAGCATCGCCGGCGAGGCTCCGGTTGCGTCGCGGCCATCGACGCCCGCGAGCGAAAGCAGCGTCGGCATCACGTCGAACACGTGGGCGCGGCCGTCTATGAAACCGCCAGCGGGTACGCCGGGGCCCGCGACGACCAAAGGCACTCGCAGGCCCCCTTCCGAGGAGTGAAACTTGTAGAGCGAGAACGGGATCGAGGAACTCGCCGCCCACTCGGAGCCGATCGCGGTAAGGCTGTCGGGCCCGCCCAGCGCGTCCGTCGCGTTGGTCATGCCGAGCATTGGCATCCACGCCTTGAACAGGAGCGTTCCGTTGGCAGGGTCGTTGTACTCGGGCCCGTTGTCGGACGTGACCAGCACGATCGTGTTGTCGAGCCGGCCCTTGGTTTGGAGATGGGAGAGCAGCCGTCCGATCTCGCGATCCATGGCCTCCATCATGGCCGCGTTCACCTGCATGGCGCGGGCGAAGCGGCGCTGCTGGTCGCTGCCGAGGCTCGACCACTTGCGCGCCTTCGCGGGCATCGCCGGCATCGCGGCGTTATCCGGGACGAGTCCCCGTGCCTTGGCCCGCTCGAAGCGCTCGGTCCGCAGCCTGTCCCAGCCCTTGTCGAACACGCCGTCGTAGCGTTCGATGTCGGCCACAGGAGCCTGTATCGGGATATGGATCGCCTGGAACGCGACGTACGCGAAGACCGGCTGGCCTTCAGCGGCCTGATCGACGTACTCGATCGCGCGGTCGACGATGAATTTCGACGAGTAGTCCTTGGTCTTTCGGGTCGTCGGCTTGCCGTCCTCGAACCACTCCACCGACGAATAGAGCGGCAGGTAGGGTCTCTCCTGCCAGTTGTCGGCGCCGGTTGCGTCGAGCACGTAGGAGCGGGAAAAGCCGTGCCGATCGGGCAGGCTCGAGCCGATCTCGCCGATCCCCCATTTCCCTGAGGCGAAGGTAAAATAGCCTGCGTCGCGCAGCACTTCCGCCATCGTCCGGGCTTCGGGGAGGAGGCGCATCGAATAGGCCGGAAGTCCCTCCATCTCGGGAGCGAGCATCTCGACGATCGACCCGATGCCGACGCTGTGGTTGTCCATTCCCGTCAGCAACATGGCGCGCGATGGGGCGCATTGCGGAGAGGTATAATAGCGCGATAGCGCGGCCCCGCGAGCGGCCAGCGCGTCGATCGTCGGGGTGCGGGCATCTCCACCGTAGGCCCCGAAATCCATGAAGCCGGCGTCGTCCACGACCACGACGACGATGTTCGGGCGTGCCGACGGGCTGCGCGCGGGAGCGGGCATCGCGAGGGCGGATGAAGACGCCACCGCGACGCATGCTGTGAATGCCTTCCGCCACACGCCGGTCATCGAAGCCTCCCGCCCGTTGACTCTTATAATGGCACTCTATATGCCAATACATGCCGGCGCTGCAAGACCTGATGGCAGGCGCGCGCCGGGGGCAGCGGGAGGTGAAGGGCGATGCGACGCTGGTCAAAGATCGCACTGGGCATCGGTGTCACCGCCGCGGTTATCGCCGGTCTTGCATACTTCAACCGGACCTCGCTCGCGCTGGCATTGGTTCATTACCGGGCGGGACAGGCCGAGGTCGGTCCGAACCGCCCGATCGCATGGCAGCGCGGACCGGCGGAAGCGGCCGAGGCGCAGGAAAGCGCGACGCCGCCCAACATCGTCTTCATCCTGTTCGACGATCTCGGCATCAACGACATCTCGACCTTCGGCGGCGGAGTGGCAGGTGGACGGGTGCCAACTCCCAATATCGACCGTCTCGCGGCCGAG
This sequence comes from Tsuneonella dongtanensis, assembly GCF_001698205.1. NCBI lineage: Bacteria > Pseudomonadati > Pseudomonadota > Alphaproteobacteria > Sphingomonadales > Erythrobacteraceae > Tsuneonella > Tsuneonella dongtanensis. Next base: position 874,311 of record NZ_CP016591.1, read on the forward strand.
GGCGCGATCTTCTCGACGGCCTATGCCGGCAACGCAACCTGTGCGCCGTCGCGCGCGCAGCTGATGACGGGGCGGTACTCGACCCGCACCGGCTTCGAATACACGCCGACACCCAACGGGTTCGGTCGGCTCGTCGCAATGGCGACCGACCAGATCCGCGGCGACCTGCCCCGCAGCGGTTACAACGCCGAGGTCGACGCGGCTGCCCCGAGTTTCGCAGATCAGGGCCTGCCGAGCGAAGAGGTGACCATTGCCGAAGTCCTCAAGGCGCGGGGCTATCACACGGTGCACATCGGCAAATGGCACCTGGGCAACGGCAAGGGCTTCCACCCCAACGACCAGGGCTTCGACGAAAGCCTGATGATGGAAAGCGGGTTGCACCTGCCAGAGGACCATCCGGACGTCGTCAACGCCAAGGTGGACTTCGATCCGATCGATCGCTTCCTGTGGGCCTCGATGCGTTTCGCGACATCGTACAACCGGGGGCCCTGGTTCGCGCCCGGCAGGTACCTGGCGGATTACTGGACCGATGAATCGCTCAAGGTGATCGAGGCCAATCGCAACCGGCCGTTCTTCCTCTACCTGGCACATTGGGGCGTTCACACGCCCTTGCAGGCCACGCGCGCGGATTACGAGGCGGTCGGTGCCATCGGCTCCGAGCGCCATCGGGTCCATGCCGCCATGGTCCGTTCGCTCGATCGCAGCGTCGGGCGCATCATGGCCAAGCTCGAGGAAGAGGGACTGGCCGACAATACGCTTATCGTCATCTCGAGCGACAACGGCGGAGCCGGGTATATTGGCGTGCCCGACGTCAATGCACCGTACCGCGGGTTCAAGATCAGTTTCTTCGAAGGCGGAATCCGCGTGCCGCTGTTCCTGCGGTGGCCCGCCCGGATCCGGCCGGGAACGAAGGCGGCGCTGCCGGTGGGTCATGTCGATGTCATGCCGACGCTCGCTGCTGCCTCGGGGTCCTCGCTGCCCGGCGGCGTGGCGATCGACGGACGCAACCTGCTGCCCGCCGCTACCGGGAGCGGCGCAGTCGAGCGGGCCGATGCGCCGCTGTTCTGGAACAGCGGGTATTACAAGGTCGTGCGGGCAGGCGACTGGAAGCTCCAGGTCAACGAGAAGCAGGGCAAGTCGTGGTTGTACGACCTGGCCAGCGATCCCACCGAAAAGGTCAACCTGATCGGGAAGCGCCCCGACAAGCGCGTCGAGCTGGCCGCACTGCTGGCGAGCCACCACCGCGGTCGCAAGGCGCCGCTCTACCCCAGCGTACTCGATGGCTCGATCATGATCGACAAGACGCTGGCCGAGCGCTTCGAGCCGGGCGACGAATTCATCTACTGGCCGAACTGAGGACGGGAGGTAGCGATGGGACCGGCGGCCTGGATCTGGCTTTCGCTTCTCGCGGTATCCTATGCTGCGTTCTGGGTTTGGTATGGTGGCAGGGGCCGGCCGCTGACCAAGCAGGAAGGTGACCGGCTGCTGGCGCGCATGGAACAGATGCATGGCGTCAGCCGCGACGATGCCCCGCCGGGAAGCCTGACCCGCAATCTGGCCGACATGATCCCGCACGATGACGGCGGGGAATTCTACGCGGTCAACCTGGAAAGGCGAAAGGGCGGCGCCGAGGCACTGGCGGCCGAAAAGGCCTACACCCGCGACCTGCTTCCCATCCTCCTGTCGCGGGCGGGCCATCCGGTGTTCGTCAGTGAGCGGGCCGGGCTGATGCTTGGCGAATACGGCCGGTCGATAGATCGGGTGGCGATCGTCCGCTATCGCTCGCTCCGTGACCTGCTCGCGATGGTCACCGACCCGCGCATGCCCGCGGCGGGCGCGCACAAGTTCGCGGCGCTGGAGCATACCGAGGTGTTCATCACCCGCCCGACGATCAGCTTCGTCCAGGTCCGACTGCTGATAGGGTTGATGGCGGTCCTGCTTGGATTGGCAGGTGTCGTTGTCCTGGCGCGCGGCTAGCGGCCCTGGAATGAAATCGAAGAGTGTAGAGGTCGCGATCGATGGTGAGGCAGAAGGCGGAGGTACGCGAAGCGATCGAGGGCGACGGGCCCCATCCCGATGGCCGGCGCGAACGCAGCCGCTCGAGCCGGCGCCGGATCATCGAGGCGATGATGGACCTTGTCGCGGGCGGCGATATCGACCCCAGTGCCGCGAAAGTGGCGGAAAAGGCCGGCGTCGGCCTGCGCACCGTGTTTCGCCATTTCGACGACAAGGAGTCGATCTATCGCGAAATCGACGAGTTGCTCTGGACTGCCTACGGTCCCGCATCCGAGGCGCCGTTCCGGTCCAGTGACTGGCAGGAGCAACTGTTCGAGCTGATCGAAAGGCGCGCGCAGGTGTACGAGGAGATCGCACCCTTCCGCATCGCCAGCAGCTTGCAGCGTTACGGCTCGCCGATGCTGATGGAGCGTTACCGTTTCCTCCTCGGGAGGGAGCGCGACACGCTATACGGCATCCTTCCCGGCTCGGTCCTGCGTGACGAGGCGCGGGCGCGGGCAATCCTCCTGGCTGTCAGTTTCGACAGCTGGCGATTGTTCCGACTGGACGAAGAGCTCTCCCCCGAGAAGACGATCGAGGTGCTGAAGCAGCTGCTGCGTGACGTCCTCGAGCAGGTGTCCGACTGAAGTTCGCCGCGACCTGCCACACACGGGTTTGGCGACATCCGACATCGCTGGTAGAGGGCGGTCGTGATGGCCCCCGGGATGCGCGGGCCGAAGGAGAGAAAAATGCGCCAGGTCAATCACTTCATCGTCGGCGACCCCGATGGCCGAGGTGTTCGCAAACACAGTATCTGGAATCCCTCGACCGGAGAGGTCCAGGCCGAGGTCGCGCTGGGCGATGCCGCGCTCCTCGACCGGGCGGTGGCGGCGGCCAAGGCCGTCCAACCCGAATGGGCGATGACCAACCCGCAGAAGCGCGCGCGGATCATGTTCGCATTCAAGCAGCTCGTCGAGTCCAACAAGGACGACCTCGCCCATCTGCTCGCGAGCGAGCACGGGAAGGTGATCGACGACGCCCACGGTGACATCCAGCGCGGGCTCGAGGTGATCGAGTATGCCTGCGGCATCCCGCAGGTCCTGAAGGGCGAGTACACGCTCGGCGCAGGGCCGGGGATCGACGTCTATTCCGCACGTCAGCCATTGGGCATCGGGGCGGGCATCACCCCGTTCAACTTCCCGGCGATGATCCCGATGTGGATGTTCGGCATGGCGATCGCGGCGGGCAACGCCTTCGTCCTCAAGCCCAGCGAGCGCGACCCGAGTGTGCCGGTGCGGCTAGCCGAGCTGTTCCTCGAGGCGGGCGCGCCCGAGGGGCTGCTGCAGGTGGTCCACGGGGACAAGGAAATGGTCGACGCGATCCTCGACCATCCGGACATCGCGGCGGTGAGCTTCGTCGGGTCGTCCGACATCGCGCATTACGTCTACAAGCGCGGCGTCGCGGCGGGCAAGCGCGTGCAGGCGATGGGCGGGGCCAAGAACCACGGCATCGTCATGCCCGACGCCGATCTCGACCAGGTCGTCGGCGACCTTGCGGGCGCCGCGTTCGGCTCGGCGGGCGAGCGCTGCATGGCGCTGCCCGTGGTCGTGCCGGTCGGCGAGGACACGGCGGATCGCCTTCGCGAGAAGCTGATCCCGGCGATCAACGCGCTGCGCATCGGCGTCAGCACCGACAAGGACGCGCACTACGGCCCCGTCGTCACCCCGGAGCACAAGGCGCGGGTCGAGGTGTGGATCGACACGGCGGAGAAGGAAGGCGCGGAGGTCGTGATCGACGGGCGCGGCTTCAGCCTGCAGGGTCACGAGAAGGGCTTTTTCATCGGACCCACGCTGCTCGACCGCGTCACCCCCGACATGGAAAGCTACAAGGAAGAAATCTTCGGTCCGGTCCTGCAGATCGTCCGCGCGAAGGACTTCGAGGAGGCCGTGCGCCTGCCTTCGGAGCACCAGTACGGCAACGGCGTCGCGATCTTCACCCGCAACGGCCACGCGGCGCGCGAGTTTGCCAGCCGCGTCAACGTCGGCATGGTCGGGATCAACGTGCCGATCCCGGTGCCGGTGGCCTATCACTCGTTCGGCGGGTGGAAGCGCAGCGCGTTCGGAGACACCAACCAATACGGCACCGAGGGCCTTAAGTTCTGGACCAAGGTGAAGACCGTCACGCAGCGCTGGCCCGACGGCGGCGGCGACGGTTCGAACGCCTTCGTTATTCCTACGATGGGATGACGGGCGCCCCGAGGAGGAAATCGCCTAGCCAGACCGCAGCACGGTCGCAGTCGAGCGTGTCATCCAACGAAGCCAGCGAGGCGTCGGCGCTCGCTTCGTCGATCCCGTTGCCACGCCGCCGCTCGACGAGTGCGGCCGCGAAGTCGCGGGTGAATTCGGGATGAGGCTGGAGCGACAGCGAAGGGTGGCCGGAATAGGCCAGCATTCCGAACGGCGTGAAGGCGTTGCCCGCGATGGTCGTGGCCCCCGGCGGAGCGGTCATGACCTGGTCGCGGTGCGACAGCGGCAAGGTGAACCGGGTGGCGCCCTGCAGCGCGGGATGGGGCACTGCCACCTCGTAGGTCTGCGCGCCGAGGCCCCAGCCCTTTTCCGACTGTGCAACCTTGCCGCCGAACGCTTCGGCCATGACCTGATGCCCGAAGCACACGCCGAGTAATCGTGCCTCGCCAGCGGCATCCCGCAGGAACTGCTTAAGCGCCACGATCCAGGGATCGGTTGCATAGGCGTCGGCAGCCGAGCCCGTCACGAGGTAGGCCGGGCAATCGTCGACCGACAACGGCAGAGTGCCCGAGCGGACGTCGTATTCCACATAGTCGAATGCCCGGTGCCCCAGGAAAGCGCGGAACATGTCGGGATAGCTGCCGTGCGCCGCGGCAAGCTCGGCAGGGCTGTCCCCGGCCTTGAGGATGCCCAGTTTCATCGACCGCCTACCGGCTAGGCCGCGACGGCTTCGAACAGCAGGTTGGGCACTTCGATGAACTGGCGCATCATCGCGTGCTGCGAAACCCACTCGTCGAATTCGGCACGCCTGATCCTGCCGTCACCGTCGGTGTCGGCCTGGGCGACCGCGCGCGCGGCGTCCTCCTCGATCTCGTTGTAGTGCCTCACGGCCTCGAGCGTGACGGCCATCCCGGTGTCCGACGCGTCGAAATAGGGATCGAACAGGTTCTCGATCATGTGGATCCCGCGCAGGCCCACGGTGCGCAGCATGTCGTGCGTCTCTTCCGGGTTGAGCGCCTCGTCGCGGTCGACATCGAACACGTCAAAGGCGAGCCGCTTGCGCACGGCGCTGCTGCCGGGACAGAAAAGCGAAAGCCCCATGAGCGCCTCGGCCGTGGTGATCGAGTGGTCGTAATCCATGTCGATCACGTCGTAGAGGCGCTGCGCGACCTTCTCGAGGTTCCCGTTACCGTCGAACAGTACGCTGGCCAGCATCTGGAAGCCCTTCTTGCCGAGCTGAGCCGTAAGCGGGTTGCCGTCGGGACCGTCGCGAAATAGCCGCGGCTCGTTCGCGCGCAAGTCGTCGAACGCCGCCATCAGCTTCTCCGGGCTTATCGGGCGAAGGCCCATGTCCCGCGCGAGCCGGCGTACCGCCTGCAGGCTGACCTTGAGGTCGCCGGAGGAGAAACTGTGGCAGCGCACGATCTCGTTGAGGCGCGGCACCGCGACGACCGCGGGAACCGAGTGTTTCGCGCTGCGCGGCGGCCAGCCCTCTTCCGGATCCTTGAGGATCACCCCTTCGACCTGCCGGGTGAGGTCGGCGACCAGCGGTAGCGCTCGCAGCGCTTCGAACGCGGGTTGCTTCGCGGTCAGGCGCATGTGGCGATAGAGGACGGTGTAGGGCAGCTCGTCGGCGCCCGCCCGGTCGTAGATGTCGAGCAGCGACGCCTCGCTGTTCTCGTCGATGCCCGCCTCGCGCTGCAGCCGGGCGAGACATTCCCGGGGAACGGCATCGACGTCGAGACCTTCGTCGAGCCGGCACAGCGCGCCGAGGATCGCGAAATAGTCCGGGCGGGGCGGCTGGGTGAACGACCACAGCGGCCGCATCCCGTCGGTGAGGTAGAATACCTCGCCCGCCTTGTGCGGACGGCTCATGATCGGGTTGCGATGCGGGAAGCGACCGAACACCAGCACCGCTTCCGCGTGCTCGATGATCGACTTGATGAAGTACCAGCTGACGTACTGGCTGGTCTTCCGGAGTTCCTTCGGGGATGCTTCCACCAGTTCCGCGCTCCAGCGCGTCCATTTCGCGACCGAGAGTTCCTGCAACCCCCGCCGTTCGGGATGCGAGAGCGCGACGTAGACCCACATGCGCTCGATCTCGTTGTATTCGGTCAGGTCCCAGCCCTGTTCGCAGATGTGCTGGAGGATGGGCCCCGTGATCGCGTCGTTGGCATAGGCGACGGGAGTGCCGCGATAGACACAGCGGCCGAACTGGTCGAGCACGAGTGCCTTGGCGAGTATGCCTTTGGGGGTCTCCCATTCGGGACCGGCGAAGAACTCGTCGATCCCTTCGAGGTGGATCTGCTCGCACCACTCGCGCTGGGCTTCGCGGAAGGCCGCGTCTTCGGCGCCGCGGGCGAATACCCCGACGCGCCACTTGAGCATCCCGTTGCGCCAGTTGTCCTCGGTCGCATGTTCGATGCTGCGCATCGGTCCGAGCCAGAAATCGAACACCCCTTCGGGCGAGCGCTCCCGTATCGCCATAGCCATCCCCCTCGATGCCGGAGGCCGGTGTGGTGCGCCCGATCTGGCCTTCCGAGTCGCAAGCCTACTGCGCGCTGCGCCTCGCGCCAAACGGTTTCATGATCGGCTCAGGGCCGGGTGAACTCGGCCCGCATCGCAATCGCGCCGTCGCATCGGACCGCCTCGACCGCGTTGTCGTCGTCGTCACGCAGGTAGATCGTCTGGCCCAGAAAGAGGGGCGACATGGCCTTGAACGCAAACGTCGCCAGCGGTCCGCCGCGCATGGCGCGGGCCGCCAGCCGGGCTGCAGTGAAGGGGCCGTGCACGACGAGTGCGGGATACCCCTCGACCTCGCGGGCATAGGGCGCGTCGTAATGGATGCGATGGCCGTTGAAGGTGGCAGCCGAGAAGCGGAACAGGTTCACTTCGTCGGGCGTCCACGGTTCCCCCTCGGGTGGGTTGGCCAGCGGTTCCGGCATCGGTGTCGGCGCACCGTCTTCGCGATAGACGTAGCTCTGCCGTTCGCGCACGCGCACTTCGCCGTCCTGCCGGATCGTGCGATGCACTTCTACGAACACCAGGTCGCCGCTCCGTCCGCGTTTGTGGCTGACATCGGCGACGCGGGATTCCATCGTCGCCTCGCGGCCGAGGACGAGCGGGGCCATGAACTCCATGGCGCTGGCCGCGAACATGCGGCGCGCCAACGGTACATCCGGCAGGAAGGTGCCTCGCCGCGGATGGCCGTCGAGGCCGATCGTTCGATCATCGGGTTCGGGCAGGAAGAAGGCCCAGTGGGCCAGCGCGGGCGGGCGATCCTCGACCCGCGCGTCCGCACCGATCGCGAGGGCAAAGCGGCGTAGCGGCTCTGCGCCCAGAACCTCGCGGCGTTCTTCCAGGTTGCCGATCGCCGCGCGCCAAGTCGCGATTTCGGAAGGCGTGAACTCCATCACAGCGGATTAATCACGACGAGTGCCGCGCCGCTTCGAGGAGGCTGGTCGGAAAGGCTTGCCGAGCGGTTGAAAAGCATTTGATTTCGACACCTTCTGTGGCCATCGCTATACCTTCAAAGCACGTTGACAGTGATGCACCCGGCCCATATCACGGTTACCGACTGCGGCGTCGGGGCGCACTAATAATAATCCGCAGTCGGATCCAAAACCTGGGGGTCTCCATGGATTCTGCTCCACTGCGCTTTCGCGCGGGTACTATCGGCGTAGCCTTTTCGGCACTTATCGTTTTCGCTTCTCCGTCTGTGGCCCAGACCACGGGGCCGACGCGCGAGGAACTCGAGCTTCCTCCGCCCCAGACGACGGGGCCGACGGGCGGCGTGCGCATCGATCGCGATGCCAACTTCCGGCAGAACTGCCCGTTCGACAACAGCGAACTGACGACTGCGCTGCAGGGTGTCACCTGGACCGATGTGGCGGGCGGTGAAGTCGCCCCGCAGATCCTCCGCTCCCTGTCGACCGTAACCGTGCCGCAGGGCACGCAGCCGCTGTCCGTCGTTTGCGACATTCGCGATGCCGCGAACGCCGCGCTGCGGCGGGACGGCTGGATCGCGACCGTCCAGATTCCCCAGCAGGAACTGACCGACCGCCTGCAGCTCCAGGTGGTATCGGCGCGCATTTCGGAACTGCGGATCACGGGTGACCCCGGTCCGTATCGTGACCAGATCGCGCGGCAGATGGCGCCGCTGCAGCAGCTCAGCCCGCTTAATGAACGCGATGCCGAGCGGATCCTGCTGAATGCGAACGACATTCCCGGCCTCAGCATGCGCCTGTCGCTCGCCCCTGCGGGTGGCGAGCCGGGTGAGGTCATCGGCAACCTGGCCGTCGAGTACACCCCGTACGCGGTGTTCCTGAACGCGCGGAATTACAATTCCAAGCGCATCGGCCGCGAGACGCTGTTCGGCCGGTTCGAGTACTATGGCCTGACCGGCCTGGCCGACCTGACTTACATCGGCGCCCAGACCACGCTCGATTTCGAAGAGCAGCAGATCGTCCAGGCGGGGCACGAGTTCGGCGTCGGCCCGGACAACGTCCGCATCGGCGCGAGCGTGACCTATGCCTGGTCGAACCCGACGATCGCCAACCTGGACCTTTCGACCAAGACCCTGATCGCGAACCTGGAAGCCAGTTACCCGCTGGTGCGCTCGGTGAACCTGTTCGCCGATGCCTCGATCGGGTTCGACTATGTCGACCAGAAGACCGACGTCGTGAATTTCCCGCTCAGCAAGGATGCGCTGCGTACGCTCTATGTCCGCGGCAACCTATTCGGCCAGAGGCGCCGGCTCGATGGGTCGGTATTTCTGTCCTACAGCGCCTATCTCGAGGCGCGCCGCGGGCTCGACATCTTCGGGGCGACCGAGTTCGGTGCTTTCGGCCTGGCCGAGACCGACGGAATCTCCGCGTCGCGCCCGTTCGGCGATTCGCGTGCCTTCGTCGTCCGCGGCGGGGTCGACGTCACCGCTTCGCTCGCCCAGTTCTTCGGCGTGCGGGCGCGGGGCGAGGGGCAGTGGACCGACAAGCCGCTGCTCAACTACGACGAGTTCTCGATCGGCAACCTGACCATCGGGCGCGGTTACGATCCGGGTGCCAACAGCGGCGACCGCGCGATCGGTGGCGCGTTCGAGGTCACGGCCGACCCTGTGCAGCGGCCGGGCCTGCGCGCGCAGCTGTTCGGGTTCTACGATGTCGTGAAGATCGAGAACCTCGATCTGGGCACGCCCGAGCGCAGCCGCACGCTGGAATCGGTGGGTGGCGGCCTGCGGCTGTTCTTCGGCGAGGGCCTGCGCGCAGAGGTCGCCTACGCCAAGCCGCTCGACCGGGCGCTGTTCAACGACACCGAAAAGCCGCCCGAGCGCGTGCTGTTTTCGATCACGACCAAGTTCCCTGCCCTGTTCCAGTAAGTTTCCATCCGGTCCCCATCGCAGGGGGACCAAGGAGAAGACGAGATGACCGCCAAGCACCGCACCCTTCGCCTGAAGATGCTCGCGACGACAGCCACGGCAGCATTGCTTGCCATTCCGAGCGTCGCGCATGCGCAGCTCGTCAGTTCGATGGATTTGAGCACCGCGGTCGACAGCGGCGGCAATGGCGGGCAGATCGCGATCGACGATTCCAATCCGACGGTAACCGACATCAGCGTGCTCGCCCCGGTAGTCGTCGCCCAATGGACGCGGTTCAATGTTCCAGTGGCGACGACGGTCAACGTGACCAACGGATCGGGCGCGCCGGTAGCCTCGCTGCTCAACCGCGTGATCGGCGGCAGCCTTTCGCAAATCGAAGGAACGATCAACACGACCGATGTCAATTTCTGGCTGATCAACCAGGATGGCATCCTTTTCGGCGACAGCGCCGTTGTTTCCGCTTCCAGCCCGAGCATGAACAAGGTCGGCCTGTTCTTCTCGACGCTCGACGTGTCGGATGCTGATTTCTTCGATTTCTATAACGGCACCGACAATGCTGGAAACGGCGCTGCGACGATCAGTTTCTCTGGTGCAACTTCATCATTTCTGGTGGCCTCTGCGGGGGTTGGGACGCAACCGAGCTTCGTCACTGACGGCACGCTGATGTTCGTCGGCCCACGGCTCGACCTGACGGCGAACTTCGATTCCAAGACCGGCAAGACGTCCTTCGTGGCGGCGACCGACGTAAGCGTTGCTTTCAATGCCGGCAGCCCGGTGTCCTACACGATCAATGCCGGCACGACCGTTGCCGATCAGTTGGTCGACGGTTCGGTAAAGGGCAGTTCGGCGGACTTCGTGTTCGTGTCGGCGGCAGGCGTCATGAACGCGATGCTCACGGTCGACGCAGACGTGGCGACCACCGCGGCGGCCACCGATCGCGGCATCTACCTCTACACCGCGGGTGCGACGTCCCCGTCGGTAACGGTCGGCGGTGCGCTTTCGTCGACCGGCGGCATCGAGGCCGACGTCAGCGGCGACCTGACGATCAGCCAGGATGCGAGCGGCAGCTATGTAAACCTGCAGGCAGTCGATATCGCGACGCAAGGGCTGGCCGCTACCGCGGGCGACCTGTCGCTCGAAGGCCTCAGCATTGCCACGGGCGATCTCGACGCGAGCGGCAACGTCCTTGCGGTGGCCGATCCGTCGGTCGCGCTCGGGGCTGTCACCGCGGGCAATGACGTGACGATCCAATCGGTTGGTGCGGTTTCGACCGGCGCGATCGATGCCGGCCGCCGCTTGCGCATCGGCAACATCGCCATACCGACGAGCGTGACGATCTCCGGCAACGTCAGCGCAGCCGATGTCAACATCAGAACGACGGGCCTGCTCGACGCACAGGACATTGACGCAGACGATATCGATGCATCGACGGGCAATGTCGCGTTGCAGGCCGGATCGATCGACGCGGGCAACGTCACCGCGACGGACAGCATCTCCTTCAGCGCCGCCAATGTCGGCTCGGCGAACTTCGCCAGCCTCATCTCGACCGGCGGGTCGGTCATCACCTCGGGTGGCGCAGTCCCGGGTACCATCACCGTTACCGGTGAGACGCGCGGTACCAGTGTTACCTTGGTTTCAGTTAACGCGCTCGACGTGGGGGCGGTCAATTCGACCGCAGGCTTCGTCGATCTCGTTTCTCTCAATTCCACGGTAGACGCGGGCGCAGTCAGCGCTACCGGCAGCGCTGCCCGGCTTCAGGCGGACGATGCGGTCACAGCGACGTCCATCTCTGCGACAGGGGGAATCGATGTCGACAGCATCGCTGGCGGCAACCTGTCGCTTGGCGACCTGAATGCGGGCACGACCATCGCGCTCGACACGGTCGGATCGGTGAACTTCGGCGCGGCGACCGCAGGAGGCGCGTTCGCGATCGGCGGTTCGGTCGACCCGAGCAGCATCACAGCGGGCGGCAACGTCTCGGCGGGCAGCGTGGACTTCGATTCCACCGGTGCGCTCAACGCACTGGCGATCACCGCTAACGCGGGCGATATCGACATCGACACGGCCTCGGTCAGTGCCGGTGCGCTTCGCGCCACCGACGACATTTTCGTCGATGCGGCAGGTGCGGTAAGCCTTGCCTCGGCGCGCGCCGACAGCGACTCCAGTGGCGCGGGCAATCTCGTCATCGGTGCCTTGACGGCACCTTCGACGCTGACGGTGACGGGCGCCTCGCAAGGCGTCGCGGTCGATCTGCAGGCCTCTGGTAACGTGCAGCTCGGCGCGGTCACCTCGACCGCGGGCGATGTCGACATCGACAGCACGACCGGCTCGGTCACCACCGCGAGCCTGCGTTCGACGGGCGGCTCCACGTTCGTGACTGCGCGGGGCGCGGTGACGACCTCCGGCATCAACGCGGACCAGGCGATCGACGTCGACAGCACGATGGGCGGCGCACTGGATCTCGGATCGCTGCGCGCCGGAACGACCATCGCCCTCGACACGGCGGGTTCGGTCAAGGCGAGCCTGGTCACCGCCGGCGGAGCGCTCACCATCGGCACGCCGATGGCCAAGGTCGCTTCGGTCGAACTGACGAGCAACGCCACGGCGGGCAGCGTCGACATCCAGACGTCGGGTGCGCTCGTCGCCGACATCATCAAGGCGACTGCCGGCGACATCACCGTGATGGCCCAGACGATCGACACCGGCTCGCTGGCCTCCGAAGCTGGCAACGTTTCGCTGATGGCGACGGGCACGATCGACACGACTTCCATCCGCGCGACCGGAGGGTCGATCGACGTCGACAGCACGATGGGCGGTGCGCTCGATCTCGGCAACCTGGCGGCGACCGACGCCGTTGCGCTCGACACCTCGGGCAGTGTGACCACGGGCACGATCAGTGCGGGCGGCGCCCTGACCGTGGGCACCCCGATGGCCAAGGTCGCTTCGGCAACCTTCAACGGCGACGTCCAGGCCGCGAGCATCAACGTGCAGACAGCGGGCGCATTGAGCGGCCAGCTCATCCGCTCGTCGATGGGCGATGTCACGCTCATGGCCGCATCGATCGACGCGACGACCGTGACCGCGACCGGCGGCAACGCCAGCCTGATGGCGACCGGCGACATCACGACCGTCTCGATCCGGTCGACGACCGGCTTCGTCGACGTAGACAGTACTATGGGCGGTGCGCTCGATCTGGGTGACGTGTCGGCGGCGACCACGGTGGCGCTCGATACGAGCGGAACCGTCCGGACCGGCCTGATCGCGGCCGGCGGCGCATTGACGGTCGGTTCGCTATTCAACAGGGTCGCTTCGGCCGAATTCACCGGCAACATCAGCGGTGCGTCGGTGCGGGTTGATTCCACGGGCGCCCTCACCGCGCAGAACGTCGGTTCGACGGTTGGCGACGTCGTTCTGAATGGCGAGCCCATCGACGCCGGCGAAGTAACCTCGGCGGCGAATCTGTTCTTCGCGACCACCACGAGCAACGGAACGGCCGCGTTCGACAGCCTGACGGCGACCGGACTGGTTTCGGTCAGTGGCGTCGTCCCGCGCACCATTACCGTCAGCGGATCCACGACCGGGGGATCGGTCACGCTGTTCGCCTTCGACGAGATTTCCCTAGGCAACGTCACATCGACGAACGGAGGGGTGACGCTCGACACATCATTGTTTGGTACGGCTGCCGGCACGATCAGCGCGGCCAACATCCGTACGACGAACGAAAATGCGCGCCTCATCGCACCCGGTTCGATCACGACCCAGTCGATCACGACGACAAACGGAGCGATCGACGTCGACAGCACGATGGGCGGCGCGCTCGACCTCGGCAATCTCGACGCGACGGGCAACATCAACCTCGATACGACCGGTACGCTTGAGGCGGGCACGATCGACACGGACGCGTCACTACTCGTCGGCACCGTGCGCACGCCGACTTCTGTGCTCTTCACCGGCAACGCCACAGCCAACGCCATGACCATCATGAGCGTGGGCGAGATCACGACGCAGAACCTCACCAGCAACGACGCGCTCCTGGTCGAGACCACGAATGCGGACCTGACGACCGGTGTCGTCACGGTACGCAACCTCGGCGCCACGCTGACGCTCAACGCCAACGGCGCGACGAGCAGCGTTTCGAGCACCGGTCTCGTCACCAACGGCGGCGACATCACGGTCACCGCCGGGCAGGACATCTCGACCGGCAACATCGCGACTTCGCTGATGGGCACACCGACGGCGGGCAACGTCTCGCTCGATGCGGGCAACGACGTGACCACGGGCTTCGCCTCGGTGGGCGGCGACATGACGGTCGCTGCGGTGGGCGACGTGTCGCTTGGTGGCGGTGCCATCGTGGGCGACCTGTTCGTCGGCGATGCCATGAACAAGGTCGCTTCGGTGACGCTGACCGCCGACCTTTCGGTGAACGATCTCGACATCCAGACGAGCGGGGCATTCCTCGCAGAGGATGCGATGATGAACCCGACCGACATCACCGCGACCGGCTCGGTCAACGTGATGGCCGACACGATCGACGTCGGCGCGATCACCGCCGATACGATGGCGCTGATGAGCGCCGGGTTCATCATGACCGGCAATCTCACGAGCAACGCAGCGCTCTCGGTCGAGACGATCAATGCCGACCTGACGACCGGCGCGGTCCGCGTGCTCAACCCGAATGCGACGCTCACACTGACTGCGGGCGGCGCGACGAGCAGTGCGACAAGCGCGGGCCTGATGACCAATGGTGGCGACATCACGGTCAGCGCCGGTCAGAATATCTCGACAGGCAACATCGCAACGTCGCTGATGGGCACTCCGACGAGCGGCAATGTCACGCTCGATGCGACCAATGGCAACGTCACGACCGGTTTCGCCTCGGTCGGCGGCAACATGACCGTTGATGCGGCCGGTGCCGTCCTGATGAACGGCGCGTCAATCGCCGGGGCCCTTGCGATCGGAGACCCGATGGACAAGGTTGGTTCGGTCACCTTCACCGCCGACACGACTGCGGGCAGCGTCGACGTGCAGACGAGCGGCGCACTCGTGGCGAAAACCGGCGGTGGCTCGCCGCGGGCCATCACGTCGACGGCCGGCGACGTCAACGTCATGGCGGCGTCGATCAACACGGGAGCGATCAGCGCGACCGGCGGCGACGCGACCCTCATGGCGACCGGAGCGGTGACGACGACCTCGATCACCTCGACGACCGGCGCTATCGACGTCGACAGCACCGGTGGCGGCGCGCTCGACCTCGGCACGCTCGATGCCGCGACCACGATCGCGCTCGACACGACCGGCACGGTGACTGCGGACGGCACGACGGCGGGCGGCGCCCTGACGGTCGGCGCCCTGGCGCCCGTCGCGAGCGCGACCTTCACCGGCAACGTCTCGGCGGCGAGCGTGGACATCGACGCGGTAGGCGCGGTCCTGGCGCGGTCGGGATCCTCGACGCTGCGCACCATTACCGCGACCGCGGGCGACATCGACATCGATGCCGGCTCGGTGACGGGGGGTGCGCTCGCCGCGACCGACGACGTGTTCGTCGACGCAGGCGGCGCGGTCAGCCTCGCCTCGGCGCGGGCGGACAGCGATAGCAGCGGCGCAGGCAACCTGGTGATCGGCGCGACGACGCTGCCCTCCAGCCTGACGGTGACCGGCGCCTCGCAGGGCGTGGCGGTCGACCTCCAGGCTTCGGGCGCGGTCCAGCTGGGCACGGTGACCTCGACGAACGGCGTCGTCGACATCGACAGCACGGCGGGCTCGATCACGACGACCGGCATCTCGGCAACGGGCGGCGACGCCCTGCTCACCGCGGCGCAGAACGTCACCGCGACTGGTGCGATCGCCTCGACCACTGGGTCGGTGGACGTCGATGCCGTCGGCGGAGCGATCGCGGCCACCGCCGTGACCGCGAAGACCGACGTTCTTTTGACTTCGGCCGGCGATGTCACGACGACCGGCACGGTGACCGCGACGGATGGACTGATCGACGTCGACAGCACCGGCGGCGGTGCGCTGGTGCTGGGCCAGGCGCTGACCGGCGATGGCGCGGCGCTGCAGGCGGGCACCACGATCGCGCTCGACACGACCGGCACGGTGACTGCGGGCGGCACGACGGCGGGCGGCGCCCTGACGGTCGGAAGCCTGGCGCCCGTCGCCAGCGCGACCTTCACCGGCAACGTCTCGGCGGCGAGCGTGGACATCGACGCGGTAGGCGCGGTCCTGGCGCGGTCGGGATCCTCGACGCTGCGCACCATTACCGCGACCGCGGGCGACATCGACATCGATGCCGGCTCGGTGACGGGGGGTGCGCTCGCCGCGACCGACGACGTGTTCGTCGACGCAGGCGGCGCGGTCAGCCTCGCCTCGGCGCGGGCGGACAGCGATAGCAGCGGCGCAGGCAACCTGGTGATCGGCGCGACGACGCTGCCCTCCAGCCTGACGGTGACCGGCGCCTCGCAGGGCGTGGCGGTCGACCTCCAGGCTTCGGGCGCGGTCCAGCTGGGCACGGTGACCTCGACGAACGGCGTCGTCGACATCGACAGCACGGCGGGCTCGATCACAACGGCCGGGGTCTCGGCAACGGGCGGCGACGCCCTGCTCACCGCGGCGCAGAACGTCACCGCGACCGGTGCGATCACGTCGACCGGCAAGACCGACATCGACGCGACGAATGGCGCGATCGCGGTCACGTCGGTCGCGGCCGGCGGGAATGCGGAACTGACCGCGGGGACGACCGTCGTCGCGACCGGCCCGATCAGCGGCCGGCTGGTCGATATCGACGCTGTCGGAAACGTCACGCTGACCGCCGCCAGCTCGACCGCAGGCGTGGTCGACATCGACAGCACCGGCGGATCGATTTCGACGACCGGAATTACCGCTTTCGGAGGTGACGCCCTGCTCACCGCGGCGCAGAACGTCGTCGCCACCGGTGCGATCACGTCGACCGGCAAGACCGACATCGACGCCACCAACGGCGCGATCGCGGTCACCTCGGTTGCTGCCGGGGGGAACGCCGAACTGACCGCCAAGACCACAATTACGGCGACGGGTGCGATCAGCGGCCGGCTGGTGGACATCGATGCGGGCGGTAACGTCACGCTGACCACCGCAAGCTCGACCGCGGGTGTGGTCGATATCGACAGCACCGGCGGATCGATCTCGACCACCGGGGTCACCGCGGTCGGAGGTGGCGCGCTGCTTACCGCGGCGCAGAACGTCACCGCCACCGGTGCCATCAGCGGCAGCCTCGTGGACGTCGACGCGGGCGGCAACGTCACGCTGACCACCGCAAGCTCGACCGCAGGCGTGGTCGATATCGACAGCACCGGCGGCTCGATCGCGGCAACCGGAATCACGGCGACCGGCGGGAACGCGTTGCTTACCGCTTCGAGCACGATCACGACGACCGGCACCGTCCGGTCGACCGGAGCGATCGATATCGACAGTACGCGCGGTGGAAACCTGACGATCGGCTCCGCACTCACCACGCTTGCCACCCCGGCGCTCGAAGCCGGCACAACCATCGCGATCGACACGACCGGGGCCGTCACGGCCGGCGCCATCAAGGCAGGCGGTGCCCTGACGGTCGGATCCGCATCCATACCGACGTCGGTGACTTTCACCGGCCCGGTCACAGTGAACGGCATGACCGTGCGTACCGGCGGGACCTTCACCTCGCAGGCTGCGGTCAAAGTCGAAACCTCGGCCACGGTGACCGCGCGCGACGTCGTCATCGGGGCTGCGTTCGCCGCAACCGACGTGACGCTGCGGGCCGCTTCGAGCGGGACGGTTGCGCTCGGGTCCGGCACGGCAACCTTCTCGCTCAGCGATGCCGAACTCGACCGAGTGACGGCAATCACGCTGACGGTCGATGCCGGGGCGAACGCAGTCACCGTGACGGACGTCAGCCTGACCGGTGCCGCCGGATCGTCGCGGGTGAATGTTGCGACCACCGGTGCGATCACGTTCGGTGGCGACCTGACGGCGGACGGTGCGAACCGGGTCATCCGTCTGGGCGGAAGCGCTGTCAGCGGCGATGCCTCGGCGACGGGCCTTGCAAGCCAAATCTCCGGCGACATCAAGGACGTGACGATCAACGTCGGGTCGGCCACGCTCGATCTGCGAGGGAGGGACATCGCCTTCGGTCGAAGCGGCTTCCTGACCGACGTCAACGACCGCAACAGCCAGGATCTCGCGATCCTGTTCGTCGGCAACGCAGCGTCCTCGCTCTACAACGCGACGCTGCTCAGCCCGCTCGACGGCGATCGCGCGAGCGACCCGGTGTACCTGCGGGCAGGAAAGCTGTCGGTGGCCTATGCCAATTCGGCCCTGTTCCAGAACACCGGAGCCAACGGCAACGGCGCCACGACCAACAACGGCGTAATCATCGGTTCGACCGGCGGTGGCGGCATCCTGTCGCTCGACACGACGGATCCGACCAACACCTTTGCCCTGTTCGGCCAGATCAACAACCTGACCGGGCCGGCTGCGGCGGTGGCCGGACCGTCGGTGATCATCATCGACAACTCGGTCCAGCCGCAGTTCTCGCGGGTCAACGGGTGTCTGATCAGCAGCGGTGCGGGATGCCTCAACACGGTCATCGGCGCGGTCCAGCTCTCGCTGCCACGCGAGAACGTCAACCTGCTGTCGGGCGACGGCAGCGTGCTCGTTCCCTTCGATCCGCTCGTGGGAACGAACAACGAGGGCCTGTTCTCCGATGCGGTGTCGGATGACGAGAACCTTGACTGCCCGCGCGACGAAAAGGGTGTCTGCGTCGAGCGCCAGGGAGGCAACTGAGATGATTGGCGTGTACAGGAAGTATCTTGCGATCGGATCGGCGACGGCGGCACTCGCGCTGGCGGGTTGCGCGACCGTCCCGGCTGCGCCGAGCAGTCAGTTCAGCCTTGGCCGCAACGCCGGCGGTGACCCCTGTTCGGCCTCGTCCAACTGGACCGATCCGAAATTCGGTGAAAGCTATGCCAAGTTCGCCGATACATATTCGGTGAACTGCAGGGGCGCGGCCTCGGGCGCGGTGGCGCGCGTGCGTACGTTCGCCACGGTAGCGGAGCGCGATGCGTTCTCGGCGACTCTTACGTGCGGACCTGTCCGGGCGGTCACCCTTGATGGCTTCGACAGCGCGGTCGCCCGGCGCTGCGTCGACCCCGGTCTCGGCTTCGTGGCGGTGGTGGTCGATGCCAATCGTGGCGGGATGTCGTACCAGATCGCGGCAGCGCCCAACGCAGTGGGAGCCGGTTACCAGGCCGCGCGCATCGTCGCCGGTCTCGATATGCCCGCGGATGCGACCTCCGATCGCCAGCCGATCGACGTCGCCGCGCTCGAAGCGCCGACCGGGAACTTTGCAAGCCTCGACGCATCGGCCGGCAACGAAAGCCTCGATGCGATTCTCGCGCGCGGAACGGCGCTGAATTTCCGCGGCCTGCATGCCGACGCCTCGCGGTTCCTGGCCGCGTCACTGTCCAACCTTTCCGACAGCGAATCGCCGGTGACGCGGGCCGCTCTCCTACTCGAGGCCGGACTGGCGGATTCGAACATCCAGTTCTTCGGCAGCGCGGAAAAGCACTTCGCAGATGCAGGCGCAGCCATCGCCACGCTCGACGCGACCAACCAGCGGGTCCTGAGGCCGAAGCTGCAAAGCTATCTTGGCCTCCACGCGCTCAACCAGCGCGACTTCCAGTCGGCCCGCCGGCTTCTTGCGCCGCTGGTCAACGGTTCCAGCAGCACCGGTGGCGCGCTCTCCGACCCGAACACGCTCGTCCGGCTCAACACGGCGGCTGCCGGCAGCGGCGATGTCCGCTCGGCGATCTCGCTCGGTAACGAGCAGGACAAGCGCGACGCATTCCTCAATACCCAGGCCGCGTGGGCGCTCAGCGTCGCGGAATTGTCGCTCGGCAACGTTGCCGGTGCCGACGCGGCGCTCGACCGGGCGCAGGAACGCTTCGACCAGTTGCGCGATACGCTGCGGGCCGAGCGGACCCGTGATGAAGGGACGATGTGGCTGAGTGCGCGGCTTGCGCGCCAACGGGGCCGGATCGAAGCAGCGCGCGGCGACTACGACGCAGCGTTCCGATCTTTCGACAGCGCGATCGCCGACCTCACTCGCGGTGCCCTCGCCCGGTCTGGCACGGGGACCGAGCCGGCCATCGCCGAATTCCAGCTCGAGCGTGCAGCTCTCGTCGCCAGGGCCGGCCGTCCCCAGGCGGAAGTCGATGCAGCCTACGAGAAGGCTGTCGACGCCCTACTTCTGGCGCGCGACGAAAGCGCCGCGTTCTCGACCAGCGCTCTGCGGCCCTATCTCGACCGACTGGCCGAGCGGATGGAGGCCGGCGACGAGGCGGCGGCAGCACGGTATTTCCAGGCGCTGCAGGTACGCGGCGAGCCAGGTGCCGCGCGCCAGATCAGCCAGCTTCAGACGATCGTAGCAGCCGACGGTGTGACCGGCGGCATGCTGCGCGATCTCGAAGAACTGCAGCGCGAACTGACCGAAACGAGCTTGTTGATCGCCGAGGCGCGCGAAAGCGGCCAGCCGACCGCCGAACTCGACCAGCGCCGCGCTGACGTGCAGGCGCGCTACTTCGATCTCGACGCCAAGATCCAGGCTGATGCCCGGCTCAGCCCGGTTTCCACACGCCCGGCAGACCTTGCCGAGGTGCAGGGCGCCTTGCGCGACAGCGAAGCCTATGTCCGGTTCAACGAGATCGGGGATCGAATCTACGGCGTCCTGATCGAGAAGGGCAAAGCCCACGCGATCCGCCCGCAGCAGGACGTCAACGACGTGCTGCTGGTCAGCAAGCGGCTACGCGATTCGATCGACGGGGGCATCGAATTCGGCCGCGTGCCCGAATTCTCGGTGACCAATGCGGTCGTGCTCTATCGGATTCTTTTCGGCGCCGTGGACCAGGTCCTCAAGTCCAAGTCGGAACTCGTGATCGATGGTGGGCAGGTGCTCGGCGGGCTTTCACCCGCGGTGCTGATCACCGATCCGCAGGGTGCACTTCGGTTCACCCGCCAGGCCGACAAGCTCGACTACACCGGGATCGACTTCCTCGCGAAGCGGATGTCGTCGAGCGTGGCGATCTCGCCGCGCAGTTTCATTTCGTCGCGTACGCTTGCGCCCTCGAAGGCGACCCAGCCGCTGATCGGCTTCGCCTCGCCGGAACCGCTGTCGTCGCTTTCGAGCCCGCAAGGCCTCATCCGGGTGGGGCCGTGCCTGCTCGCGCCAGCCCAGATCGGGGAACTGAGCAACCGCTTCGCACCGATCCCGGCGCGGGAAATCCAGCTCGCTGCCAATGCACTCAATATCGGGACAGCGCCGGTCATCAGCGACGCGGCCTTCACCGACACCGAAATGCTCCGCCGGGGGGCGTCGGACGGCGACCTGTCGAACTACAAGATCCTGCATTTCGCCACGCACGGCCTGACCGAAGGACAGTTCGGTTGTCCGGAAGCACCGGCTGCGCTCCTGACCTCGCTCGGCCAGGGTGGATCGGACATGCTGCTCAGCTTCGACGAGATCGCCAAGCTGCGGCTCGATGCGAATCTCGTGGTGCTGTCCGCGTGCGAAACCGCATCGGCGATTGGCGAACGGGCGCTGCGGCTGTCCGGCGAGGCCCAGCCGGGCGCGACCCTTGAAGGGCTCGTGCGCGCGTTCTTCAGCGCCAACGCCCGCGCGGTGCTCGCGACCTACTGGGAAACGTCGAACCGCGGCGACAGCGAAGTCTTCATGCAGCGCTTCTACGAAAGCGGCCGGACCGCCGACATCGCCACCGCGCTCAACACCGCGCAGCGCGACCTGATGAGCGAGCGCGACAGTTCCCACCCGTTCTTCTGGGGCGGCTTCTTCGTGGTCGGCGATACCAAGAACTCGATGCTCGCCGGGGCGCCGACCCAGGTCGCCGCGGTGACCAAGAGGTAACCCGGCCGTGCCGCCCGCATCCCGGATCGGCGATATGCACACGTGCCCGATGGCGACACCGGGCACGCCGCCGATCCCGCATGTCGGCGGGCCGATCGTGAAGGGGCAGCCCAACGTCATCACGGTGGGCGTTCCGCAAGCCAGGGTATCCGACCAGTGCGTGTGCGTCGGTCCGCCCGACATCATCGTGAAGGGCTCTGCGACGGTTTTGGTCGGGGGATTGCCGGCGGCGCGAATGGGCGACAACACCGCCCACGGCGGGGTCATCGTTGTCGGAGCGCCCACCGTCCTCATCGGTGACGGCTCGAACGGCGGCGGCGGCGGTGGCGGGGGTGGCGCCGGGATGCCCGGCAACGTGCCGTTCTCTCAACCCAACCTGCAGATGAAGACCTTCATCAACGCGCACAAGGAAGCCAAACCCTACTGCGCGGTGTGCAATCAGTGAGTCGCTGGTACGCGGTGGTCGACGGCGCGGCCGACCCGCGGCTCTACGACATCGTCGCGGCCGAACGCGAACACGCCTGCCTCTATTCCGGAGACTACGATACCGAGACCCGCACGGCGCTGCCCTATCTCGTCGCGATAGGAGAAGGCAGCGAACTCGCGCAGCTCTGGCGCACGTATGAGGCCGGCCGCTTCTGGGGCATTCTCATTCGCAGCAGCATGGAATTCGCAGCGCTGCGGCGGCACCTCAGGCATTTCACGACGGCGCGGTTGCCCGATGGGGAGATCGTCCTCTTTCGCTTCTGGGATCCGCGGATTTTCGACGTCTTCGTACAGACCGAGACCGCCGACCAGGTGCAGTCGTTTCTCGCCCCGTTCGAGCTGGTGATCGGCGACACCGGATCGGGTGGGCGCAGGCGCTACGAGTGGCGAAATGGCCTCATGATCGATGGCGCACCGGTCCGGGAGTACGTCCAGGCGTGATTCCTGCACCTCATTCGCGGGCAGCGTCGATCTCGGCTCGGCGCGCGAGGAACATTGTCTTCGCCTCGCCAACCAGCGGTTCGACTTTCGTGGTCTCGAAGGTCATGGGGTCGATCGGCTCCCCGTCGATGCGTACTTCGTAATGCAGGTGAGGCCCGGTCGAACAGCCTGTCGTCCCGACGTAGCCGATCACGTCGCCCTGGTTGACTGTCTGTCCCTGCGTGAGCCCGTCCGCGAAACGGACCATGTGCATGTACCAGGTCTGCATGTTCTCGTTGTGCTGCAGCTTCACCAGGTTGCCGGCGCACCGCGCATTGGGCGCGACCGCCGCAACCGTCGCACTGCCCGATGCATAGATCGGGGTGCCTGTCGGCGCGGCGAAGTCGGTGCCGTTGTGCTTTTTCACGAAGCCCCTGATCGGGTGGACACGGGTGCCGAAGCCCGACGTGAGCCGGGCGCCATCGACCGGCGTGCGCATCAGCCCGCGGGCGGCGCCATTGCCTTGTGCATCGAACCACCGCGGCTCGACTTCGTCCGGCGGCGTGAAGGCGTAATAGGCCCTCTCGCCAACGCCCGTGCCCATTTCCGCATAGACCAGCCGGGGCGGACCGAGCCGGCGACCTTGCGGAGTGACGCGCTCTTCCCAGACGGCGAGGAAACGGTCCCCCTGTTTCACTTCGCGCTGGAAGTCGAAGTCGAACGAGAATGCCTTGGCAAAGGGCGTGATCAGGCTGTCCGGGATGCCGGCTTCGATCGCCGAGGCGTAGAACGTCGCGTGGCGGATCTTCCCTTCCGCCGAACGGATCTTGGTCGATTCGTTGAGGAGGTTTTCCTCGCGGGCATAGCTGCCGTCCGTCTGGCGCGTCAGGCGAACCCCGCTGCCCCCGCTCAGCTCGGCGATGATGGACTTGACCACGCGATCGTCGCCCTTGCCGTCGAGGACGACTTCGACGCGCATCTCCTGATCTTCGACGCCGAGCGCGCCGACCGTTTCGCGCGCGACGCCGACGGCGTCGGCGAGCGGCACGCCCATCTGCTCGAGCGCGAGGGTCAGGTTCTGGAGATTGCGCACGGTGACGATGCGCGGCGGTTCGCCCGCGACCGGCTTCGGAGCCGGCGTGGCGGTTGCGGACCGGGACGGAACTTCGTCGGGGACCGGCAATTCCTCGTTCCCGCCCGACCACAGCCAGGCTCCGCCGCCCAGGGCAGCGACGAGACCCGCCGCGGCGAAGACCGCGGTCGGCAGCCGACGACCGGTTTGCGCTGTCGAGGGCGGATCGCTTTCGGGCGGAGCCGTTTCCCCGGCGCCGGCCCACGTCTTGGGGTCGAACGACGCGGTCTCGCGCGCGGCCGATTTCTCTTCCAGCCAGGTCTTCGGGTCGAAGGATGTGGTGTCGTTATTCATGGGCAGCGCGCCGGAAACCCTTGCAGCGGGAAGGAAAATACCGAACAATCGGTGGCGTCTGCGCGTTTACTTGGCACGCGCCTATGCTTAATTGGCCGCCGAGGGGGCGACAAGGCATGACCGGTCGAAATCGTGTTGCTTGGCGGGAGGGCATGTTCTTGCGCCCGCAGCATTTTCAGGCGCAGGACCGGTACGCCGAAGCGCTGGTTTCGGCGCGCCACGACTGGGCCTTGCCGTATTCGTGGGGATTCTCGGAAATCGAGATCGACTCGGCGCTTGCAGAGCTGGGTCAGGTCGCGCTGCGGACCGCCAAGGGTGTCATGCCCGACGGCACGCCGTTCTCGATCCCCGGCGACCAGCCGCCGCCGCCGCCGCTGGCGATCGGTTCGTCGGTTCGCGATGCGATCGTCTACCTGACCCTGCCTCCGCGGCAGTCGGGTGCGATGGAATTCGATGAAGCCGAGCAGCCTTCGCTCGACGCCCGCTTCAAGGTGATCGAAGCGCAGGTCACCGACAATTTCTCCGAGGAACGCGCGTCGGAAGAGATCGCGCTCGGCGTTCCGAACCTGCGTCTCGGCATGACCGCCGACGAGACCGAGGGACGACTGCTGGTCGGCGTGGCGCGGGTGCGGGAAGTTTCGGGCAAGAAGCTGGTCTTCGATGCCGGCTTCATTCCGCCGACGATCGACATACGCGCGGTGCGGCTGAAGAGCGCGGTGGACGACCTGATCGGACGCGCCGAGCAGATGATCGCCGAACTCGCGCTGCGCGCCGCGGAGACGACCGAGGGCGGCCAGGACACTTACAAGGCGTTCCTGCTGCTCCAGTCGCTCAATCGCTGGACCGCGGTCCTCGGGCACGTCCAGTCGATGCCAGCGATCCACCCGGAAAGGCTGTTCGAAACGCTGCTCGCCATGGCGGGCGAAGTCTCGACGCTGACACGCAAGGAGCGCCGCCCACCGCCGCTACCGACATACGACCACGAGAACCTGCAGGGCTGTTTCGACCCGGTGATCGACCTTCTCCAGTCGTTACTGTCGGGCGAATTCGATCGCTCGGTCGAGCCGCTCGACATCGAGGCGCGCGGGCCCGGACAATACCTTCACGTCATCAAGAACCGCACTTTGCTCAAGCAAAGCTACATCTACCTTGCGGTCGCCGATCCTTCGAAGTCGCTCGAGGAAATTCGCAGTCGCTTCCCCGCGATCTGCAAGATCGGGCCGAACACCAAGATGCGCGAACTCGTCGGATCGTCGCTGCAGGCGGGCATTCCGCTGCGCCACGTGACGACGCCGCCGTCGCAGCTCCACGTCCTGCCGGGCTATGTCTATTTCGAGCTCGATCGCGGGGCGGAAGACTGGGCGCAGGTCTACAATGCGCCTGCGATGGGTTTGTTCGTTGCCGACGAGTGGCCTCAGCTCAAGCTTGAGCTGTGGGCGGTGAAGCAGAAGAAGTCATGAGCTCGGACGACCGCAACAAGACCGTGTTCCGGCCCTCGCCGCTTCGCGGGGGCGGGACTCCGCCGCCACCACCGCCACCTCCGCCGGGCGGCGGCGGATGGGGCGCTCCTCCGCCTCCCTCGAACGATCCGTTCCTCGGCGCGCCGCCTCCGCAGTCTGCGGGCCGCGACCCGTTCGGCGCACCGCTCGGCGGGCCCGAACCGGCTCCCGCTACTGCCCAGGGGATGACTAGCCCCGCGCAGTTCGTCGACGACGTTCCGCAGCCGCGCGCTGCGCGAGACGATCGCAACCCGCTGGTGGCTCATGCCGCCCCGGTCCTCGCGATGGCGGCAGCCATCCAGTCGGGCCGCTGGCAGGTGCCGATGCAGGAATTTCACGCGCGGGCGACCGACGCGATCCGCAAATTCGAAGCCGCGATCGAGCCGCTCTATCCCGAAGGAGTGCGGCAACGCGCGAAATACGCCGTCTGCGCGACGATCGACGACGTCATGCAGAACCTGCCCGGCATGGCCGGAGGGGGCGCGCAGTGGGCGCAGCGGAACATGGTCGTGACCTTCTTCCGCGAGAATATCGGCGGCGACCGGTTCTGGGAATTCGTGCAGGAAATGCTGCGCGATCCGGCGCGCAACCGCGACCTGATCGAGCTGTTCCACGCGTGCCTTGCCGCCGGGTTTGAGGGCCGCACGCGCACCATGCCCGACGGCTTCAGCAAGAAACGCGAAGTGATGACCAACCTCGTCGGCGCGCTCGAACACTTGCGCTCGATGTCGCAGCACGAGATCGTGCATCACTGGAAAGGCGAGGTGGCGCCGCGCAACCCAGGCAACTTCTGGGGCCTGGTCGCGCTCGTCGGCGCCATCGCAGCGGGCATCTGCTTCCTGATCTACCTGATCTTCTTCGTCATCCTCTTCACCACCAGCAGTGATGTCGAGGAGCGGGTAGCCGGCCTCTTCCCGGGCGAGCCGCTGGCGCTCAACCGCTCGGCCGCCGCGTTCACCCCGCCGCCCTCCGATACCGAGGCGCGGCTGCGCCAGTTCCTGGCACCCGAGATCCAGCAGGGTCTGGTCGAGGTTGAAGGAAATCGTGTCCGCACAACCGTCGGAACGCTGTTCGAGCCGGCCTCGAACGAGCTCGTTTCGGGTCGCGAATCGATCTTCGAGCGCATCGGCAAGGCAACCGAACTCGAAAAGGGCACGATCACCGTGGAAGGCCACGCCGATTCCGACCGCATCGCCACGATCGAGTATCCGAGCAACATCGCCCTGAGCGAGGCGCGGGCGCGAACCGTCGCAGACATCATCCGCACCCAGCTCAGCGACAAGTCGCGGGTCAAGGCGGTCGGTCTCGGCGATACGGTGCCGCTGGCATCGAATGACAACGCCGCGGGCAAGGCGCGCAATCGGCGGGTCGAGGTCGTCCTCGACCACGGGCTCTGAGGGGGCGCACGATGAAGCGGTTCTTCACGAGCTGGTGGACCATCTCAATCGGCACGACCGTGCTGCTCATTTTGCTTTTCGCGGTCGGCTTGCCGCTTTTCATCACGGCGCTGAAGCCGCTGTGGGTGCGGCTGACGATCGTGACGATTTTCATCGCCCTGTGGGCGCTGATTTTCTACCTCCGCCGCCGCAAGGCAAAGCGTGCCGAGGCCGCGCTCGCCGCGGAGCTCGCGGGCGGCGATCGCGCGGGCGAAGAGGCCGGAGCCGTCGAGAGCCGCATGCGCGAGGCGATCGAAAAGCTGCGCAGCGCCAGCGGCAAGAAGCGCAATTACCTCTATTCCCGCCCCTGGTACGTGATCATCGGACCGCCGGGCGCGGGCAAGACGACCGCGCTCATCAATTCGGGACTGCGCTTCCCGTTCTCCGATCAGACGCTGGGCGGCAGCGGCGGCACGCGCAACCTCGACTTCCTGTTTGCCGACGAGGCCGTGCTGGTCGACACCGCCGGCCGCTACACCACGCAGGACAGCGACAGCGAAGTCGACCGCAGCGGCTGGACCAGCCTGCTCCGCCTGCTCCGCCGGCACCGGCCGTTCGAGCCCATCAATGGCGTCTTTGTCGCGATGCCGATCGACGAGCTGCAAAAGGGCGATGTCCGCGCAATCGATCGCCACGCCGCGATCGTGCGCCACCGCCTTCATGAAATTCGCCAGGAACTGCAGACCGAACTGCCGGTCTACCTGGTCCTCACCAAGTCCGATCTTCTCGCCGGTTTCACCGATTATTTCGGAGATCTCGACGTCGACGGGCGCCGCGCGGTCTTCGGCCACACGTTCGACTGGAAGGCCGAGCGACTGTCCTCGACCGATGTGACCAGCGCGTTCGACCACATGGTCAACGACGTCCAGTCGCGCCATCCCAAGCGTCTGCATGAAGAACAGGACATCCGCCGCCGCGGGTTGATCCTCGGCTTCCCGAGCCAGCTTCATGCGGTTCGCGCTCCCTTGCACCGCTTCATCGAAGGCGCTTTCCTCAACGAGGATCGGCCGAGCGGCCGCCTGCGCGGGTTCTATCTCACGTCGGGCATGCAGGACGGCGGCGCGATCGACCGCATTCTCGAGGGCGTCTCGCAGTCGTTCGGTGGACAGGCAGGCCCTGCGAACTCGCAGGAGGGCCGCGCGTTCTTCCTCAACCGGCTGCTGCAGGACGTCGCCTTTGCCGAGGCAGGGCTGCCGGTCGCGGACGCGGCCGCAGTGCGCAAGCGCAAGTCGCAGATGACCATGGCGCTCGCCGGGATCGCGGGCGTGGCGACGCTGCTTCTGCTGGCCTGGGTCGTGAGCTTCATTTCCAATCGCGGTTTCCAGGCCGAAACGAACGTTGCTGCGCGCGAAGTGGCCGAGGAAATGGACGCCACGCAGGTCGACCTCGTGCGGGTGTCCGAAAGCGACATTCCCCTCGATCAACTGGTCCCCCTGCTCAACCAGTTGCGCAATTTGCCGGAAGGCTATGCGGCGGGCCTGGCGGGCGGACCATCGCTCACACGCCGGTTCGGACTTTTCCAGTCCGGCCTGAGCCGCCAGAACGAGGAAGCCTACCGCATTGCGCTGAGGCGGATCCTGCTTCCCCGGATCGTGCTCCGGCTGGAGCAGCAGATGCAATCGCGCATGGCCGATCCGGTCGCGCTCTACGAGCCGCTGAAGGTCTATCTCATGCTGGGCGGAGCCGCTCCGCAAGGACGAATCGACGGCAAGATTGTGCGCAATTACGTCCAGCGCGACTGGGCCAACGAACAGTTTGCAGGGGGTGAACTGGCTCCGATCCGCAAGGACCTGGCCCTTCATCTCAAGGCGCTCACCGAGGACGAGAACATCTCGGCGGCATGGCCGGGCCGCCGTGCGCCGCTCGACGCGAACCTCGTCTCCGCGGCCCGCGCGAGCATCGGTCAGATGAGCCTGGCCCAGCGCGCTTATGCGATCATGCTGCAGAAGGCCGCGAACCCCGCGGGCGACTGGCAGATGAGCGCCGTTCTCCGCGAAGCGGATGCCCGCGCCTTCGCCAACCCCGACGTGGTGATGAACCAGTCGGTACCGTATTTCTTCACCAAGGCGGGTTTCACCAAGAGCTATGCGATGCGCCTCGCGACCGTCGAGCGCGACCTCAAGGGCGAGCTCTGGGTGCTCGGCGAGGATGCCGCCAAGGACAGTCTCCGTCAGGAGATGAGCGGCCTCAAGTCTGGCGTCTCGGCGGCCTACGCAGCCGATTACATCGCCCAGTGGGAGCGGGTCGTCGCTTCGCTGAAGCCGGCCAACTTCTTTTCCGACCAGCAGGCCTACAGCGCATTTGCCAAGACGCCCTCTCCGCTCAAGACGGTGCTCAGTGCGGTCCGTGCGAATACGACTTTCGGGGGAGGGGCATCGGGCAAGGCCGGGCAACTCGCCCGTCAGCGGCTCGAGCAGAACCGCTACATCCGGACTGCCGGACAGATCGCCGGGGCATCCGGCGCGGGAGGCGGCGGTGCCTCGGCCGACGCCCAGATCGCCGCGCACTTTGCCGACCTCAACGCTTGGGTGGGTGACGGCAAGGCTGCGGGGCCGATCGACCAGTTCATCGACCAGGTGCGCGAATCGTTCAAGCAGGTGCTCGTTGCGCAAAGTGCCGGAGCCGGGGGCGACAGCGGCGCAGCACTTGCTCAGGCCATGGCACCCCTTCAGCAGAGCGCGCTGCAGGTTCCCGACATGGTCCAGTCCTTCGCGCAGGACGTTGCAAAGGGCGGAAGCGCCGCGCAGGTCGGCGCTTTGCAGGGCGAAACCGCGGTGGCCTGGCAGGACACGGTCCTGCCCGCTTGCCAGCAGGCGATCGACGGCAAGTATCCGTTCGACAACGCTTCGCTGGAGGATGCCGGCCTGGCGCAAGTCCGCGAAACTCTGGGGCCGGGCGGGATGTTGATGACGTTCGTGAATCAGCGCCTCGGGCAGTATCTTGACCGCGGAGACGAATACTGGCGCTGGCGCGACGACGACCCGATTGCCAGCGGTTTCAGTCCGGTATCGCCGGCGAACTTCCAGAAGGCCGCCGTGCTGCAGGAAGCATTTTCCGAGGGGCTGCCGCTCGAATTCGAACTCGTGTCCATCGGCAGCAAGGTGAGCCGGGTGGAACTATCCACCGGCGGCGTGACCTTGCGTTTCGGTGCAAACGACGACGAGCCGAAGCAGATTGCCTGGCAGCTCGGTGGCGGACTTGTGCGATCTTCGGAGATGAAGATTTACAGCGCCGCTGAGGGAAACGGCGAGGAAGTGATCTGGCGCCATAGCAAGGAAGGGCCGTGGTCGCTCTTTCGGGTGCTCGACCGTGCCGACAAGCGCAACAAGGGAGAGGGGCAGATCGAAGCGACGTTCAATCCGGGCGCGGCGAAGGCGGTCTTCCGCATTTCCTTCCCTCCCTCGCAGAACCCGTTCAGCGGCGGTGGCCTTTGGTCGATGAAATGCCCGCAGACGCTCTAGGAGTCGGTGAGATCGAGCCGCCGGCCTTCTACGGCAAGCTTCCCGGCCACGGCGATTTCGTGGGGCGCGGCCTGACCGCGGGTCAGGAGAAGGCGATCGATCGGTGGCTGGCTGCGTGGATGGGGCGCGCCAGGGCGGAGTGGGCAGACGATTTCGACGCACGCTACCGCGAAGCACAGCCCTGGCTGTTCGGAGGAGAGCGGCTTGCGGCGATCGCGATCCCGAGCTCGGACCGGGTCGGGCGCCTGTTTCCCTTGCTCGCGGCAGTCGGTGCGAACGTCCCGCTCCAGCAGCTTTACGATACGATCGTCGAAGCAATTGCGGAGGGATGGGACGGCGACCGCCTTTTGACGGCTCTTTGCGGCTTGGGCGACGACACCGTTTCACAAGACCCCTCTGGCTGGTTCGTCCCCGACGAGTTGCAGCCGGCCATGCCGTATCCATTGGATGGAAGCGCCGAGGTAACGGTTGGAGCCCTGCTCGCATGACCGACTATCGACTTGTCTCCGCCGGCCTCAGCGACCCCGGTCTGAAACGCGAGCGGAATGAAGATTCGGTGCACGTCGACGACGAGCAGTGCTTCTTCCTCGTGGCCGACGGAATGGGCGGTCACGAGAACGGGGCGCTCGCTTCGCAGACCGCGGTGCAGGGATTCAGGGCGCTTCGCCTCCCCGACGACTTCGAGGAGGCCATTCGCGCCGCCGCCCTTCGGATGCACGAGGTAAACGACCGGCTCGTCCGGATGCGGGAAGAAACGAATGTCTCGCAAATGGGCACGACCGCCGTTGCCTTGCTCGTCCGTGGTCATCGCTTTGCAGTCGTGTGGGTGGGTGACAGCCGCGCCTACATCTTGCGGCGGGGGGGCTTGTTCCAGTTGAGTACCGACCATACGCACGTGCAGGATCTGGTGGATCAGGGTATCCTGTCTTCATTCGAGGCCAAGGACCATCCGATGGGGCACGTACTGACCCGGGCCCTGGGAGTGCAAGAGACCGTGCAGGTCGACATCGTGGAGGATACGATCGAGCCCGGAGACCGATTCCTGCTTTGTAGCGACGGGCTTTCCGGTCCGGTTCCCGAGGACGTGATCCGAGAGCTCGTTGCCGAGGGCGCTCCTGAATACGCGGTGGGCATGCTGATCAAGGCGGCGCACGCCAACGGCGCGCCGGACAACGTGACGGCGATCGTCGTCGAGGCTCGGGACCTCGCATGAGCGACGACGACAAGAAGGATGACGACCGCACCGTTTTCCAGCCACCACCCGGTAACGAGGGCGGGAGCGATCCGTTCGGGCTGCCGCGGGATGGCGCGGGCCCGTCCGCGCCTCCTCCCGAGCAGGCCCCTTACTCCGCTCCGGCCAACCCCGTCCCACCGTTCCCAGGGAGCGTCAGCGAAGGTCCGCCTGCGCCGGCTGGAGGCGGGTTTCCGCCGGTACCGCCTGCGCAATCGCCCGATCCGTTTGCGCCGATAACCCCGCCGCCCCAGCCCGCGATGCCTTCGGCACCTGCCGGGCAGATCGCGGTCGGCGATGTCCTGAGCGGGATTTACCGGATCACGCGCTTCATCGCCCGCGGGGGAATGGGCGAAGTCTATGAAGGCGTAAACATCCACTCGGCGGGAGAACGGGTGGCGATCAAGGTCATCCTTTCAAACCTGGCCTCCGACGAACTCGTCATGGCGATGTTTGCGAAGGAGGCGGCGACGCTGACCCGCCTTCATCACGAAGCCATCGTGCCGTACCGGCTTGCAGCGCGAGATGCGTACGGCCGGCCCTTCATCGTAACCGAGTACGTCGACGGACCTAGCCTCGAGGAGCGTCTCGGCCAGCTCCGCCTGACCGACGACCAGTTCGGCGCGCTGACCCGGCGGCTTGCCCGCGGTCTCGGCGCCGCGCACTGGCTGGGCGCAATTCACCGCGACATCGCGCCCGACAACATCCTGCTTGTTGATGGTGACCCCGAACAGCCGAAGATCATCGATTTCGGCATTGCGCGGGATGCGCGCGAGCAGACCAAGACGATCGTCGGAGACGGGTTCGCCGGTAAGCTCAAGTACGTCGCCCCTGAGCAATTGGGCGAGTACGGCCGGAACATCGGGCCGTGGACCGATCTCTACAGTCTCGCCCTCACGCTTCTTGCAGTCGCCAGCGGGCGGCACACCGATATGGGCGGATCGATCGCCGATGCGGTGCGCAAGCGCATGTCGGTGCCCGATCTCTCGGCCATTCCGGCGCGCTATCGCCAGGCCTTCGAGCGGGCGTTGCAACCTGACCCCGCCTTGCGGCCCCAGACGATGAGCGATTTCATCGCCCTGCTTCACGAAGCGGAGGGTCGCGAAGGCACCGGCTTCCTCCCGATCGAAGATCGCCCCCGCACGCAGCGACCGACCGCCATTCCCGAAAAGCAGAATGCCGCGCGATTGAGCCCGCTCTCGAGATTGCCGGGTGGGAAGTGGGCCGCGATCGGGGCGATCGGTGCTCTCGTATTGCTGCTGGGGGTCGTCGGGATAGTCCTGGCCACCTCCAGTGAAGAAGACGAACCCCTGCGTCGCGCTGATCAATCCGGGCAAGACGATGGAGCCTCTTCCGGCTCGCTCGAGCCAGGTTCGCAGGCTTTCGCAGTACTGGCCGCCTCGCTCGCGCAGTCTCCGCCGTGCTCCTGGCTTACTTTCGACGGGGCCGATTCCACCACGGCCCGCTTCGTTGGCGGGGCGGGCAATCCGGCTGCTGCGCAATCGACGATACTTGACGGGCTCGCCGGCAAGGGCGCGGGCAACGTATCGCTCGACATGGCCGATGCGATCGGTTTCGAACCTGCGCTTTGCGGTGCGATTGATGCCTTTCGGGAATTCCGAGCGCCGGAGGATCTCGTTTCTTCGCCGCAACGGAGCTACGAGGCCGAGCAACAGGCCATCCCGCTCACCAGCGGCGGCAGTCTCGGGCCGGGCATGTACGCCAAGCCGCTCATCCGGGTGAACGGCCTACGCGCGGGCGAAGAGGTCGTCCTCCTCCAGATCATGAACGGCAAGATTTCGCCGCTGTTTGCCAGCAGGTCGGAGGGAGAGGAAATCGTCGGGCTGCTTGCGGGCACTGCGACTGCTGACGGATTCGAAATGCCGTTTCCCGCCGAGTTCGACGGGCCCACGAGGGAAAGTTATGGTATCGCGGTAATCGTGGGCCAGGGCCCGTTCCCGCCGGCTCTTTTCGGCAATCCCAACCTCGACGAGGCGACCCCTATCGATTCTTCGTGGCCCGATCGGTTTCGTTCGGAAGCGCGCACCAGGGGGTGGCGCACCGACATATTCTGGTTTTCGGTAACCGACGAGACCCCGGGCTGACGTTCAATTCCCGCGCGCGGCGTCTTCGTAAGCCTGGCGAAATTCCTTGGAGAATATGTCGAGAAACGCTTCGGCCGAACCCTCGGCTACGCCGCTGAACTGCTTCTCATAAGCGCGCCACAGTGCGGCTTCGCGCTGACCCGGTACAATCTTCTCAAGAACTCCTGCTTCGCCCGCGCGCGCCTTGATCGCGGTCGGCGAGAACCGTTGTAGTGTCGCGCGAAGCGCCCCCTGCATGGCCCGCAAGGTCGCAATCTGGTGAGCCTGGAGGTCGCGATAGGAATCTTCGATCGCGCTGTCGGCCTCCATGTAACCCTGCATCGCGGGGTTCATCATCATCTGAAGGGCCTGTTCCACGTTGCGCGCGAACTTGAGCGGATTGTTGCCTTCGAAGCGAAGCTGCGTTGCGCTCGCGCCCATCTCGTCCTTGGCGCGTGCGCGTGCCTCCAGCAGGATCATCAATCCGGCGAGCAGGCGCCGGAGCATCCGGCCCGCGCGAGCCGCCGCGACCTCGGGGCTTTCGGTCAGGCTGGTCGATGAAATGCCGAGCGCGGCGATCAGTTCGCGATAGGCAGCTTCGGGTAGCGCATGGGCCGGCTGCTGAGGCGGCGCCGCGCCTGGATGGGCGACGGATGGCGGTGCGGGCGGCGCTGCGGCGCCGGCCTGTGCGGGCCATGCTTCGTTGGCGGCGGATGGCAGTGGCTGCGCGAGTGCGCGCGTCGCGAGACTGGGCGCCGGAGCAGGGGTTGGCATCGGCGGCGGAGCCGGGGAGGGGGCCGGTGACGCCGGCAGTGCGGATGGTAGCGGAGCGAACGGGTCGCGCTCCGCGGGCGCCTGCTCGCGCGGATTGATCGGGCCGCCGAATGGGTCGGGAGCCGGTGCGCTCGGTGCGCCAAACGGATTGCCTGTCGGAGCTGGCGCTGCTCCCGCGGCAGTGAAGGGATCGCTCGTGGACGGCATAGCTGCCGAAGCGGAATCGCCCGGCACCGCAAAGGGATCGAAGCCCGGCGCGACGTCCCAAGCCGCGCTGGTCCAGTCGACCTTGTGATTGTCCGTCAGCGAATTGAAAATCTGGTCGGCAGAGGGGCCCCCGGCGCCGCCACCGGCACGGTCGGCCCAGGCCGATACGTCTTCCCGTAGCGCTCCGGGCATGTCCCAGCTTGCGGCGGCCGAGGGGGCGAAGGGATCGTGTGCGGCGGCGGCAGGGGGCTGGGACCCACCCGGAAAGTCGTCCCAGTCGCTCCATGCCGGACCGTTCGCAGCCTGCGCGCTTGCAGCGTTCTCGGCATCGAATTGCGCGCGCGCTTCACCGCTCAGGCGGGCCTCGACCTCGAAAGGCCCTAACCGAAACCGTTCGCCATGACGGATCTTGTGCGGTCCGCTCATACGGTCGGGCTCATTGCCCAGGAATGTGCCGTTCGTGCTGACGTCGATCAGCATATAGCTGCCATCCCGAAACTGGATTTCGCAGTGACGGCTCGAGAGAACCCTCGCGTCGTCCGGGAGCGGCCATTCGCAGGTTTGGGCGCGGCCGATGATCGCGCCGCGCTGGTGCAGCACGAGTTCGCGCGGCGAACCGTTCTCGAGTCGGTCCCTATTGGTAATCGTCAGGGTCAGCGTCATGTGCGGGTAAGCGCCTCGCGTCCCTTGATCGCAACCTGGTTGCCGAGGTCGAGTGCCCTCGCGAGAACCCCTTCATCGGCTGGCAAACGTTCCACCGCGGCAGACTGGAGGGCTGCGGCAGCAAGATGAGCCGCAACGGCCGGATTGGCGGTGACGGCTTCCAGATCATCGGGTGCGATCGAGCCTCCCGAAAAAAAGACGGCGAGGCCAAGAAGGGTTTCGGGCCATTCCGGATTGGCGGTCTCGGCGAGCGCGTAAACGGCGCGGCGGTTGATGTCGTCCGGCTCGTCCACCCATCGGCGCGCAGCATCGAGTATCAGCCGGCGCGTGCGGAAGTCGGGATTATCCTCCGACGGGTTGGGCAGGGCAGCTGCGACCCAGGCGATCGCCTCGTGCCGAGGCAGGAACGAGGCCATCACGAGTGCCGCGAGGTCTGCGCGGCCTTCGCTCCGCAGGCTCTCGAAGAAGGCCTGAGGCGCCACGCCGGGGGCAGGCCACGAAGCGGGGTGCAGGCCAGCCTCCTCGGCCACCTGCCTCGCGTCGTTCCAAAGCACGATCGTCCAGTCGCTCATTGCGTCCCTGCCTGCACCGCGGGCAACCCCGGCGTCAATTGATCTTGATGAGCGCAGCTTGCTCGGTGAGGATTCCCCCCGCCTTGACCTCGGTCATCGCCTTGCCGTCGACCTTGATCATCGGCGAGGTGAGCGTCGCATTGGCCGGCGTGAGCTTGAGCGAGGTGCCGCCGACCTTGAGCTCGATCGATTGCATCGCCTCGATCAGGACTTTGCCGAGGCTCGTCTTGATGGTGAGGTTGCCCTGCTTGATCGTCAGTTCGTCGTTGCCCTGCTTGATCTCGGTCGTGCGGTTGCCCTGGGTGATGGTGTTCTTCTCGTTGAGTTTCAGGACATAGGTCCTGTTCCCATCGATCGTGACCTTCTCGTCCTTCTTGACGTATCGCTCGCGGTTGCGGCCTACCTTGAGTTGTTCGTCGTGCCCGACGTGCTTCGAAGTGTCGAACCTGACCCGGACGTTCATGTCCCGCTCGGCGTGCAGGAACACCTCTTCCTTGCCGCCCTTGTCCTCGAAGCGCAGCTCGTTGGCCTTGGGTTCGCCGGTGTCGAGCTTCTCGGTTTCGGGATAGGAGTCCTGCTTGCCGTAAGTCAGCGTGCGCCAGAGCGCGATCGTCTTGTTCGCCGGCAGCGGGTAGACCGGCATGTGTTCCTTGTTGAAGACGCGCCCTGTCACCACGGGGCGGTCGGGGTCGCCATGAAGGAAGTCGACCAGGACCTCGTGTCCGACTCGCGGGAGGATGACGTTACCCAGCCCGCCCGTTTGCGATACGCGAATCCAGCAGGTCGACTTCTCGTCGGGGGTGCCGGTGCGATCCCAGTGGAAGCGAACCTTTACGCGGCCGAATTCGTCGGTGAAGATCGTCTCGCCGCTTGGTCCAGTGACGATGGCCGATTCGAGCCCAACGACACGCGGTTTCGGCGTCTTGAGCGGCGCACGGAATTGGGTGCTGGCAGGGATGGCGACGAGGTGGACCTGATCCTCGTCGCGCTGACCTGTCCCGGACCGATAGCTCTGCGACTGCAGCTGGTGCAGGGTCGAGACGATCATGTATTCGGCATTGAAGCGGTCGTTCGGGTGGTTCGACAGCTTGAAGGTCGTGCCCACCGTCAGCCCTTTGGCAGTCGCCTCGGTCGAATATGATCGACGCTGCGCCCGCAACTGGTCGAGCCGCGCCTTGCTCAGGCGGCTACCCCTGCCTGGCTCGATGAACGGTCCGGGGTAATCGTAGAGCTCGATCTCGTCCTTGGGGTGTTCCTTTTCGCCGGTGGCTTCGCCCTCCACCGGCTTGGTCGGTTTCTTGAAGTCGAAATCGCGCAGCGTCACGCGGTCGTGCGCACTGCTCGAAACCCGCTCCGTCCAGCTCTTGAGATAATGCTTTTCGCCCCAGGCCCCGGACACGCGGTAGGATTGACTGGCTTCGGCGGTCGGATTGAAGGCGAGCCCGCCGACCTTCGTTTCGCGGTGGTTGCTGGCCTTGTCGCAGATGACCAGCGTGTGCTTGTCCTCGGTGTGCTCGAAGAAATAATAGAGCCCTTCCTGCTCCATAATTCGCGAGATGAAATTGAAGTCGCTCTCGCCGTACTGCACGCAATATTCGAACGGCTCGTAGGATTCCGAGATGCGCAGATCGTAGTCGCTGATTCCGGCGGCGGCGAAGACATCCTTGAGGATGTCGATCGCGGTCTTCTCTTGGAAGATCGCAAAGCCCTTGCGGCTGTCCATGAAGTGCATGAACGAGCGAAGCGACAGGTTGTAGTAGAACCCGTCGGACGTCTCGCGCAGGTAAACGGCCTCAACCAGGATGCCGTTGAAGTAGCGGACTTCTTCTTCATCCTCGAACACTGTGACCCCGACCGGCTCGCCGATGTGCGGCGCAAGGTCCAGCTCGCCGAGAGGGGCGGTGATCTGCAGTTCGATCTGGAACGGTTCGGAAAGCGATTCGTGCGCAGTCAGCGAAACGAACTCGACCTGTTCGCCGCCAAGATCGATTGCGAGTCTGGTCTCGCGAAAATTGTCGCTCATCGTCATCAGCTCCCGTCGTTCGCGCCCCGACGATCCAGCCACTCTTTTCGTTGTCGGCAACCTTGCCCGATTTGACACACCTGCCAAGGGGCCTGCTTGTCATCTGATAAACAAAATGTTACTGCAAGGCCAATAAGAGGGAATTGGTCTCCCAACAATCAGGTCGCGACTGGGGCAGCAAGACGGGTTGGCCGTCATTTTGCGCGTGCCCTGCCTTGGAGGGTAAGATGAAAGCCTGGTTCCTAGTTCTTCCCATTGCAGTCGCTACGCCGATGGCCGCATATGCGCAGTCGGTCGATGCCGAAGATGCGCGCGCAGCCGATCTGGCATGCCAGCTGGCTGGCCTGTGCGGTGATCTCGCGCAGGAAGAAGCCGATCGCGAGAAGCAGGGCATCGAGGATGTCGAAACGCGCGCGCTCCTGTCGATCGGCGCTCTGCGCGCCGCCAGCAAGGGCAAGACGAGCGCGCCGAGCGCCGCGCCCGCTCCGCGCTCTGCGGCAAAGGCGGCGTCCGCTTCGCCCGCGAAGGCCGAAGTCGTCCGGACCGCCAAGCGCAACACCGCCCGTCGCGTGGTCGCTGCGGCCCCTGTGTCTGGCCGAGCCGTCAGCGGCGCGGCCGCGGACGTGCCCGAATCGCTGGCCCGCCGCGCTCCGCTCTTCATCACCTTCGGCCTGAACTCGGCCAAGCTGACCAAGGAGTCGGCGGTGGAAGTCGCGAGCTTCGCGAAGGCGCTGGCCAAGATTTCGGCTTCCGGAATCAACACCCGCTACCGGATCGAGGGTCACACCGATGCGTCGGGCGATGCAGCGTTCAATCGCAAGCTTTCGGAAGATCGGGCTGCCGCGGTCCGTGCTGCCTTGCTTGCTCAGGGCGTCGAAGGCAACCGGATCGAAGTTGCCGGATATGGCAGCGATCAGCCTGTCGATGGTCTGGACAAGGCCAATCCGATCAACCGGCGCGTCGAGGCGGTGGAGATCAAGTAGCGGTCTCGATCGCCGGGGGGCGCAGTGAAGACGCTTGAAGAATTGCTGGCACCGGTCGCGGGCGATGCTCCGACCGGGCCGGACATGGACGAGAGTGCCGAGTTCGATCGGCTGCGCACGGCCTTCGATGTCAACTTTCCGCTCGATGCGAAGGTAATCGAGCCGGAGGAAGGCGTGCCGCCGCCGCCGGCTGTCGACTGGGAAGAGCTGCGCGATGAAATCGAGGCGCTGTCGGACCAGACCAAGGACTTGTTCCTGGCGGTATCCTACGCGCGCTGCGGACTCGTCATCGGCGATCTGGAGACCGTCGAGCGCGGCCTGATGTTCTCTGCCGGACTGCTCGAATCGTACTGGGAGGCAGTCAACCCTCCGATCGACGGGGTCATGGGTTATCCCGGTCGTGCCGGCATATTCGAGAACCTGGCGCAGCGCGGTGCGTTCGGCATTCCGCTCCTTGGCATGGCGGTGATTCGCGATGGCAGGATGGCGCTGACTGCCGAACAACTCACCGATGCTGCCGAAAACGGCGGTTCGTCGGACCATTTCGCGAACGTCAAGCGCGTGCTCGATTCATGGGATGACGAACGCAAGGGTGCCCTTGCGGACCAGTTTGCCTCGATGCTCGATGCCGTCGCGCGGATCGATCGTTCGATGAAGGAGCACGCCGAAGGCGGCGGCGCGCCCGATTTCAGCACCACGCGCGATACGATCGAGGTGGTGCGCGATGCCTTCCTCTCGCTCGCCGGTCTTTCCCAGGCCGATTCGGCGGGTGAAGGCGGGGGCGAACCGGCAGAAGACGGGTCGGACGAGGCCGCCGACGAATCCGCAGCGGGGCCCGGTCTCAGCGGAAAGGTCCGCTCACGCGACGATGTGCTTCGCGCACTGACCGAGATCGAGCAGTATTACGCCCGCGCCGAGCCCGGCCACCCGGTCAAGGTCGCCGCGGCACGCCTGCGCGGCTGGGTGAAGATGGATTTCATGGCGATCCTGGAAGATATCGTCCCGAACAGCGTGGATGACGCGAAAAACGTTTTGCTTGAACGTCGTAACGTGGAATGAAGTGAATCGAGGTTGCGGGCCCGCAAGGCTCGCATGGTGGGCGCAACGCGCGCTCCTAGGTTGGGGGAAGTGAAGTGTCGGATTCCGGTCAGAAGTTCATCAGCCGCAATCGCGCCCCGCGCGTGCACATCTCCTACGATGTCGAGACCTACGGTGCGCGCAAGTCGGTCGAGCTGCCATTCGTCATGGGCGTGATGAGCGACCTGTCGGGTAAGAGCGAGGTCGCCAAGAAGGACCTCAAGGACCGCGATTTTCTGGAATTCGATGTCGACAACTTCGACAAGCGCATGGCGGCGATCGCCCCGCGTGCGGCGTTCTATGTCGACAATGAGATCGAAGGTGAAGGCAAGATCGCGGTCGACCTGACGTTCAAGAAGATGGAAGATTTCGATCCGGGCAAGGTTGCCAAGGCTGTTCCAGCGCTTGCCAAGCTGCTCGAGGCGCGCGAGCAGTTGAACGACCTGCTGGTCCTCATGGACGGCAAGCAGAACGCGACCGAACTGCTCGACAAGGTCCTCAAGGACCCGGACCTGATGAAGGCGCTCAGCGCGGCCAAGAGCGAGTCCGGTGCAGATACGGGCGCGACGGAAGGCGATGCCGCCGCGGAGTGATCGCGGCACGATTAGGATACTGACCACCGCTCCCGCGCGGTGATCCACGGAGGAAATGATGGCTACCGATCCGCTTCAGACAGCCGGCGCAGCGGCACAGGAATCGATCGCGATCGATGACTTCGCCGAGCTCATCCAGCGCGATTTCAAGCCCAAGAACGAAGAGGGCGCGACCAAGATCCAGGCCGCGATCGCCACGCTTGCCCAGCAAGCGCTGGGCGACGCAGCGCGGATGGGCGACGACGTTTTCTCGACGATCGACGCGATGGTCTCTGAAATCGATCGAAAGCTTTCGCAGCAGGTCAACGCGATCCTCCACCACGAGGAGTTCCAGGAGCTCGAATCGGCCTGGCGAGGCCTCGATTACCTCGTCACCGGCAGCGAAACGGGGCAGGATCTCAAGATCCGCGTGATGAACATCAGTCGCGGCGAGTTGTCGCAGGTTTTCAAGCAGTACCGCGGTGCTGCTTGGGACCAGAGCCCGCTGTTCAAGAAGATCTACGAGAGCGAATTCGGCCAGCTCGGCGGGGAGCCTTACGGCGCGTTCATCGTCGATCTTCAGTTCGATCATTCGTCGGCCGATCTTGCGATCATGAAGGGGCTGGCGCGTATCGGCGCCGCTTCGCATGCGCCGATGATTTCCGCAGCGAGCTCCAACCTGCTCAACATGGACAACTGGACCGAGATTTCCGACCCGCGCGATCTCGCGAACCGGTTCTCGACCACAGAGCACGCAGCGTGGAATTCTTTCCGTGCGTCGGACGACAGCAAGTACCTTGCGCTTACCATGCCGCGGATCCTTGGTCGCCAGACTTACGATGCGCGTGACAATCCGATCGAAGAGTTCGAGTTCACCGAGAAGACCGACGGCGACCACGACAATCACCTGTGGATCAACTCGGCCTACGCGATGGGCATTCGGATCAATGCCGCATTCCGCGAGTACGGCTGGTGTACCCGCATCCGCGGTGTCGAGAGTGGCGGAACGGTCAAGGACCTCCCGCTGTCGACGTTCCCGACCGACGACGGCGGCGTCGACCAGAAGTGCCCGACCGAAGTGGCGATCTCCGATCGGCGCGAGGCCGAGCTGTCGGAACTCGGCCTGATGCCGCTCATCCACCGCAAGAACACGACCGATGCGACCTTCATTGGCGCGCAGACCGTCCACAAGCCCGCCAAGTACGACAATGCCGACGCCACCGCCAACGCACGGCTGGCGGCGCGACTGCCGTATATCTTCGCCAGCTGCCGCTTTGCGCACTATCTCAAGTGTATGGTGCGTGACTGGGTCGGCGGGACCCGCGAAGGTCCCCAGCTCGAAGCCGAGCTGAGCGACTGGGTGCACCAGTACGTCACTGCGGATCCGGAATCCGCATCCGAAGAAACGAAGGCCCGCTTGCCGCTCAAGCGCGCCGACGTGAAAGTCGAGCCGGACCCAGAGAATCCGGGGTATTATAGAAGCCGCTTCCTGTTCGTTCCCCACCACCAGCTGGAGGGAATGGATGTAAGCGTCAGCATGGTGTCGCGACTGCCGAAGCAGGACTAAACCTGCACGGCCGTAGAACTGTCCAAACCAGCTAACGGAGACCAGATATGGCTGTTTCAGTTTTCATGAAGCTCGACGGCATCGAGGGTGAATCGACCGACGAGAAGCACAAGAACGAGATCAAGCTCAACTCGTGCAGCTTTTCGGCGCACAATTCTTCGGCATACAACAACTCGTCGAAGACCGTTTCCAAGGGCCAGGCCATGATGGCCGACATCGCCTTCACGAAGGAAGCCGACAAGACCTCGGTCGCGCTGTTCAAGGCGTGCGCCTCGGGCAAGGTCATTCCCAAGGCCAAGATCTCGTTCCAGACCAACGTCGGCGATGACAAGAAGATCGATTTCCTTGTCTACGAACTCGATAACGTCGTGGTGAACAACTACAACTTCTCGGCCGCGCACGATGCCGACGAAAGCGGCAGCCTCACCTACGCCAAGATTCGCCAGGTCTACGATCAGCGCGACGAGAAGGGCACCTCTACGGGCAAAGTCGAAGGTTTCTTCGACGTCCTTCTGAACAAGGCCGGCTGATCCCGGCCCGCTACGGCGGGGGAACGGCGTGTCGAATGTCGATGAACTGCTTGCGGGTGGCGACATCCGTGGCGCCCGGAGTGCACTGATCGAAGAGGTCAGGGCCAATCCGGGCGATCCACGGGTGCGCATGTTCCTGTTCCAGCTGTGCGCTTTGACGGGAGAATGGGATCGAGCGAAAAGCCAGGCGGACACGCTCGGCAAGCTCGATCCCTCTGCCAAGATGCTGGCGGTCGCCTATTCGCAGTGCATCGACGCCGAAGCGCGCCGCG
Organism: Tsuneonella dongtanensis; assembly: GCF_001698205.1. Classification (NCBI taxonomy): domain Bacteria; kingdom Pseudomonadati; phylum Pseudomonadota; class Alphaproteobacteria; order Sphingomonadales; family Erythrobacteraceae; genus Tsuneonella; species Tsuneonella dongtanensis. Next base: position 917,144 of record NZ_CP016591.1, read on the forward strand.
CCGAGGTGATGGCGGGGCGCGAGCCCGTCTCTATGCTGTCCCCAGTCGAATGGGGCGCGGCACTCGCTGAGGGCATTCGCCTCCGTCAATCAGGTAACCCGGGAGCCGACGAGGCGCTTGCAGCGGCGTTCGACCAGGCGCCCACAAGTTCCGGTACCCTCGACGACGGCACCGAATTCGAGTGGATTGCCGACGCCGATCCCCGATTCGGACCCACTATCGAGGCAATCATCGCGGGCAGGTACGGCCTGATGCCGTTCGCCGCTCTCGAAGCACTCACGATCCACGCGCCGCACGACCTGCGCGATACGGTGTGGATCCCGGCAGAGTTTGCGCTGAAGCAGGGGATCAAGGTCGCCGGCTTCATTCCTGTCCGCTACCCCGGCTCGGAGGCATCGGAAGACGCAGCGATCATACTGGGGCAGGCAACCCACTGGGTGGAAGAGAACGGCGGTGAGGCGGGTCTCGGCCAGCGGCTCCTCGTCCTGTCCGACGGCTCGGAGCGCCCGCTGCTCAGTGTGCGCCGCATCGACTTCGCAGAGGGTTGATCGTGGCGGTCAAGGTCCGCCTCACCCCGACACTGTTCGACAAGCTCGTCAGCGGGAACGACCTGGCGGGAATTGGAGCGAACGATGAATCTCCCTCGGTTTCGCGCGATGAATTCCGCAATTTCGCCCCTGCCAACGTCGAGCGGTTCACCGAGGCTGCATTGCGCGCGACGGTGCGCAGGGATCTGGCGTGGCTTCTCAATACCCTGTCGCTGGAATCGGCACAGGATCTTTCGAAGCATCCTTGGGTGCAAAAGTCGGTTCTCAATTTCGGCGTCCGCGACTTCGCCGGTCGCTCTTCGGGTGATCGTAACGATCGCGAGCAGGCGCGCGAAATTCGCGCGGCGATCCTGCGTTTCGAACCTCGGCTCAACCCGCGCACGCTGCGGGTGGAGCCGGTCCGCAACGCGGACCTGCCGGGCAAGGTGAGCTTTTTCATCGAGGCCGAGGTCATGGGCGGTCCCAAGTCGCTCCCGGTCCGCTTCCGAACCGATATCGACGTCGAGACAGCGACGGTGGAGGTCAACGAGTAATGGACCCCAGGCTGCTCGATTTCTACGAGGCCGAACTCGAATACCTTCACGCGCAGTCCAAGGTCTTCGCCGAAAGCCACGAGACTGCGGCCCGGCGGCTTGGTCTCAACAGTTCCGAACCCGATCCTTACGTGGAGCGGCTGCTGGAAGGCGTCGCGTTCCTGTCCAGCCGCGTCCACCTGAAGATCAATGACCAGTTCCCGGAATTCACCCAGCACCTGCTGCAGGCCGTCCAGCCGCATTATCTCGCACCCACCCCGTCGATCTGCATTGCCGCGTTCGAACCGGCGCAAGGCGATCCGGGCCTTGCGAAGGGGCACGTCGTTCCCCGGCGGACCCGGCTGACCGCCGAACCTCCGGGATCGACCCGAACCCCGGTAACGTTCGAAACGGGGCATGAGGTGACCATCTGGCCGCTCCAGATTGCCGCGGCCGAATACATCGGCAGCCGTGCGGCCGCGGCCGCGCATGCAGCCCGGGCAGGGGTAAGGGCGCAGGCTGCGCTCACCATTCGCATCGAGCCATCGCCGGGCATCGACCTGACCACGGTTGAGGCCGACCATCTCGACATCTACCTCGATGGCAGCGAGGCGGTGCCCAACGAACTGTATAGACAGCTGATCGGGGAATCGGTGGCAGTCGTCGCGCGTCCGCTCGACAGCCAGGACGAACGGTTCGTCCTTCTGGACACCCCGGCGCAACACGGGTTCGACGAGGAAGAAGCCCTCCTTCCCAACGACGGCCGTACCCTGGGCGCGTATCGCATCCTCAGCGAATACTTCGCATGCCCGGAACGCTTCCGGTTCGTGCGGCTGCGCAATCTTCGCAAGGCTTTCGCGATGTCGAACAAGGCCATCGAGGTCACGATCCTCTTTTCCCGGTCGGCAGATTCACTGGTCCAGTCGGTCAGCGAGCGCAATTTCAAGCTTTTCGCCACCCCTGCGATCAACCTGTTCGAAAAGCAGCTGAACCGGGTTCCGTTCGACCAGTCCGAGCACGAGTTCAAGGTCGTCGCCGATCGCGATGGGCCGCTCGATTTCGAGGTCTTCCGCATCCTCGAGATGAAGGCGTTCGATCGCGACAACCGCGATCCGCGAGTGGTGGCCCCGCTGTTCGCCTTCGGCTCGCTGCTCTACGACTACCGCTCCGCGCTGTTCTACACCACGACCGTGCGCATGCGGCGTCTCTCCCGGCGCGAACGGAGGCTGCGGCGGCGCGAGGATTACACGGGCACCGAGACTTACGTCAGCATCACCAGCCCGGGCGATCCCGAGCGGCTGGATTCGATACACGATCTCTCGGTGCGCGCCCTCGTCACTAACCGCGAGCTGCCCGAACTGCTCGAGTTCGCCAGCGAAAACCATCTGAGCGCATCCGGCATTCCCGCCCGCACGATCAAGGTCGTGCGTTCGCCGACACGGCCGCTGCCGCCGATGGGCATCGGCGACGCCGCTTGGCGGATCATCGGACACATCACGCCGAACTACGCTGCGCTGCTGCCCGAAGAAGGGGGCGACGCGGAGCTGCTGCGCAACCATCTGGCGCTGTACGGTCGTCCCGAGGATCCCGTGATGCGCTCGCAGATCGATGGCATCCTGACCGCCAAAAGCACGCCAATTACGCGGCGGGTACCCGGGCTGGGACGGATGGCCATGGCGCGGGGCCTCAAGATCCAGATCGAGCTGGACGACAGCTCGTTCGACCAGGCGCGAATTTACTTGTTCACCGCGGTCCTCGAACGGTTCCTCAGCGAATTCGCGATCGTCAACTCGTTCACGGAAGCGCACTTCCGTACCAAGCTTCAGGGAGAAATCGCGGCATGGATGCCCCGGATCGGCAGACGTCAGGCTATCTGACGTTCCTGCGCCGGGCCGCAGAGGCGCCGCGCAGGTTCAGTCTGTTCGCGCTAGTCCGTGGCGCGGCAGCCAGGGCGCCCGACAAGCCGCCGGTCGGCGCGAGCCGCCTACCTTCGCAGGACGTGATCGGGCTCAAGCAGATTCCCCATGTGCGGTATCCGGCACCCACGCTCGAGGCGATCGAGATTGAAGCGGGCAAGGGTACGGCAGAAGGGTTCTGGCTCGGCCTGACCGGACCGATGTCGCCGCTGCCGCTTCATCTCACCGAATACGCCATGCTGGAGCGCAAGAACGGCAAGACGCAGCCGTTCGGCGACTTCCTCAACATGCTGACCGAGCGCTTCCTGCACCTGTTCTACCGTGCCTGGGCCGTCTCGCAGCCTGCGGTCGAGGCTGATCGTCCCGACGTCGACCACTTCGCCAACTACGTCGGTCGGCTGACCGGTGCACATGAGGGCGCTGACGAGGATTCGGCATTCCCGGCCAAGGCGCGGCTGCATTACGCCGCCATTTTCGCGTCGCGCCGTAGCGCAGGAGCGATCGAGGGCGGGATGACCCATCTGCTCGGCATGAAAACCGAAGTGCGCGAATTCCAACCGCGCTGGCGCGACATCGAGCCCGACGACCGTACCCGCCTCGGCGTGAAGCACCATCGTCTCGGTGATGCCATTCTCGGCAAGAAGGTGCTGCAGGCATCGGATTGCTTCGAAGCCCGCATCACCGCAAACGATATTCACCAGTTCCGCCGGATGCAGCCGGCGGGAGACCTGTTCCCGGTCGCTGCCGAAGCGCTCGACGCTTTCACTCCGTCGCATCTCGAATGGACGATGACGCTGTGCCTTGCACAGGGCCGCGTCGCGCCCGTCCGGCTCGACGGCGAGCATCGGCTCGGCTGGTCATCGTGGGTGGGCAGCCCCGACAGCGATCACATGCGGCGCGACGTCCATCTTCGCCGCTCCGCGACAAGGCTCAATTCCAGGAAGGGTATGCAATGACAGAGATCAGCCGTTCAGCACTGTTCGGGCGCCTCAATCCGACTGCGCTCAAGGCGATCGAGACCGCGACCGGGTTCTGCAAGATGCGCGGCAATCCCTATGTCGAGCTGGTCCACTGGCTGCACATCCTGCTGCAGGATTCGCAAAACGACCTTGCTGCGATCCGCACGGCCTTCAAGATCGACGACGCGCAGCTAGCGCGCGATGTCGTCGCTGCACTCGATCAGTTGCCGCGCGGAGCAAGCGCCATTTCGGACTTCTCGCCGCAGATCGAGGAGGCGATCGAGAAGGGTTGGCTCTACGCCTCGCTGCAATGGGGTGCGGCCAAGGTGCGCACGGGACACCTGCTCTACGGCATGCTGAAGACGCCCACGCTCAGCAACGCCCTCAACGCGATCAGCATCGAATTCCGCAAGATCGACGCGAATCGCCTTGCCAGCGACTTCGAGGGACTCACCGCGTCCTCGACCGAGCAGACGCAGACTGCCGGGGTGGCAGGACCTTCCGGTGGCGGCGAGGGCGATACGGGGGCGCCGGGCGCGGGCGGGATGGGCGAGGGCAGCGCGCTCGCCAAGTTCTCGACCGACCTCACCCAGCAGGCGCGCGACGGCAAGATCGAGACGATCATCGGCCGCGACGCGGAAATCCGCCAGATCGTCGACATCCTACTCCGCCGGCGCCAGAACAACCCGATCCTTGTCGGCGAAGCGGGCGTCGGCAAGACCGCGGTGGTCGAAGGGTTTGCCAAGCGGCTTGCCGAAGGCGACGTGCCACCAGCCCTGCAGGGCGTGACGCTGCGCTCGCTCGACATCGGCATGATGCAGGCCGGTGCTAGCGTGAAAGGCGAGTTCGAGAAGCGGCTGCGCTCGGTGATCGACGAGGTCGAAGGATCGGCCACTCCGATCATCCTGTTCATCGACGAGGTCCACACCCTTGTCGGCGCGGGTGGCCAGGCCGGGACCGGCGACGCCGCCAACCTGCTCAAGCCCGCGCTCGCCCGCGGAAACCTGCGCACAATTGGTGCAACCACGTACGCCGAGTACCGCCAGTACTTCGAAAAGGACCCGGCGCTGACACGCCGCTTCCAGACGGTCGATATCGGCGAGCCCGATCGCGACAAGGCGATCCAGATGATCCGGTCGGTCGCGCCGATGATGGAGGCCCACCACGATATCGTCGTGCTCGACGAGGCGGTCGACGCCGCGGTCACGCTTTCGCAGCGCTACGTTCCGGCGCGCCAGCTTCCCGACAAGGCCGTGAGCCTGCTGGATACCGCCGCGGCGCGGGTCGCGGTGTCGCAGCATGCCACCCCGGCACGGGTCGAGGATCGCAAGCGCAAGCTCGAATTGCTCGAGGTGGAGCGCGAGGTGGTCGAGCGCGAGGTCGGCGGTCAGTACCGCTCCGACGACCGGCATGCGAAGATCGTTCACGAGATCGACGACGCGAAGGCGGCGCTCGCCGAGGCGGAAGCCAAGTGGGACGGGGAGAAGGCCGCGCTCGAGAAAGTGGTCGCGGCGCGCCGCGCGCTGACCGAGGCGCGCTCCGCGGAGGGCGGTGCTGGAGACAGCGAGGAGGCATTGATGAGCGACCTCCGCGCTGCACTCGACGCGATGCACGCAGCGCAGGGCGACGATCCGATGGTCTTCGGCGTTGTCGACGCCGATGCCGTTTCGGCTGTGGTCGCCGACTGGACCGGCATCCCGGTGGGCCGCATGGTCAAGGACGAGATACGCTCGACCCTCGACCTTGCCGAACGCCTGAAGAAGCGCGTTGTCGGGCAGGACCACGCGATGGACGCCATCGCCAAGCGCATCCAGACGAGCCGCGCCAAGCTCGACAACCCGAACAAGCCGGTCGGCGTGTTCATGCTCTGCGGCCCCTCGGGCGTCGGCAAGACCGAGACCGCGGTCGCGCTCTCGGAGCTGTTGTTTGCCGGCGAGGAATCGATGATCGTCATCAACATGAGCGAGTTCCAGGAGGCGCACACGGTCTCCACGCTCAAGGGCGCCCCGGCCGGTTATGTCGGTTACGGGCAGGGGGGTGTGCTGACCGAGGCGGTGCGACGGCGGCCCTATTCGGTCGTCCTGCTCGACGAGGTCGAAAAAGCGCACCCCGACGTCCACGAGATGTTCTTCCAGGTCTTCGACAAGGGTTTCATGAACGACGCCGAAGGCCGCTACATCGACTTCAAGAACACGATCATCCTGCTCACCAGCAACGTCGGTACCGACCTGATCATGGACATGGCCTCCGACGAGGAGTTGAAGCCCGAACCCGAAGCGGCGGCTGCGGCGCTGCGGCCGGAACTGCTAAAGGTGTTCCCGCCGGCGCTGATCGGCCGGACGGTGCAACTCGCCTACTGGCCGCTGTCGCCCGACATGCTCAAGGGCATCATTCGCATCCAGCTCGATCGCATCAAGAAGCGGATCGAAGGCAACCACAAGATCGCGTTCAACTACGGTGACGACGTGGTCGACTTCATCGTCGCGCGCTGCACCGACGCCGATTCAGGAGGTCGCATGATCGACAACATCCTGACGAACACGATGTTGCCCGAAATGTCGGTCCAGCTGCTCGAAAAGCAGATGGACGGCGCCGAGGTGCAAAGCATCGAGGTGAAGGCCGGAGACGGCAAATTCGAGTATTCGTTCTCGGGAGAATGACGATGCGGTTGGATAAGCCTTCACTCGATGCGAAGTCGGCCATGGTGTGCTCCCAGGCCGGGATCGATCTGATGAACAAGCAGGCCATCGACCTTCGAAAGACCATCAAGGTCCTGGAAGGCCAGATCCAGGATATCGAGAAGCACAAGACAAAGCAGGAGCGGCTGGCCGGGGTCGGTCTGACTCTCAACCTGCTGAAGGCGACTTCCGAGGCCTTTGTCGACCTTGGCATGGCGCTCACCGGCGCGAAGAACCCCGTCCTTGCATCGCTCAAGAAATTGCGTCCCGTCGCATCCGAAGCCGGCAACGTCCTGGCAGGAAAGGGCCTGACGAAGGATTCGGCGAAGGCCGCCATTGGTTATGCAAAGGGGGGCAAGGACAACTTCGAAAAATGCATGTCCGATTTCGCCGCGAACACGACGAATTTGATGATCGATGCTATGGCCAATGACACCTATGGTGTGAAAAAGGCCGGTGCGAAAAGCGTCATCGCCGCCAACAAATGCGCATTGGCGGCAGGCGAGGTCATGAAGGAGCGTTCGCGGAAAGGTGCGGGCGAGCTGTGGGGCAAGGCCTCCGACAAAGTCGGCAGGGTGACGGACTTCGCTTTCGCAATCGAAAAATACAACCACGATCTGGAAAAGGCGTTCGACACCTATCTGTCCGATATCGAAGGTGCGGGCGGCACGGAATCGGCGAAGAAAACGGTGAAGGCGGGCCTGCAAAAGCAGATCGATAACTTGCGCAAGCTGGAAGCAGCGGTCGCCGATTGCGCGGGTAAATAGGTTCACCGCACCTCGCGAAAAGGATGCGGGCGAGGGAAGCCATCCGGATCGAGGCGGCTTCGGCCGAATAAGCGAAGCGTTCTGCAGCGGATGGGGATTATCGGCGTGGCAGCCAGCAGCGCGTCCTTCCGCTCGCGGGCACTCACGAGCCTCGGCCTTAGATGGGCGGGATCTACTGCCTGACAGGCAACCGACGGCGTTCCGAAGCGTCGTCCCGGTCCAGAGCACGCCTTCCTGAAGCACGCCACACAGGGTTCGCATCGGCACGCAGTTCGAAGGCCGCCCGACCGCCCGGCCGATCGAGCAACTCCTTTGTCAGTGCCCTCGTTTCGTCATCGGGGCCGAGCGCCCACAGCGCAGCGATACGGTTCGCTGCGGCTTCCACATCACCTGTGTCCAGCGCAGCCCGGGCAGCGGTCGCCTGGACCGGCCGTGCGCGCCAGCCGCGACGGGTCGAGAGCTCGAATGCCTTGGCAAAGCCTTGGGGATCGCCGGACGTCAGGTTTGCCATCGACAGAAGGAAAAGGTGCTCGGCGGGGACAGGACGCCGCCGGACGAGCACCTGCGCTTCCTTGATGGCGGCGTCGCCATCGGTTCCGACAAGTGCGGCTGCCGCGAGCGGAGCCTGCGCGAAGGCGCGGAAAGGGCCTGGTACGAGCACGGCGAGCGCCGGGTCGTTCACAGTCGCGCGGTCGATCTGCGCGCACACTGCCACTCCGGCAAGGAGCACCATGAGCGCGATCCATGTGGCACGGATCATGGAAGGGGGCCCCGGTCCGTGCGAACTATCGGACTGCGCGCGAGCAGTGCGACAGCCAGAGCGCCAAGGCACAGCATCGCCTGGTTCCTGAGCGGATAGGCCAATGTCGATTGGGCGGCAATCGCCGCCAGGAACAACAGGGCCGCGCGCGCCGACCAGGCGTCGGGGGTGCGAATTGCCCGCCATCCCGTCAGGATCACCCAGCCTATCCAGGCGGCGGCTATGAGCACCGCCACCAAACCTCCTTCGATCGCGAGCTCCAGGTAATCCATGTGCGCCCGTCCGGCCCTTCGCGGGCTTACGTGTTCGAGCGACTCGTCGACCTGGAAGACCTCGTCGAAAGTCCCCATCCCCGCACCAACCGGCCAGTAGCGCTGCGCAGCGTAGAGCGAATCCGCGCGCATCTCGGCGCGCATACCGTCACCTCCGTCGAAACGGTCGAGTGTCTCCTGCGCCCGATCGGTTGTGAGGATCGCCGCAGCGCCGGCAAGCGCAAGCAAAGCAAAGGCTGCTGCCCAAGTCATCGACCGTCGCGAATTCCCGGCATGCCGATCTGCGCGCGGCTGGATCCCGGCAAGGCGCCAGGCGAACAGCAATGCTGGCGCCGCCAACAGGACCATCCCGCTGCGTGAACCCGTGAGTACGACACAGGTAGCCAGGAACGCCCCTGCCGCCGCGCGAATGGCTTTTTGCTGAGCCGTCCGGGCCGGAGCAGGCAGCCCGACCAGGAACAACAGGGCGCCCACGAGCGCAAGGGCCGCGGCGTTACGATCGGCGAATGTCGCCACGAGTACGCCGGCAAGCGGCCGCTGCGATGCGTAGAGATCTCCCCATTCGTCGTTGAACAGGTGCAGGGTTCCGAAAGCGGCGGCGGCTATCGCGAGGCAGACGGTGATGGATTGCAACACCGCGAGCTCGCGCGGAGAGCACCGCATGGCAAGCACCATGACCGCAAGCGGCGCCAAAGTGCCGAGAAAGGCGACGAGCGTGCGCGCAGGGGAAAGCGATAGCGGAAACCAGCCCAGTCCCCCCGAGAGCATTTGCGATCCGGCAACAAGGCTGCGACCGGGTAAGTCCCGCCAGAGATCGGGATGAAGCGGCACGAGCTGGACAAGGGGAAAAAGGCAACTTGCAGCGACAAGCAAAGTGAGGGCGCGCGGCGAAGTCGTGGCAAACTCCGCCAAGGCCTTCCCGCGGACTGCCAGCGCAGCGATCGCAGCCAATTGCACGACAAGATTGCCCCAGGGCGCGTTCGCTCCGCCCCCACCGATGGCGACGGCCAACGCGAGAAGGATGGACACCGTCCAGGCGTCCCTCGAGAGCCTTATCGGCAGATAGGACTTGCCTCCGCTGGTCATGACTTGTGTCGCGTCGCCCACTTGCAAGAACGGCCTCCCTTGCGGGAGGCCGTATCATGGTCGCGAATCTGGGATCCGTCAGCCGCGGGTACGGCCACCGCCACCGCCGGAGCCCGCGAGGATTGCGGCGATAATCGCAGCGAGGAGAAGCAGAAGCCAGAGGTGCCGGCCCTTGAGTTCGTTCTGGTCTACGACGCTCTCGGTCCCTCGGCTGATGTCGACCGCGACGGGCGAGCTTTCCGCGCGCGTACCGGCAGTCGCCGGAGACGAGCCCAGCACCATCGCAAACGAGGCGGCCACGAAGGCGAGCTTGGCGGTGGGCTTCATGAGAAATTCCTAAGATGAATCGGACGGTTGCAGGAGAATCCTACACAGCGCGCAAATAGAACGCAAGGTGCGGCGGCGTCGTTCCCGGTACCACGAGGTTCCCGTCATATCGCTATCGACGCAGCGAGCGCCGGCGATTAGTCGGTTTGGAAGGATGAAGCACCACACGAAATCTTCGGCCTATTCCGCCGCGCCGCGCCCGCTTCAGGGCGGAAAGGTTCTGCTTGCTTCGACGCCGGAACCTGAGGGCAAGGCCAGTCATGGCATGTGCCGCTGGATCGTCCAGGCGTCCCATTGACGGTACCGGCGCCCGATGTGACGTCGATGCTGCATACCGAGATGCAGGTCACGCGCGGTCACGTGCCCGACCCGGTGGGTATCGACGCGGTGCGGGCAGACGGCGTCACGTTCGGCAAGGACGAGTTCTGGTTCGCCACACCCGAAGGGGTCCGTTTTCACTACCAGCGAGGCAGGGGCATCATCGCCGAAATACCGGAAGGTGACCTGGCCTACGATGACTTCCGGATCTTCCTCTGGGGTACCGTGTATGGCGCGGTGGCCTGGCTCAACGGATGCTTCCCGCTGCATGCGAGCGCGATAGTCTCCAACGGTCGCGCGATCGCCTTCACCGCCGATTCGGGTGGGGGAAAATCCACTCTGGCTGCGGCGCTGGCGGCGCGCGGATTTCCCCATTTGTGCGACGACACGCTGGTTCTCGCCATGGCCGGGGATCGGCTAGTGGGCGTGCCCGATCGCAAACCGCTCAAGCTTTGGGCGGACGCGGCGCGCTTCATCGGCGCCGATACGGGCGACCAAATCCTTGGCCTGCCCGGCAAGTTCTACGGGAAGGCCGCCCGGAGCGCCGATGTGGCCGCGCCCCTGACCGACCTGATCGTCCTGGTCCCCGGCGAAAAGGTCGCGTTCGTCGAGGCCGAAGCTGCAGCAGCGAAATTGAAGGCGTTCACTGAGGCCATGTATCGGCCTGCAATCGCCGTGGTTCGGGGAGACGAGCAAGTCCACGGCGCCTGGCTCTTCGAACTGCTGCGATCGGTTCGGGTCTGGCGTTTCGAGCGTCCCACCTCCCATCTCGATCATTCGCAGTTTGATTGGCTCGCCAGCGCCCTGGAACAATTGCCGGTGGGCGCCCTTCGCTGATCGCGCGACAATCGGCATCCGCAATGGCAGGAACTGGCTTCGCCCTTGTTGCGTAAGATTTTTTCAACTATGCTGCTTCGCAACATGGGCCGCTCCATTCGAGACTCTTTTTGGGATTTGCACGATGAACCAGCGTATCGTCCTTACTGACCGCAAGCCGTGGACACGGCCGGCGCTGGGCAAGCCCGACGTTTCCCTTGCCGATGTCGCCTTGACGCAAGACGGGAAACCCGGCGACGGGGGGACGGGACAAAATCACAAGTCGTAATCCGGGGCGGCCAAGCGACGATTCCGAGCGGCAGTCCTCTACCGCCCAGCTCGTCAAGAACTCGGGCGCCTTCGGTAGTACCATGGTGGGCGATGAGCTTACCGTGATCAATTTGCGGAGCGGCAGGTTCTCGACCATGTCCGGAACCGCGCTCCGCATCTGGGAGCTTCTCGATCAGACCGCTGAGCTGGCGTCCGTCTGTTCGGCGCTGGAGGCCGAGTACGATGTCGAACCGGGACGGTGCCGAGCGGAAGTCGAGCGGTTCGCTGACGAACTGGTCGCCGCGGGTCTTGCGCGCTACGACTGATCCCGTCCAGCGGATCGGAACCTGGGCTGCGACGACGATTGTCATGATCCGGCTGCTTGTGGCGATGGCCCTCGTACAGTGGATCCCTCTCGGCCGCTGGGGGTGGTCGCTGGGCAGCGCGACACCATCGGCGACCACCCCTCTTCCACAATTAACTGTAATCGACCCCGACACTCGGGCCATGGCGCGCCGGATCGAACGGGCTGCGTGGCGCCTTCCATTCACTGTCAAATGCCTGCCGCAGGCGATGGTCCTGCAATGGTGGCTCAAGCGCACGGGGCGCGGTGGTTCGCTGGTCATAGCCGTCCACGCGAACGACCGCGAAAGCGGGGATTGCTGGCACGCTTGGGTGGAACAAGGTGGGGTTATCCTGATCGGAGACTGCGAGCGGAGCGAATATCGGCCTCTCGTCGCGTTCCAGACCCTGGCCCATGCCGGCTGAGGCCGGACCGGAGCAATCGCACGACCTCCTCGTCGCGGCGGCCATCGACCTGTGCGGAGGAACGAGGGCAGATGCTTGCGGTGAGCGGATGGCCGCTGCGCTTCTCTTGGGGCGGGCCGGCGACGTTCGCAGCGGGCCGATCGAAGGTGGCTGGTTTGCGGCGCGCTCCCTTCATGCGCCCGCAGGGAGCCGTTCGCCGCGGGTGATCCGCACGCAGTGGTCCGCTTCGAGCGATGGTGCCCTGACAATGCTCGCCGGCACCATTCACCACTTTAGCGACACTTGCCGAACGCTCGCGATCGACCCCCGTGGCGGCCCGGCATTGGCTTATGCCGCAGCGCATGCCCAATTCGGCGACGATTGCGATCGTGTCCTGACAGGCAACTACACAGCCCTGCAGTGGTTTCCTTCGCGCCGTCAGGTGCGCATCGCGCGTTCGCCGACCGGCTTCTACCCCATGCATGTGTGGCGAGACGGTGAATTTCTCGTCGCGGCATCGATCCCCCGAGCACTTTTCGCCGCGGGTGCTCCGGACGAGATCGACGAGGCGATGCTCGGCGACAGGCTCCTGTTCAACTCAACCGATCACGTGCGCAGTTGGTTTCTCGGACATCGCCGGGTCGGGGCTGCAACCGTCGAGATGCACGATCCGGCTGGGTTCCAGCGAAGGACCTTCTGGTCGTTCGACGCGGTTCGCCCGGTGCGCTTTGCCCGCGACGAGGATTACGTCGAAGCGGTGGACGAGCAGATGGGACGCGCCCTCGATGCGGCGCTGGAAGGGACCCGCCGGTGCGCGATGTACCTTTCCGGAGGACTCGATTCGCAGGGCGTCGCCAGCTACGCGGTGGAGCGCCTTGCAGGGGGTGAGCGACTTCATGCCTACACCGCCTTGCCGATGGTGGAAGCGCCGCACCGCGCGCCTCCCGACCGGTTCGACGACGAGAGCGCCCATGTGCGGGCATTGGCCGATATGTATCCGGACAGGATTGAAACCAACTTCGTTCGGAGCGAGGATCAGAACCTCGGTGACGAGATGGAAGCGGTCTTCCTGATGGGGTCATGGCCCCCCGCCAACGTTGCGACAGGCGCGTGGTCTTATCCGATCGTTCGCGCTGCGGCGGCCGCGGGGTGCGATACGATCCTGAACGCCGGCTTCGGCAACATGGTCTTCAGCTATGACGGGTACACGGGATTTCCCGGCTGGCTGCGGCAGGGGCGCATCGTGACGCTGCTGCGCGAACTGCGCGCGCTCGACGACGACCGGTCGCTCGCATGGCGCTTCGCCGCGCGGGCGGTAATGCCCAATCTCCCGCCAGCGGCGCGTCTGGCGATCAAGGGGCGCGCCAAGACGAGCGTCGATCCCTTTACGACCTGGTCGCCGATGCGAGAGGATTTTGCCCGCGACAGCGGAGCCATCGACCGATTTCGCGAAGCGGGCCTTGAGGCGGCAACTTCGCGCACCGCCTCGGGCGCCGAATGGCGGCAAGGTGCGTGGGAAAGCGGCTTCACCGATGGGCCCGAACTGCAGGTCGCCTTCGCTCTCCTCTACGGTGTGCAGGATCGCGATCCCACAGCCTACCTTCCGCTCGTCGAACTATGCGCGGGCATGCCCGACGATCAGTTCCTTCGACATGGCCAGTCACGCTGGCTGGCGCGCCGCCTGCTGAAAGGCCGAATCCCGGAAATGGTCAGGCTGGAGACCCGCCGCGGACGGCAGAATGCCGACTGGCCGGAGCGGTTTGCGCGGGAAAGAGACGCCCTTCGCGCGGAGCTCGCGATGCTGGAAAACGATCCCGACGTCGCGAGGGTCATCGACCTCCCCCGTCTGGCAGGGGACCTCTCCGCTTGGGCCGGCCCGTCTGCGGACACTTTGGCCGACAAGAACCGCATTCAGACGGCGATCGGTACAGGCATCACGGCCGCACGGTTCTTGCGATACAGCCGGCGTCGCAATGTCGCCTGATAGGCCTCGCAGCGGCATCGAGGCACTCGCCTTCCTCACCCGCATCACCGGTCGCCGCAAGCTCATGGCCGCGATGGGGTGGATGATCCTCGCCGCCTCGACCGAGGGGATCGGCCTCTTCCTGCTCATTCCGATGACGTCTCTCGTCGCCGGTGCGGATTTGCCTGGCAATGTGCCGCAATGGCTTGGGCAATTCTCCTCGCTGCCGCTCGTCTACCTTCTCGGGGGATTCGTCGCGCTTGTCGCCCTGAGGGCCGCCATCACATATCGGGTAAGGGGTGCGCGCGCCGCGCTTGGGCTTGGCCTCTCGAAGGAGCTGCGCCTTCGCGTCCAGCGTGCGATCGTACAGGCGGAATGGAGCTGGCTGAGCGGCCAGCGCAGCGCCGATTACGCTGCGCTCGTCGTCGGCCAAGCCGAACGCCTGGGTCATCTGGTCGATCGGGCCATCGAGGTGCTTTCGGCCAGCATCACTATCCTGGTCTTGCTGGCGACTGCGGCGTGGCTCTCCCCGGGATTGACCGCGCTTACGCTTGTCATGGCCGCGCTCGCCGCCGGCGCCGCTGCAGCATTGCAGGGCAGCAGGCGAAGCTGGGGAGAACATTTCGATTCTGCCTATCGCCGGCTCCAGGGGCATGTCTCCGACGGGTTCGCTCACTTGCGCGCGGCACGGATCGTCGGAGCAGAGGACTCGCTGAACCGGGATTTCGATGCAGTCGCGGCTGATCTCGAGGCGGCGGAATGGAACTATACGCGGGCAACGCACCGTGCCAGCCTGGGCATGCAGGTGACCACGGCAGCAATCCTCGCCGTCATCGTATTCGTCGGACTGCGCGTTTTGGCGGTGCCCTTGGTCCTGTTCGTCCCGGTTCTCGCGATCTTCCTGCGCATCGCGCCTCTCACCGGCAATCTGCAGGACGCCTGGCGCTCTTGGCAGTATTGCCTGCCGGCCCTGGAGACGCTGCTCGGCACAATCGACGAGGCGAAGCGCGCCGCCGAGCCCGAGGTCGATGACAAAGGCCCGATACCTTTCGAACGCGAGATCGTGGCAGCGGGGGTGAATTTCGCCTATCACGATCGCAATCGGCCGATCCTCAAAAACTTCGACCTGCGCATTCCGCGCGGGGCGGTGGTCGCAATCATGGGACCATCGGGTTCGGGCAAGAGTACGCTGGCCGACCTCCTGTGCGGCCTTCTGGAAGCCCACGCGGGAGCGATCACGGTAGACGACATCGCACTGGAGGGGCCTGCGCGCGTCCGATGGCGGCGGCAGGTGGCCTATGTCGAACAGACACCGTACCTGTTCGATGGCACCATCGCCGATAACCTCGCTTGGGGCACTGCCGGCAAGAATCTGGACGAAATGAAGAGCGCGATCGAAGCCGCGTCAGCGCAGTTCGTCTTCGATCTGCCTCTGGGACTGGACACGGTTGTGGGCGAACGTGGGCGGGAGCTTTCGGGCGGCGAACGCCAACGCCTCTCCCTCGCCCGGGCGATGCTTCGCAACCCTTCACTGGTGATCCTCGACGAAGTCACGTCGGCACTCGACCCCCGCAACGAAACCGCCATCGCGGACGCTATCGCAGGGCAGCGCGGCGTGCGCACCTTCGTCATTCTGGGTCACCGACCTGCCCTGCAGTCGCTAGCGGACCTACACGTCGACTTGGGTGCGCAGCGTGATTGATCCCGCGGTACTGGCACTGGCAAGGCTGTGCGCCGACCCCGAAGGCGATCATGACACCGCGCTCGCCGAGATGGACGAACGGACCTGGCGGAGGCTCGCTGCGATGGCCTGCGGGGTGCGCGCGGCTCCGTTACTGGTTCGCGCGGCGCCTTTCCGCCTCGCGCGCGAGGCTCTTTCCCCTGAGTCAGTCCGGCTCATGGCCCTGGAGCGCGAGGCAAGAATTGAATCCCTGCGGCATTCCGCCGCCTTGGTGCGGGTTTCCGATCGGCTCTCTGCTGCGGGCATCCGGGCCATTGCGCTCAAGGGCGCGGCAATCGCCCGTTGCAGCTATCCCGAGCCGCACTTGCGACCGATGGTCGATCTGGACCTGCTTATTCCCGGCGAAGCGGCTGCCCAGGCCCACCGCGTCTTGCTCGCCGATCGCGATTACAGCGTGCATCCAGGCGTGCTCGACCAGGTCTGGGATAACCCCGAGCATCTCGCGCCCATTGTAGACGGCGGCGCTAGTGTGACGATCGAGATCCATTGGCGGGTCGGCGCTGCAATTGGCGGCGAGGCCCTGCAGAATGAGATAGTCAGATCGGCCCAGTCAGACATGGCGGGCAATGCCGCACTTCTGTTTCCCTCCGCTTCCGCAAACCTGTTGCACCTTATGGCGAACGCCTGCGCCAAGGACGGGCTTATCTCGACGATGATTGTGCTGGCGGACGCGGCGTACGCCTTGCGCGGCGACGAGCCTGCCATCCGCTCCTTGCCCGACCGGGCCAGTCGGCTCGGCCTCGACCGCGCGCTTTCCCTGGTTGCGGCCGTCGCCCACGATGCGGGGGCCGACTGGCCCCGGCTATTGGGCCCGGTGCTCGAAACCCCGCCCCCCGGCTCCGCCGAGCGCGCCATGGCGCTCATGGCCGTCCCGCGCGAAGTGGCCCGGCGTCAACGCATCGTGGATCGCAAGGCGGGCGGTTCACAACCCGTGCGGGCCGGCGCCTTCGTCCGCCGCGCCTTCGCGCCCGATCCGCTTGCGCTGGAGTCCTTTAGAGGCCAAGGGCGCACGCGAATAGCGGCCTATCTCGCCTGGCTGGTCGATCGGACGCGCCAGGCGGGTGCCGCCCTTGTCGAACGGCGCCTTCATGGCATTTCCAAGGGCGTCGATATTGTCGCCTGGGTGCGCGCAGGGCCCATGGAGCGTGAAGGGGCGTAAGTGAGAATCCTGATCACCGGCTCGAGCGGCCAGCTTGGCAGGGCGCTCCTCGCGACTGCGCCGGAGGAGGCCGAAATCATCGCTCCGGTCCGCTCCGAACTCGACCTCGCCGATGCCGAAGCCGTCCGCCGGCAAGTAGTTTCGGCGGCGCCCGACATCCTCGTCAATGCCGGCGCCTACACCGCGGTCGACAAAGCCGAGATCGAGTCCGACCTGGCCCATTCGGTCAATGCAGCGGCTGTGGGGGCCATGGCCTCCGCGCTGCGCGAGGTCGGGGGACGCCTTGTCCAGGTCTCGACCGATTTCGTCTTCGACGGGGAAGCGAGCCGTGCCTATCTTCCGGGGGACGAGCGAAATCCGCTTTCCGTCTATGGTGCCAGCAAGGCGGCCGGCGAGGACGCTGCGGGCGAAGACGCCACCGTCATCCGGACTGCGTGGGTCCATGGAGCCGGCGGCGCCAATTTCGTCAACACCATGCTGCGGCTGATGCGCACCCGTTCCGAAGTGCGCGTGGTCGCCGACCAAATCGGCGCTCCTACGTGGACCGGAACCCTCGCTGAAGTCATCTGGACGCTCGCTTTGCGGCCTGCCTCTGGAATCTGGCACTGGACCGATGCGGGCGTTGCCAGCTGGTACGATTTCGCCGTGGCGATCCACGAGGAAGCTCTCGCCCTCGGGGTGCTGGACCGCGCCGTGCCGATCGTGCCGATCGCATCGAGCGAATACCCCACGCCTGCAAAGCGCCCCCGGTTCTCCCTTCTTGATTCGCGGGAAACCCGCAGCGCCCTGGACCTCGAAGCGACGCACTGGCGCGAGAACCTGCGGCGCATGCTGCGCGAGGAAAGCAGGACATGAGCGAGCCATCGCCCACTTTCGTCCGTCGCAAGGAAAGCAGGCTTTTCCAGGCGATGCAGCAGCGTTTTCGCAGCCGCCGGTTCGCGCTGGTTGAATCGATGATCGAAAGGATGCTGAGCGAACGCGCCGAAGTGCGCGTGCTCGATGTCGGTGGACGGGCGCGTTATTGGCATTTGTTGAGGCACGACCTGCGCAACCGGGTCCACATAACGATCCTCAATTTCGACGAGGAACTCGCCTTCCAGGCGGCCCATGCCGTGGCGGAGTTGCATTGCGAGCAAGCTACCGGCGACGGTTGCTCTATGCCGCAATACGGGGATGGGGAGTTCGACTTCGTCCATTCCAACTCGGTCATCGAGCATGTGGGCGGTTATGCGCGTATGCAGGACTTCGCTGCAGAGATACGCAGGGTCGGCCGCGCATATTATGTCCAGACGCCCAATTTCTGGTTCCCGATCGATCCCCACACGGCCTTCCCCCTGTTGCACTGGATGCCGGATCCCGTGCGACTTTTCGCCTTTACCCGGTTTCGTATCGGACTGGCGCGGAAGGTCGATTTCGAATCCGCCGGGCGAAGGATCGATGGCACGCGCATGATCGGGCGCGGGACGATGAAGGCGTTGTTTCCGGACGCCGATCACCGGACGGAGCGCTTCGCTCTGCTATTCGCCAAATCGCTGATTGCGACGCGGGAGACGCGTTGATGCCTGCCGCGAGGCGCCATTCGCCGATCGAGATCGGCCTCCTCTGGCATTCGTGCCGGTCGGAGAACCTAGGCGTCGGCGCCCTTTCGGTCGCGAACGCCAACCTCATCGGCGATGCGGTGACGCGCGCCGGACGCCGCCCGGTCTTCCACCTGATGGGCGTGCGCGGAGCCTTCGACTACGCGCACGAGATACGGTTCGAGAACCACTTCGAGAACGTCGGCTACAAGGCGCTGGCCAATCCGCTGTCGCCCCTGCACAAGCGCATGGCCCGCTGCCACGCGGTGTTCGACATCGGTGGCGGAGACAGCTTCTCGGACATCTATTCGTCAAGGCGCTACGGTCTGATCGTCGGTTCGAAGCTGGCCGCGCGGTTGCACGGCGCGCCGCTCGTGCTCAGCCCGCAGACGATCGGCCCATTCCACACGCGGGCGGCGCGCCGGGCGGCGGTTGCAGCGATGCACCTCGCAACCCGGGTATTCGCCCGTGACGAGGTGTCCTTTGCGCTGCTCGAGGAACTCGGCATCGGATCCTGGTCCGCCATCTCGACCGACGTGGCCTTCGCGCTTCCCTACGACGCGCCGGCCGACAAGGACGGGCGTGACCTGGCGCAAGGCCGGATCAAGGTCGGCATCAACGTGTCTGCGCTGCTCTATCGGCGCGCGCTTGCCAGCGGCGACCGGATCACGCTTTCGGTCGACTATCCCGCCCTCGTCCACACCCTGCTCGAACGGCTGGCCGGCGATCCCCGGATCGAGCTTCACCTCGTCCCGCATGTGCTGGCCGCTTCGACCCCGTACGAGGACGATTACGCAGTCGCGGAAGAACTGCAGGCACGCGTGCCCGGCGCGATCCTGCCTCCACGTTTTTCCGGTCCGTCCGAGGCGAAGAGCTACATCGCGCAGCTCGACTTGTTCGCCGGCAGCCGGATGCATGCCACCATCGCTGCGCTGTCGTCGGGCACCGCGGTGGTACCGCTTGGTTACAGCCGCAAGTTTTCCGGTCTGTTCGATTCGTTGGGCTACAAGTGGACGGCGGACCTTACGCAGGAAGACAATGCAGCGGTTCTCGCGCGCTTCGAGGCTGCATTCTCGAACCTTGCGGCCGTGCGCGAGGAGGCGTTGAAAGCGAACGGGGCTGCACAGCGGCGGCTGGAAAACTATTCGGGCTACCTCGACGAGATTGTCGCCGGATTGGTTACCGACAATGCTTGATATCGAGACGATCAAGGCCAACGGTCTGTGCGCCGGATGCGGGTTGTGCGCCGGGATCGACGGATCGATAGCCATGCACGACAGCGCCGAAGGCTTTCGCCGTCCGCGCGCGACCGGGCCGATCCCAGCGGATGTCGCTGCGTTGATTGATCGGGTCTGCCCAGGCGCGAACGTCGTCCACGAGCAATCGGAACGCGGCGGGCCGGACTATCATCCCATCTGGGGCCCGCTGGTCGCTGCGCGGCTCGGCTGGTCGAGCGACCCGGCCCTGCGGCGCAACGCCTCGTCGGGCGGCGGGCTGTCGGCGATCCTTCTGCATCTGCTCGAAAGCGGGACGGCAGATTACGTTGTCCAGACCGCCGTCGCGGCGACTTCCCCCGTCCGCAATGCCTTGGCGATCAGCACCGGGCGTGACGACGTGTTTCGCGCCGCGGGATCGCGGTATGCGCCGTCTTCTCCGCTCGAGGACATTGGCGAGCGGCTCGATGCACCGGGGCGCTTCGCTTTCGTCGGCAAGCCTTGCGATGTAGCGGGCCTGCGGCAACTCGCCCGCGTCGATCCGCGGGTGGATGAGAAGGTCGTGTGCATGATCGCATTCATGTGCGCGGGGGTGCCGAGCTACCGCGGTACCTCTGCTGTCCTTTCGGCGATGGGGATCGCCGATGAGAACGCGGTCGCCGCGTTCCGCTATCGGGGCGACGGCTGGCCGGGCTTCGCCACCGCGCAGCTCGAGGACGGTACCAAAGCGACGATTGACTATGCGACCAGCTGGGGAGCGATCCTCAATCGACATTTGCAGTTTCGCTGCAAGATCTGCCCCGATGGGATCGGCGAGTTCGCCGACGTCGTCTGTGCCGACGGGTGGCATTGCGATGCGCAGGGCAATCCGCTGTTCGGCGAGCGCGAGGGACGCAGCATCGTCCTGACCCGCAGCGCTCGCGGAGAGGCGCTGGTCGCAGAAGCCATCGCCACCGGGGCACTCGTAACCGAACCGCTGGCAGTGGAAACCATATCGAACATGCAGCCGTTTCAGGCGAAGCGGAAGGGCCTCGTCGTTTCGCGCCTCGCGGCAATGGCGCTCACCGGTCGGCGGCTCCCCCGCTACCGCGGCCTCGCGCTGACCGAGAACGTCCGGCGACTTGGGCTTGCCGAGAGCGCGCGCAGCTTCCTCGGCACGCTGCGGCGGCTGGTGGGTGGGCGGATCGCGGCGGACACGGGGCCAACGCTTTCGCAGCGCACCGGGCGGCAAGGCTAGGCCGTGGCACAGGGGCGTTTCTGCAAGGCGGCATCGACGCTGGCATTCGGCTACTTTGCCGAACACGCCTTGCTGTTCTTGCGCACCGTGCTCGTTGCGCGGTTGCTGGGACCGGATAATTTCGGCGTCAGCGTGACGTTCGTTCTTGTCGTGAGCTCGTTTGCGCTCATCAGCGACCTTGGGTTCGAGAAATATCTGATCCATGCGCGCGATGCTGAACTCGAGCGCGCCCGCCAAACCCTAGCGACCCTACTGCTGGCACGGGGTGTGCTCTTGGGGGTGGCAATCGCGCTCGGGGCGGGTTGGATCGCTAGCGCGTTCGGCCAACCCGATCTTGCCTGGTTCTATGCATGCGCCGGGTTCATTCCGGTTATCGAGGGGTTCCGACACCTCAGTCCACTCGAGCAGCAACGGAAGATGCATTTCGGACCATTTATCCGGATGCGACTGGGAGGACTGATACCGGGAGTCGTGACCGCCATTGCCGTTGCTGCGATTACTGGAAGCTATGTCGCCGTTGCCGCAGGGTCGCTTGCGACGTCGACTATCACCGTGGTCCTGTCGCATCTGCTTGCCGACCACCGCTGGCGCATCGGCTTCGATCGCGAAGCATTTCGGCACGTGATGGCTTATGGCTGGCCGCTGTTGCTCAACGGTGTGGTGATCTTCCTCGGTGTGCAAGGCGACCGGATTGTGGTCGGTACGCAAGCAGGCATGCGCGAGCTGGCAGGCTATGCCGCCGTCGGCGCGCTGACGGCGGGGCTCAGCACGTTTCTCGCCCGACTGTGCGGCAATCTGTCCTTCCCGCTCATGTCGGAAGCGCGCGATGACCCCACGCTCTTCGCGGAACGTAGCCGTACCACAGGCGCCGCGACCTTGTTGGTCCTGTCGCTCTTCGTCTTGCCGGTAGGCGTGCTAGGTGGGCCGATCGCTGCCCTTCTGTTCGGCCCCGGTTACGTTACCGAACCACTTTTGGCGACGTTTCTCGCTGTTCTCGCATCGTCGGTCGTACTGCGGTCATGGTGCGTCGTCATTTCGCTGACACTGGGCGTCACCAGCGACATTCTTCTTGCGAGTATTCTCCGAACCGGAGGTCTCGCCATTGCGTTCTGGGCAATAAACTCCGGCCACTCGGTCGTTTGGGTCGCAGCCGGCATGTGCGCGGGAGACGTGTCGGCGACTTTCTACGCTCTGTGGCGGGCCGGTCGCCGGAGCGTATCGGCTGCCTCGGCCTGTCGTTTCTCCGGACTTGTTTTCGCAGGACAGGCTGCACTTGTGATCGTGATTGTCGGCCTGTTCGATCCCTATGCCAGCTGGACGTTCTCTGCGGTACTGGCCGCCGCCGTGAGCCTACCCGGTACCGTTTTCGCATTGCTGATGTCCGCCGACCTCAGGCGGCGGTTGGCCTTGATTGCCCGACAGCTGCACAGCAGGCTCCGCCGGAAGGAGGCGCGATGAGCGAAAGATTCGAAACGTCCGGGTATGAAGCGAAGGATGACGGATATTTCGGCGGTGTACGCCGCGATTTCCTTGCGCTGCTGCCCGCGGGCGGTGACGCCCGCGTTCTTGAGATCGGCTGTGGATCGGGCGAAACGGGTGCTGCCGCGCTCGCGGATGGTCTCGCTGCCTCCTATCACGGGGTTGAAATTGCGCCGCGCGCCGCAGCGCTTGCCCGCACCCGCCTCACCGAAGTGATCGAAGGCAATGTCGAATCGCTCGACCTGCCATGGACTGAACGGCATTTCGACGCGGTGCTGATGAGCGAGGTGCTTGAACATCTCGTCGATCCCTGGACCGTCGTCGAGCGTGTCGCCGCCTTGCTCAAGCCCGGGGCCCTCGTAGTGGCAAGCTCGCCAAACGTTGCCCAGATCGCCATCGTGCGAGGGCTTCTTGCTGGCCGCTGGGACCTGACCGAGACCGGGGTGATGGACCGCACGCATCTGCGCTGGTTCACGCGGGCGAGCTATTGCCGCATGTTCGAGGATGCCGGCATCCATGTCGACAGGATCCGCGATCTCTCGGTCCCGGGCGCGCGTACCAAGCTGTTCAACCTTCTGACGTTCGGTCGCTTGCGCCACCTCACCACGCGCCAAATCTGCATCGTGGGCCGAAAGCGATGACCGATGGACGCGCCTCGTCGCCCTCGATTGCAGTGGTCGCAGCTGTCAACGACGAGGCGATCCTCGCCAACAACCTGCTGCGTTCGCCAATGATTGCCGAGGGGCGCGCCGCGTTTCACGCATATCGCGGCGCGCATTCGGCATCGAGCGCCTACAATCGCGGCATCGACGAAACGTCCGCGGAAGTAGTCGTGTTTGCCCACCAGGACGTGTTCCTCCCCGAACGCTGGGAGGCGGACCTGCGCCGCGCGATCGCCCTCGTAGCCTCGCGCGATCCCGACTGGGCGGTCATCGGAGGATGGGGCATCGATGGGGCGGGCAAACATGCCGGCCATGTGTGGTCATCCGGGTTGGGGCGTCGCTTGGGAGGCCGGTTCTCCGACCCCGTCGAAGCACAGTGCATCGACGAGTACGTTATCGTCCTGCGCCGCGCGAGCGGCCTGCGCTTCGACGAAGGGCTGCCGGGCTTCCACCTCTACGCCGCGGACATCGTTCTGCGCGCGCGCGAAGCGGGACTCAGGTCGTGGATCGCCGACATCCCAGCGGTGCACAACAGTCGAACGGTGCGCGGTTTCAATGGCGGCTATACCGATGCGTGGCGGTTCATGCAGTCAAAGTGGCGGGCCCATCTTCCGATTGAGACGCTTACGGTACCGATCGTCCGCTCGCCGATCCGGCTCATGTGGTCGCGATTTCGCCTGTGGAAGTCATGGCGCTACCGGCGGGCGAAGGCATACGACCACACGCTCGACCCCCGCGAACTGGTCCGCCGGCTCGAGCCGTGAACCGGTTCGCGGGGGCGTGGCGTCAAGGGGCGATGGCACCCGCGTCGACCTTGGGTGCGAACAGCGTTAACGCCTCCGCTCGCTGGTCGGTCCCCAGGACGGGCCAGTCATGAGCGTGGAATAGGCGATCGTGGTCGCGCCGGCATTCTAACACGTCTGAGCCGAGCATCGACCCGCGCATGCTAACTCGCGAACTTGATCAATAAAAATGTCAATCCATCAACGAGAGCCTTCTCGCCTGCCCTCGCGCTTCGATTCGGTTCCGTAGATGGCGAGCAGGTGTCTCTACGAATCTGTATGACAATTCGGAAGCGCAACAGGTAGCGAAAAAGACCACCAAGGCGGTTGATGTCTCGGAGAAATGATCATGATTTGGCAGTTTGCTCGCAAACACGAACAAAGGGTAGTGCCACAAGTAAATTGCGTAAGAACGGGACCCTGCCCACTGTACCACGGAATTTTCGAGGAAGGAGTGGAGTGGCGTATTCGCGTCCACACATAACTTTATCGTCGCAGCCGCCAGCAAGGCAACCGATCCCATCCCGAACGAAAGATAAAACCAACTATCGAATTGAATTGTGCAGATGGCTAATAGCCAAATTATAGTCAGTATTGGCCAAAGCCTGCTCAAATCGATTCTTATCGAGGTCAGTGCAAGTAGGCAGCCAAGCAAAAGTTGTGGCGCACGCGTATCCAAGCCGTTATAAAGTGTCAATACGTCCGCGCCGGTCAATGCTCGGGCTATCTGTAAAATTAACAAAAAGAAAACCACCACAGCCAGAATGCGCGCAGGGCGGCTGTTTTTCAATATTAACAATAAACTTACCGGCCATAGCAAATAAAATTGCTCTTCGACTGAGAGCGACCAGAAATGTCCTAAGCCGGCACCCGTAGTCCATTCGTAAATCCGGGCGAAGTTCATTATGCTCGCTACGGCGTAAGCAATGTCCGCCAACGACGCAATACCCAGTCCTGACAAGCCGGTCGCAAGCGCGAAGGCGATAACGGGAACAATAGGCGGCAGAATACGGAATGCTCGATGAAGGTAAAATGCTCGCAGATCGATCTTCTTGGCAATTAGTGAACTAGAAATAACGTATCCGCTCAATACGAAGAACAAGTCTACACCAAGAAATCCACCTACGAAGTGGGCTGGAAATGCGTGAAAAAGGAAAACTGCGATGACTGCGAAAGCGCGCAAACCATCGAGTGCGGCTACGCGACGGAGTTCCGGGAAGTTTACGTTTGCTATCTTTACCTCCCGGAGCTCAGTTCCTTGCCGTCTGTGGCTCCGATCTGGTGGTCGGGCAAGGCCGCAAGTCGACCCCCGCGAACTGGTCCGCCGGCTCGAGCCGTGAACCGGTTCGCGGGGTGTCGTGGATCAGGGGGCGGTGGCGCCCGCGTCGACCTTGGGTGCGAACACCGCGAACGCCTCCGCTACGCTGGTCGGCGCCCAGGTCGGACCATCCATCAACGTGGAATAGGCGATCGTGCCGCCGTTGAGCCCAGCCTCGTGGTTCGCGGTCAGCGTGACGCCGGCCAGTGCCGGATAAATCGCATCGGCGATATTGTTGCGCACGATATTGCCGCCGCCGCTGGTGCCGAATGTGGTCGATGCAGGACCGACCAGGATGGACGGTTCGACGCTCGACGCCCGGTTCCAAGAGACCACGGTATTGCGTTCGACCAGGCAGTCCTTCGCCTGGGCGATGGTAAGCCCGTGGATCGAGCTGTTGCCCGCGGCCACGTTGTTGCGGATCGTCGCGACGAAGAAGCGCCCGCTGTCGGTCCCGGCGAGCGATTTGAAGTCGTCGAGGTAGATGCACTGCATGGCCCCGCGCGCGGTGCCCTGGAGGATTACGTTGTCCTCGATGACGATGCCCGGCCAGTCGGCGGCCGCCGTCGTGTTGGCGATCAGGCGAATGGCGTCGGGGTGCGGACTCGCGCTGTCGTCCTTGTGCCCGACGCTGTCGTGGATGAAATTCCCCGCGATGGTCGAGGGTTGCGGGTCTCCCCGTAACGATACGCCAATCGCATCGTCGTAGAAATAGCGCACCTCGTTCCCGACGATCGTCGATTGGTGGCCCGCCTTGCTCACCGCGATGTTGATGCAGCTTGCGCCCCATTCGATCAGGCAATCGCGCACGGTGATGGAACCGACCGCGTTGGTGACGGAGCCGGTCGTGTTGATCAGGTCCTTGCCGAAGTTCGGATAGTTGCTCGAGGCCGAGTAATCGCCGTTCGGGTCACCCACCGCACCGGTGACCCAGCAATCCTCGATGGTGATGTCCTGGACGTTGTAGGTGGCCGACCCGATCATGCTGAACTTTGGTTCGGCCACCGGCGTGGTGCGCAAGTGCTTGATGGTCAGGCCCATGCACGTGATCGAGGTTGTGCCGGATATCTCGCAATAGCTGGCGTAGTCGCCGGCAGCGCCGAACCGGCCCTTGACGGTTGTGGGCCGATTGCCGTTGGCGGGATCGCGCAGGTCGAGACGGCGGAACAGGGAGCTGAACGTGCCGGTCACTTGCAGCGGGAAAGCGACGCTGTTGCGAAGCGCGATCGTCTTGCCTCGGATGGTCGCGGCAGCCTGTCGGGCGAGGAAATCGAACTCGGTGTAATCGGCGGCGTCCCAGGTATCGGGCTCGATGGTCACGTTGATCGTATCGCCGTTATCGAGACCCAGTACGTAAGGCCCCGCATTCATGTTCGCCGTATCGCCCGCCGCGCTCGGGTAGAGGCGTCCATTGCCGATGGTCCAGTGGCCGCTGGTGTCGCCCGAAACGATGGCTGTGGCCGTCGTCGCGATACCGGCACCGGGCTGGCTGCGGGACAACTCGCCGTAGGTTTCGATCTTGGGTGACGGAGGGGGCGGGAGTGGAGGCGGAGGGGGCGGAGGAGGGGGTGGCGGCGGAGGAGGGGGTGGCGGAGGGGTCGGCGTGGGCGAGCCGCCCCCGCCGCCGCCGGGCTTACGCCGAGTCGCGCGCGCGATGCCGAAACCGTAGCCGTTCATCATGCGAGCCCCACGATGCCGCTCGCGGTCGTGCCCGTGGCACGGACGGCGCGCGCGCGGATGTCGAGGATCGTCCCGTCCTGCACGTTGACGAAGGTAACGTCTTCATTCGATCCGATCGGACGAAGAGCGATGCTGCCGCCGTTTCCGACGTAGATCGCCTTAGGAACCTGGGGCAGATCATTCGAATCGTGCGGCGTCACGGAAAACGCCTGTCGTGCCGGTGCAGTCAGGCTGTCGCTTACGTGATGATAATAGTCGTTGATCATTGCGATGAGGTCCTTTCGGTTGCTTATTCCGAAAGGAGTAACCAAATAGGTTATATGTAGGAAAGGCGTTTTTGCGATCGCCCTCAACCGGTTCGCAAATTCTGTCGCAGACTTCGTGCAATTCGCGCGGTGTTTGAAAACTTCGCCGGTCGGGTCCGACTATCGCCGATTCACACCTTGCAACGTCGTTCGACCCCATAACCGTAACGTCGCGCGGCGCGCTTCCAAAAATTCCTGACCGGCCCGCTGATATTGCGCAATTGCAGGTATTGCTCAGGTAGAAAAGCGGCTAACCGCCTCCACATGCAGCAAAACCGGACAGTGATCGCGGGTGCGGGGCCCATGACGGTGAGATCGGCCCCGCAGGCCGTCTCCACGCTCCCGATTATCCTGATGGCGGGCCTGTTCTATCTTCTTCTCCTTCCTGATCAGCTGAACCCTCGGATCAGCGGGATTCTCCTTCCTCCGTACCGCGTCTACCTGATGTTGACGGCGGTCTTCCTTGTCGTATCGGGTGTACGGGAACGCTTTCGTCCCGCGTGGCCGGACTTCCTGATCGCGTTTTGCGCAGCCTGGATTTTCCTGGCTTCCTACGTGACCTCCGCGGCACTCGGAACCGCGATGATTATGGCCGGCGCCCATTTGGTGGACATCGCGCTTGCCTATTTCCTCGCGCGATCCTCCATCAATTCGCCGCGCGACTTGCGCCTGTTTCTCGTCTTCATCGCGCCGGCCGTCGGGATCGCATCCTTCTTTGTGGTGCAGGAATCGATAACGGGGGTTCGCATTGCGAAGCCGCTCGCTGCCGCGATTTCAGGTGTTCCCTTTGGCGCGCGCGAGGAAGAACGCTTGGGTCTGATGCGTGGGATGGGCACCTTTAATCATCCTATTCACGCCGGGCTGTTCCTCGCGAGTTTCCTGCCGCTTTATCTAATGGCGAGCATTCGGGGCTGGCCGGCCAAGCTGGGCGTGGCGGCGTCCATCGGTGCGTTCTTCTCTTTGAGTTCGGCCGCACTGCTCGGTCTGCTTTTCGGCGGCGCGCTGCGCTTCTACGACTGGCTGACCGTGCGGGTAGCCAACGCTACTTGGTCGCTTTTTCTCATCGTTTCGGCAGCGGTGGTTTTCGTGATCGAAATGCTCAGCAACACCGGCACCTATGGGCTGCTAGTCCGCTATGCTTCGCTGCAGACGGCGTCCGCCTATAACCGCATACTCATTTGGGGTTTCGGCACCGCCAACGTGGCGGAGAATCCCTGGTTCGGAATTGGATACGGTACGTGGGAACGGCCCTGGTGGATGCATTCGGGATCGTTCGATCACTTTTGGCTGCTCATGGCGCTCCGATTCGGCATTCCCGCTTCGCTCGCCCTAACCGCAGCCACGGTCGCGGGTGTATGGATGGTCGCCAGGCGGTCGCGAACCATGCCGCCGATGGACGCGCTTCTGTTGCGCGGCGTCGCGATTTCGCTCGCGGTTTTCGCGCTCGGCGCGATCTCGGTGTCGCTGTGGCTATCGCTCCTGGTATGGTTTTTCATGCTTCTGGGCATCGCGGTCGGGCTCGCGACCGCTCGTAGCGCCAATCAATGAATGAAGAGAGCCGGGCGGCCGGTCCCGAAGTGACCGTCGTCATCGTCAGTTACAATACCCGTGACCTTACACTGCGCGCAATCGAGACCCTGCTGGCCCATGCGGGCGACGTGCGGATCGAGGTGATCGTATGGGATAATGCGTCGTCCGACGGGTCTGCCGAAGCAATCAAAGCGCGCTTTCCCAATGTCGAACTGATGGAAAGCCACGAGAATCTCGGCTTCGCATCGGCCAACAACCGCGCTGCGCAGCGGGCCCGAAGCCCTTATCTGCTGCTGCTCAACCCCGATACGGAAACGCATCCCGGTGCTGTCGAGGCCGCGTGGCGCTTTGCGCAGGCCAATCCCTCGGCCGGAATTGTCGGGGGGCGCACGCTGTTCGCCGACGGATCCCTCAACCCCGCATCATGCTTCTCCACGATTACGCCGTGGAGCCTGTTCTGCAGCGCGATCGGCCTGTCCCGGCTGTTTCCTGGGTCGCCAGTATTCAATCCCGAAGGGCTGGGCGGCTGGAAACGCGACAGGGAGCGGCGTGTCGACGTGATCTCGGGCTGCTTCATGCTGGTCCGGACCGAAGACTGGCGACGGCTCGGCGGCTTCGACGAGAGTTTTTTCATGTACGGCGAAGATCACGATCTCTGCCTGCGGGCAGCAGCACTCGGATTTTCGCCGATGATCACTCCCCGAGCCGAAATCGTCCACCTGGTCGGGGCAGCCTCGCCTCGCCGGGTCGACAAGCTCAAGCAGCTGCACAGGGCCCGCGCGACGATCGTGCGCCGCCACTGGCCATCCGGCCGCAAGTGGCTTGGCATCGCGCTCATGCGGCTGTGGGTGGCGACCCGGCTGGCTGGATCGGTGGTACTCGCGCCGTTCGGGCGCGGCCAGATCGCCACTTGGCGCGAAATGTGGAAGACGCGGGAGGAGTGGCTGAAGGGCTACTAGATGGCCCCGGAAGCGGCCCGGTGAAGACCGCTCGCAAATGCATCGCCGATCGCCTCGCGCGTGAAGCGTCTGGCACGCGGGCTGTTCTGCCAATCGGCAAGTGCGGCCTTTAATTCTTCTTCGTGCGTTACCGCCCGGTCCATCGCCGCCGCTATCGATGCAGTTGAGCCCGCGTCCACCCGAAGGGCGAACGGCTCCCCGTCGAAGTAACCGTCGACCGCCGTGCCCGCCGGGTAGATGATCGGGATTCCGGCGAACAGCGCCTCGATGAAGACCATGCCGAACGATTCGCGCCGAGACGGCAGGACCAGCGCGGTGGCGCGGTTGAGCCTGGCCGGAATCTCGCCGTTCTCTACCGGCCCGGCAAACGAAACGAGCCCAGTTGGCCCGGCAAGTTCGCGGCACCTTGCCAAGGTCGCCTCGTCGCCTCCGCCGATGACCGTCAGGCCTGCGCGGCGCGCCGGACCAGCGGAAGCGCGCAACGCTGCGACCGTGCGGTCGAAGCCCTTGTTGCGCCAGTGACGCAGGTTGAACACGGTAACCAGTCCGCCGCCGGAGGGTCTGGGAGGCAGCGTGACGTCCTGG
Source organism: Tsuneonella dongtanensis (assembly GCF_001698205.1). Taxonomy (NCBI): domain Bacteria; kingdom Pseudomonadati; phylum Pseudomonadota; class Alphaproteobacteria; order Sphingomonadales; family Erythrobacteraceae; genus Tsuneonella; species Tsuneonella dongtanensis. The sequence continues at coordinate 947,311 of NZ_CP016591.1, forward strand.
CCCAAGGCGCAGGGCAGGACAACCGAAGGCGCCGTACGCTCGCCGAGCCGCGCCTCTACTTGCCGCAGTGCCCAAGGCGCAAAGGAGAAGACCATCGCCGCATCGTGAAAGATCTCGCGCAGGTGGTTGCGCAGGTCCGGTCGCGCGGCGAGGATGCGCGTGTCGGTGTTACCCTGGATGGACAGCGCGTACGGCACCCTCAAACGATCTGCCATTCGCCGGGTGGCGATGCCCTCGATCGTGAGTTTGTGCCCGACGATGAGGTCGGGGAGGGGGCCCGCTGCGGCGATCCGGTCGGCCAACTGTTCGCCCAGCGTTTCCAGCATCGTGCGATGCCAAAGCCCGTATCCGGGCGCAGAATACTCGATCGCGTGACCATAAGCGAAGCTCTCTTCGCGGAGGGTCAAGCGGGGCGGCGAGAGAGCGTTGCGAAAGGCATCTGACAGTCGCCCCTGTCCCGGGGATCGACGGTTGAGGGACATGACTTCGTGGTCGAAGCGATCTTGCGTGAGCTCTACGAGGCGAAGTACCGCCGCGGTCTTGCCCGGGTCCACCGGATCGGGAAAATCTCCCGACAGGTGGACCACACGCAATTTCCCACCGCGATAGCGATCAGGCAGCCTGCTTGTCACCGTACGCGTAGTACTTGTAGCCGTAGCCGTAGCTCTCTCCCGCCTCGAGGGCGCGGAACTTGGTCAGGACCACACCAAGTACGTTGGTGCCGCTCTCGCGAAGTCGACGGAGCGCCGCCTTGGCCTGGCCGAAATGGGCGCGGTTCGATTCCACGACGAAGATCACGCCGTCGCACACCCGGGCGAGCAATGGAGCGTCGGCAAGACCGATCACCGGTGCGCTGTCGATCACGATAAGCGCGTAGTGCTTGCGCTGCTCGGCGACGAACTCGTCGAGCCGGGGCGAGGAAACGACTTCGACAGGATTCGGCGGGATCGCCCCGACCGGAAGAACGTCGAGGTTGGGGTTCGTCTGCGGCAGGAGAGCGTCCTGCAATCTGACTTGGCCGGCAAGGACCTCGGCAAAGCCCCGATCCGTGCGCTTGTAGCCCAGCGCCGATGCAAGTGACGGACGCCTGAGGTCTCCATCGATCAGCAGCACCTTCTGTCCCAGCGCGGCGAACTTGGTCGCCAGGCTGATGGCCGTCGTGCTCTTGCCTTCCTGCTCCTGGCTGCTGGAAACCATCAGGATGTTGTGGTCGCGCCGTGGCAGCGTGAAACCGACTGCGGCCCGGATAGAAGCGTGGGCTTCGGCCAGCGCGCCCTTGGGATCGGCGAGGTCCTCGGCCTCGACGAGCGGCGTCATGCCGAGCAGCGGAACGCCCAGCTTGCGCTCCACGTCCTCTGCCGACCGCAGGCGGTCGTCGAAGGTCTCGCGCAGCGCGGCGAGAAGGACCGCTAGGCCGGCGCCCAGGATCAGCGCGATCAGCAGGTTCTTCGCCAGAACCGGCGACACCGGCCGGTTAGGAACGGTGGCCTTGTCGAGCAGCGTGATGGTGTTCGGACGGACATTGGCCGATGCCGAGATCTGGTTGTACCGATCGAGCAACGACTGGAGCTGCGTGCGCAGGCCGGTCACTTCGCCGTTGAGGGCATTGAACGAAACCCGCCGTTCCTGCTCGTCCAGCACCTTAGAGGAGACGTTCGACAGCTCGCGTCCCAGCGCTTCTTCCTGGCGGGCTGCCACGAGGTATTCCTTGCGAAGCGCCTCCTTGATGGCGCTGCTTTCGCGAGCGAGTTGCCGGTCGAGCGTCGCCAGTTCGGCTTCGAGTTCCTGGACGACGGGATGCGAAGGACCGTAGCGGACGCGCTGTTCGGCAAGCTCGGACTGGGCAGTCGCCCGGCGGGCGACGATGCTCTGGACGACGGGGCTCGCCTGGACCTCGCGCAATTCCGACGGCGAAGCCGCAGCGGCTGCACGCCAGCGTTGTTCCGCATTGATCCGGTTGGCGCGAGCGGCGGAATAGGTCGAATTGATCGATGCAAGGCTGCTGGCGGCGACTGTTTGCGGGGCAGCGCCCTGCTCGGTTGCCGTGCCTGTCACCGGCGGTGCCAGCATGGCTTCGCCGACGATGTTGTTCGCGCGGGCATATCCCAGGGCCTGGCGCTCGGCAGTTTCGAGCCGATTACGCGTTTCGAGGATTTCCTTCTCGAGATACGCCTGGGCGTATTCGTTCTTCTGGATGCTCCGACGCAGATCGTCGGTCAGAAATGCCTCGGCAAAGCCGTTGGCGATCCGCGCTGCGAGTTGAGGATCCTCCGACTGGTAGGAGATCGCGATGACGCGTTCGGAGCCGGGGACCTCGGCCTGGACGCCGCCATGGACGACATTGACAGCGACCGCTCGGCGCCGTTCCTTCCATTTCGCGTCACTCATGCCGTCCGGTCTGACGGTGGCGATGTCGCCGACCACATCGGGGTTGTCCGCAAGGTCCAGAGCGTCGACGACGGTCTCGGCGAGCGAGCGACTCTGGATCACCATCGCAAGCGTCGAGAGGTAATCTCCGAAACGGTTGATGTTGATGTCGGGGGCCAGGCTGGACCCTTCGAAGATGTCAGCTTCTTCGGGGTCTGCGCGAACAGTCGCGGTCGCCTGGAAGGTCGGAACCTGCATGATCGTCATGAGGAAGCCGGCCAGAACTGCCAGCGCCGTTACGCCGACTAGGATGTATCGCTGGCGCCAAAGAATTCCGCGCACGGTCTGCAGGCTGATCTGGGTGCCTTGATATTCGCCCCCGCCGTCGCTTCCGGGCAGGTAACGCTCCGCCCACGAATTGCCAGGCGCCTTGTTTTCGATCGGGTCCATGTGGGGTCGAACTGCTTTAGATACGGGTGAAAAGGGCGAAGACCGGGATGGCTTTGAGCGTATCCTGCCAGAACTGCGACAAGCCGGAAGTGCCGACAACGACGCGGTCGTCCGGTTGGATGATCGGATCGATCATCGTGCCTTCCTGAATGGCACGGTAGTCGAATTTCGCGACAGTCATCCCCGCGGTAGTCGGACGAAAGATCGCGATCTGATCGAGTTTCGCCACGCGGTCCGGCCCCTGGGCAAGGGCTATGGCCGAAGACAGGCGAGAGCCGGGGTTGAACGGGTAGACCCCGGGGGTCTTAACAGCCCCCTCGACGGTCACGCGATGCGAATCGTATCGCAGCACGTTCACCGATACGCGCGGGTCGTTGAGATAGCCGCGGCGCAGCTCGCTCTCGATCGCGCCGGAAAGTTCGGCGGCGGTCCGTCCCTCGGCCCTGATCGAGCCGATAAGAGGGAGCGCGATTGAGCCATCGGCGCCGATCGGGGTTGCGGCGAGCGAGAGTTCCGGCTCGCGGAACACAGTCACACCGATCGAATCGGACGGCCGCAGCCGGTAGTCCGCCGGGGCCGATTCCGCGGTAAAGGCCTGCTGCCCGTCCGCTTCGACAGATGCGGGAGAGATGACACCGACGACAGGTGGGGGAGTAGCGCCACACGCACCAAGCGCGCCTGCGCAGACAAGCGACACCACAATGCCGCGCATTGCGCTGATATGAATCATAAAAGTATTGCTTCCCTCTTGAGCCTCGCCTCTAGACGGGCAGCAGGGTTAATTCAACCGGATTGGCCCAATTCGATACCTCGCTCCTGATCCCGTCCAATGGTCCTTCGTAGTTCGATCGCACAATGTTGAGCGCCCTTGCAGTCATCTTCTACTGGGCGACGGCGACCGCTTGCGTAGTCGCGGCGCGTAAGGCGATCGCGACCCACCGGCCGCGGCGCATGTCTGCCGCATGGATGACCCTGGCGGCACTGTTCGTCGCTCTCGGTCTCGCGCGGGCATTCGAAGTCGAGGCCGCGGTAACGCAATGGCTACGGCTCGCGGCACGGACCGATGGCGCCTATGAAACGCGAAGCGCGTGGCAGGCGCCTTTGGCTGTCGTCGTGGCAATCATCGCCAGCTTGACCGCGCTGGGACTGCTTTCCCAACGACGGCGGATGAGGGGGCGCGCGGAACGCCTCATGTGGTGGGCGAGCATGGCCGGGGCAGGAATGGTCTGGCTGTCGATGCTGCGCATCGTATCATTCCATGCCATCGACAGGCTTCTCTATGCCAAGCCAATTCACCTCAACTGGATTATCGATCTGGGGCTGACCGGTATCGTGCTGGCCAGCGCCGTCCTCACTCGCATCGTCCTGATGCAATCGAGCAGGGCGGGCGGTCATTCCTCCATCACCCGTTCTCGCCAGGCGCGAGACGGCCGATGACCGCGGGGAAGGCCAACCGGGTTCTCGCCGTCGCTTCGGGTGGGGGCCACTGGGAACAACTGATGGCGCTGTCGCCATCGTTTGCTGGCCACGAAGTCAATTACGTCACGACCCTTCCTGGACTTGCCGAGCAGTTTGGCGTCAGGGCGTTGATCGTGCCCGATTGCAACCGCAATCAGAAAGTCCGATCCCTTCTTTGCCTTGCCGCGGTCGCTGCGGTGCTCATTCGCGTCCGGCCCGATGTAATCGTAACCACGGGTGCGCTGCCCGGGTACTTCGCCGTGCTCCTCGGTCGGCGGCTGGGGGCGCGCACGATGTGGATCGACAGCATCGCCAACGCCGAAGAGCCTTCCATGGCGGGCCGGCTGGCGCGCCGACATTGCGATCGCTGGCTCACCCAATGGCCGGGCGTTGCGGAGGATACGGGCGCGGAATATCGCGGAGCCGTGCTGTGATCCTTGCCACCGCCGGAACCCAATTGCCGTTCCCCAGGATGCTGCGGGCGCTGGACCGGATCGCCGAAAAGCATGGTCTCCGCGTCGTCGCGCAGACGTGCGGAAACCTTGCGGGGGCCCGCGCGCTCGAACAGCGCGAATTCATCGAACCTCAGCCCTTCGCCGAGATGCTCGCGCAAGCGGATGTCGTAGTCAGCCATGCAGGCATCGGCACGATCCTCGCTGCATCCAGGGCGCGCAAACCGCTGATACTGTACCCGCGCGTCGCCGCTCTGGGCGAGCACCGCAACGAGCATCAACGGGCCACAGCGAAGGCGATGGCCGGACGCAGGGGAATTCACGTCGCGTGGGACGACGCCACGCTTTCGGCATTGCTGACCGGGCCGGCGCTGGCTCCGCTCGAGCCGGGACACTCGCCGGAACTCCCCGGGCTGATCTCTGCGGTCTCGGAGTTCGTCAGCGGGCGCTAGTTCGCTTCGATCCCATTCTGCTCGCGGGCAATCTGGTGAAGCCAGTCGGCGTGGCGCGGCGCCTTCTTGGTCTGCGACCATTCGTCGAGCATCATCGGTGCGACGCGCTTGAGCTCGGCATACTGTTCGTCGGTGCCGATATCGGCGGCGAGTTCCACCCGGTGGCCGTTGGGGTCAAAGAAATAAATCGACTTGAAGATGCCGTGGTGGGTCGGCCCGAGCACCTCGATCCCTTGTGCCTCTACATGCGCCTTGGCAGCGAGAAGTTCCTCCTCGCTTGCGACCTTGAAGGCGAGATGCTGGACCCACGCGGGGGTGTTCTCGTCGCGGCCCATGTCCTTTTGGTGCGGCAGTTCGAAGAACGCCAGGACGTTGCCGTTACCCGCGTCGAGGAAGACGTGCATGTAGGGATCGTAGGCGCCGGTGGAGGGCACGTGATCCTCGGCAAACGCGGTCGTGTAGTCCATGCCGAGGACGCGGCCGTACCATTCGACGGTCTCCTTCGCATCCTTGCAGCGGTATGCGGCGTGGTGGATGCCCCCAAGCGAAACGGGGTGCTTGACGGGATGGGCGGTCATTGTGCCGGCTCCTCGACCTTGAGCGCGCCGCGCTGGATCTGGTCGCGCTCCATGCTCTCGAACAGCGCCTTGAAGTTACCTTCGCCGAAGCCCTCGTCGCCCTTGCGCTGGATGAACTCGAAGAACACCGGCCCGACCTGCGCCTGCGCGAAGATCTGGAGGAGCAGGCGCGGCTGGCCGACCGAGCCGTCTTCATTAAGGGTCGTACCATCGAGCAGGATCCCCCGCATTTTCAACGCTTCTACGTCCTCTCCGTGGCCGGGCAACCGCTCGTCGAGCATCTCGTAATAGGTCGCCGGCGGCGCGGTCATGAACGGCACGCCGAACGTCTTGAGCCTATCCCATGCGGCCACCAGATCGTCGCAGATGAGCGCGATGTGCTGGATGCCTTCGCCGTTGAATTCGCGCAGGAATTCCTCGATCTGGCCGCCGCCGCTCTTGCCCTCTTCGTTAAGGGGAATGCGGATCTTCCCGTCGGGCGCGGTGAGCGCCTTGGACGTGAGTCCGGTGTACTCGCCCTTGATGTCGAAGAAGCGGATTTCGCGGAAGTTGAAGAGCGTTTCGTAGTAGTCCGCCCAGTACTTCATCCGGCCGCCGTAGACGTTGTGCGTGAGGTGATCGATGCGGTCGAATCCGGCGCCTTCCGGATGAATTTCGACACCCGGGAGGTAGTCGAAATCGACATCATAGATGGTCAATCCTTCAGCATTCTCGTCCGCGTAGCGATCGACGAGGTAGAGGATAGCGCCGCCGATGCCGCGGATCGCGGGAACGTGCAGTTCCATCGGCCCGGTCTCGACTGCAACCGGCTCGGCGCCTTTCTCGAGCAGGTGCGCGTAGGCCTTTCGCGCATCGCGGACCCGGAACGCCATGCCGCAGGCCGACGGGCCATGCTCACGGGCGAAAAACCACGCGGCGCTTCTGGGCTCGTAGTTGGCGATGAGGTTGATCCCGCCCTGCCGCCAGAGGTGCACGTCCTTCGAGCGGTGCTGGGCGACGCGGGTGAAGCCCATCGCCTCGAACACCGGCTCGAGCACGCCCTTCTCAGGCGCGCAGAACTCGACGAACTCGAAACCGTCGAGACCGGCTGGGTTTTCGAACAGGTCGGCCATGAGAGTCTCCGGCTGGATGCTAGTTTCGTTTGAAACTATTTACCAGCCGGAGAGGCCTGTGTCAAAGGTGTGCGGTCAGTCCGCGATACGCTCGATGATCAGCGCCGGAGCCATGCCGCCCGCGGCGCACATGGTGATGAGTCCGTAGCGGCCGCCCGACCGCTCGAGTTCGTCGAGCGCGGTGCCGACGAGGATCGAGCCGGTCGCGCCGATCGGGTGTCCCAGCGCCATCGCGCCGCCGTTGATGTTGACCTTCTCGCGGTCGAGATCGAGGTCGCGGATGAACTTCTCGGCGACCACCGAGAACGCCTCGTTGATCTCCCACACGTCGATGTCGTCCTTGGTGAGGCCGGCCTTCTCGAGCACCTTCTTCGCCGCGGGGACCGGGGCGTTGAGCATCAGCGTCGGGTCGTCACCCTGGTTGGCATAGGCGACGATCCGCGCGCGCGGCTTGAGGCCGTTCTTCTGCGCGTATTCGGGCGACGTGATCAGCAGCGCCGCGGCACCGTCGACCACGCCCGAGCTGTTGCCCGCGTGGTGGAAGTGCTTGATCTCGAGGTCGGGATAGCGGCGATTGATCTGCTTGCGGAAGGTGGTCCCGCCGATTTCGAAATCGGCGATCTTGGCGAAGCTGGGATTGAGCGAAGCGAGGCCCTCGGCGGTCGTCTCGGGCCGGGGGAACTCCTCGCGGTCGAGCGCGATCGTACCGTCGGGATTTTTCACCGGCACCACGCTCTTGTCGAAGCGGCCTTCCTTGATCGCGCGGTCCGCGCGCTGCTGGCTGACCAGCGCGAGCGCGTCGAGATCCTCGCGGCTGATCCCCTCGATGGTGGCGATGGCATCGCCGCAGACTCCCTGATGGCTCTGCGGGTGGAGTTCGTCGAGCGCTTCGTGGCCCGAGCCCATCAGGCGCGGCGGCAGGCCGGCGTTGGCCTGCTCGGCGGCGTGCGCGGCGGTGTAGCTCATCATCTCGGTGCCGCCCGCAATCACGCAGTCTTCCATGCCGCTCATCACGCTGGCCGCGGCGAAGTTCACGGATGAGATGCCGCCCCCGCAGAAGCGGTCGAGCGTGGTGCCGCTGGCCTTGACGTCGTAGCCCGCCGAAAGCGCCGCCATCCGGCCGAGATCGCCGCCCTGCTTGCCGTTCTGGCTGCTGGTCGACCAGACGATGTCGTCGACGGTCGCGGTGTCGAGGTTGTTGCGCTCCTTGATCGCCGAAAGGACCGTGGCGGCAAGGTGTTGCGGGTGCAGGTGCGACAGCGCGCCCTTGCCCGGCTTGCCGATGCCGCGGGGGGTGCGCACCGCGTCGATGATGTAGGCCTCGCCCATGTTCGTTATCCTCTCGGTTCTGGAATCGGGTTGACGGAAACGTAAGCCTTGCCGACAAACGGCACAAGACCAGTTGCAAAGCGAAATGGGAGAGTGGGCGTGCCGGATACCGCAAATGAAGACGTGCTGACCGAAGTCCGCGACGGCGTGCTGATCGTCACGATCAACCGCCCCGATGCGAAAAACGCGATGAACAAGGCCGCGGCCGAAGGAATTGCGGCGGCAATGGACCGGCTCGATTCCGAAGACGCGTTGCGCGTTGGCGTGCTGACGGGCGCCGGCGGCACGTTCTGCTCGGGCATGGATCTCAAGGGCTTCCTGCGCGGCGAATCCCCGGTGGTCGAAGGGCGCGGGTTCGGCGGGGTGGTGCAGGCACCGCCCAAGAAGCCGCTGATCGCGGCGGTCGAAGGCTATGCCCTTGCCGGCGGGCTCGAACTGATGATCGCCTGCGACCTCGTTGTGGCGAGCGCGGGCGCGAAATTCGGTATCCCCGAGGCCAAGCGCGGCCTCGTCGCCGCTGCCGGGGGTGTGATGATGCTGCCCGACCAGATCCCCGAGCGTATCGCTATGGAACTGGCCCTGACCGGCGACTTCATCGACGCCGCCCGCGCCTACGAACTGGGCCTGATCAACCGGGTGGTCGAAGGGTCGGCTCTCGACGGCGCGCTGGAACTCGCGGCGAAGATCGCCGCCAACGGGCCGCTTGCGGTGCGGGTGTCGAAGGCGATCGTCAAGGAATCCCGCGGCTGGCCGATGGACGAGCGCTACAAGCGCCAGGCCGAGCTGATCGCGCCCGTCTTCGTCAGCGAGGATGCGCGCGAAGGTGCGGCTGCCTTCGCCGAGAAGCGCGCGCCGAACTGGAAGGGCAAGTAGGCGTGGCCGGCCCCCTCGCAGGCATCCGCATCGTCGAGTTCGCGGGGATCGGCCCGGGGCCGTTCTGCGGAATGATGCTCGCCGACCACGGTGCCGAGGTAATCCGCATCGACCGCGCGTCCGGTTCGCGCGGCGGATCGCAGCCGGTCACCAGCAAGGACGTGCTCGCGCGCGGGCGCAAGTCGATTGCGATAAATCTCAAGAGTGCGGAGGGTGTCGCGCTCGCACGAAAGCTCTGCGGCAGCGCCGACGGGATCATCGAGGGCTTCCGTCCCGGGGTGATGGAGCGGCTGGGGCTTGGGCCGGACGAGCTGCTCGCCGACCACCCCAGGCTCGTCTACGGCCGGATGACCGGGTGGGGGCAGACGGGGCCCTATGCGCCGTGGGCCGGGCACGACATCAACTACATCGCGCTTGCCGGGGCGCTCGCGCATTTCGGGCGCGCGGGCGGCAAGCCGACCCCGCCGATCAACATGGTCGGCGATTTCGGCGGCGGCGGGATGATGCTCGCCTTCGGGATGACCGCCGCGCTGCTCAACGTGGCGCGTGGGGGGCAGGGCCAGGTGATCGACTGCGCGATGACCGACGGCACCGCGGTGCTGATGAGCATGATGCACGGAATGAAGGCAATGGGCGTGTGGTCGGAGGAGCTGGGCGCCAACATGCTCGATACCGGTGCGCACTTCTACGACACCTACGAGACCGCCGACGGCAAGTTCGTGTCCATCGGCAGCATCGAGCCCCAGTTCTACGCGGAGCTGCGCCGGATCGCCGGGCTGGCCGAGGACACCGACTTCGATGCCCAGCACGATCGCAAGGGCTGGCCTGCGCTCAAGGACAAGCTCGCGGCCCTGTTCCGGACGAAAACCCGCGACGAGTGGGACGCCCTGATGGAACACACCGACGTCTGTTACGCCCCGGTACTGACCATGGGCGAGGCGGTGGAGCACCCGCACAACAAGGCGCGCGGGACGTTCGTGGACGTCGGCGGCGCGATGCAGCCCGCGCCCGCGCCAAGGTATTCGGGGACGGCGACCGCGACGCCCGAGCCCGCGCCGATGCCGGGCGACCAGACGGAAGAGGTGCTGGGGGCGCTGGGACTGGGGGCGGAGGAGATCGCGGGGCTGCGCGAGGCGGGAACGGTCGCGTGACGGCGTGACCGTGGGCCCAGCCCGCGATCACGCGACCGCGAACACGAAGGCGTATACGCCATAGACGGTCGCCGTCGCCCCGATGGTCAGCGGGTGGACTCGGCGCAGCACCTTGAGATCGTAGATCCAGTGCGATGCGAGGATCGCGGTCCAGACGCTTCCGACCACGATGATGAATACGGTATCGATACCGGTCGACAGGCCCGGAAAGAGGATGTCGAGCGCCCCCCCGAGCACGCGGAACAGGATCGGTGAAAGCGTGAGTATCGTGCCCAGCACGATGAGCCGTTTGTGCCAGGCGGCAACGAATCGCATTCGCCACGCGTAGACGAGTGCGATGGCGAAGATCGGCAGAACGATCCGGTTCGCAAGAACCGTCGCCTCCATCGATCCGAATCCCTCGAAGCCCGCGTAGAACAGGTAGGCGGTCGAAACGACCAGCCCTGCGCCGATGGCGAAAACGCAAGGCCCGACCTTCCTGTGCCGGGCCAGATTGGCCTTCCTTACGAAGTTCGCTTGCACAACCAACGCGGCCATCCACGCGAACGCGAACAGGCCATGTATCACCAGCCATGGATCGCTGTTGCTGCGCTGGCCGACATCGGTGACGAGATTGTCCGAGAAAGCGAGCAGTCCAAGGGCGAGCATGATGCCCGCCAGGATCGTGTAATAGCCGTTCGCGGGGCGCCGCGGCCTCGCTTCGGCGGTTTCAGTCTCCTGCACGCGCGCTCCCCCCCCCCTACGTCGGCTTGCATGGCCTCGGTGCTCATCGTGCAACAAGCGGCAGCTCAGGAAAACCGGCAAAATTCAGGCAGTAGGTCGTGCGCTGTCGATGCGGCACCAATGCATCTCCCATCCGTTCAGCATCCGATCCGCCTCCGCGCGGAAATCTCATCCGTCCGGAGCCACCATGATCCCCGTTCTGTCCGAAGCCGCGACGATCGCCGCGCAGGCACCGCGGGTCGGGCAGCATTACTTCGAGCTGATGTTCGGGCTCGGCGCGCTGATCCTGTTCGTCGCCTGGGCCCCGCTCATCCTGAAGAAGCTGCCTCTGTCGCTGCCGATCATCTGTGTCGGGATCGGGATCGCCGTGTTCTCGCTCGAGCCCTTCTCCGCCTGGGCGCCGCACCCCGACAAGACGCCCAAGCTGGTCGAGCGCGCGACCGAGCTGATCGTGATTGTTTCCCTCATGGGCGGCGGGCTGAAGATCGAGCGTGCGCTTAGCTGGCGGCGCTGGAACGTGACCTGGCGGCTGCTGGGCATCGCGATGCCGATCACCATCGCGCTCGTCATGCTGCTCGGCCACACGCTGCTCGGGCTGGGGCTGGCGACGGCACTGCTTCTGGGCGGTTCGCTCGCGCCCACCGATCCGGTGCTCGCGGGCGATGTCCAGATCGAACACGACGAGGAAGAGGATGAGGCCGAGGCCAAGTTCGCCCTGACGAGCGAGGCGGGTCTGAACGATGCGCTCGCGTTCCCCTTCGTGCACCTCGCCATCGCGATCGCCGCTGCCGGCGGGCTGACGCTGGATCTACTCGCCGACTGGGCCCTTAAGGACGTGCTGTGGAAGCTGTCGGTCGGCGCGCTGGTGGGGGCGGGGCTGGGATGGCTTGTGGGCTACATCATCTACCGCCTGCCTGGGGATACCTCGCTGTCTCGGACCGGTGACGGGTTCATCGCGCTCGGCGCGACGCTGGTCGTCTATACCGTGACCGAATTCGTGCACGGGTACGGTTTCCTCGCGGTGTTCGTCGCGGGCCTGGCGATCCGTCGGGCATCGCAGGAGGATGATTTCAACCGCAAGCTGCACGATTTCGCCGACGAGTCCGAGCGGTTGATGATGATGCTGCTCCTGCTCCTGTTCGGCGGGATGATCGCGGGCGGGCTGCTGGCCGACATCGGCTGGGAGGAAGCGCTGTTCGCCGCCGTGATGCTGCTGGTGATCCGTCCGCTGGCGGGCTGGATCGGCCTTCTCGGAGTGAAGCGGCCGCCGCTGGAACTGGCGATCATCGCCTTCTTTGGCATCCGCGGGCTGGGGTCGGTCTACTACCTCAGCTACGGCTTCAACCACGGCACCTTCGACTACGAATACAGCCTGTGGGGCACGCTCGGCCTGATCATCGCGGCATCGATCCTGATGCACGGCGTGCTGGTGACGCCCGCACTGAAGCGGCTCGGCGCGCATTACCGTTCAATCGGGATGCCGACGTCCGAAGCGGACGATACGGTTCCGACCATCAGGCGATGAAGGCGCCGACCTCCGCCACGAAATCCTCGAACCGGTCGTGGTGTACCCAGTGCCCTGCGCGCTCGTATTCGCTGACCTTCACGTTGGGGCCGAAGTGCGCCAGCCGCCCGTCCTTTTCCGGGTTGCTGGCCCACGAATCCGCACCGTAGATCATCAGCGTGGGGCACGTAATCGCGGCCCATAGCGCGTGTTGCCCCTTCGTGGGCACGTCGTCGGGCGGCCAGGCGTGGAGGTGGGGGTCGAACTTCCAGCTGAAGGTTCCGTCCTCGTTGCGCATGACCGCGTGCAGGGTGAGGTGGCGCGCCTGTTCGGCACTCAGGTAACTGTTCGCCTCGCGCATGCGCTGAAGGCAGTCCTCGAAGGTCGCGTACTTGCGCACCGAGCGCGACGAAGCCTCACGCTTCTTGTCGATCCAGCTTGTCCACAGGCCGCCGTAGGGCCGCTCGCGGCGCTGGGCGATCATCTTGGGGCTGGGACCGAGGCCCTCGATCGTCACCAGCTTGCGGACGTTGTCGGGATAGAGCCCGGTGTACCGGGTGGCGATATTGCCGCCGAGCGAATGCGCGACGATCGTCACCGGGGCGAGGCCGAGCTGGTGGATCAGCTGGGCGAGGTCGTAGACATAGCCCATCGTCGAATAGACGCCGTTGTTGTTCCATTCGCTGTCGCCATGGCCGCGCAGGTCGGGGCAGATCACGTGCCAGTCCTTGCGGAAGCGCTCGGCCGTCCAGTCCCAGTTGCGGCAGTGGTCGCGCCCGCCGTGCAGCAGGATCAGCGGCGGCGCGTCCGGGTTGCCCCAGTCGGCGTAGTGCAGCTTGGTACGCTGCGAGATGTAGCTCTGGCTTGTCGGTCCCTGCTCGATCATCGTTGCCCTTAACGTAAGCGTCAAAATCCGTTGCGGATTGCTACCCGCCTGATACGCTCGCGTGAACCATAGAATCACGGAGAGAGCCAGTCATGCCTGTCGTCGACGTTCCCGATCCCGCTTTCATGGAAGACGAGGAGATTGCGATCTTCCGCGATGCCGTCGGCAAGTTCTACGAACAGCACGCCCCGCAGAAACGAGTCGAGAAATGGCGCGAGGACGGGCAGGTCGAAGCCGAATTCTGGCGCGAGGCGGGCGAGGCGGGCCTGCTCGGCATGACCGTGCCGGTCGAATACGGCGGCCACGGTGGCGATTTCCGCCACGACCTCGTGGTGCTCGAACAGCAGGCGGCCAAGGGCGTCGACGGGTTCGCCGCCAGCTTACACAACGTGATCATCCTGCCCTACGTCGTGCGCCACGGCACCGAGGAGCAGAAGAAGAAGTGGCTGCCCAGGCTGGTCTCGGGCGAGCTCATCAGCGCGATCGCGATGACCGAGCCGGGCGCAGGGTCGGACCTCCAGAACATCACCACGACCGCGATCAAGGACGGCAACGGCTATCGCCTCAACGGCGCGAAGACGTTCATCTCGTCGGGCCAGCTCGCCAACTTCATCATCGTGGTCGCCAAGACCGATCCCAAGGAAGGCGCCAAGGGCATCAGCCTTATGTGCCTCGAAACCGAGGGCGCGGAAGGATTCCGCCGCGGCAAGAAGCTCGACAAGATCGGGCAGGACGCGGCCGATACCTCCGAACTGTTCTTCGACGACGTCTTCATCCCGGGCGACAACGTGCTGGGCGGGGTCGAGGGGCGCGGGTTCTACCAGCTCATGGGCGAACTGCCGCAGGAGCGGCTGGTGATCGCCATCGGCGCGATGACCACCATCGAGAAGGCGCTCGACACCACGGTCGAGTACGTCAAGCAGAGGAAGGCCTTCGGCAAGACCATCTGGGACTTCCAGAATACGCAGTTCGTCCTCGCCGACCTCAAGGCAAAGGCGACCGCCGCCAAGGTCTTCGTCAACGACTGCATCGAAAAGGTGCTGAAGGGCGAGCTCGACGTCACCACCGCCTCGATCGCCAAGTACTGGGTGACCGAGCTGCAGGGCGAGGTGGTCGACAAGTGCCTCCAGTTCCACGGTGGCTGGGGCTACATCAACGAATACGCGATCGCGAAGATGTACCGCGACAGCCGCATCACCCGCATCTTCGGCGGATCGAACGAGATCATGAAGATGCTCATCGCGAGGTCGATGTGAGCGGCGGCTCGGCGTTCCGCGACGGCCTGCTCGAAGGCAAGGTCGCGTTCGTCGCCGGCGGCACCAGCGGGATCAACCTCGGCATCGCCAAGCGGTTCGCGTCGCTGGGAGCGCACGTCGCAGTGTGCGGGCGCGATCCGGACAAGGCCGTGCGCGCCGCCGAGGCGATCGGACACCACGCGATGGGCCTGAGCGCCGACGTACGCGATTATGCCGCGATCCGCGGTGCGCTCGAGCAGGTCAGCGATCGCTTCGGTCCGCTCGACATCGTCGTTGCGGGCGCGGCGGGCAACTTCCTCGCGCCGGCGCTCGGCATGTCGGCCAATGCGTTCAAGACGGTGGTCGACATCGACCTGCTGGGCACCTTCAATACTTTCCGCGCGTCCCACGACCTGCTGGCCAAGCCGGCCAGCCTGATCGCGATCACTGCGGGACAGGCCGAGCAGGCGATGGCGCTGCAGGTGCACGCCTGCGCGGCCAAGGCCGGGGTCAATCAGGTCATCCGCACGCTGGCGATCGAATGGGGACCCGACGTGCGCGTCAACGGCATCTCGCCGGGACCCATCGACGGGACTGAAGGGATGGCGCGCCTCGCCCCCAACCCCGCACTGCGGCAGGCGAGCGAGCATCGCATCCCGCTCAAGCGGTGGGGTGAGATCGACGAGATCGCCGAGGCCGCGGTTTTCCTCTCGTCTCCGTCGGCGGCCTACATCACCGGCACGATCCTCGACGTCGACGGGGGCAGCAGCGTGGGCGATGCGGGCCGCATGGATATCGCCAAGGGCCTCGTCTGACCAATCTCAGTCGGTCACGTCCTCGCCGGGAAAGAACTGCCGCTCGACCACACGCAGAAGGGTGAGCATCACCACCGAGATCACCGAGCCGATGACCACAAGCGGCCACAGCGCCGCGCCGCAGGCGATCCCGATGACGGCTGCCAGCCAGAGGTGCGCAGCGGTGGTCAGGTTTTTCACCGAGCCCTTGCTGAATACGATCAAACCTGCACCGATGATGCCGATGAACGCGCCGGTGGCCTCGAAAATGCGCAGCGGGTCCATCCGCTGGCCGTCGAGCTGCGTGTAGAGCGCAAGGATCGAGACGGTCATGATCGCTGCTGAAAAGCAGATCAGTCCGTGGGTACGCATGCCGGCCGCCAGCCCGCGAAGCTCGCGATCCAGTCCCAGCAGTAGTCCGAGGATCGCGGCTATGCCAAGTCGCGCCAGCAGGTCGTAATCGATCCAGTGAGCCAGGATCGGCGCGTTGAGTTCCATCGTCCCTCGTGGTCCAAAGCCTGCCGTTTCAGCGCTTCAAGTCGCAATTTGTTTCCAGCGATGGCGGGCACGCCTATCTCCCGGTGCATGATTGCGCAGACCATCCAGCTGGCGCTCGCCCCGGTGTTCGTACTGGTGGCGATCGGCAACATCATGAACCTGCTCTCGACACGGCTCGGCCGGGTCGTCGACCGCAGCCGTGCGCTGCAGGGACGCCATGGCGAAACGGAAGGGATGGACCACGACATGGTCGTGCGCGAAATTCGCATCGTCGACCGTCGTATCCACCTGATCGGCCGGGCATTGCGGATGCTCGTCACCAGCGGCCTTGCGACCGGGATCACCGTCGCGGTGCTGTTCCTCGAGGAATTGTTCGCGGTGAACCTGCAGCGCGTCGCCGCCGGGACGTTCCTGCTCGCGGTAGTGCTGATGATGTGGGCGCTGGTGCTGTTCCTGCGCGAGACGCAGGCCGCGTCCGAAGCCTTGCGGATTCCAGAGGAATTCCTCGAGCGCGAGCGGCGGCTCTAGGCCGCCGTCAGGGCTTGGGCGGCGCCAGTAGCTTGTCGCCCTGGCTCCGGATCGCCCCGGCGATCATCGGCTCGACGAAGGCGAGTGCGGGCGGCAGGTCGACGTTGAGCACGACCTGGCCCGGTTCGAGATCGACGTTGGCGCGCAGGGACTGGCCCATCGCACCGATATCCATCGTCATCCGGTCCTCGCTCGGCCAGGCGGTCGTAACGACTCCGCCACCGGGAATGCTGTCGCCGATCGACGCCGTGTTCGCCTTCATCCGGCGGCGCACTTCGTCGTTGTCGAGCTGGTGGGGAATGGCGACGCGCATCAGGCGATATCCTTGCTTCGGTCGGGGGCAGGAAGGGCGACATCCTCGCCGCCGTACTTGTAATCGAGGTAACGGCTCTTGATTGCCAGGTCGTCGAGGTTGCCCTCGGCAAGCTGGCGGGTGATCGAATCGATCTCGCCGCTGATCTTCTTGAGGCTGTCGGTGAGCTGCTGGTCGGGAGTCGCCCCCCCACGTTCCTCGGTCCGCATATGCGCGGGGATGCGCCGGTAGCTGTCGACCATCCCGGGAAGCTGCTCGCCCACCAGGCTGCGGATTTCCTGTGCCTTGGGGTGGTTCTGGTCGATCCCTTCGAGCTGCAGGCCGAGCGCATCGAGCTGGACGCCCATGTCGCTCACGATCGCCGCGGCGGGCGGCGGAAGCGCGGGGCGCTGGTGTTCGAGCCACAGCTCGGTCTTGGCGACCATCTGCTGCACGTTGCCCTTGTTGATCTCGGCGCGTTGCGGGACCTTGATCTTGCGCGACACGACCCCGCCGAACAGCAGGAACATCGTCAGCGCCACGATCATGATGCCCCAGAAGCCGATCCCGTTGAGGATCGCTCCTGCCACCCCGGCCGCGACGAGGATGCCGACGATCCCGATCACGATCTGAACCAGCTTGGTCTTGGCGTGCTTCGCGCGCAGCCGGGCGGACCCTTGGCCGATCGGCGCGACACGCCGATGACGACCGCCGGCGCGGTTGTCGTCGCGCACGCTGCGCGCATCCCCGATGATGCGGTCGGACTGGCGGGTCAGGTCGCCCAATGGATCACTCCGCGGTCAGCAGTTTCGATTCCTCGAACGAGGCGGCCGCCTTGGCCTGGCCCTCGGCGCGGGCGATATAGCCTTTCGACTTCTCGACTTCGCCCGACAGCGCCTCGACCGTCTGCTTCATGCTGTCGAGCGCGCGCAGCTTGAACGCGTCGACCTCGTCCATCGTGTCGTAGATGTTCTGGAACGCGCGCTGGAGCGTCTCCATCGGGATCGTGCTCGAAGCGGCCTGTTCGTGTATCTTCCCGGTCTGCTCGCGCAGCATCGTCGATGTGCTGTCGATGATGTTCGCCGTCGTCGTATTGAGCGCGGTGATCTGGTTGAGCACGAGCCGCTGGTTGGTCATCGCTTCCGCAACGGTCACGGCTGTGCGCAGCGCGCCGACGGTGGTGGTGCTGGCGCGGTCGACGCCCTTCACCAGCTCGACGTTGTTCTTCTTGACGAGATCGAGGCTGAGATAGCCCTGCACCGACACCGCCATCTGCGTCAGCAGGTCCTGGGTCCGCTGGCGGACGTAGAACAGCGCGGTCTCGCGGATCGCCTTGGCCTTCGCCGGATCGGTCGCGTCGAGGTCGGCGGCCTTTTCCTCCAGCTTCTCGTCGAGAACCTTCGAGATGTGGATCATCTGCTCGAGGTTGCCCATCGCCTCCCACAGCTTCTGCCGCTCGACGTCGATCGCGGCGTTGTCCATCAGCAGCTCGTCCTTGCCGCTGGAGAGGTTGCCGAGGATCGACTGGATGTGCGTCTGCGCGCTCTGGTAGCTGCGAAAATAGTTCGTCAGCTTGTTGCCGAAGGGGATGATCCCGAGGATCTTGCGGGGACCCGACTTGGCGCCGCGCTTTCCGGGATCGAGGTCCTCGACCACGCGGCGCAGTTCGGCGAGGTTGGCGCCCACGCCCTCGTCCTTGTCCATCGCGCGGACCGGTCGGTCGAGGAAGCGGTTGGACATGCCCGCCGCCGCCATGATCTCCTTGCGGCCCATGTTGGTGATCTGGTCGACCTTCTT
Organism: Tsuneonella dongtanensis; assembly: GCF_001698205.1. Taxonomy (NCBI): domain Bacteria; kingdom Pseudomonadati; phylum Pseudomonadota; class Alphaproteobacteria; order Sphingomonadales; family Erythrobacteraceae; genus Tsuneonella; species Tsuneonella dongtanensis. Next base: position 965,790 of record NZ_CP016591.1, read on the forward strand.
GCCGAATTCGGGCGAATTCGCATCCTGCGCGACGAGGTCGGCGACGAAGGCGTCGGCCTTTTCCTCGAGCTTGGACTTCTTTTCCTCCGAAACGGGCACCAGGCCCGAGGCCTTCTCGGCGGCGACGACCGGCACCGGGTCGGGCGGGGTCAGTTCGAGTTCGACGGCGGTAGCGGTTTTCGTCTCGGCCATGGGATCCTCAGGCGTGGTGTGTTACTTAATTAGGACAGCTGCGCCGGAGCACAAGGGGTTTTCGCAAGCATGCATAGCGGGTTGGCGCGGACCGTGCACCCGCCCAATGCATGCGAGGCTTTCCCAGGGCGCGCGGGCAGACTAGACGAAGGCATGGAAGAACGGGTCGATACGCCATCGCAGTCGCTGCGTGCCGAGACGGGCGAGCCGCACGGCATCGCATTCGGACGGGTCATCGTCAGCCTGCGCCGCTGGTGGCGACAGATCGTCATCGAGATCGACCAGTCCGAAGTGATCGCGCGCCGGCGCGAGGAAGCCTACCTGTCGCCCCGCTACATGTTCATGACCGCGATGAGCGGCGGCATCGCGGTCCTGGGGTTGCTGCTCTCGAGCCCCGCCGTGGTGATCGGCGCGATGCTCCTGTCCCCGCTCATGGGCCCGATCATCGGCCTCGGATTCGCGCTCGCGATCGGCGACTACGAATGGCTGCGCAAGTCGGCCAAGGCGCTTGTCGCCGGAAGCCTCATGGCCATCCTGCTCTGCGCGCTGATCGTGTTCCTGTCGCCGATCCAGACCGTCACGAGCGAGATCGCAAGCCGTACCCGGCCCAACCTGTTCGACCTGCTCGTCGCGCTGTTTTCGGCGCTCGCAGGTGCCTATGCGATGATCCGCGGCAAGGAAGGGGCCATCGTCGGCGTCGCGATCGCGACCGCCCTCATGCCGCCGCTGGCGGTCGTCGGCTACGGCATGGCGACCTTCAACGGCACGGTGTTCTGGGGCTCGCTGCTGTTGTTCGTGACCAACGCGATCACGATCGCGCTCACGGCGATGGTGATGGCGCGGCTCTACGGCTTCCGCGCCGACCTGACCCAGCGCCAGACGATGCTGCAGAACCTGGCGGTGACGATGGTCTTCATCGCGCTCGCAGTGCCGCTGGCCTATTCGCTGATCCAAATCGGCCGGGAAGCGAACGGCGCGAGGCTGGTCCGGGGCGAGCTCCAGGGCCTGTTCGATCCGCGATCGCGCCTGAGCCAGGTCGATATCGACTGGCGAGCCGAACCTGTCACGATTGACGCGACCGTGCTGACGCCGAAGCTCGAGGCCGAGGCGGAAGCGCGCGGCCAGCGCGCCCTGTCGGCCCGGCTGGAAAAGCCGGTCGAGCTGCGGATCAACCAGTACCTCGTCGGTACCGGCGCGCAGGCGGCGGAATCGGCGCAGCTTGCCGCGGCGCAGGCGCAGCGCGAAGCGGCCGAGAACGCGAAGGCCTCGGCCCTGTCGCGCGAGCTCGCGCTGGTCGCGGGGGTCTCCGAAGACGAAGTCACGCTCGACCGCGGCAAACGCCGCGCGATCGTGCGCGCCCGGCCGCTGCCCGGTGCGCAGCTCGCCTCCTATCGCGCGCTGGAGCGCCGCATCGCCGCCGATGCGCCGGACTGGACCGTCGTGCTCCAACCGCCGGCCGGCCCGCTTCCCTCGGTCGCGTTCGCGGACGGCAAGCCGTCCAGCGAGGGCGTCGCGGCGCTGGAACTCATTGCTTGGGCATCCGAACGTGCGGGTCGTCCGGTCGTGCTGGTCGGGCCCGGCGAACAGACGAGCGCCGCCAACGAGTGGCTGCTCGAGAAGGGCATCGACGCGGCGACGGAATCCGGCCCCGCGCCCTTGCGGGCCCGCTGGGCCGACACGTCGGACTGAATCAGGCGGCTTCGAGCAGCCTGATCGGCTCGATCTCACCCGCAAGGTATAGCCGCTTGGCCTTCGCGCGGCTGAGCTTGCCCGACGAGGTGCGCGGCAGGGTGCGCGGGGGCACCAGCTCGACCACGCAGTTCATGCCGGTGATCGAGCGGACCTTGTCGCGGATCGCCTCGTGCAGGCGAACCCGCTCCTCCGGATCGGATACGCGGCAGTGCACCAGGACCGCAGGGGCTTCCTCGCCGCCCTCGGTCTCGAAGCTGAACGCGGCGACGTCGCCGTGGTTGAAGCCGGGAAGCTGCTCCACCGCCCACTCGATGTCCTGCGGCCAGTGGTTCTTGCCGTTGATGATGATCATGTCCTTCGCCCGGCCGACGATGAACAGGTAACCGTCGCCGAGGTAGCCCATGTCGCCCGTGTCGAGCCAACCATGCACCAGGCAGTCGTTGGTCGCTTCCTCGTTGCGGAAATAGCTGTGCATCACCGATTCGCCGCGGCACCAGACCTTGCCGATCTGGTGATCGCCCTTGATCTCGCCGTGCTCGCCGCGGATCTCGACTTCCATGCCGGGCAGCGGCTTGCCGCAATTGACGATCGCGCGGTACCGGGCGGGGCGGCTGAGGTCGCGTTCGGCGCCGGACAGGCGTTCCTCCTCGACAAGCTCGACCCGGATACCTTCGCCCGGCGGCATGACGGTGACCGCGAGGGTCGCTTCGGCGAGGCCGTAGCTCGGGGTGAAGGCGCTCGCCTTGAAGCCCGCTTCGGCAAACGCGTTGACGAAATTCTGCATCACGTCGGGCCGGATCATGTCGGCGCCGTTGCCCGCGGTCCGCCAGCGCGAGAGGTCGAAGCGCTCCGACACCTGGCTCTGCGAGGAGATGCGCCGCGCGCAGATGTCGTACCCGAAGGTCGGCGAATAGCTGAGCGTGTTGCCGGGATTGCGGCTGATGAGGTCGAGCCATGCGAGCGGCCGGCGCGCGAAATGCTCGGTCTTGAGATAATCGCAGCTCGCCTGGTTGGCGATCGGCGAGAGGAAGCAGCCAACTAGGCCCATGTCGTGGTACCACGGCAGCCAACTCACCACGCGGTCGTTGACGCCGAGGTCGACCCCGGTCGCGTGACCGTAGAGGTTGTGCAGCAGCGCGCGGTGGGTGACCGCCACCCCGGTGGGAAAGCGCGTCGAACCGCTCGAATACTGGAGGTAGCAGATGTCGTCCGGGCTCAATTCGGGCAAGTCGGCTTGCGGTGCGTCGGCCTGGGCGAATTCTTCCCAGCTGATCCCCTCGCACCCCTGTCGGTCGGCGGCCGCCTTGGCCATCTCCGCGATCTCGCCGGGATAGATCAGCATCTTGGGGTCCGAACTCTCGAGCTGGACCGAAAGCTGGTCGATGTAGCTTTCCTTGCCGCCGAAAGTGGTCGGCAGCGGCAGCGGCACGGGCCAGGCGCCGGCATAGACGCAGCCGCAGAACAGCGCGGCGAACTCGGGGCTCGTCTCGGCGACGAGCGCCACGCGGTCTTCGCGGCCGATGCCGGCGGCGATCAGGCGATAGGCCATCTTCAGCGCGTCGGCCCGCATCTCGGCGAACGGGTAGGGGCGCTCGAGGTCGCCCCGCATGTCGTGGAAATTGAGCCCCTTCGCGCTACGCGCGGCGTAGTCGATGGCTTCGGCGAACGTGGCGAAGTCGGAACGGCGCCGCGGAAGCGGACAGTCGTTCGGCGTCGGCATCGGTTTCGAATCGGTCATGTGTGGAGCGTAAACCCGTTGTCTGCGCGCTCTTTCAGCGCTTCCTGTATGCAGTCCGGTAGTGCGCGACCCAAAAAAACGCGCCTCTGTGGTCCAAGGTTTCCCAATCGTTACACACTGTGGCACGAATATGGCGAACGATGTCCCGCCGTCCTGTCAAAGAGCGCCGCAAGCCGCCCCCGCTGAGCCCGCACAGCCTTCAGGAGCTGGCGCTGGCCTATGTCGCGCGCTTTGCCTCCAGCGGCTCGAAAGTCGAGCAATATCTGCAGCGCAAGCTCCGCGAACGCGGCTGGGACGGCGATGCCGCGCCCGATCCGCGGGCGATCGTCGATCGATTCGCCGAACTGGGGTACATCGACGACGAAGCGTGGGCGCGGGCGAAGGGGGGCAGCCTGCTGCGCCGCGGATACGGGGCACGGCGGATCGAGCAGGCACTCGGCGCGGCGGGCATCGAGGAGGGCCTGCGCGCCGAAGTGAGGGCCGGCGAGGCGGAGTACCGGCAGTCGGCAATCGCCTACGCCGCACGGCGCAGGCTGGGACCGTGGGACTCGCGACCCGCCGATCGCGCGGGGCGCGAGAAACAGATCGCCGCAATGCTGCGCGCAGGGCATGGATTCGAAGCCGCGCGCGCGGTAATCGATGCGGCGAGCGTCGCCGAGGCGGAGGCCTGGGCGGCGGAGGTCGAGGAGAATCCATGAAGCTTTTTCCCGCGCTGGCATGCGTTGCCGCGCTCGTCGCCTGCTCGCCCCAACCGGCGGCTGAAGCCTCCCCGGTTGCCCAGGCCCCGGCGACCCATCCCGTTTCGGGGCTCAAGGTCATTCCGCTTTCGGTCGAGACGGCGAAAGGCCGCCACTCCTTGCGGGTGGAAGTTGCCGCGACGCCGTCCGAGCAGGCGCAGGGCCTGATGTTCCGCACCGAGATGGGCGACGATGAGGGGATGCTGTTCCCGCGCAACCCGCCCGACATCGCGAGTTTCTGGATGAAGAACACCCCGATGTCGCTCGACATCATCTTCATCGGGATCGACCGGAAAGTGATCAACGTCGCCGCGGAGACCGTGCCCTATTCGCTCGCCCCGGTCGGCTCGCGAGACCTGGCGGCGGCGGTGTTGGAGCTCAAGGCAGGGCGCGCCGCCGAACTCGGCATCGGTCCCGGCAGCGTGGTGAAGTGGTAGATGCCGGGCGCTAGAATGCTTGGCGGGTCGGGGCGAATCGGCTAGGCGCGCCAACCATGGGTATCCTCTCCAAGATCTTCACCTGGTGGGACGGCGCGACCATCACGACGTTGCTGTGGTCGTCGCTCAACGGTGAGCACGTCGGCACCGATTTCGCGGGCAACAAGTACTACCGCGCCAAGAAGCGCGTGCCCGCGGGCCAGCCCTTTGCCGGAAGCGAGCGGCGCTGGGTGATCTATTCCGGTTCGAACGATGCGAGCAACGTGCCCGCCGAATGGCACGGCTGGCTCCACGGCTCGCTGGAAGGCGTACCTGAAAGCCACCTGCCGCCCGCACGGATCTGGGAGTCCGACTACACCCCCAACGTCACCGGCACCGTCTCGGCCTATCGTCCGCAGGGCGCGCTCGAGCGCGGCGGCAAGCGCGCCGCCGCGACCGGCGACTACGAGGCATGGAGCCCGGACGCCTGATCGTGCGCCGGGCATCGGTAGTCCTTGTCGCCGGCGCGCTCGCCGCCTGCACGCAGCAGCCGCCCGACCCTCGTCCCGTGGAGACCGAGGTCCCCGAAGAGCTGCGTGCACCCAAGATGGTCGAGCCGGTCGAGAAGTCAGCCGGCACGCCGATGAAGGACCGCGTCGCGTTGATCGGCGTCCTCAACAAGCGCAACAACCTGTCGCAGACGTTCGAGATGAAGCCGGGCGAGGCGAAGCGCTGGGGCGAGGTCATCGTACGGCTCGCCGCCTGCGAACGCACCGCGCCATGGGAATTCCCGCGCCAGACCGGCGCCTTTACCCAGGTCTTCGTTCGCGCCGCCGGTGGCGACGGCGACTGGAACAAGGCCTTCTCGGGCTGGATGTTCAAGGAAGCGCCGAGCATCAACGTGCTCGAGCACCCGATCTACGACGTCTGGGTCAAGGACTGCAGGATGAGTTTCGACGGCGGGAAACCGCCCGCTTCCGATTCCGCGAGCAGCGCGCCGAATGCCTCGGGAAGCGGGGCCGCGCCGGCGCCTTCGCCGTCCGCCGAGGCTTCGCCCAGCAACGCGACGTAGCGCGACTGCGCAATTTCCACCGCGCCCAGAGAGGCGAGGTGTTCGGTCATGAACTGGCAGTCGAGCAGGCGACCGCCGCTCCGCCGCATCAGCGCGACGAGCCAGGCAAGCGCGACCTTGCTTGCGTCGTCGGCGCGGCTGAACATCGATTCGCCGCAGAACACCCTGCCGAAGCCTACGCCGTAGAGGCCGCCGACGAGCTCGTCGCCCATCCAGCACTCGATCGAGTGCGCGTGGCCTTCTTCATGGAGCATGCGGTAGCTCGACATGATCCGCCCGCTGATCCAGCTTTCGGGATGACCCGGGCGCGGTTCGGCGCAGGCGGCGATCACGCGGTCGAAGGCGGCGTCGCACGTCACCTGGAAGCGATCCTGGCGGATGACCTTGGCGAGGGACTTGGACAGGCGAAACCCGTCGAGCGGCAGGATCGCCCTGCGGCGGGGCTCGACCCAGAAGACTTCGGGATCGTCCCGGCTGTCCGCCATCGGGAAGATGCCGTTGCGATAGGCAAGCAGCAGCAGATCGCTGGGGATCAGGGGCGGGGCTGGGGCGTGCATCGGTCCGTTTGGCAGAATAGCAGGGTTTGCCCGCTTGCGATGCCCTGCGTTTGCACCTAAAGCGCGCCCTCCCGTGCAGGGGTGTAGCTCAGCTGGTAGAGCATCGGTCTCCAAAACCGAGGGCCACGGGTTCGAATCCTGTCACCCCTGCCATTTTTCCTCCCGACCAGAATCGATCGAACCGCGCCGTCAGGCCGCGCGGCGAAAACTCGTCGGGCGTAGTCAACGACTTGCATGGTTTCCAAGGCGTTAACGCGGATTTTCCGGGAACCGGCCCGGCGAGACGAGGGTTATCAGCGACAGCCGGAGGGGAAATTTCGGTTCTTACGGAGTTTGCCATGTCAGGTCTGTCGTTTCGTACCAGCCGTCCCGATACCTGGGTGCAGCCGCGTCCGCATTCCGATCCGTCCACGCGGTTCCGGATGCACGGACCGATCCGCCCGATGGAAGAGCCTGGGTTGCTCGCGCGGATCTTCGGGTTCCGCTGATTCCCGTTTCAATGTCCCGGCACGTAACCGGGGGCGCGGGGCCGCTTGCCACAGGGCGAGCGGCCCCGCTTGATTTCATGAGTGCGCAGGGCTAGGGCGACACCGCTTTTCCGGCAAATGAGCGATGCTAGGCCCTCCCGGTACTTGAACCGGGGCGGCGCTGACCCCATCCCGGAAACAGCGAAACACTTCTACGGGGGCGAAAGCTTCACATCATGGCCAAGACCAGTCCGGGCGAATTCGTAAACCAGGTGCGTGCCGAAGGGCGCAAGGTCGTCTGGCCGAGCCGCGAGGAAACGACCCGCACCGCGATTTTCGTCGGCATCATGATGGTGATCCTCTCGCTGTTCTTCCTCGGGATCGACTCGGCTTTCGGCGCGGTAATGCGCTGGCTGCTGTCGCTCGCCTGAGCCAACACGGACAAGACAAGCGCACATCATGGCCCGCTGGTACATCATCCACGCCTATTCCGGATTCGAGAACAAGGTCCGCGATTCGATCATCGCCGAGGCCGAACGCCTGGGCCTGTCCGAAGCCGTCGAGGCGGTCGAGGTGCCGACCGAGACCGTCACCGAGGTCAAGCGCGGCAAGAAGGTGCAGGTCGAGCGCAAGTTCATGCCCGGCTACGTCCTCGCCAAGCTGACCATGACCGACGACGTCTATCACCTCGTCAAGAACACCCCGAAGGTGACCGGCTTCCTCGGCTCGGGCAACAAGCCGCAGGCGATTTCCGAGCGCGAGGCCGCGCGGTATTTCGGCGGCGTCGAAGAGGCCAAGGCGGCCCCGAAGAAGCACGTCAACGTCGACTACGAGATCGGCGACCAGGTCAAGGTGCTCGACGGGCCATTCGCCAGCTTCAATGGCCTCGTCGAGGAACTCGATTTCGACAAGCAGAAGGTCAAGGTCTCGGTGTCGATCTTCGGCCGTGCGACCCCGGTCGAACTCGATTTCGAGCAGGTCGAACTCGTCAAGTAAGCGCGTGCGTTGCAGCCGCTTTTCAGCGGCTGCACGCCGATGGAGCGAGCCGGTCGGCGCCTAATCGCGCGGCTGTGGAGCCGATACGCACGGCGACGTTATCGCACTTGCGCAGCTGGAACCGTACCTTGCGGGCCCGGAAATCGAGGCTGACCCGCCGGAAGTTCTCCATCATGTCGGTGCCCAGCAGCAAGGCGGGCTGATCCGACAGGCCGAACACCGCGAAGGGCGGCACGTCGGCAAACGCCATCGGAACGTTTTTCAGCACGACAGGGCCGAGCCTGAGTTCAGGCACGGTCGCATATTCCAAGGTCGCCTTGGCGCCGGTCACCCCGGTTATCTCGACCGTCTGGATCTTCGTTCCGCGCCGTTTGACGAGCTTGTCGCGCAGCGCGGTGTTGCCGATCGTGACTTCGGAGCCGGTGTCGACCACTGCGTCCACCCGAAGGGCGGCTGCCCGGGCCTGGGTAAGGATAAGCTGGCCGCGCTGCATTCGCGCAGTCACCACGATCTCGCCGCTGTAGCGGGGCATAGGCGTCGTCGCGTCGTCGACGCTGATCGTGCGCTTCTCGAAATCGAGCATCAGCCGCTGTTCGACGAGAGCGTCCAGCCCCAGCATCCCCTCTCCGCCGATGTGCCGCTCCTCGAGAACCGGGAGGACCAGGTCCTGCACCTCGGTCGGCCCCACGGTCAGCTCGTCGACGAGCGCACGCTCGACGGTCCGGGATTCGGTCATGCTGTTGAGCGTCGCCGGTTCGCCCGCGGGCAGGGCCAGCGCGTGTGCGATGCGGCGCCCCAGAACCGAGCTGTCGGCCCCGCTGTCGACGACGAAACGGAAAGGTCCCTTGCCGTTGACCTTGACCGCCACGGTCATCCGGCTGCGCACCTTGCGGGCGTCGATCTCCTCGCCGCCGATGGCGAGCGTGTTGTCGATCTCGGCCGGCGAGAGCGGACGCATCCATCCGGGAGATCTCGCAGGCGCCGGAACCGACGTCGTCGCCTCGGCCGCGGCCGCCTCCTGCGCGTCCGCGGGGGCCGGGGTCGACCCTGCAGCCACGATGAAAGCCGCGGCCAGCGGCAGAAAGGGAGTGAGCGCTGTCACGTATCCAAAGATAGTGCTCGTCGGGCCCGGGTCCAACACTCTTCGACGAGCCGCAATTGTCGCCATGCGAATGTTGCATCGCGGCAAGGTTTCGACTACGGGGCCGCCTTCCCACGCGACAGCAACGGGAATCCACGCGGGAGAGGCGCCTTACGCACCTCGCCTGACCGCTTACCATGAGGCCTCGTTCGAAAGAACGGGCCGACAGTGAGAAAGGAGGCCATCCGTGGCCAAGAAGATCGACGGCTATATCAAGCTGCAGGTGCCCGCGGGCACCGCCAACCCGTCGCCCCCGATCGGCCCCGCGCTGGGCCAGCGTGGCGTCAACATCATGGAATTCTGCAAGGCGTTCAACGCGGCGACCGATTCGCTCGAGAAGGGCATGCCCATCCCGACCGTGATCACCGTCTACGCCGACCGCAGCTTCACCTTCGTCACCAAGACGCCCCCGGCGAGCTTCCTGATCAAGAAGGCCGCGAACCTGAAGTCGGGCTCGAAGGAGCCGGGCAAGGTCAAGGCGGGCACGATCAAGCGCTCGAAGCTCTCGGAAATCGCCGAGATGAAGATGAAGGACCTGAACGCCAACGACATCGAAATGGCGACTCGCATCATCGAGGGCTCCGCGCGCTCGATGGGCCTCGAAGTGGTGGAGGGCTGACGACATGGCCAAGCAGACGAAGAAGGACAAGGTCGTCGCCTCGATCGACCGTGACGCCAACTACAGCTTCGCCGATGCGCTGAAGCTGCTCCGCGACCACGCTTCGAAGAAGTTCGACGAGACCCTCGAGGTCGCGATGAACCTGGGCGTCGACCCGCGCCACGCCGACCAGATGGTCCGCGGCATGGTGTCGCTGCCCTCGGGCACCGGCAAGGACGTCAAAGTCGCGGTGTTCGCCCGCGGCGACAACGCCGACAAGGCGCTCGCCGCCGGGGCCGACAAGGTCGGAGCCGAGGACCTGATGGAAGACATGCAGGCCGGCAATCTCGACTACGACCGCGTGATCGCCACGCCCGACATGATGGGCGTCGTCGGTCGCCTCGGCAAGGTGCTGGGCCCCAAGGGCCTGATGCCGAACCCGAAGCTCGGCACCGTGACCCCGAACGTGGAGCAGGCCGTGAAGGACGCCAAGGGCGGCCAGGTCGAGTTCCGCGTCGAGAAGCAGGGCATCATCCACTCGGGCCTCGGCAAGCTGTCGTTCACCGACGAGGCGCTCCAGGCGAACTTCAAGGCGCTGACCGACGCGGTGATCCGTTCGAAGCCGTCGGGATCGAAGGGCAAGTACGTCCGCAAGATCTCGCTGACGACCACGATGGGTCCGGGCCTCAAGGTCGACCTCGCCGAGGTCGAAGGCGCCTGATTCGGCACCACCGCCGCGCTCGAGTGGCTAAGCGGTGAAGCGAAGAAATTAAGAGGCCGGCGGAGCGATCCGCCGGCCTTCTTTTGTCGCCCATCTACAAGACTCGTGGGGCAAGCTCGCCTAGGGGCTTGACCGTGCCGGGGAATGCGGGTCCTAGTCTGGCAACACGCATACAGGGGACGGTGTGAGCGAAGAGCCGCGGATTGCCGTGATCATGGCGCTCGACGTGGTGGGCTTCTCGAAGTCCATGCACGCCGACATGCAGGCGACCGTCGAGCACGTCACGGGCCTGCGCGACGGGCTGTGGTCGCAAACGATGGCAGCGCACGGCGGACGCATCTTCAAGCACACCGGCGACGGCTTCCTTGCGCGTTTCAATGGTGCCCGGGCGGCGTTCCAGGCAGCGCGCGAACTGCTCGAAGGCAATTCCAACGAGAAGTTCCCGGTTCGGATCGGCATCCATCTCGGGGATGTCTTCGAGAAGCACGACGATCTTTACGGCGACGCGGTCAACATCGCCTGCCGGATCGAATCGGTATCGCCGACCAATTCGGTCTGCGTATCGGAGCGGGTCTGGTCGGACCTCGACAACCGCGACACCGACTTTGCGCTGCTGCGCAAGATCAAGCTCAAGAACATCTCCACCGACATCAAGATCTACCAGTACCAGCCGTCGCAGACGAAGTTCGCGTACTGGATGTCGCGGGCCAAGCGGACGTTCTCGCCCACGGCGATCGTCCTCACGGTGACGGCGCTGCTGGCGGTGGGCGCGGTGGTGGCTTCGCTCTATCGTCCCGAAGCGACCAAGGAAGTGACCACCGAGGACCGGGTCGCCCAGCTGATCGATTCGCTGCCGTGTTCGTGGCTGCGCCTGTCCGACATGGAGGCCTCGGAATCGCGCCAGCGGGTCGTCCTGAAGGGCTATTCGCAAGTCGAGACGGACCGGCTCAAGCGCCTCATCGAGATGCGCATCGCCGAAGACGGCAACCGCAACGTCCAGCTGGATCTGCGCGGCACGTCGCGGCCGCCGGCCTATGCCTGCTCGTTCATCGAGACCGCCAACCGCTTCCGCTACAAGGGCCTGGCGCGCGTCTCGCTGCTCAGCGTCGAGGAAGCGGACAAGTTCGACACCTCGCTGACCTTCAAGTCGGGGATCGACCTGAAGACCGTCATGGCCAATTCCGATTTCGGCAGCCACGTCATGCTGATCGAGGTGTTCGGCAACGACTTCAGCAAGGCCGCCGAGTTCTTCACCATCGAGACCGACGGCACGGTGAAGGCGCTGGGCAATCTCCACGAGATGGCCGAGCTGCTGCAGGTCAACGAGATGTCCGACAAGGACAAGCTCGTACTCGCATGGCCAGCTTCGACCCGGGACAACATCCTTTTCATCATCGATTCGAAGAAGCCGTTCTCGGCCAAGTCGGTCGAAGAGGCGGTCGACAAGGACTGGACCGAGTTCAACCGGCTCGCTCAGGAAAAGGGCTTCACGATCGAGATGGCGGTCGTGCCCGATGGCGCCGCGGCGATTGGCGGGCCGACGACGGGAACCTGACCCCCGGGCTTTCAGGCGCCTGCGCGCAGGCTCCTGCTGTACACTGCGTTCGCCAACACCTGCTCGACCACGCGCGCCGCTCCACGCAGGCGCCCATGGGGAAGCGGGGCGGCTGACGGCCCCTGATCGGGCGCTGTCGCCGGTGGGTCGGCAGAGAAAGTCCCGGTGCGGACGCCTTCCATGCCCGCGATGCCCTTGCAGAACCGGGCGAAACGACGCGCGACCAGCCGGTTGATCCTCCGGCGGTCGCGGCTCAGCAGCTCGAAGCTGTGCGAGACCAGCGTGACGCTCGGCAGTCCCTCGTCCCGCGCATGGCGGACTGCCGCGAGCAGTTCGCGCAGCGAGAGCGCGGTGATCTGCCCGTGGCGCAGCCGGCCGCGGAACGACGCGATGCATGCGGCGGGCATTTCGACCACGCCGTGGTGAAGCTGCGGCTCCAGCGCCTCGCGGCCCAGCGATATCGCGCACGCGCCCACACCCGACAGCGCCGGGCAATGCGAACTGTCGTACCTCAGGCCGAGGGTGGCGAGCGCGTCGAGCGTGGAATCGCTCGCGCCGTAGTTGCCCGCGCGGAATGCGACGGGTGGGGGTGCGCCCGCGGCCATCAGGGTCGCACGCGCCCACGCCAGGATGCGCAGCTGGTCACCGGGAGAGAAGTCCTTGAGGTTCCGGCCCGTGCGCCCGCCGCAAATGTCTCCGCCCCGGTCGTACTCGAGCCATTCGGTGTGGCAGTGGAGCTGGACGTCATGCCCGCGTGCCACGATCGGAACGACGACGTCGGCTATGGCTTCCGTCCCCCAGAGCAGCGCCGGCATCGGATCGACGAAGAACACGCCCTTGAGCCCGTTTGCGTCGAGTACATCCATCTGGTGGGAAGTGCCGACCGCACCGCGCGGCGTATCGCAGGCGATCGAACGGGCGAAGTTTTCCGCGCGCGTAGCCGGACCGTCCGCGCCGGGCAGCCGGAACGCGTATTCGGTATCGATCGTGATGTAGACGACTGTCATCGCCTCGCCGCGTCTCGCCCCCCCGTCGATCTGCGAACCCGAGTGGAGCAATCATAGGCGAAGGGGGTTAAGGGGCCGTAAGGCGTCAGATCTCCCCGCGGGTCACGGGGTATCCCGCCGCCTCGAGCGCGCCGACCAAGGAGTCGAGGCATCCTGCGAGGATCGCGGGGTCGGTCGAGCGGACGACGAAATTCGCCCCGACGCGCCCTTCGCGGAAGAACGGATAGCTGCCGATCTGCACCCCTTCGTGGGCCTTTTCCGCCTCGCGCAGGATGTCCGCCACCTCGCTCTCGGCGGTCCAGCAGCCGATCGTTTCGGCCAGCAACGGCGCGCCGCCTTCCAGCGTGCCGGTCAGCGCGTCGAGCATGCCGGCTGTGATGTGCGGCACGCCCGCCATCACGAACATGTTGCCGATGCGGATGCCCGGCGCGCCGGACATGCGGTTGGGGATCAATTCCGCTCCTTCCGGCACCCTCGCCATGCGCAGCCGCGCCTCGGTCAGCGGCTGGCCGCGGCCGGTGTAGTATTTCTCGAGCATGGCGCGCGCTTGCGGATGAACCACCACCGGCACGCCGAGTGCCTTGGCGACCGCGTCGACGGTGATGTCGTCGTGGGTCGGCCCGATCCCGCCGGTGGTGAACAGGTAGTCGTTGCGCGCCCGCAGGGCATCGACCGCTTCGACGATCCGCTCCTCGACATCGGGCACCACGCGCACTTCGGCAAGGCGGATGCCCTGGACCTGCAACCACGTCGCGATCTGCGCGATGTTCTTGTCGTGCGTGCGTCCCGAAAGGATTTCGTCGCCGATCACGACGAGCGCGGCGGTCCAGATGCGGTCGGTCATGTTCGTTCGTTAGGCGAGAGCGGGCGCGTGGGGAAGGCGGCTATTCGGCCGCTTCGAGCCGCTCTTCGGGCGCACGCGTATTGTCGCCCGGCCGCGCGAACACGAGGAGCCCGTCGTCGATCGGTGCGGCGCGCATGTACTTGCGGTCGTGCAGGTAGTCGTGATTGAGCCGCCACGGATCGTCGAGGGTGCTCATCGGTAAGGCATTTACCGCGCGCTTCACATACCCCGCCTCGACCGCAAAGGAATCGTGCGGTTCGAGCGTGGTACCTTCGGGGATCGTAGGCGTCGCGATCGTCGTATCGGTCTTCGCCATGTGTTTCAGGACGCGGCAGACGTAGTCCGACACGAGGTCGTAGCGCAGGGTCGATCCCGTGTTCGTGTAGGGCACCGGGTGCGCCAGATTGGGCACGCCCGAGATCATGCAGTTCTTGTAATAGAACCGCTCGCCCGGCTCGACCCGCTTGTCGTCGACCGACAGGGTTATTCCGCCGCCCATCAGGAGCTGGAGCCCGGTCGCCTTGATGATGATGTCGGCCTCGACAGTGCGGCCGTCGGTCATCACGATCCCGTCCTTCGAAAAGCGCTCGATGTGCCCGGTCACGATATCGACCTTGCCCGACTTGATGCCTTCGAACAGGTCCGCGTCGGGGATGAAGCACATCCGCTGGTCCCACGGGGCGTAGGGCGGGGTGAAATCCTCGGGCCGGTAGTGCTCGCCGAGCAGCTCGCGGGTCTGCTGATCAAGGTTCGCGCGCACCTCGTCGGGCTTTTCCCGCGCGGTGCGGTACATCTTGTCCGCGCCGACGATATGGAGCCAGCGGGTCAGGCGGAACGCGGTCTTCACCGGCATGATCCGGCGCAGGAACCGGCCGATCCGGTCGTGTCCCGGTATCGATCGGATATACGTCGGGGTGCGTTGCACCATGGTCACTTTCGCGGCCAGTTCGGCCATGTTCGGCACGACGGTGATCGCGGTCGCCCCCGATCCGATCACGGCGACCCGCTTGCCGGCGTAATCGAGATCCTCGGGCCAGAGCTGCGCGTGGATGAGCGGTCCGGGAAACTCGGCCTCACCCTCGAAGGGCGGGTCGTAGGGCTTGTCGTAATCGTAGTACCCGGCGGCAAGGTAGAGCCAGTTGGCGGTGATCTCGTGCCAGCCCGCGTCGTCCTCCACGGTCACCTTCCAGCACGCCCTGGCGCTGTCGAAATCGGCCGAAAGCACTTTCTGGCCGTAGCGGATGTGGCGATCGATGCCGTATTTGGTGACGACCCCCGCAAGGTAGTCCTGGATGCGCGTGGCCGCGGCGAGTGTCTCCTTGCCGGTCCAGGGCTCGAATTCGTAGCTCAGGGTGTGCATGTCGCTGTCCGAGCGGATGCCCGGATAGCGGAACAGGTCCCACGTGCCGCCCAGGTTCGCACGCCGCTCCAGCAGCATGTAGCTCCGCCCCAGGCGCGCGCGTTCCATGTGCGCGGCAAGGCCGATGCCGGAGATGCCGGCACCGACAATCAGCACGTCGACTTCGCATGCAGTCGTGGTCATCGCGGCTCCCCTTGCCTGACGCAAACGTAAGCCTGTCCGTTGCACCATGCAACCTGAATAGGCCGGTTATCGAGGGGAGCGCTGGCGGGTCAGCCCCCCTTGCGGCTGGCCTCCGCCGCTGCGACCACCTCTGCCGGCCAGACGACCTGCGTCTGCGTCTGCGGATTGAACACGTCGCCGGGGTACTGCGCCGCCTCGGCCGCGCGGATCTCCGCCGCCGTCAGGAACTCGCTCGGCTCCAGCGCGAAGACGTCGAGCCCGCGGGTGATCTCGGTCGCGTAGATCCGGCCCCTGTACCAGTAGGCCGACCAGTAACCGCCGGTGACGAGCTGGTCCTTGTCGACCGGGCCGCGGTCGAAATAGGCGATCTCTTTCACGTTCGCCGGGTCGGTGAAGTCGATCACGCTGATCCCGCCCTGGTACCACGCCTGGACGAAGATATCGCGCCCGGGGACCGGGATGATCGACCCGTTGTGGGCGACGCAGTTCTCCTTGTCGCCCTGCGGCGCGGGCAGCTTGTAGGTTCCGCGATAGACCAGCTTGCCGTTCTCGATGGCGTAGAACGCGTTCGCGCCCCAGTTGGTGGGATCGCCCGCCTGGCAGCGCGGGCGTGCGCCGCCGCCCCATTCGTCGGTGAACAGCACCTTGGAGCCGTCGTTGCTGAAGGTCG
Source organism: Tsuneonella dongtanensis (assembly GCF_001698205.1). NCBI lineage: Bacteria > Pseudomonadati > Pseudomonadota > Alphaproteobacteria > Sphingomonadales > Erythrobacteraceae > Tsuneonella > Tsuneonella dongtanensis. The sequence goes on from NZ_CP016591.1 coordinate 981,736, forward strand.
CCGAATGCCAGTAGGCAAAGCCCCTGTCGGTCACGTCGTCGATGCGCCGGGGCTTCAGCGGGTCGGAGATGTCGAGGATGATCCCGTTGCCCGAACATGCGCCCGCGGCCAGCTTCTTGGCCGGGAACACGGTGATGTCGTGGCACTGGTCGGTCTCGCTGGTGTCCTGCGTGCCCTCGCCGTGGTCCCCGCCGCGCCACAGGCCCGCGATCTGGCCCCCGGTGGCGAAGACCCGCGGGCGGTCGACGATGCGCGCGGCGGCGGGGTTGGCCACCGGCACCTCGATCACGTCGATCGAGAACAGCGCGGTATCGTCGCCGGGCAGGTCGGTGCAGATCGCCAGTTCTTCGGTCCGGCGCACCCCGCCGGTGCCCGATGCATAGACCACGAGGCGCTTGTCGTCGGCGCTGACGATCGAATGGGTATGGCTGCCCCGGCACGTCTGCACCTGGCCCACCTGGCGCGGCATCGCGGGGTTCGAGATGTCGAACAGCCGCAGCCCGCGGAAGCGGTCGGCGGTCGCCCGCTCCATGTTGCCCTGCAGGCCGCAGTCGACCCGGCCGCGGCCTTCCTCGACGCTCATCACGAGCAGGTTGCCCGCGATCGAGACGTCGCCCTGTCCTCCGGGGCAAACCACCGAGCTCACGAGGCTCGGCATGCCGCCGTCGCCGAGGCGATAGACGTTGAACCCGTGATAATTGCCAGCGACCAGCAGGTCGCCGGAGAACGCCATGTCGGTGTTGGCGAAGTCGAGCAGCGAGGAGCGATCGACGAAGTTCTTCTTTTCAGGCTCCTTCTCGTCCTCGGCGAGCGCGCGCGGATCGTTGGGGTCTTCCTTCTTGTCCTCGGCCTTCTTCGCGTCCGCCTTCTTGTCGTCGGCCTTGCCCGCGGCGTCCTTGTCCTTCTCGTCCTTCGACTTGGCGGCGAGCGGCTGGAGGCCGGCGGGGTTCTCCGGATCGAAGAAGCCGGCCGGCTTTTCGAGGCTGGCGAGCTTCTTCAGGCCCTTGATCGCCTCACCCGCGTCGCGGAAGCCCGGCTTGAGGGTGGCACGCGGATCCTGCGACAGCGAGGCGAGCCGCCTGTTCATGCGCGTGATCTCGGCGTTCTGGTCGCTCACGACGTCCGCGGTGAACTTGTTCATCTCGGGATCCGAAGCGGTGCCATACCATTCGAGCAGGTTGCGGGTCATGTCGACCGCGCCGCGGTGGTGGGCGATCATCAGCTGCAGGAACTGGCGGTCGAACGCCGTGCCTTCGGCAGCGGCGAGTGCGGCCATCTGCGCCGGCGTGGCCATGCCTTCCATGACGACCATGCCCTTTGCGCGCGGCGCGCCGCCGTGTCCCGCGTGGTCACCCGAATGATCCATGCCGCCCGGACCCGGCTTGCCCATCCCGGCCATGGCCGTCGGCTCGCCCCGGCTGGTGAGCCAGTCGGTCATGAACTTCATCTCGTCGGCCTGGCTCGCCGCGATCCGGCGCGCGATCCGCCGGATGTCGGGATTGGTCGTGCGCGCCTCGACCAGCGCGGTCATCTCGGTCGCCTGCCGGTGGTGTACGATCATGTGCTGCATGTAGGCGACGTCGCCGGGCGAATAGCGCGCGCTGGCAAGCTGGATCGCCTCGTTGGCGGTCAGGATCTTGCCCGGGCTTCCGGGTGCGCCGGGCTGCAGGATCGGCACGGCGTCTGCGGCAAGAGTGGGAGCGGAAAGCGAAATGCCCGCGAGCAGGATGCCGCGGAAGAACGAATTGGTGCGCACGATGAGAGACGATTCCCCGGGGAGTTAGGAGATCGGCTTCTCGATTGACGCCCGCACGTCGTCAAGCGGCAGTTGCCGATCGGTCATGCAGTTCGTCGAATTCCCCCTCGCGGCGACATGCCGGGGGGCACGGCAGGCGGATCAGGCGGCGCGTACGTGCCGCAGGAAACCGTCGACCTGGCTGCGCAGGGTCGCCGCCTGGCCCTTGAGCTCGCTGGCGGAACTGAGCACCTGGCTCGCCGTGGCACCCGTCGCGAGAGCGGTCTCGCGGACCTGGACGACATTGGCCGAGACATCCCCCGTGCCGCGCGCGGCGGTGTCGATGTTGCGGGCGAGTTCCTGCCCCGCGACCGACTGCTGGTCGACCGCGGACGCGATCGACACCGCCGTCGCCTCGAGTTGCTGGACCTGCCGGGCGATCGCCTCGAGCGCGCCCACGCTGGCACCGGTCGATTCCTGCATCGCCCGGATCTGGGCGGCGACTTCGTCGGTCGCCTTGCTTGTCTGTGCGGCGAGTTCCTTGACCTCGCTCGCCACGACCGCGAAGCCGCGGCCGGCTTCGCCGCTGCGCGCCGCTTCGATCGAGGCGTTGAGCGCGAGCAGGTTGGTGCGCCTGGCGATCGAACTGATGAGCTCGACGATCTCGCCGATCTGGTCGGCCGACGCGGCAAGCGCCTTGACCGTCCCGTCTGCCTGCTCGGCGGTGGTCGTCGCTTCGCGGGCCAGTCCGGCGGACTGGGCTGCCTGGCGGCTGATCTCGCCGATCGACATGGCGAACTCGTCGCTCGCCGCAGCGGCTGCCGCGACGCCGTTCGAAGCATCGTTCATCGAATGCGAAACCGCGTCGACCTGGTTCGCCGACTGGTCGGCGGCGGCAGCCATCGAACTGGCGGCGTGTTCGAGCTGGTCCGCGGCGGAGGCGACCGCGGTCACCACGTCGCCGACTTCGCGCTCGAAGCTCGCGGCAAGCTGGAGCAGCATGCGCTGCTGCTCGTCGCGCAAGATCTTGCGCTGTTCGAACATCTCGTCGAGCTTGTTGCCCGATTTCACGAAGACCTCGAACGCGCGATAGAGCGCGCCGATCTCGTCGGCCCGGTGCAGGTGATCGAGCGTGAACGAGCGATCGCCCTTGGCAAGGCCGATCATGTCCCCGGTCAGTTTCTGCAGCGGCGTCGCCGTGTCGATCAGGATCCGGCGCAAGGCGATGCTGCCCAGTCCGAAGCCGAGGACCCAGGTCATCACCACCAGCACCGCCGCGGCCCCGAAAGGCACGAGGCCGCTGAATGCGGAGATAGCCATGATCGTCGTCACGGTCAGGCCGAACAGGAGGCCGCCGACGAGCACGCCCAGCTTGCGCGCGAGCGGCAGGTCGTTGAACCATCGGGCAGCGACCCAGCGGTCTCGCCTTTCGGCAATCGTGCTGTCGCCAAGCGTGGCGCCGGCGATTTCCGCCTGCAGGGTTTCCGCTTCTATGCTGGTTATCGCGTTCATGCTGCCCTCGTCGCGGCGCGGCTCTTGCCCTGCGCTGCCTCGTTGAGCCTCGCCGAAACCTCGTCGGCGGGCATTGCCTTGAAATAGAGCCATCCCTGGATCTGGTCGCAGCCCGCGGCGCGGACCAGGTCTGCCTGTGCCTCGGTCTCGACCCCTTCGGCGGTCACACCCATGTCCATCGCGCGGGCGACGGAGATGCTAGACATCATCATCGCTCGGCTGCCGTTGTCACGCTGTGCATCGACCACCAGCGAGCGGTCGAGCTTGAGCTTCTCGAAGCGGAACTGCCGCAGGAATCCGATCGAGGCGTAGCCGGTGCCGAAATCGTCAAGCGCGACGTCGACGCCGAATTCGCGGATCAGCTTCAGGCTGCGCTCGGCGACCGCCGGGTCGATCACCAGGCAGGTCTCGGTAATCTCCAGCTCGAGACGCTCGGGCGGAAAGCCGGTGTCCTCGAGAATCTGGCCGAGCTGGATCGGGAACTCCGGGTTCCGAAGCTGCGCGGCCGAGATATTGACCGACAGCTTGATCCCGTCCCAGCCAAGTGCGTCGCGGCACGACCGATCGAGGACCCACAGTCCGATCGCGTTGATCAGTCCCGATTCCTCGGCGACCGGAATGAACACGTTGGGCCCGATCTTCTTGCCGTCGGGACGTTCCCAGCGAACCAGCGATTCGACCGCGACGATCACGCCGGTGCGGGCATCGACGAGCGGCTGGTAGGCCACGGCGAATTCGCCCTTCGCGAGCGCGCTTCTGAGCTCACCGTCGAGAATCTGCGCCGCGGCCCGGCTCTGGTCGAAAGTGTCCTTGAACCAGGTGCAGCGCATTTTCCCGCCGCGCTTCGAGGCGTACATCGCGACGTCTGCGCGGCGCAGCAACTCGGACGAGGTGAGGCCTTCGCTGCCTGCCGAGCGGGCCAGCCCGATGCTCGCGCCCAGCGTAATGCGGCGGTCCTCGATCGGGATCGGAGAATTGAGCCGGTCGATCACGCTGCGGCAGATGCCTTCGAGGATCGTCGCGGCGAGCGGGCCGACCTTGAGGATGGCGAATTCGTCGCCTCCCAGGCGATAGGGCCGCGCCTCGTCGCCGCAGATTTCGGTTAGGACTGCGGCACATTCGCGCAGGACCATGTCTCCGACGACGTGGCCGTAGTGATCGTTGACGAGCTTGAACCCGTCGAGATCGACCAGGGCAAGGGCCACTTCGGCGCCAGGGTCTGCAAGGCGCGCGGCGTCTTCGTGGAGCGCGCGGCGGTTGGGCAGGCCCGAGAGGCTGTCGGTGCGGCTCAGCCCCTCCAGCTTCGCGACATGCATCAGCCCGAACCGGCCGAGCAGTGCCACTGCCGCGGCGTAGCAGACGACCCCTGCGGCGACGATTGCGATACCAGGCAGGCTGGAAAGGCGGGTGCCCATCGCGAACAGCGCGGCAAAGGCACCGAACAGGCCGGACAGCACGATGAGTGGCGCGAACACCAGCACCTTGGATCCAAAGGAATTTTCGCCGACCCTGCTCACTTGGCGCTGTCCCCCGTCGCGCGGCGCGAAGCGCCTCGCCCGACATAGGTAAATAGGCCTAAGGAAGGGTGAACCGGCCTTTCAAGCGCCATGGCGGCGGCCTCCGGCAGCCTGGCGATCACTGGCAGGCGCGCGTCGGTAGAGCCCGCTGGTGTCGCATGCCGGTGCGAAGGCGCCGGTGTGTCCGGATGCGGATTCCCCCGCGCCGATCATCAGCCAGCCGTCGGAAGCAACGGCCTGGGCGAGGCGCCCGAACCCGCGCTCGCGGTAGCTGCGATCGAAGTAGAGCAGCACGTTGCGGCACAGCACGAGGTCGAAACGGCCCGGGTCGGGCGGCGCGTCGAGCACATTTCGGCGTTCGAACCTCAGCCGCCGGCTGAGCTCGCGCCGCGGTTTCCAGCCTTCGCCCGTTTCCTCGAACCAGTCGAGCATCTGGGTGACCCCGAGGCCGCGCTGGATCTCGAACTGCGAATAGCACCCGCGCCGCGCGGCATCGATCGCCTTCGCCGAGATGTCGGTGCCGAGGATGTCGATCCGCCACCCCTGCCAGACCTCGGGCTGGTCGGCGAAGATCATCGCGAGCGACAGCGCCTCCTGCCCGGTGGAGCAACCGGCCGACCAGATCGACAGTCGCCGGCAAGCGGAGCGCTTGGCAGCGAGATCGGGCAGGACCTCGCTCGCCAGCAGATCGAACATCAGCCGGTCGCGGAAGAAATAGGTCTCGTTGTTGAGCAGTGCCTCGACCACGTCTTGCGCCAGGGTGTCGGTGGGGTCTTCGGCAAGAAGGCAGACCAGCTCGTCGAGCTTAGAAATGCCGCGCTCGCGGAGCAGGCCGGCCAGCGCCGTCTGGATGCGCCAGCGCCTGTTCTCCGCGAGCTGCTGGCCGGTCCGCGCGAACAGCAGGTCGGCGATGATCCGCTGGGAAATCTCGCTCATGCGCGCACGCGAGGCTGTGCGCGTTCGGTCGCATCGGGCGCGGGGGCTGCGAGCGCCACGAGGCGCTGGGCGATGGCGTCCGGTGGGAGCACTGCCGTCGCAAGCCCTGCCTCGGCCACGGCGCGCGGCATGCCCCAGACCGCCGAGGTCGCGGCATCCTGCGCGAAAAGCGTCCCTCCCGCGCGGACCAGCCGCTCGGCCCCGATGGCGCCGTCGCGCCCCATGCCCGAGAGGATCACGCCGATCGCCTTGCCCCCGGTCGCGTCGGCCAGCGTTTCGAACAGCGGGTCGACCGAGGGCGTGCAGCCGCTCGGCACGGCGTGATGCGCAATCCCGGTGACCAGCCGGCCGCCCGCGCGCCGGACGACCATATGGCCTTCTCCGGGGGCGACGAGGATGCCGCCCGCTTCGAGCGGCGTATCCGCGCCGGCTACGGCTGCGGGGCGGCCCGAGGCCGTGGCGAGCTGCCGGGCGAGGGTCGTCATGAAGCTCGCTGGAAGGTGCTGGACGACGAGGATCGGGAGCGCGAAGCTGTGCGGAAGCGCGCCAAGCAGCAGGCAGAGCGCGTGGATTCCGCCGGTCGACGCGCCGATCGCCAGCGCCTGCGGTTCGCTGCGGATGGCACTCGCCGGCTTGGTCGCAGGGGCGGTGTGGGGAGGCCTTGCGAGTGCCCGCGCTGTCCCGCGGGGAGCGAGCGCGCGAATTTTCGCGACCAGCGTGCGGGCATAACCTTCGTCGAATTCGCCGGAGCGAGGCTTGAGCAGGGTGTCGGCCGCACCGATGGCGAGTGCCGACAGTGTCGCTTCGGCGCCGCGCTCGGTCAGCGAGGAAACGACCAGGACCTTGGCACTGCTGGCGAGTTCGAGGATGCGCGGCAACGCGCCCAATCCGCCCATTCCGGGCATCTCGAGATCGAGCAGGATGACGTCGGCCGGCGTTTCCGCGAGGCGGGCGAGCGCCATTTCGCCCGTGGTCGCCTTGGCGACGATCTCGAGATCGGGCTCGTTCTCGACGATGCGGGAGAGCACTGTGCGAGCGACGAGCGAATCGTCGACGATCATCACGCGGATCGTGCAACGTCCGCCTTGGGGCTTCATCCGCCCGCCGGTGGTGGTGTCACCCCCGTCCATGGCCGCGCTCAGGCGAAGCCGACGAGCTGGAGCTTGATCTGCAGCGTTTCGTGATCGAACGGCTTCATCACATATTCGTCCGCGCCTGCGCTGATCGCTTCGCGGATGTGCGCGACGTCGTTCTCGGTGGTGCAGAACACCACCTTGGGCTTTTGCCCGCCCTCACGCTGGCGGAGCTGGACGATGAACTCGATGCCGCTCATCACCGGCATGTTCCAGTCGAGCAGCACGACGTCGGGCATCGATGCGGCGCAGCGTTCGAGTCCCTCGCGCCCGTTCTCGGCCTCGTCGACGGTGAAGCCGAGCGATTCGAGAATATGGCGCGACACCTTTCGGATCACGCGGGAATCGTCGACGATGAGGCAGTTTTTCATGAACCGTGCGATCCGTTTGTTTCGGTTTTTCGCGGTAACCGATAGCTGTGAGCGGTAATCATCCCGTTAAGCAGCCATTGCGCCGGGTCCGGCGATGAGCGCGCCGAGCGACAGCAGCATTGCGGGTCCCCGCGCCGTTTCGATCAGCCCTTCGCTGGCACGCTGCCAGCCGGGGCCCGTCTCACCCGGAACCGGTGTCGGCTCGGACAGGCGTTCGGCGACGTCGTCGATCGAATCGACGACCAGTGCGTAGCGGTGTCCTTCGAAGTCGACGATCGCTGCGCGCGAACCCTCGACTGCGGCCCGGGGGGCGGCGATGCCAAGGGCAGCGGCGGCATCGACGACGGTCAGGGTGTGCGAGCGCAATGCGCTGAGGCCGAGGACGAACTCCGGCGCGCGGGGAATCGGGCACACGGCGTCGAGCTCGACGACCGAATGGAGGACGTCGGTCGGCAGCGCCGCCCGCCGTCCGCCGAGAGCGAATACGAGTACCAGATCGGTCATGCGGCCCTCCCGGATCGCAGCGCGGCGAGACGCGCGAGGAGCCCTTCGCGGTCGTACCGATAAAGCCGGTCGCCCGGACCCGCGGCCGCATCGGGATCCGCGCAGAGCGTGATCAGCGTGCCCCCACCATCGAGGTCGGTCCGCGCGTGTTCGGGAACGATGGTGACGTCGGCCGTCCCGTCGAAGCGCTCGTCCACCACACGGTATCCGGCGCTTTCGACGAGCGGGGCGAGGATCGCCTGCGCCCACGGGTCATCGACCGGGATGCGGCAGGTGAGCCGGTCGGCAGGCCGGACCGGCGTGGCCTGGGCGGCGAAGAGCCAGTGCGCGTCGATGAGATCGGCGGGCTCGCCATCGATGAGCACCGTGCCTTCGACTGGGCCGGCGCGGCCGGCCGGCACGATGTCGTCCGGAAGATCGACGGTATCGAGCACCCGGTCGAACAGGTAGGCGATTTCGCTGGTACCGTCACCGAGGCGCAGGAGACTGACCAGACCTTCGGGAAGATCGTGGCCGCACGTCCCGGCGAGCGAGAAAATCGTGTCGCCGACGACGACCCGCGGGCGATCGCCCCCGAGGTCGATGGCGCTGGGCTGAACCCGCTCGAGTCGGCGGACGAGCGACAGGCGCACGACCTTGCGCCGTCCGTCGAGGCCGATGAACAGCATCGCGGGGGTTCGCGGCCGCTCGATTTCCCGGGCCGTTTCCTCGGGGCGGTGGCGGACACGCCCCTGGACGTCGCCGGACAGCTTGGCCGCGCGCGCGAGGCCGGCGACGTCGAGCATAAGCACCGGGTTGCCATCGTCGAGCAGCGTGCTGCCCGCGTAGAATCCGGTCGCCATGACCGCCGGGGCCAGGGGCTTGATCACCAGTTCCTCGTGATCGAGCACCTTGTCGCAGGCGAGGGCGAACAGATCGCCGCCGGCGAGCCGCAGCAGTATCAGCGTGCAGGCCTGCGGCACGAACTCGCCGGGAAGCCCCAACAACGCGCCGAGCGAGACGCATGGCACGCGGCGGTCGCGCACTGTGACCAGCACCGCGTCTCCCGCCTGGGCGAATTCGATATGACCCGCCCGCCCGTGGACGATCTCCTCGACGTAGCTGCGCGGCATGGCGAACATCTGCTCGCCCGCGACGACCGTGAGCGAAGGAATGATGCTGAGCGTGAGCGGCAGGCTGAGGACGATGCGGGTTCCGTTGCCCGGGGTGCTGTCGACCTGGATCGAACCGCCGACCCGCTCGATATTGGCGCGCACGACGTCCATTCCCACGCCCCGGCCCGAAACCGAAGTGACCGCGCTGGCGGTCGAGAGGCCGGGTTCGAAGACCAGCGCGTGCCGGTCGCGGTCGGACAGTGCGCTTGCCTCTGCGGGCGTCAGGACCTCCGCGGCGAGCGCCTTTTCGACGAGGCGCTGGCCGTCGATGCCGCGGCCGTCGTCGGCCACACTCAGGATGATCCGGTTGCCGCTCTGGCGCGCCGAGATGACGAGCGTGCCGATCTCGCGCTTGCCGGCCGCGATGCGCTGAGACGGAGCCTCTATCCCGTGGTCGATGGCGTTGCGGATGATGTGGGTCAGCGGATCGCGGATCATCTCGATCATCTCGCGGTCGAGTTCCACCTCGCCGCCCTCGAGATCGATCATGACCTGCTTGCCGAGCTCCGCCGCGAGGTCGCGGACGAGGCGGGGCAGGGCGGCGTAAAGCGTTTCGATGCGCTGCATCCGCATGCGGGTCACCGCTTCGCGCACCTGGTCGAGGATCGTGTTGAGGCGCTCGAACGGGCCGTGGATGGCGTGGTCCGAACCGGCCTCGCGGATGCGGCGGGCGAGATCGTTGCGCGCGAGGACGAGGTCGGACACGCTCGCCATGACATCGTCGAGCAGGCCCACGGGAAGGCGGATCGTGCGCTGGACCGCACTGGCCTGGGCGCGCGCGGCGCCCGGGTCGGCGCCGGAAACGGAGATCGCCGTATAGCCCAGGTCGTCGTCATCGCCCTCGATCGCGGCGAGCAGCACGTCGTCGCCGCCGTCCGGCATGTCCTCCCCGGTTTCGATCGCGTCGACCATCGCGCCGATCCGGTCGACGATGGCGAGTACGGCGGTGACGAGGCGCGCATTGGGCGTGCGGCGACCTGCGCGCACTTCGGCCAGCGCGTCCTCGGCGGCGTGGCTCAGCTTCTCGAGCCGCGGGAAGTCGAAAAAGCCGCAGTTGCCCTTCACGGTATGGACGAAGCGGAAGATCGCGTCGAGCCGCGCGCGGTCGGCGGGATCGGCTTCCCAGGCGACCAGCTCGCCGCCGATCGCTTCCATCATCTCGCGCGTCTCGGCCAGGAATTCGGCCAGAAGATCGTCCATCGATACGCCCCGGTTGCCCCTCTGCAGTGGCTATGGACCGGCGATGGTTAATGCCGGGTATGCGCGGCCAAGGTTCGGTTTGTGGCGAGCGCCCCGTTGCGGCATAGCGCGCCGATGGCCGACAACCCCGCGCGCTGGCAGTTCTGGATCGATCGCGGGGGGACCTTCACCGACGTCGTCGCGCGCGGCCCCGATGGCAGGCTGACGAGCGCGAAGCTGCTGTCCGAGGACCCGGCGCACTATGCCGATGCGGCGATCGAGGCGATGCGCCGGCTGACCGGCGTGCGCGAAGGCGCGCTGCCGCCCGCCGACATCCGCATCGGCACGACCATCGCGACCAACGCCCTGCTCGAGCGCAAGGGCGAGCCGGTATTGCTGGCGGTGACGAAGGGCTTCGGCGACCTGCTGGCGATCGGAACGCAGGAGCGGCCCGACATCTTCGCGCTCGAGATCGAGAAGCCCGCGCCGCTCCCCGCAGAAGTGCTGGAGATCGACGAACGCGTCACGCACGAGGGCGAGGTGCTCGTTCCGCTCGATCGCGAGGCTGCCCTCGCGGGTTTCCGGGCGGCGCGGGCGAGGGGGATCGGCGCGGTCGGAATCGCGCTGATGCACGGATACCGCCATACGGCGCACGAAGCGGAGCTTGCCGAACTGGCGCGGGAGGCCGGGTTTGCCGAGATCGCGGTGAGCCACCGCGTCTCTCCGCTCGCCAAGCTGGTCGGGCGGGCGGACACGACTTCGGCCGATGCCTACCTGTCGCCGGTCCTGCGGCGCTATGTCGACGGGCTGACGGAAGCGCTTGGACCGGGACACAACCCGCTGTTCATGCAGTCGAACGGCGGGCTTGCCGCGGGTAGCGTGCTGCGCGGCAAGGACGCGATCCTGTCCGGACCCGCGGGCGGGATCGTCGGCATGGCCGAGACCGCGAAGGCGGCGGGGTTCGAGCGGGTCATCGGGTTCGACATGGGCGGTACCTCGACCGACGTCTCGCTCTTTGCGGGCACGTACGAGCGGGACAGCGAGAACCGGGTCGCGGGCGTGCGCATCCGCGCGCCGATGCTGCGGATACACACCGTCGCGGCGGGGGGCGGCTCGATCTGCCGGTTCGACGGGGCGCGGTTCCTCGCGGGGCCGGAGAGCGCGGGCGCGCAGCCGGGACCCGCGTGCTACCGCCAGGGCGGCCCGCTGACGGTGACGGACTGCAACCTCATCCTCGGCAAGCTCCAGCCGGACCATTTCCCGAGCGTGTTCGGGCCGGAAGGCAACGCGCCCCTCGACCTCGCGGCGGCGCGGGCGCGGATGGATGCGGTCCTTGCCGAAGTCGTGGCCGCCACCGGGCGCCGCATGACCCGCGAGGAGGCCGCCGAGGGCTTCGTCGCCGTGGCGGTGGCGCAGATGGCGCAGGCGATCCGCGCGGTCTCGGTCGCGAAGGGGCACGACGTGGCCCGCTTCGCGCTCAATTGCTTCGGCGGCGCGGGCGGGCAGCACGCCTGCCTCGTCGCCGATGCACTGGGCATCGGGACGGTGCTGGTCCATCCGCTCGCGGGCGTGCTCAGCGCCTATGGCATGGGGCTCGCCGACCGGCGCGCGGTGCGCGAGGCGACGCTCGGGATCGCGCTCGACGGGTGCGGGTCCGCGCTGCAGGCGGCGGACGAACGTCTGGCGGATGAAGCACGCGGCGAGCTCGTCGGGCAGGGCGTCGCTGCGAAGTCTGTCCGGATCGAGGGTGAAGCGCACATCCGCCTCGCTTCGGGCGACAGCACGATTCCCGTCCCGCTCGCCGACGAGCGGTCGATGCGCGCCGCCTTCGCTGCGGCGCACCGTGCGCGCTTCGGCTATGACACCGACGCGCCGCTGACGATCGACATGCTGCGGATCGAGGCGGTCGCCGATACGGGCGGGCGGCGCGAGAGCGACTTCGCCGTGGCGACGGAGCTGGCCACCAGGGCGAGCGAGGTCGACTGCCATCTCGGCGGTGAGGCGCGCCGTGCCGTCGTCATCGAGCGGGCCGCGCTCGTCGCGGGGCAGGTCGTCGGCGGACCTGCCCTGATCGTCGATCCGGTCTCGACCCTGGTCGTCGAGCCGGGCTGGAGCGCCGCGCAGCGCCCCGACGGCATGCTGGTGCTGACACGCGGCGAAGAGACCCGCGCGGACCTTGCCGGAACTGCGGTCGACCCGGTGCGGCTGGAAATCTTCGGCGGCCTGTTCATGGGGATCGCCGAGGAGATGGGCGCGGCACTCCAGCACTCGGCAAGCTCGGTCAACATCCGCGAGCGGCTCGATTTCTCCTGCGCGGTGTTCGACGCGTCGGGCAACCTCATCGCCAACGCGCCGCACATCCCGGTGCACCTCGGCTCGATGGGCGACAGCGTGCGCACCATCCTGGCGAGCCGGTCGGGGGCGATGCAGCCGGGCGACGCCTATGCGCTCAACGCGCCCTATGCGGGGGGCACGCACCTGCCCGATATCACCGTGATCGCCCCGGTGTTCGTCGAGGGCGGCGCGGAGCCCGCCTTTTTCGTCGCGGCGCGCGGCCACCACGCGGACATCGGCGGGATCGCGCCCGGATCGATGCCGTCGAATTCGCGCACGATCGCGGACGAGGGCGTGGTGCTCGACGACGTGCTCATCGCGCGCGGCGGGCGCTTCCTCGACAGCGAGCTCACGCAGTTGCTGACCGCGGGCGAGCATCCCGCACGCAATCCTGCCGTCAACCTCGCCGACCTCGCCGCGCAGGTCGCCGCGTGCCGCCGGGGCGGCGAACGGCTGCTCGGCCTGGTCGCCGATCACGGGGCGGATACCGTCGCCGCCTACATGGGCCACCTGCTCGATTTCGCGGAAGGGGCCGTGCGCGACCTGCTGGGCACGCTCGGCAACGGCAGCCATGCGGTCGAGATGGACAACGGCGCGCGTATCTCGGTCCGGGTCGAAGTCGATCGCGGTGAGCGCCGCGCCGCGATCGACTTTGCAGGCACTAGCCCGCAGCTCGGCGACAACTTCAACGCCCCGCGCCCGGTCGTGCGCGCCGCGTGTCTCTACGCGATGCGCACGCTGCTGACCGCGAGCACGATACCGCTCAACGACGGCTTCCTGCGCCCGGTGGAGATCAGGGTGCCGCCGCGCTCGATGCTGTCGCCCGAATGGCCCGCGGCAGTGGTGGCGGGCAACGTCGAGACGAGCCAGGCGATCACCGACGCGCTGCTCGGCGCGCTGGGTGCGCAGGCGGGCAGCCAGGGGACGATGAACAACTTCACCTTCGGCGATGCCGCGCGGCAGTACTACGAAACGATCGCGGGCGGCGCCGGCGCGGGACCGGGCTTCGCCGGTGCCGATGCCGTTCAGACGCACATGACCAACAGCCGGCTGACCGATCCCGAAGTGCTCGAGGCGCGGTTTCCCGTGCTGGTCGAGGCATTCGCGATCCGGCGCGGCTCGGGCGGCGCGGGCGCGTGGCGCGGCGGCGACGGCGCGGTGCGGCGCGTGCGGTTCCGCGCGCCGATGCGCGCGAACGTGCTGTCCAACCGGCGGAAGGTCGCTCCGCGCGGCCTGTCCGGCGGATCGGACGGCGCGCCGGGCATCAATCGCATCGAGCGCGCCGACGGAACGGTCGAAACACTCTGCGCGACCGCCTCGGCCGACATGGCGCCGGGCGACGTGTTCGTGATCGAGACGCCGGGTGGCGGCGGCTGGGGGAGTTCGGATTGATGTGGGTCTTGCTGGGTATCGCGGTCATCGTCGCGGGCTTCGTGCTGCGCTTCAACCCGCTGCTGGTGGTGGCCGCTTCGGCGCTCGTGACGGGGCTCGCCGCGGGTCTCGACCCGCTCGAAGTGCTCGCCGCGTTCGGCAAGGCGTTTAACGACGCGCGCTACGTCAGCGTGGCCTTCATCGTGTTGCCGGTGATCGGCCTGCTCGAGCGGCACGGGCTACAGGAGCGCGCACGCACCGCGATCGCCGCGCTGAAGGGGGCCACGGTGGGCCGCCTGCTGATCGGATACCTCTTCCTGCGGCAGGCCACCTCGGCCCTCGGCCTTACCTCGATCGCCGGTGCCGCGCAGACCGTCCGGCCGCTGGTCGCGCCGATGGCCGAGGCGGCGGCCGAGAAGCAGGGCGCGCCGCCGGGCGAGGACAAGGTGCCCGCGCTCGCCGCGGCGACCGACAACGTCGGTCTGTTCTTCGGCGAGGACATCTTCGTCGCCATCGGCTCGATCCTACTGATGGTCGGCGTGCTGCAGGGCTTCGGGATCGAGGCCGAGCCGCTCCAGCTTGCGCTATGGGCGATCCCCACCGCGATCTGCGCCTTCGCGATCCACGCCGTCCGGCTGTGGCTGTTCGACCGGCGGCTGGCGAAGATGGCCCCGCCCGCGAAGGGAGACGGCGCATGATCGGCCTCCCCTTCGTCTACGCCGTCGGCGGCGCGATCTTCCTCGCCTACGCGGCGATGTCGGCGACCGATGCCACCAAACCCAAGCGCTGGGGCAACGCGGCGTTCTATGCGCTGCTGGCGACGAGCTTCTGGTTCGGCGACCTGCTGGGTGACAGCGGCAACGGACTGTTGGTCCTCGGCCTGGTCCTCGTCGCCGGGCTGAAGCAGATGGGCCGGGGCGCGCGCGCCACCACCTCCGCGGACGAGCGCCGGGAAGAGGCCGCGCGCCGTGGCAACCGGCTGTTCCTGCCCGCGCTGATCATTCCCGCGGTTGCGCTCGTCGGAACGCTCGCGTTCAAGCGGCTGCCCGAATGGTTCGACGTCAAGCAGGTGACGCTGGTGGCGCTGACGATGGGCGTCCTGCTGGCCCTCGCCGCGTGCCTTGCATGGCTGCGCGACCGGCCGCTCGTCCCCCTGGCCGAAGGCACGCGGCTGATGGACAGCGTCGGCTGGGCGGCGGTGCTGCCGCAGATGCTCGCCAGCCTCGGCGCGGTATTCGCGCTCGCGGGGGTGGGCGAGGTCGTCGGCGGGCTGGCCGAGGGGGTCATTCCCGATGGCAGCCGGTTCGGCGCGGTCGCCTTTTATGCGCTCGGCATGGCGGGCTTCACGATGATCATGGGCAATGCCTTTGCCGCCTTCCCGGTGATGTTCGCGGGCGTGGGAATGCCGGTGCTGGTGGGGATCTGGAGCGGCGATCCGGTCCGCGTGGCGGCGATCGGCATGCTCGCGGGGTTCTGCGGCACGCTGATGACCCCGATGGCAGCCAACTTCAACCTGGTTCCCGCGGCCCTCCTCGAACTGAAGGACCAGAATGCCGTCATCAAGGCGCAGGTGCCGACCGCGATACCGCTGCTGATCGCCAACGTCCTCCTGATCTATTTCCTGGCGTTCCCGTGAGGGGCGAAACGGTTTTCCTACAGCGCGCGCTCTTTGCTAGCCTTGCCGCATGACAGCGCCCTCGACACGCCAGGATACGCCGGGAATGCGACGGTATAGCCTCCGCCACCGCCAAGGCCCAAGGTCACGAATCCAACGGCTTTTCGCCCCGCTCTTTTGCCCCAAAAATCATTTTTATCAGTAACTTGAGCAGCCTTATTGATCTTCGAGCGCGTTTTCCAAAACGGGTGCCTGATTGTGACACGATGCCGGAAGTGCTGACGCCATGCTGACCGAAACCCACGCCCGCACCTTTGCGCAGATGACGCTGCCCAACCTGACGCGGCGCTGGCCCTACAAGCTCGACCAGGTGATCCAGGGGCCGGACGATGTGGTCGCTCCCGCGGAACTTCACCCAATATTCCATGGCAGTTTCGACTGGCATTCGTGCGTCCACGGTTACTGGCAGGTGCTGCGCCTCCTTCGCCTGTTTCCCGACATGCCCGAGGCGGCCGACATCCGCGTGCTCGCCGATGCCATGCTGGTGCCGGCGAAAGTGGCGGGCGAAGTCGCGCGGTTCGAACGGCCCGACGGCCCGGGCGCGTCGCGGCCCTATGGCTGGGCATGGCTTCTCGCGCTCCACGCCGAGGCGGAGCGGCATGACGGACCGTGGGGCGATGCGCTTGCCCCGCTCGCGGGCAGGCTCGCCGACCTGATGGACGGCTACCTCAACCGGATGACCTATCCGATCACCGTGGGCACGCATTTCAACTCGGCCTTCGCGATGGTGCTTGCACTCGACTGGGCGCAGGGCCGGGACGCGCGGCTCGAGGCGACGATCGCCGCGCGCGCGCGCCAGTGGTTTGCGGGCCGGACCGACTATCGCGGCTGGGAGCCGGGGGGCGACGAGTTCCTGTCGCCCGCGCTCACCGCCGCGCTGCTGATGAGCCGGTTGCTCGACCCCCCTGCCTTCGCCGCCTGGTTCGCCAATTTCCTGCCGCGTGCGGACAGCTGCGAGCCCGGGGCGCTGTTCGTGCCGGTCCACGTGTCGGACCGTACGGACGGCAAGATCGCGCACCTCGACGGCCTCAACCTCAGCCGCGCATGGTGCTGGAGGGGGATCGGCGCGGCGCTCGGCGATCCCGGCCGGTTTGCGCCGGTGATCGACCAGCACGTGGCCGCAAGCCTGCCGCATATCGGAGAGGACTACATGGGCAGCCACTGGCTCGGCAGTTTCGCCCTGCTGGCACTTGAGCACGAGCCGTGCGATAGGTAGCGGCAAGCAACGGTTACAGGAGAGTCGGCATGGCCACCCAGCTCAAGCCCCGCATCGAATGCAGCGACGCAGAGTGGGAGGCGCGGCTCGACCTCGCCGCGTGCTACCGCATCTTCGACCTGCTCGGCTGGTCGGAATCGATCTACAACCACATCAGCCTGAAGGTGCCGGGGGAAGACGACGCCTTCCTCATCAACCCGTTCGGCCTGATGTACGACGAGGTGTGCGCCTCGAACCTCGTGAAGATCGACATCGACGGCAAGGTGCTGTCGGGCAACTACCCGGTCAACCAGGCCGGCTTCACCCAGCACGCCTATTTCCACCGCCACCTCGAATGGGCGCACGCGATCTGCCATCACCACACGACCGAAGGCATGGCGGTGGCGAGCCACAAGGACGGACTGCTGCCGATCGGGTTCTACGCCTGCAACTTCCAAGGGCAGATCGGCTACCACGACTTCGAAGGCGTGACTGTGCGTCCCGAGGAAGGCGAGCGGCTGCTGCAGAGCCTCGGCAACAAGCGCATCCTCATGCTGCGCAACCACGGACCGGTGGTCATGGGCCGCACCATCCCCGAGATGTTCGTCCAGACCTGGGCGCTCCAGCGCGCTTGCGAAATCCAGATCGCGACGCTCAGCCAGGGCGAACCGGTCACCGTGCCGCAGGAAGTGATCGACGTGCATCAGCGCGATATCGGCATGGTCAACCTGCCGGGCGGACCGGGCAAGGCCGATTTCGAGGCGTGGAAGCGCAAGGTCGACCGGATCGACCGCTCGTGGCGCGACTGACGGACTGACGCTCCGGCATGACCGCGCTCACCGTCAACGGCCGGCCCTTGCGCTTCGACATCGATCCCGAGACCCCGCTGCTCCACGCCTTGCGCGAAGCGGCGAACCTGACCGGCACGAAGTACGGCTGCGGCACGGGCGATTGCCACGCCTGCACGGTGATCGTCGACGGCGAGGCGCTGCGCAGCTGCCTCATCACGATCGCCGAGGCCGAGGGGCGCTACGTCACGACGATCGAGGGGCTCTCGCGCGACCGCAGCCACCCGGTGCAGCAGGCGTTCGTCGCCGAGCAGGCGATCCAGTGCGGGTTCTGCACGCCCGGGATCGTCCTCGCCGCGGCGGCGCTGTTGTCGGAGAATGCCAATCCGTCGGCGGCCGAGATCCGCGCGGCGCTGCCCAACCTGTGCCGCTGCGGCGTCTATCCGCGGCTGGTCCGTGCGGTCGAGCGCGCCGCCCGCGTCGCCCGGCGCGAGGAGACGATCAGCGCCGCCCCGGCGCCGGGCATCAGTGCCGAGGATGCCGCCCGCGCGGTCCCCGCGATGGACCGCGGGGACTGACCGTCAGAGCTTGACCTTCAGCCCCAGGCGCACGCTGAACGGCTCACCCGGCTGGATGTTGTTGTCGCCGTGCGCGCTCGAATAATAGTCGCGGTCGAACAGGTTCTCGACGTTGAGCTGGAGCGCGAAGCGCTCGCTGAGATCGAGGAACGCCGCCGCGTCGACCCGCACCCAGTCGGGGAGGGTGACGGCGTTGCTCACCGACGCGAACTGTTTGCCCTGGTACACCGCGCCGAGGCCGAGGCCGAAGCGGTCGGACAGGTCGTAGCGGGTCCACGCGCTCGCCTGGTGACGGGGAAGCTGCTGCAGGCGGCGACCAGCGGGAGCGGACGTCGTCGCCGAGCGGATCTCGCCGTCGAGATAGGTGTAGCCGAGACTGACCTGCCACTCGGGCCGCAACCGCCCGACGAGGCTGGCTTCGAACCCTTCGACGCGGCTCTCGCCGGTCAGCACGGTCAGACCGGGGTTGGCCGGATCGACCGCGCGGGTGTTCGAGCGGTCGAGGCGGAACACCGCGGCGGTCGCGAACAGCGACGGGTTGACCGACCACTTCACGCCTGCCTCGAGGTTTTCGAACTTTTCCGGCGCAAGGCTGGCGGTCGTCGCGTCGAGCACCGAGAACTGGTCGCCAGATTGCGGCAGGAAGCTGGTGGCGTAGCCGGCATAGAGCGACAGCGACTCCTGCGGCTTCACCACCAGCCCGACACGCGGGCTCCACTTCCGGTCGGTGCGCCCCGCGGCAAAGCCGCTGACGAGGTTGACCGTGTCGAGGTCGAACTCGTCGTAGCGCAGGCCCGCGACAAGCTGCACGGGCCCGAAATCGAGCTGCTCCTGGATGTAACCGGAGATCGTGTCGAGCTGCGAGGAGGAGCCGCGCTGGATGGTCGTCTGCCGCGCGGCGGGGATCGAAAGCACGCGTGCGAGCGGGACCGTGACGCTCGCCGCGTTGTTGGCGAAGGCGATGTTGTAGCGGTCGGCGTCGGTCTCCTGCCCGCCGATCTCGAAGCCGGCGAGGAAAGTGCTCTCGATCGCGCCGAAGGCGGCCTGCCAGACCAGGTTGCCCTGCAGTATGCGGTTCTGCCGGTCGGTCCCGCTGGTGTAGCCGTTGAGCGTCGCGGTAGTCGCGGTCGCGCTCGCCGGAACGACGTTGGCGTAGAACTTGTCGTGGTCGGCGAACTGGCCCGTGAAATTGACGACAAGTCCGTCGGTGAATTCATGATCGAAGCGAAGGCGGGCGATATGCGCCACGCTCTCCGACTCGTTGAACGCGGCGTCCCCGAAGAACGTGCGGTCGAAGCCCGTCAGCGGCGCGCCGTTCAGCGACGGCACCCCGCGATCGGTGACCCGGCGGTCGTCGTCGTAAGTGTAGAACGCAGAGACATGGGTGCGCTCGCCGAGGTTGACGGTCACCGTCGGCGACACGCCGATGAACCGCCCTTCGTAGAAATCGCGGGCGTTGTCGAATTCCTCGTAGGTCGCGTTCAGGCGCGCAGCCATGCTGGCGGACAGGGGCTGATTGAGGTCGGCGCCGAGTGAGAAGGCGCCGAAGCTGTCGACGTTTGCGTCGAAGGCCAACGCCGGCTGGGTGAAGTCCGCGACCTTGCTGACACGATTGATGACACCGCCGCCCCCGCCGCGTCCGAAGATCAGCGCGTTGGCGCCCTTGAGGACTTCGACGCGGGCGATGTTGTAGAGCGGACGATAGTATTCGGCATCGTCACGCAGGCCATCAAGGTAGAAATCGGCGGTGCTCGCCTGGCCGCGGATGAAGACCTGATCGCGATGACCTTCGCCGGTGTCGAGGCTTACCCCGGGAACATAGCGCAATGCGTCGCCGAGCTGGGTGATCCCCTGGTCGTCGAGCTGGTTCTCGGTAATGACGGCGATGGTCTGGGGCACGTCGATGAGCGGCGTCGGCGTCTTGGTGCCGCTCGAGCCGTCATCGGTGGCATAGCCGTCCCGCTGGCCGACGACGAGAATGTCGGACGGCAGGTAATCCCCGGGCGCGTCGGCGCCGGCCTCTCCCTCCATCGCAGCCACCGGGGCGGAGATGGCGCAAACGGCGGCGCTCGCGAGAGCGGCGGTCAATCGGAGGGGCCTCATGCAAATCCTTGTTGAGAATCGTTATCGCTTGCGACGCCTCTATTGCGAATAATTCTCAATTACAACACCCGATCTGCGCTTGCTTCTCGCTTTTCGCGTATTAGCGGCTTGCGCCGGTCCGTTGAGGAGGTCCCACGATGAAGGCTACGATTTGGCATAACCCCGAATGCGGCAAGTCGCGCGCGACGCTGGCGATCCTCGAGGCGCGCGCGGGTCTCGACCTGACGGTGGTCGAATACCTGAAGCATCCTCCGACGCGCGAAAAACTCGCTCAGCTTTACCGCGACGCGGGGATGCGTGCCTCCGAAGGGGTGCGGACATTCAAGACCGACGCGGAAGAGCGCGGGCTCACGACGGCGGACGACGACACGGTGCTCGATGCCATGATGGCCCAGCCCCGTTTGATCGAGCGGCCTTTGGTCGAGACCGAGAAAGGCGTACGCCTGTGTCGTCCGCCCGAGCGGGTCGAGGAAATCCTTTAGGGTTGCTCACCCGTGTCGAGCGGCGCTTCCATCGCCGTATCGTTCGCGAGCGCGCGCCAGCCGTGGACGAACACGATCCCGCACAGCGCGCAGATGGTCACGAAGCCGATGACCTCGTGATGGCCGTAGAGCCAGACGCCGAGCGCAGGGGCGACGATATAGGCGGCCCCGTTGAGCGAGGCGACGATGCCGCCGACCTGGCCCTGCTCTGCGCGGCTCACGGCCAGTGATGCGCCCGCGGTGAAGCCGGGCCGGTAGAGCCCGAACCCCATCGAGGCGATCGCCATGCCGAGCGCCATGGTGTTGAGCGTCGCCGAGACGGCGAAAATGGCGATGCCGGCCATCGCCATCGCCATGCCCCACAAAGTGGAAGACTTCGGCCCGAGTTTGAGCATGGGGATGAGACCCCACTGCGCGAGCAGCGTGGCGATCGCACCGCACATGAGGACCAGCCCGATCGGCCCGGTGCCCGCGCCCGGGTCGGCGCGCAGGCCCAGCCGGTCGAGGATGAAAAAGCCGACGATGCCTAGAAAGGCCGCCTGGGCGTGGCCACCGACGAGCCCTGCGACCAGCCAGGGGCGTAAGCGTTCGTCGCGCCACGAGAGGTCGGGGATATCGCCACTGATCCCGTCGTCCTCCGCTTCCCGGTCCGCGCGCTGCGAATTCGATCCTGCGCTGAACGGCGCCGCGACCACATCGCCGCGAGCGGCGAACTGCGGATCGTCGTCCGGCAGGGTCGCTCGCAAGAGAACTAGGACGATGACCCCGGCGATCGCGAAGGCGAAAAAGGGACCGGTCAGGCCGGTCGCGGGGAATACCAGCAGCGGGGCGAGGGCGGGCCCGATCACCGTACCGAGACCGAAGCTCGAGGCGATGAGCGCCATCGCCTGCGTCCGCTCGGCCCGCGGCGTGCGGCTGGCAACATAGGCCTGCACCGCCGGCGGCGCGGCCGAACCGAATCCGCCGTAGAGGCTGCGCGAGGCGGCGAAGAGCAACAGGCACCACAGCGGCGCAAGCCAGCCGTTGAGGCCGAACCACAGCATCAGCCCGCACAGCGTGAAGCTGGAGATGAAGCCGAACAGGCCGACTGCCATCATCGCCTTGCGCCCGCGCCGGTCGCTTCGCCGCGCCCAGATCGGCGCGCAGATCACCCACAGGAGTGCCGACCAGGTGTAGGCCAGGCTGATCCATACGTCCGCCACGCCGAGCTCGGTGCCGATCGACGGCATGACCGATTGCATCGCGGTGTTGCCCGCCGCGGTCACCAGCATGACCATGAACAGGAGCGCCATCCGCTCGCGCGAGATCGGCTTGCGCGGCGCCTCGCCCGGAGGTGGGCCCGGCGATGGGATTGTCTCGTTACGGTTCATCGCAGGCGGGCTAGCGGGGTGGGTGGGCGCTTGCAATCGGGTCGCGAAACTGTCAGTCCCTGCGACCGAATTTGGCCCCGCGTTCAGGGGTGACGGACGGGGCGCATTGCTTGAACAATACCAGTGAATTCGCGATTCGCCGCGGCGAGACATTCTCCCGCCGCGCCGCGCGCTTCTTTGGCCAGTGGGGGGTATTCTTCCGCGGCTTCCTCGAACATCCCAAGATGGTCGGCTCGATCATCCCATCCTCGCGCTTCACCATCGACAAGATGCTGGCGCCGGTGAAGTGGGACGAATGCCTGCTGTTCGTGGAGTACGGGCCGGGCGTCGGCACGTTCTGCCGACCGGTGCTCGAGCGACTGCGCCGCGACGGCACTCTGATCGTGATCGATACCAACCCGCTCTATATCGATTATCTCAAGAAGACGATTCCCGACGGCCGCTTCCACGCCGTACTCGGTTCGGCGGCCGACGTGGAGGAGATCGTCCGCGCGCATGGCTTCGACCATGCCGATTACGTGCTTTCGGGCCTGCCGTTCTCGACCCTTCCGGACGGGGTGGGGCCGGAAATCGCCGCGGCGACGCACCGCGTCCTGCGATCGGGCGGCGCGTTCCTCGTCTATCAGTTCAGCGCCGCCGCGCGCGACTTCATGGCCAAGCACTTCGCTCGCATCGACAGCGGGTTCGAAGCGCTGAACGTGCTGCCCTGCCGCCTGTTCTGGGGCTGGAAGGACTGATCGAGGTTGGGTTCAGTAGAGCCCTAGCTGAACGTCTCGCTGACCGCTTCGGGCGATCCGCCGGTCAGCTGGCGATGGATCGCTGCGAGCACGGCGAGAAAGATCACGTAGAACACGCCGTTCACGAGGCCCGACACAATCGCGTTGCCGATGCGGGCTACCTCTTCGCCTGCCAGCGCCAAAATCAGGCCCAGGATCATGCTGATGACGCCGCCGACGACCACAAGCGCGACGAGCAGCAGCAGAATGAAGAAGAACAGCCGCAGCGAGTTGCCCTTGGTCAGCCGCCAGGACCGTCCGAGCGCTGCGAGAGGGTTGCCTACCCGCTCGATGGCGATGACAGGGGTCACCAACAAGAACTTGGTGAACAGATAAACCAGCAAGACGAACGCGACGATGCCAACGAGGACGCCCGTCGCCACCGATGTACCCGCACCCACCGCGATCGGCACGAGTAGCAAAAGGCCGTACAGAACGCTGACGAGTATCTGGGCGCCTAGGTAGGGCAACAGCATCTTGAGGCCGATCTTGAGGGCTTCGCCCACAGTGGGCCGGCTGCGATCGCTGAGCAGGGCCAGGAGGCCGAGCATTCCGATGCCCTGGACGATCGCCATCAGCAGGATCATCCACCAGATGCTTCCGTAGAAGCCCAGCATCGCCTGGCCCATCGCTTCAGGATCGGGATCGGCGCCCTGTGCCGCCTCGAGCGCGGCCATTTCGTTGGTGAACATGAGCATGAAACCGACATAGGGCAGGAAGAAGAATACCCCCGCGACGATCAGCAAAACGTCGCGATTGGCGGCCAGCAGCCGTACTGCCTCGTTCCACGCCGCGCTCATGTCGAACTTCATCCGGTTGCTCCCTCACGTGCCTCTTGCCTCTTGATAACCGCCGCGCGGCGCTCCACGCAACGGGCGTGTCCACAACTGAGCATTCTGGCCTGCCGCCCGAGATCAAACTGCGCATCTCCACCGAACCGGTGCCCTATCGCGCCGCGCTCGAGGAGATGGAGGCGCGCAATCGCGCCATCGCGTCCGGCGAGGCGCGCGAGCTGGTCTGGCTGCTCGAACATCCGCCGGTCTATACCGCCGGGACCAGCGCGGCGGCGGACGAGATGCTCGACCCCCGCTTCGAGGTGGTCGAGGCGGGGCGCGGCGGACGGTACACCTATCACGGCCCCGGACAGCGCATCGGATACGTGCTCGTGGACCTGTCCTCTCGCGGCAAGGACGTGCGCAACTTCGTCCATTCGATCGAGGGCTGGGTGATCGACACGCTCGCGGACCTGGGGGTCCAAAGCTGGCGGGCGCCTGGCCGCATCGGCATCTGGACCCGCGACATCGACGGGTCCGAGGCCAAGATCGGCGCGATCGGCGTGCGCGTGCGGCGCTGGGTCACCATGCACGGGTTCTCGGTAAACCTCGCGCCCGACCTGTCGCACTTCGGGGGGATCGTACCCTGCGGCATCGCCGAATTCGGTGTGACGAGCATGGAGCGGCTCGGCAAGCCGCTTGCGCCCGAGGCATTCGATGCGGCATTGCTCGCCCGCGCGGGTGACTTCCTCGCCGCGCTCAAGCCATGCGAGACCCGTCGATGAGTAAAGCCCGCTTCCTTGCTCTGCCGCTGGCCCTGGCACTCGCCGCGTGCGGCGGTGGTGGCGGCGGCGCGGAGGCCGAGCGCAAGACCGCCGCCGGCGAAGTGCTGGGCGGTTCGATCAGTGACGACATGCTGCCGCTCGACACGGTAACCTCGCAGAGCCCGCCCCTGCGCGAGACGAGCGACGCGCCGACCGCTGCTTCGTCGCGCAGCACGGACGCGCCCACTCCAAAGGAAGACGAGCCCGCCGCAGAACCCGAACAGGCGCCCGAGCCGGCGGCGGAGAACTGATCCGCTATTCGGCGGCCGCCCGCTCCTCGTCCATCGTCGGATAATCGATGTATCCCTGCGGTCCGGGCAGGTACCAGCTGCGCGGCACATCGACGTTGGGGGCCCATTCGGCTCCGACCCGGATGCGCTCGGCAAGGTCGGGGTTCGAAATGTAAGGCCGGCCGAAGCTCACCGCATCGCAGCGCCCGCTCTCGATGTCGGCGACGGCTTCTTCCGCAGAGTAATCGCTGTTGAGCACGAGCGGCCCGGTGTAGATCTGCCGGATGACCCCGTCCTGCTGCGGCACGTCGGTCTGGCCGAAGGTGCCGTCAGGGCCCGGCTGGCGCAGCTCGACGAAGCCGAGGTCGAGATCCTCGCACACCCGTGCCGCCGCCGCGAACGTGGTTGCCGGGTCGCTGTCGTCGCATCCCTGCGTTTCGCCGTTCGGGGACAGGCGGACCGAGACCCGGTCCGCGCCCCAGACCTCGACCAGGGCGGTCAGCACTTCGCGCAGGAACCGGGCGCGGTTCTCCGCCGGACCGCCGTACTCATCGGTGCGCAGGTTGGTGCTGTCGCGCAGGAACTGGTCGACGAGATAACCATTCGCGCCGTGCAACTGGACCCCGTCGAACCCGGCGGCCTTCGCGTTCTCGGCGGCCTTGCGATAGTCGCCCACCACCCGGGCGATCTCCTCGACCGAAAGTTCTCGCGCCTGGGCATGCTCCTGCCGTCCCTTGAAGGTGTGCGCATGGCCCGGAGCCTTGGTGGCGCTCGCCGAGACGGGCGGGTTGCCGCCGAGGAAATCGGGGTGGACCAGCCGGCCCATGTGCCAGAGCTGGAGGACGATCGTGCCGCCGGCGTCGTGGACCGCCTGAGTCACCGGCTTCCATCCCTCGACCTGTTCGTCGCTCCAGATGCCGGGCGCGGCGGGCCAGCCGGCTCCTTCGACACTGATCCCGGTCGCCTCGGAAATGATGAGGCCGGCCCCGGCACGCTGGCGGTAGTATTCGACCATCATCTCGTTGGGGATCGATCCGGGCTGGGTCGAGCGCCCGCGGGTCAGCGGCGCCATGAGAATCCGGTTCTTTGCGTGGATCGCGCCGAGCTCGATCGGCTGGAAGAGCGTGTCGTGCATGGCAGGCCTTTTCTTGCTGGTTTCGTTTCGCAACGGAGCTAGTGGCGGGAAATGGCGAGTTCAACCGAGGCTGTCGACAAGATTAGCTATACCGGCGGCGCATGGCACTTGGCCGCGCTGCTGGCCGGCAACGTCGCGCTCGCGCTCGGTCCTTGGCTGGTGCGGCTGACCGACACCGGGCCGGTCGCTGCCGGGTTCTGGCGAATGCTCCTGCCCCTGCCGCTCTTCGCGCTGCTCGCATGGCGGGAGCGGGGCACCAGCAAGGCGACGCCGCGCACCGTCGTCGTGCTCCTCGCGGCAGGCGCGTTCTTCGCGGCGGACCTTGCCTGCTGGCACATCGGGATCGAGCAGACGCGGCTCGGCAATGCGACGCTGTTCGGCAACGCTGGCAGCATTCTGATGATGGTCTGGGGCCTGTTCGCTCTCCGCCGGGCACCGGCGCGCATGGAGTGGATCGCCTTCGCGGCGGCGATCGGCGGCGCGGCCATCCTCATGGGGCGCAGCCTCGAGATCTCGACCTCGACGCTGGTGGGCGATCTGTTCTGCCTCGCCGCGGGGGTGTTCTATGTCTTCTATCTCGTCCCAGCCCAGGCGGCGCGGGCGACGCTGGGGCAGTGGAGCGTCCTCACGCTGGTCAGCGCGGCGGCGGCGCCTGCGCTTCTCGGCATCGCGCTCGCGCTCGGCGAGCCGATCTGGCCTGGTCCGGCGGGCTGGACCCCGGTTTTCGCGCTGGCGCTATCGAGCCAGATCGTCGGGCAGGGCCTGCTCGTCTACTCGATGAAGCATTTCCCCCCGCTCGTCGTCGGCATGGCGCTATTGACCCAGCCCGCAATCGCCGCTGCGGTCGGCTGGCTCGCGTTCGGCGAGGTGCTGGCCGGAGCGGACATTCTCGGCATGGCGCTGGTCAGCGCCGCACTCGTTCTTGCGCGGACCCGGGCGCCGGTCGGACCGCGGGTGCGCGCACCCTGACGCTCAGCGGGCCTCGAAGGCCCGCTCGAAACCGACGTAGCGCGCCTCGACGTCCTGCAAGTCGGGACCGACAAGGCGTTCGCGGGCCTGTTCGAGCAACCGCCGTCCTTCCGTCCTGAGCAGCGCAACCCGGCTCTCGTCGTCGATCGGCAGGCTCGCATGGTGAAGCGTGTCGAACATGACCTGCGCCGCGTTGGGGCTGGTCGCGACGGCGCTGCGCACATTGCCGAAGCCGCGCTTGAGGTAATGGGCGAAATCGTCCGGCAGCGGATAGACATACTTCGCGTCGGCCTCGTTCCGCGCATTCTTGCGCAAGTCGCGCGTGCCCAGATCGGCGGTCGCCGCGCCGAGCCAATGGAGCGCAGTGATCGCGGTGAAAGGGTCGTTGATCCCCGGCGACAGGGCTCTCAGCGCGATTTCCACCAGTTCGTCGATCAGGAACTGCGGGTCCTGCTTGGGCGTGCGGGTAGCGCCGAGGATGAAGGCGTCGGTCACGCTCCTTTCGACCGCGTCGATATCGACTTCGCCCGACACTTCGGCGAGCGCCATGCCGGGATGCACGAAATCGCCCGTGCGGACTTTCAGAGCGAAGGAGCAGCCATGCTTCTCCGACAATTTGCCGAGGTCCTCGAAATCGACCAGCTGCACATAGCCCGTGCCGCGGGCCATGACCGGCCTGCCGGCGGGCTGGCTCTCGGGTTCCGCGGCGGTGTTGGGCTCGGGATATTCCTCGCGCACCTGATCGAGCAGGCGGCGGCCGATCCCCTCGAGCACGGTATTGATCCTGATCGAGCTGGGCACGTGGTTGAGGAAGTAGACCAGCACTGCGACCGACAGGGCCATCAGGCCGTAGGCGACGAGCAGCGACAATTGCGGCACGAAGCCGGGCAGCGCCGTCGACGCGGCATCCTGCGCGCTGGCGGCCACTTCGTCTTCGGCGCGGACCGTGCGCAGGACCGTGATCGCGTAGACGAAGGTGCCGATGAACGTCGCGAGGCTGAGCTGGTTGCCCTTGTCCTCCATGAAGTTCGTGAGCAGGCGCGGGCCGTAGGTTCCGCTGGCATAGGCGACCGCCGCGATGGTGATCGAGAACACCGTCGAAGCGACACCGATCATCGACCCTGCGATGACGGTGAGCATGTTGGAGGCCCCGTCCGGCCGCGCGGGTACGATCTGCGGAACCTGGTTGAGCCACTCGGCGAAACCGTTGCGGTCGAGCCAGATCAGCGTGAACGCGAGCGCGGCCCCAACGAGCGAGAACAGCGCCGGATAGAACCAGTAGTTGGCGTTGAGCCGGGACCAGAGCCAGCGGATTTCGGCGGTCACGGCGTCAAATCTTGCCGAGGTCGCCCTTGCCCACCGTGCCGCTCGCCATCTCGAGCATGCGGTCTAGGCTCTTCTTGGCGGCGAGGCGCAGGCCTTCCTCGATCTCGATCCGCGGCTCCAGGTCGCGGAGCGCGACATAGAGCTTTTCCATCGTGTTGAGCGCCATGTACGGACAGATATTGCAGCTGCAGTTCCCGTCCGCGCCGGGTGCACCGATGAAGGTCTTCTCGGGCAGGGCCAGTTCCATCTGGTGCATGATGTGCGGCTCGGTCGCGACGATCAGCGTGTCGCCTTCGAAGGTCTTGGCGAATTGCAGGATGCCGCTGGTCGAACCGACGTAATCGGCGTGGTCGATGATCGAGGGCGGACATTCGGGGTGAGCGGCGACCGGCACGCCGGGGTGCTGCGCCTTGAGCTTGAGCAGCTCGGTTTCCGAAAATGCCTCGTGCACGATGCACACGCCCGGCCACAGCAGCATCTCGCGATCGAACTTGCGGCTGAGGTAACCGCCGAGGTGGCGGTCCGGGCCGAAGATGATCTTCTGCTCCTTTGGAATCTGGCTGAGTATGGTCTCGGCGCTAGAACTGGTGACGATCACGTCGGACAGCGCCTTCACCTCGGTCGAGCAGTTGATGTAGGTCAGCGCTATGTGATCGGGATGCGCCTCGCGGAAGGCCTTGAACTTTTCGGGCGGGCAGCTGTCCTCCAGGCTGCAACCCGCATCCATGTCGGGCAGCACCACGATCTTCTGGGGCGAAAGGATCTTGGCGGTATCGGCCATGAACTTGACCCCGCAGAACGCGATCACGTCGGCGTCGGTATCGGCGGCCTTGCGGGAAAGCTCGAGACTGTCGCCGACAAAGTCCGCGATGTCCTGGATAGCGGGCGTCTGGTAATAATGGGCGAGGATCACCGCGTTGCGCTCCTTGCGCAGGCGGTCGATCTCGGCGAGCAGGTCCTGCCCGGTCGGCGGCTTGGTCTCGACGCTCATCTCAACTCCATCTTGATCCCTTGCCACCCGAACACCGGGCGGCGGCGGTTCGTTCCGCGCGGCTTCGTGTCACACCTGTCACACAGTCCAGGGATAGTTCTGACGCCTCGTGCGCGAAAGCGTAATCCCGCAGTACGCGGTCGTCGCCTTGGCGGACCGCGAGTGGCAGGGCAAACGTTCAGGCAGCACCCACCCGACATGGCACGGCGGTGTCGATGTAGGAAAGCCTTTCGCGCCGCCGGACGCCGCGGCGTCAGCCTACATCGCGAAGCCGGGCGGCAGGAACGCTTCCATCGGCCGCTCGGCACCCGGAGTGCCGGCGACGAAATCGCGGGTGAAGGCCAGGCCCCATTCGCTGTAGGCGACGAGATCCGAGAGGATCTGCACGCCGACAACGAGACCGACGCCCCAGAACCAGGCGGGATGAATCGTCCCGTATCGCCTCTTGTCGGCAATCATGCCCATCACTGGGAACAGCATCGGCACTACGATCGATCCGATCCACCAGGCATATGGCATCAGGAGCGGCATCGGCAGGAGTCTCCCGAGGCCCGGGCCGAGCAGGATGGCGAAGCCGGTGAACATCAGGCGCCGGTGCCAGCCGGTGTTTGCGCGGACCACGATGGCCCAGATGGCCAGTGTCAGGAAGACGCCGAGCCCAGCGCTGTTGCTGATAAGGAACTGGTTCTGGTCGAAGAAGAATGGCCCGCCGGTTGTCTGGAGCGACGTGCGGGTGATGAGGATCGCCATGATCGCGACCAGCGGAATCAGCGGGAGCGAAAGCCACCCCAGCTTGCGGTGGAGTGCGCCGTTGCCCCTGAAAATCAGCGCGTTCTGGGCGAGGTAGAGCCCGATCCACGCGAGCATGACCCACGCGTGGAAGTGATAGAACCACGGAAGCGAAAAGCTCGATCGCCCCATCGCCAGATTGAAGCTGAAGCCCGCGATGATCAGCGCCGACATCACACAGGCCATGATGAAGAAGAATTTTCGTTCGGCGCGCTCGGTCGAAACCGGCGCGCTGCCCGAAGCCAAGGTCGCCATCGGGATGCCCTCCGTCCTGAATCCCGGAGGGGTGTTTACCAGTTTCGTTGGAAACCTTCTTGTAACGATGCGACGGGTCGGCAGAACCGCCGGTTATTGCCCCGGCTTCTCGCCTTCGAAACGGACGTTCACCTTCACATCGCCGTACCCTGCGACCTGCAGCGGGATCGCGAGGTTCTGGCGGATCGCGTCCTTCGCCGCCTGGCGCGCGAGTGCGAGGACCTCGGGATTCTTGGCGAACACCGCAGCCTTGCGCTCGGCCTGGAGCGAGTTGTTCTTGCTGAGGTCGCGCTGGGCATTCGCGGTGACCCAGTTGCCCTCGGTGAACACGCGTGCCCGTGCCTCGTCGAGGTTGGGGCGCGAGATGCGCAGCGGCGGCAGGACGACGCTCAACGTCTCGCTTCCCGCATCCCAGTCGAAGGCGTCGCGGTCCATATTGGCAAGGTCGAGGCGATAGGTGACGTCGGCCGGGATTATCGTTGCCTGCCGGCTCTTGAGCAGGTCGATGCCAAGCACGCCGCGGGTGTCCTCGCTTTCGGCGACGACCTCGAAACGGCTCGAGAAGACGTTGAGCGAATTCTGCTTCTCGAAAGCCAGCATGGCCGAGCCGACCGGATCGCCTTCCTCCTGATAGAAGAACGCACGCCAACCGAGCCAGGCTACGGCGGCGAGCAGGAGGATGACGAGGAGCCACGGCGTCGCCTGCACGCGGGTCAGCGGTCGCTCATCGACCACCGGCGTGCGCGGGTCTAGGTCGGTGCGGGTGGCGTCTACGGTCCGGTCCATACATCCCTCGAACGGCCGGCAAGGCCCCGGCGTTCCAGATCGAGGAGATGCGCCGTCACGCTCATCTCCGCTGCGCCCGCCAGGCGCGGGTCCAATCCCTTGTACATCCGCGGTACGAAGTCCGCTGCGGTGAGCGGCCCTTCGGACAGGATGCGCACGATCTGGTTCTCGCGCTGGCGGCGGTGGCCGATCATCCCGCGCACGAGCTGGCGAGGGTTGTCCACTTGCGCGCCGTGGGCAGGGTAATAGACCCGGTCCGGGCGGCCGTAGAGCTTGTCGAGGCTCGCCATGTAGGCGCCCATGTCCCCGTCGGGCGGGACGACGACGCTGGTCGACCAGCCCATCACGTGATCGCCGGTGAACAACGCGCCGCTTTCCTCGAGCGCGAAGCACAGGTGATTGGAGGTGTGCCCCGGCGTATGCACCGCGGTCAGCGTCCAGCCGGGGCCGGTCATGCCTTCGCCGTCGAGCAGCACGCGATCGGGCTCGTAGGTCCGGTCGAAGCTGGCGTCGGCGCGGGGGCCGCTGTCGTCGAGAACGAGCGGTGCGCAGCCTACGATCGGCGCACCCGTCGCCTCGGCCAGCGGCTTTGCGGCAGGCGAGTGGTCGCGGTGGGTGTGGGTGCACATGATCGCCGCCACCGTCCGCCCGCCGATGGCGTCCACGAGCGCGGCCAGGTGGCGCGGATCGTCGGGCCCCGGATCGATCACCGCGATCCGGTCCTCAGCGCCGACGATATAGGTCTGCGTCCCGGTGTACGTGTAGGGCGAGGGGTTGGGCGCGAGCACGCGCGCGACCAGCGGTTCGAGCTGCTCGACAGTGCCGGTGGGCCAGGGTTTGGGAGGCGGTCCAGCCATGCTCTTGCATATGGGGGCGGCTCTGCCGCATGTCACGCGTTCACGGGAGGATGCCTTGTCAGATCATGTTCTGGTGCTCGATTCGGGCACGACCTCGACCCGCGCGATCGCGTTCGACCTGTCGGGCCGGATCGCCGCCGTGGCGCAACGCGCGCTGACCCAGCACTATCCGCGGCCGGGCTGGGTGGAGCACGATCCGCAAGAGATCTGGCAGCATACGCTCGCCTGCGCACAGGAAGTGGTCGGCACGGTCGGTCACGAGCGGATCGCCGGCATCGGCATTACCAACCAGCGCGAAACGGTCGTCGCCTGGGATCGCGACAGCGGCGAGCCGCTCGCCCGCGCGATCGTGTGGCAGGACCGCCGGACCGCGGACTTCTGCGCCACCCTGCGCGATGCGGGGCAAGAAGACGAGGTCCAGCGCCGGACCGGACTGCTGCTCGATCCCTATTTCTCGGGCACGAAAATGCGCTGGATGCTCGAGAACGAAGGGCCGGTCCGCGCCGCGGCCGAGGCCGGGCGGCTGGCGTTCGGGACGGTTGAGAGCTGGCTGGTATGGAAGCTGTCGGGCGGCGCGCACCTGTCGGATGCGTCAAACGCCAGCCGGACGATGCTCCTCGCCCTCGACGAAGCACAGTTCGACGAAGGCCTGTGCGATCTTCTCGGTGTGCCGCGCGTCGCGCTTCCCGAAGTTGTCGATACGCAAGGACCGCTCGCCGAAACCACGCTGCTCGGCGGCCGACTGCCGATTGCGGGCCTGGCCGGCGATCAGCAGGCGGCGACGATCGGGCAGGGCTGCTTTGCGCCGGGCGAAACGAAGTCGACCTACGGCACCGGTGCGTTCGTGCTCACCAACATGGGACAGGCTCTCCCGCGGTCGGAGCATCGCCTCCTGGGAACCGTGCTGATGCAGGCTGGCGGTGCGCGGACCTACGCGCTCGAGGGGTCGGTCTTCGTTGCCGGCAGCCTGATCCAGTGGTTGCGCGACTCGCTCGGCCTCATAGCGAGCGCGGCCGAAACCGACGCGCTCGCACGCTCGGTCGATGATAGCGGCGGGGTCACGATCGTGCCGGCGCTCTCCGGGCTCGGTGCGCCGCACTGGGATGCCGAGGCGCGCGGGGTCGTCACCGGGTTGAGCTTCGCGACCGGCAGGGCGCAACTCGCCCGCGCCGCGCTCGAGGCGATGGCCCACCAGACCCACGATCTCGCCTCGGCCTTTGCTGCCGACGGCGCGCGGTGGGGCAAGCTGAGGATTGACGGCGGGATGAGCGCTAACGACTGGATGGCGCAGGACCTTGCCGACGTGCTCGGGGTCGAGGTCGAGCGGCCCGACATGGTCGAGACGACAGCGCTCGGCGCGGGAATGCTCGCGGCGGTTGGGACGGGACTCTTCGCCTCGCTTGCCGATGCGGCGCAGTCGATGCGCGGCGCGGTGCGGCGCTTCGAACCGGCGATGGACCAGGCGGTTAAGGATGAGCGGCTCGCGCGCTGGCGCAAGGCGCTGGAGGCGGTCTAGAGCGCTAGGTGCCGCCGAACTCGCGGCCCAGCCGTTCGTGCAGCCGTTGCACCGGGTCGGATTTCACCGTGAAGCGGTCGCGCCAGGCGGCGTCGAGCCGGGCGATACGTCCATGGAACGCCTGGGTTTCGGCAATCAGCACGCAGGTTTCGGGCTCCAGCAGGGCAAGCTGCTCCGGGTCGGCCGGCCGGTCGGGGGGCAGCACGCCGTGGCGGCGAAGCTGGAATTCGCTCAACTCGCCGCTGAAATAGGCGCGGTGGTTCAGCAGCCAGGCCAGCACGTGCATCATCCGCGTGGTCGTGCGGAGGCCCTCCACCGACAGCGCGATCCGCACCAGGTCTTCGTCGCCCGCGCGCGCCGGCACGAGGTCGAACGCAGAGCGCACCTCGTCTGCGAGCACGAGCGCCTCGCAATACAGCGTTTCGATGATCGGCTGGTTGATGTCGGTGGGATGTCCCATACGCGTAGATAGGTAGCCCCGGGCGAATCGGCTCGCCACCGCGGTAACCGAACTATCCTGCACCATTTTCGAACCGTCCCGCGGCGGGACGGTTTTGCGGCTTCACGCGATGATGTCGGGCAACAGCTGATCCTCGACGATCGCGATCTGGTCGCGCAGGCGCAGCTTGCGCTTCTTGAGGCGGGCGATCTGCAGCTGGTCGGTCGAACCGGCCGCGGACAGCGCGTCGATCGCCGCGTCGAGGTCGCGGTGCTCCGTGCGCAGCGATGCCAGCAGCTTCTTCAGTTCCTGCTCGGTCACGCCCGCTCGATCCCCCCAGCGAAGAGGACGAGAATCGCCTCGTCGCACGTTTTTTCGCAGCTCGTCGATTAGGCATTCGTCAGGGGTTCGCAAGCCAGGATTGTTGTGGTTGAATGACCAATGCGCGGCTCGAGTCCGCAACCGGACGAGTCGCCTTGAGGTCGCCACCTGAAAGGAGACACAGATGCTGTCATCGTCCCACGCCAATGCTCTCGAAACCAAGCACGCCAACCTCGAGGCGCGTCTGCACGAAGAGATGAGCCGGCCCTCGCCGGATGCGGGTACGATCCAGCAACTCAAGAAGGCCAAGCTCCGCATCAAGGAAGAGCTGAGCGAGATCTGACCGGCCCGCGTGGCCGGTCGCACCCGTCGATAACGGGAGGGATGACGCGCCGCACCTTCGCTTCGGCGACGGTCGCGGCGCGTCATTGCGTTTTTGACCACGCACACCCTCGCCGCCCTTCCCTTCGCCGCCGCCGATGCGCTAGGCGGCATGGGACATGACCGCTGCCGCCGCCGCCCGATCGATCCTTACCCGCCTGCACGAGGTCATGGCCTCGCGCCTGCATCCGCAGGGCAAGCTCGACCAAGTCGTCCAGATCATCGGCGAGAGCCTCGATAGCGAGGTCTGCTCGATCTACCTGCTGCGCGAAGGCATGCTCGAACTCTTTGCCACCCGCGGGCTCGAGCAGAGCGCGGTGCACGTCACCCGGCTGGCGATCGGCGAGGGCCTGAACGGCATCATCGCCGAACACGTCGAGACGCTGAACCTGGCCGAGGCCGCGGCGCACCCCGACTTCGCCTATCGCCCGGAAACCGGGGAGGACAAGTTCCACTCTTTCGCCGGAGTGCCGATCGTCCACCGCGAGCGCGCGGTGGGTACGCTGTGCGTCCAGCATGCCGACCCCCGCCGCTACGAGGATGTCGAGATCGAGGCGCTGCAGACGGTGGCCATGGTGCTGAGCGAGCTCATCGCAAGCGCCGGGCTGGTCGACGAGGAATCGAGTGCGCTCGGCGAGGCTTTGTCGGGCCCGCAGGTCGTGCAAGGCCTGACCCTGGTCAAGGGCATCGCCGCGGGCTGCGCGGTGTTCCACCAGCCGCGGGTCCATATCGACCATGTCGTTGCCGAGGATACCGAGGCGGAGCGCCAGCGGGTCTATCGCGCGTTCGACAAGATGCGCGAC
Organism: Tsuneonella dongtanensis; assembly: GCF_001698205.1. Taxonomy (NCBI): domain Bacteria; kingdom Pseudomonadati; phylum Pseudomonadota; class Alphaproteobacteria; order Sphingomonadales; family Erythrobacteraceae; genus Tsuneonella; species Tsuneonella dongtanensis. The sequence continues at coordinate 1,016,844 of NZ_CP016591.1, forward strand.
CAGATCGAGGCGATGGCCAGCCAGGCCGAGTTCGGCGTTGGCGGCGAGCACGACGAGGTTCTGCAGACCTACAAGATGTTCGCCTACGACGAGGGCTGGGGCCGCCGCATCAACGAGGCGATCGACAGCGGCCTGACCGCCGAGGCGGCGATCGAGCGCGTCCAGCAGCGTACTCGGATGCGCATGCGCGAGATCGACGATCCGCTGCTCGCCGACCGGATGCACGACCTTGAGGACCTGTCGAACCGGCTCCTGCGGATCGTGTCGGGCCAGCTTGGCACCGCCGCTACGCAGGGACTGAAGCGCGACACGATCCTCGTCGCGAGGAACCTCGGGCCTGCCGAACTGCTCGAATACGATCGGCGCCGGCTGAAAGGCGTCGTGCTCGAAGAGGGATCGCTCACCGCGCATGTCGTCATCGTCGCGCGGGCGATGGGCATTCCGGTGCTCGGCCGCGCACGGGCGCTGCGCGGGCTCGTGCGCGAAGGCGACGAGATCCTGCTCGATGCCGACAAGGGACTGGTGCACATCCGCCCGACGCAGCAGACGCAGGACCTGTTCGCCGAACGCTTCGCGCAGACCCGCCAGAAGCAGGCGGCCTATGCCGAGCTGCGCGATGTCGAGCCTTTCACCCGGTGCGGCACGCGCATCCAGGTCATGATCAACGCCGGCCTTCGCGACGACATGGCGGCGCTGAGCCTTGTCGGCGCCGACGGGATCGGGCTGTTCCGCACCGAGTTCCAGTTTCTCGTCTCGGCGACCCTGCCGCAGCGCGAGCGGCAGACACGGCTTTATCGCGACGTGCTGGAGGCGGCAGGCGACAAGCCGGTGATCTTCCGCACGGTCGACATCGGTGGCGACAAGGCGGTGCCGTACCTCGACAACGAGAACGCCGACGCCGACGAGAACCCGGCGATGGGCTGGCGCGCGCTGCGCCTCGCACTCGAACGCGAGGGCCTGATGAAAGCGCAGGCGCGCGCGCTGCTCGAAGCTGCGGCAGGCAAGGCGCTCTATGTCATGTTCCCGATGGTTTCCGAGCCGTGGGAATTCGATGCTGCGAAGGCGGTGTTCGACCAGCAGCTCGCATGGCTCCGGTCGCAGAAGAAGATGCTGCCCGACGAGATCCGCTTCGGGGCGATGCTCGAAGTTCCGGCGCTGGCCGAGACGCTCGACTTGCTGCTGCCGAAGGTCAGCTTCATTTCGATCGGGACGAACGACCTCACCCAATTCCTCTTCGCTGCCGACCGGGCCAATCCCAAGCTGGCCGAACGGTACGACTGGCTGAGCCCGGCGATCCTGCGATTCCTCAAGCGCATCGTGCTCGGCACCGCCGGCTCGGGGGTAGACCTTGCGGTGTGCGGAGAGATGGGCGGGCGCCGGCTCGAGGCACTCGCGCTGCTCGGCATCGGGTTCCGACGCCTGTCGATCACCCCGGTAGCGGTCGGTCCGATCAAGGAGCTGGTGCGCAAGGTGGACCTTGCCGAGATCACCGCCGCGATGGCCGGCTGGCTGTCTTCGCCGCCCGCTTCGCTCCGTACGGAGCTGCAGGCCTGGGCCGAAGCGCGGGGTATCGAAACGGACTGATTTCGTCGTGCACCCGGCGCACTTCGTCGCTGGCCTGTTCGGCGCATGTTGTCGGAAAGCTTGACAGTTCGCCGGCGCTTCCCTTGAGTCGCGAATGGGGGCGGTTGAGACAACTTCGGGACGCCGCATGAATATGGAAACGGGTTCGCTGGACGGACAGCTGCCGCTGCACGGCGTCGGTGACAAGCTGCGCATGGCGCGCGAGAAGGCCGGAATGACGCTGGGGCAGTTGGCTGCCGAGACGCGGATTCCGCAGCGCCATCTCGAACTGATCGAGGCCGGCGATTGGCACGACCTGCCTGCGCGGACCTATGCCACCGGCTTCGCCCGCACCTATGCCAAGGCGGTCGGGCTCGACCCACGCGCGACGGTGGACGAGGTGCGCGCCGAATTGTCGATGAGTGAGCCCGGCGATCGCTCGCGCGCATCGAGCTTCGAGCCAGGCGACCCGGCGCGGGTGCCGTCGCGCGGGCTCGCCCTGTTCAGCCTTTTCGCGGTGGTCATGCTGATCGTCGGCGGGTTCTTCTTTTACAGCCGGGTACTGGCACCCGGTGCCGGCCCCGGGTCCTTGCTCGAGGAGCAGCGTCTTGCCGAGCAGGCGGCCGCCGCGCAGGCGCAGGCGACGGCCCGCCCGGCCGCGCAAGCCGCTGCGCCGACGGGAGGGGCGGTGGTCTTCACTGCGCTCGAGGAAGGGGTCTGGGTCAAGTTCTACGATGGGCAGGGCGCCCAGCTGATGCAGAAGCAGATGGCCAAGGGCGAAAGCTACACCGTACCCGCCGACGCCACCGGTCCGCAGGTGTGGACGGGTCGTCCCGATGCGCTGGCCATCACGATCGGGGGCAAGTCCGTGCCCAAGCTCGCCGACAGCGAAACCGTCATGAAGGACGTGCCGGTAACTGCCGAAGCGCTGCTGGCGCGCAATACTGCTCCGGCGCCGACGGCAAGCCCGCCCGCAACCGCCAATCAGGGACCGGCCGGCACCTGATCGCTGTCCCCAAATTTGCCCTGCGGCCCGCTCGACAAGGCGCGGCGAGGGGCGTTAACCACCTGCGGCTTCCGTTCATCCGCTGTTCGCGGACGGCGGGCGAGAGGGCCGCAACGATAGATTGCTGACGGGAAGTGTTTCGATGGGGATCATGACGTTTCGCGCGCTGGCCGCTCCGCTGGTGCTCCTCTCGGTGGCCGGTACCGCCACGCCCGCGATGGCGCAGGATGCAGCCACGGCCGAGCGGCTGAAGAAGGTCGAGGCCGAAGTCCGCGCGCTGCAGCGCAAGGTCTTTCCCGGCGGCGACGGCCGATACTTCGAACCGCAGATCACCGCGGCGCAGCCGACCGGTGGGACCACCGCTGGCACGCCTTCCACGACTGCGGTGACCGACATCCTGGCGCGGCTCGACGCGATGGAATCGCAGATCGCCCGGCTGACCGCGCAGACCGAAGAGAACACCAATGCGATCCGCCAACTCGGCACGCGGCTTGGCGCCCTCGAGGTCACCAGCGGGGCCGCGGCGAGCGCCGCCACGCCTTCGCCCGCGGCGACGATCGTACCTGTCGCCGTGACGCCGACGCCGACTGCCACGCGTCCGGCGACCGCAACGCCGCCGCCGCCACCTCCCGCTGCGGCCAGGCCGGCCGGGCCGACCGCGCAGCGCCTGGCGGCGGTGCAGGCGATCGCAAAGCCGCAGACCGACGATCCGGGGGACGACGAATACAGCTATGGCTTCCGCCTGTGGGACGCCAAGTTCTATCCCGAAGCACAGCAGCAGCTCTCGCTCTTCGTCGAGAAATACCCGAACCACCGCCAGATCAGCTATGGGCGCAACCTGCTGGGCCGCGCCTATCTCGACGACGGCAAAGCCAAGGAGGCGGCGCCGTGGTTCCTCAAGAACTACCAGAGCGACAAGCAGGGTGCCCGCGCGCCCGACAGCCTGCTCTATCTCGCCGAGACGATGATCGCGATGAGGGACACCAAGCGCGCGTGCATCGCGCTGGCGGAGTTCAGCGAGACCTATCCCGCGGTGGCCTCGGGCCGGCTCAAGGGCCAGTACGACGCCAACCGGACCAAGGTGAAGTGCAATTGATACGGGTCTGCCGCCTGAACTGATTGCGCGCTTCCGCGCCGATTTGCGGGAGGTCTGGACCGCCGCAGTCGACGCACATGTGCGCTTCGGCGTGGCGGTTTCCGGGGGCCCCGACAGCCTCGCGCTGCTGCTCCTCGCCCATGGATTCAACCGCGACCAGTTCGAGGCGGTGACCGTCGATCATCGCCTGCGCCCCGAAAGCGGCGAGGAAGCCGCAAGGGTCGGCGCAATCTGCGCGCGGCTCGGCGTGCGGCATACGATACTCCCCGTCGAAGTCGCGTCCGGCAACATGCACGATGCGGCTCGCGAGGCCCGGTACCGGGCAATGGGGGAGTGGGCGCTCGGACGCGGAATGTACGGCATTTTGACCGCGCACCACGCCGACGACCAGGCCGAAACCGTCCTGATGCGGCTCAATCGTGGGAGCGGCCCGGGCGGGCTGTGCGGCATCCGCGCGATGCAGCCGTTCCCGAGCGGTGTCAGCGCGATCCGCCCGCTGCTGCAATGGCGTAAGGCGGAACTGGAGGCGATCGTCGCGGAATCGGGCCTGGATCCCGTGCGCGATCCGTCGAACGAGGACCCGCGTTTCGACCGTGCGCGCATCCGGGCCGCGATCGGCGAAGCTGGTTGGCTCGACGCCGTGGCCATCGCCCGGTCGGCGCAGTACCTGCAGCAAGCCGATCTCGCATTGTGGACTTACGCCACCCGCGATTACGAGCGGACGGTCGAATACGAAGGCGACGCGGTCGTCTGGCGACCCGACGACATTCCCCGCGCGGCCCGGTTGATCTGCGTCATGCGCGCGCTGGCCGAAGCGGGCGGCGACGATTTCTCGATGGCCGATGCCGCGCGCCTGCACGACGCGGTGATGGCCGGGGGCAAGGGCGGGACGCTGGGCGGCGTGGAGCTTCGCTTCCGCAAGGGCGAGTGGCGGTTTGCGCCGGAACCCCCGCGCAGGAACGGCTGATCAGACGATCTTGTCGCCCATCCCGATGGTCTCGCCGCGGGTGATGACGACCTTGTCGCCCGGCTTGGCTATGGCAAAGATCTTCGACACGAAATCGTCGGGTCCCGCGATGCAGCCGTGGCTGGCATAGCCGTTTTCGACCTGGCTCCCGCCATGGATCGCGACGCCGTCACGGGTCAGGAACATCGACCACGGCATCGGCGCGTTGCCGTACTTCTCCGACACGTTGTGGCGCTGCTTGGACAGGATCGGGAAGGTGCCGAGCGGGGTCGGGTAGTCGTCGGTCCCCAGGAGGACCGCCGCGGCGCCAATCTCGTAGCCACCCTTGAACACCGAGAGGACGCGGGCGTCTAGGTCGACGGTCATCACGATCGGACCATCGGGCACGTTCTTGTCGTCCCAGTGCCATTCGCCGTACTTGATGGGGCCGTCGATCGGCAGGATGCGCTTCACCGTGAACTGCTCGTCCGCCTTGGGCTTCGGTGCAGGCGCCGGCCCGGCCACGGCTGCCGGATCGACCGGGATCGCGTCCTCGAGGGCTTGCCGCTCTCGGCCATCGTCTCCGCCAGCACCCGTCACGACCGCGGCGCCCGCAAGGCCGAGGAGCACTGCCGCAGTCCCGCCGCCTATCCACTTGAGCATCGCGTTCATGGGGTTCTTATGCTTCGGCGAGCGAACCGGTTCCAGCCCCCGACGCGCCGCGTCCCCGCACGGGACGGCGGCGGCGCAAAGGTTAATCCTCGCGGGTGACTGTCACCGTCTTGTCGCCGAATTGCGAGGAGCCGAAGCTGGTGAGGAAGCTGACATCGGCGGCATCGCGGCCGACGCCGATCTTCACCGTCTCGTGCGGTTCGGCCATGCCGGTCGCGTCGAGGATGTACCATGCCCCTCCGCCGGGCGTCGTCTCGTCGGCAAGGAATACCTCGGCAACCGCATGGAAATCGGGCGGCGTGACCCCCGGCGCAAAGCAGGAGACGTAGCGCGCGGGAATCGTCGAGGCGCGCGCGAGCGTGATCAGGACGTGGGCGTAATCGCGGCAGATGCCGCGCCGCTCGACGAACGTATCGAGCGCGGTCGTCGTCGCGGTGCTGCTGCCAGGCTCGTAAGTGAAGTGTTTCGCGATCCAGTCGCGGATCGCCAGCGCCCGGTCACCTCCGCTTGTGCCGCCGAATTCATCCTCGGCGAACGATTGCAGCCGGTCGGCCGGGCAGTAGCGCGAATCGAGCAGGTATTCGAGCGGGTCCCCCGGCAGATCGTGCGGCGCGAGCTGCGACAGACCGGCAAGATCGGGAGTGAGCCGCTTGACGTCGACACGCGCGTCGTATGCCACCTCGAACCGGCCCTGTGTGCTGACGAGTACCCGTTCCCCGATCGCCTCGTGCGCGGGCACGCGGGCACACGCATCCCCGCAGGTCAGGACGGTCCTGGCCGACAGGATCTCCTGCTCGGGAATCGCCGCAGCCTCGAACTGGAGGATAACGTCGGTCGGGCTGTCGAGGGTGAAGTCGAAGCGGGTAGAGATGGCGATGGTCATGCGGGGTCGGAACGCTCGGTGGGCTGGGTTGGTTTCGCGCTGCCCCCTGTCATTTGTGCGGACCCGGCGCTAGTCCGTCATGCAAAGGAGATGCGCATGCCGGGCCTGTGGTTCGACGAATTATCCGTGGGGCAAACCTTCGATCACCCGATCCGCCGAACGGTGACCGAAACCGACAACCTGCTGTTCACGACGCTGAGCCATAACCCGGCCGCACTGCACCTCGATGCCGAGGCGATGAAGGACAGCGAGTACGGCCGCGTGCTCGTGAATTCGTGCTTCACGCTCTCGCTGATGGTCGGGGTGTCGGTGGGGGATACCACGCTCGGGACCGCGATCGCCAACCTGGGGTGGGATGAAGTGCGATTTCCTGCGCCCGTCTTCGTGGGCGACACCTTGCGGATCGAGACCGAAGTCGTCGAACTGCGCGACAGCAAGTCGCGCCCCGAAGCCGGCATCGTCACTTTCGTCCATCGCGCATACAACCAGGCCGGTACCCTCGTCGCGACTTGCAAGCGAAGCGGACTTCAGCGGAGGAAACCGGCATGACGAAGCCGCTGCGATCGTTGCTGTTCATTCCCGGCGACAGCGACAAGAAACTCGCCAAAGTCGCCAAGTGCGGCGCCGATGCGGTCATCCTCGACCTCGAGGACGCCGTCGGGATGGCCAACAAGCCCGAGGCCCGTAACAAGGTGGCCGATTTCCTCTTCGGTTTCCCCCGCGAGGCGGAAGGCGCTCCGCAGTTATGGGTTCGGATCAACCCCTTCGACAGCGGGCTGGCCGAAAGCGACCTTGCCGCCGTGGTCCCGTCGCGGCCCGACGGGATCATGCTGCCCAAGCCCGATGGGCCGGAGGACTGCGTCAGGCTGTCGAACCTGCTCGATCACATGGAACTGGCGCACGGGGTGGCACCGGGGTCGATCGGGATCATCCCGGTCGCGACCGAGACGGCCGCTTCACCCTTTCGCCTCGGGGACTATGCCACCGCCGGCCTCAAGCGTCTGCGCGGGCTGACATGGGGGGCCGAGGATCTCGCCGCAGCACTCGGAGCCACCGGCAACCGGGGCGAAGACGGCGAATGGCTGTTTACCTTCCGTCTTGTACGATCGCTGACCTTGATGGCCGCGCACGCGGCCGGCGTGCCTGCGATCGAGACGCTGCAAGCCGATTTCCGCGACGAGGCAGGCCTGCTCGCCAGCAGCCGCCAGGCAAGGGCCGAAGGGTTCTCGGGACGCCTCGCGATCCACCCGGCGCAGGTCGGGCCGATCAACGAGGGGTTCACGCCAAGCGCCGACGAAATCGAGCACGCGCGGCGCGTGATCGCGGCGTTCGATGCCGAGCCGGGCGCGGGGGTGGTCGGTCTCGACGGCAAGATGCTCGACATGCCTCATCTCAAGGCAGCACGCCGGACACTGGGCCTGGCGGGCGAAGGGTGAGGGTCGAACAGGGCATCCTGCGCATCGACACGTCCGGAAAGGGCTTGGTCGACATCACCTCGAAAGTCGCGGTCTGGCTTGCCGGGGCACGGCTGGTGAACGGTACGCTGACGGTCTTCTGCCGCCACACCAGTGCCGGGCTGCTGATCAGCGAGAATGCCAGCCCCGCGGTCCAGCGCGACCTCCTGCGCTGGCTCGACCGGCTCGCGCCCGAAGGTCCGCATTACGAGCATGACGAGGAGGGCGCCGACGACATGCCCGCGCACATACAATCGATGCTCACCGGCAGCGCGCTAACGGTGCCGTTCTCCGGCGGGCGTATGCTCCTGGGAACCTGGCAGGCGGTCTATCTCGCCGAGCATCGCGCGAGGGGGCACAGACGCGAAGTCGTCGTTTCCGCGACCGGCGAGTGACCGCGTCCGGCGCATGAATAAGTATGCCCGCGCTTTGCCCGCGGGCCAGCGGTTGCTAGGCCACGAGACGTGGACGATTACTGTCGTTCGACCAGGAGCACCATGACCGGTTATCAGTCCAGCCACGCATTCACCGCCGACCGGCTGCTGCTGTTCGGCGCCACAGGCGACCTTGCCCAGCGGATGCTCCTGCCGTCGCTTTGCGCGCTGGCGCACGACGGGCTGCTGTCGCCCGACCTCCGGATCGTCGGCACCGCCCGTTCGGAGATGAGCGACGCCGAGTATCGCGACTTCGCCCGCGAGGCGCTGGAGAAGTACCTGCCCGACAGCCGCCGCGGCGGGATGGACGATTTCCTCGGTCGCCTGACATACCAGGCGCTCGATGCCTCGACGACCGCAGGGTTCGACATGCTCGCCGCGAAAGTCGGCACGCCGGACCAGGGCCTTGCGATCTTCCTCTCGACCGCGCCCAGCCTGTTCGAACCGACGATCGCCGGCCTGCAATCCGCCGGTCTGACGGGGCCGAAGGTGCGGATCGGGCTCGAGAAACCGCTTGGGACGGATCTCGATTCGAGCTGCGAGATCAATGACGCGGTGGCCGCCGCGTTCAGCGAGGACCGGATATTCCGGATCGATCACTACCTCGGCAAGGAAACGGTCCAGAACCTCCTGGCGCTGCGGTTCGCCAACGTGATGTTCGAGCCGATCTGGAACGCGAACTACATCGATCACGTGCAGATCACCGTCGCCGAGACCGTCGGGCTCGAGAGCCGCGTCGCCTATTACGACGACAGCGGCGCGCTGCGCGACATGGTGCAGAACCACATGCTCCAGCTCCTCGCGCTCGTGTGCATGGAACCGCCGACCAGCTTCGACGCGACTGCGGTGCGCGACGAGAAGGTCAAGGTGCTGCGCAGCCTGCGTGCCGTGGGCGAGGGGGAGACCGTTACCGGCCAGTACCGCGCGGGCGCGATCTCGGGCACGGCGGTGCCGGGTTACGACGAGGAACTGGGCAAGGAATCGGACACCGAGACCTTCGTCGCCATCAAGGCCCATGTCGACAACTGGCGCTGGAAGGGCGTGCCGTTCTACCTGCGCACCGGCAAGCGCCTGCCCGAGCGTGTGACCGAGATCGTCGTCCAGTTCCGCTGCATCCCGTTCTCGATCTTCGAGGACCGCGGCGCGAAGACGGTGCCCAACCGCCTCGTCATCGGTATCCAGCCCGAAGAGAACATCTCGCTGCGGCTGATGGCCAAGGTGCCGGGGCTCGACCGCGAAGGCATCCGCCTGCGCCCGGTGCCGCTCGACATCTCGATGCCCGATGCCTTCGCCGGCGCGGTCAAGCGCATCGCTTACGAGCGGCTGCTGCTCGACCTCGTCGAAGGCGACCAGACGCTGTTCGTCCGCCGCGACGAAGTCGAAGCGCAGTGGGAGTGGATCGACGCGATCCGCGCGGGCTGGGTTGAGACTGGCCTGACGCCGAAGACCTACACCGCGGGGGCCTGGGGCCCGAGCGCAGCAATCGCGCTCGCCGAGCGCGACGGAGTGAGCTGGCATGAGTAATCTTCACGACACCGTCCATCGCGTGACCGAGCGGATCGTCGCCAACAGTCGCGATAGCCGCAAGCGCTACCTCGACCTTATGGAGCGCGAGCGCGAGCGCGGGCCCGATCGCAATTCGCTCGGCTGCTCGAACCTGGCCCACGGCTTCGCTGCCGCGCTGGAGGACAAGCCCGCGATCAAGGCGGGCCATGCGCCGAACCTGGCGATCGTGACGAGCTACAACGACATGCTCTCCGCGCACCAGCCCTATGGCGCCTACCCGCCGCAGATGAAGGTCTGGGCGCGCGAGGTTGGCGCCACTGCGCAGGTCGCGGGCGCCACCCCGGCGATGTGCGACGGGGTGACCCAGGGCCAGGACGGCATGGAGCTGTCGCTGTTCAGCCGCGACGCGATCGCCCTTTCGACCGCGATCGCGATGAGCCACGCGATGTACGACGGCATGGCGCTGCTCGGCATATGCGACAAGATCGTGCCCGGCCTCGTCATGGGCGCACTGCGCTTTGGCCACATCCCGGGCATCTTCATCCCTTCGGGCCCGATGCCGAGCGGCATCGCCAACAAGGAGAAGCAGAAGGTTCGCCAGCTCTATGCCGAGGGTAAGGTCGGGCGCGACGAACTGCTGGAGAGCGAAAGCGCGAGCTATCATTCGCCCGGCACCTGCACGTTCTACGGCACCGCCAATTCCAACCAGATGATGATGGAGATGATGGGTCTCCACGTTCCCGGTGCCGCGTTCGTGCCGCCGAACACCCCGCTTCGGCAGGCGCTGACCCGCGCGGCGGTGCACCGGCTGGTGGAAATCGCCGACAAGCCCGAGTTCGCCATGGCGCGCACCTGCGACGAAAAGGCCTTCGTCAACGCGGTCGTCGGCCTCCTCGCGACGGGCGGGTCGACCAACCATGCGATCCACCTGCCGGCAATGGCGCGCTCTGCCGGAATCGCGCTCGACTGGAACGATGTGTCCGAGCTCTCGAGCGCGGTGCCGCTGATCGCGCGGGTCTATCCCAACGGATCGGGCGACGTGAACCATTTCCACGCTGCAGGCGGGATGGGCTATGTGGTCGGCGAACTGCTCGAGGCGGGCCTCGCCCATCGCGACATTGTGACGGTGTGGGGCGGCGACCTTTCGGACTATGCGAAGGAGCCGTGGCTCGACGGCGAGACGCTCGCCTGGCGCGAGGTCGGTGCAAGCGGCGACGACACCATGCTCCGCCCGGCGAGTGACCCGTTCCAGGCGGACGGCGGAATGCGGCTCGTCGAAGGCAACCTCGGCCGGGCCTGCTTCAAGACCAGCGCCGTCGATCCCGAGCGGTATACGATCGAAGCGCCGTGCCGGGTGTTCGACAGCCAGGTCGCGGTGGTCGAATCTTTCAAGGCGGGCGAACTCGACCGCGACGTCGTTGTGGTCGTCCGGTTCCAGGGTCCGCGCGCGAACGGAATGCCCGAACTTCACAAACTGACCCCGCCGCTGGGCGTGCTGCAGGACCGCGGATACAAGGTGGCGCTCGTCACCGACGGGCGTATGAGCGGTGCAAGCGGCAAGGTGCCCGCAGCGATCCACTGCGTGCCCGAGGCGCTGGGCGGCGGCCCGCTGGCCCGACTGCGCGACGGCGACGTGGTGCGGCTCTGCGCGACCACCGGCTCGCTGTCGACCGATGCCGATCTTTCGGGTCGCGAGCCTGCCGTCCAGAGCGAGGAACACGAAGGCGTGGGCCGCGAACTCTACGCGATGTTCCGGCTCGGCGCGGACTCGGCCGAACGCGGAGCGAGCGCGATGCTCGCGGCGGGAGGGCTGTGATGGACATCGTCACGGTCGACATCGGCGGCACGCACGCGCGCTTTGCTATCGCTACCATCGGCGATGACGGATCGATCACGCTTGGTGAGCCCGAAACGCTCCACACCGAGGACCACGCAAGTTTCCAGACCGCGTGGGAGGACGCGCGCGCGCGACACGGAGGCAAGCTGCCCGATGCCATCGCGATGGCGATCGCCGGGCCGGTCGGCGGCGAGGTCATCCGCTTCACGAACAACCCCTGGATCATCCGACCCGCGCTGATCAAGGAGAAGCTTGGGGTCGAGAGGTACACCCTCGTCAACGATTTCGAGGCCGTGGCGCATGCGGTCGCGCGCGCTCCCGACGACCAGTTCATCCACCTTGCGGGACCCGACAAGCCGCTTGCCGACAAGGGCACGATCAGCGTGATCGGCCCTGGCACCGGGCTCGGCGTCGCGCACCTGTGGCGCGACGGAAAGGGCGGCTATCACGTCCAGGCCACCGAAGGCGGACACATCGATTTCGCCCCGCTCGACTCCATCGAAGACGCGATCCTCGCGCGCCTTCGCAAACACCACAATCGCGTCTCGGTCGAGCGCGTGGTTGCCGGACCGGCGATCTCGGACATTTATCAAACGCTCGCCGCGCTCGAGGGGCGGGCGATCCATGAAGAAGACGACATCGCGATCTGGACCCGCGGGACCAGCGGCGAAGACAGCCTCGCCGCAGCGGCAGTGGACCGGTTCTGCCTCTCGCTCGGTTCGGTCGCCGGGGACATCGCGTTGGCGCAGGGCGGTTTCGGCGGGGTCGTGATAGCCGGTGGGCTGGGCTACCGCATCCGCGACACCCTGCTCACCTCCGGCTTTTCCGAGCGGTTCCGCGCGAAAGGCCGCTTCGCCGAGCTGATGGCCGGCATTCCCGTGAAGCTCATCGTCCATCCGCAGCCCGGCCTTTTCGGCGCCGCCGCCGCCTTCGCCTCGGAGCACCTGTGACCGACATTTCCGCCATCATGCGCACTGCGCCGGTGATCCCGGTGATCGTGATCGACGACCTCGCCCACGCCGTCCCGCTTGCCGATGCACTGGTCGCGGGCGGCCTGCCGGTGCTCGAAGTGACCATGCGGACCCCAGCGGCACTCGATGCGATCCGGGAGATGAAGCAGGTCGAAGGGGCGATAGTCGGCGCCGGCACGGTGACCAACCCCCGCCAGCTCGACGAGGCGATCAACGCGGGAAGCGAATTCATCGTGTCGCCGGGCCTGACCGAGCCGCTCGGCTGCGCGGCGATCGCAGCCGAGATCCCCTTCTTGCCCGGCATCGCCAATGCGGGCGACATCATGCGCGGGCTCGATCTGGGCCTCACCCACTTCAAGTTCTTCCCGGCCATGGCCGCGGGCGGACTCCCAGCATTGAAGGCGCTCGCCGCCCCCTTCGGTCAGTGTCGCTTCTGTCCGACGGGAGGCATCGGTCTCGATACGGCGCCCGAATGGCTCGCGTTCGAGCCGGTTCTGTGCGTCGGGGGTAGCTGGGTGTCGCCGAAGGGCGCGCCGGATCGGGCGATTGTCGAAGCCCTTGCTCGCGAGGCGGCATCGCTCGGCCGATGAAAACCGTCACCGATCTCGTCGAGCGCCTTCAGGCCCACCATCGGCAGACCGCCGACACGCCGTTGTTCAACCCGGTCTTCCAGCTGTCGCTCGACCTGTCGCGCGAGCTGGAGGGCGGTGTGCTCACGCTGGGCGGCCTCGGGTCTATCCTGGCGGAACTGGAATGCTCCGGCCTCAAAAGCCGGGCCGCGCGGCTGCAATGCCTCGTCGAACCCGGCAAGGCCCGGGAAACGCTCGCGAGCCTGGTCGGCGAGAACGCCGATTTCGACGCCTTCGCCGCCCGCTGGTCGCATCCGCAGCTCCACGCGGTGTTCACTGCGCACCCGACGTTCCTGCTTGCGCCGGCGCAGTCCGATGCGGTGGCGCAGGCCGCAAGCGGTCCCGGCGGCGTCGATGAGACGGTTTGCGCGGTCCCCGCCGAGCGGCCTGCGATAACCCTCGACTACGAACACGAACGGGCATTGCGTGCGATCGCCCATGCCCAGGACGCCCGTGACGCGATCGTCGGCGACCTGCTTTCGCGGGCGAGAGCGAAATGGCCCGATCGCTGGACCGAGTTCGCCCCCCTGCCGTTCCGCTTTGCGACGTGGGTCGGCTACGACATGGACGGGCGCACCGACATCAAGTGGTACACCTCGATCGCCTATCGCCTCGCCGAAAAGGCCCGGCGGCTTGATCGGTATGCGGACAGACTGGCGCAGATCGTAACCGATCACGAGCTCGTCGGAACGCTGCGCAGTGCCGCCGCCCATGCGGCCCGGCATGCCGCGGCCTTCACCCAGGATCTTTCGGACCCGCAGGCGCTCGTCGCCGCGGCCAACGAGCTGACGGCTGACGATCCGGACAAGCTCCTCTCGCTGACCCCCATCGTCGAGAGGCTCGAAGCCGAAGCGACCGGAGACATCGCGGTCGGCTTGCGTACCCTTGCCGCGGCAATGCGCGCCGACGGGCTGGGGATGGGCTGGATCCACTTCCGCGTGAACGCCAGCCAGCTCCACAACGCCTTCCGCCGCCGGCTGCCCGAGGGGCAGGAGATCGACATCGGCAGCCGCGGTGCCCTTGCGACGCTGCGCGCGATGCTGGCGGAAGTGAAACCGCTGCGCGCGAATTTCGCTGCGCTCGCGGTCGAGAGCTCGACCGCCATCCGCCAGTTCCTGGCGATGGCGCAGATACTCCATCACGTGGACGCCGATGCGCCGATCCGCATGCTGATTGCCGAATGCGAGCAGCCTGCGACGGTGCTGGCGGCGCTCTATTTCGCCCGGCTTTTCGGGATCGAGGACAAGGTCGACGTCTCGCCGCTGTTCGAGACCGAGAGCGCGCTGGAACACGGTGGCCGCCTGCTCGACGCCTTGCTCGCCGAGCCGGCCTATCAGGCCTACGCCCGCGGGCGCGGACGGGTCGCGGTGCAGACCGGCTTCTCCGACGCCGGACGGTTCGTCGGACAGATCCCCGCGAGCCTCGCGATCGAGCGATTGCAGGGCCGCCTGGCGGGCGCGATGGAGGCCAACGGCCTGACCGATGTCGCCGCGCTGATCTTCGACACCCACGGCGAAAGCATGGGTCGCGGCGCGCATCCCTCGAGCCTCTCTGACCGTCTTGAATGGCCGCTGTCGCCCTGGGCCCGGCGTCGCTTCGTGCGCGCCGGAATCGTGCTCGAGCCTGAGGTCAGCTTCCAGGGAGGCGATGGGTACCTGTTCTTCGCGACTCCCGAGCTCGCATTGGCCACGCTCACCCGGATCGCAGCGTTGCGACCCGCCGAAACCGACGCGCAAGCGCCGACCGACGAGTTCTATCGCCGCACCGACCTCAGCCTCGATTTCTACCGCGCGATCAAGGAGCACCAGCGCGAACATCTCGAGAGTCGCACCTACAGCCGCGCGATCACCGCGTTCGGGCTGGGGATGCTGGTCGAGACCGGGAGCCGCAAGTCACGCCGCCAGTCGGACCTCGCCGCCGACCGCGACATGAGCTTGCGGCAGATCCGGGCGATCCCGCACAACGCGATCCTGCAGCAGCTCGGTTATCCGGTGAACGTGATCGCCGGGGTCGGCAGCGCGGCTGACGGCAACCTCGACGAAATGGCGGGCTTGCTGCGCGAAAGTCCCCGCGGGCGGCAGATCGTACGGCTGCTGCGGGCAGCGAACTCGCTCGCCAGCATCAAGACCGTGGCTGCGTATGGCGAGCTCTTTAACTCGGCCTATTGGGCCAGCCGCACCTATCGCGGTACCGAAGAGCACCTCGCGCCGGCCTGCGCGGCGCTTGCCGAATACCTGACCAAGGACGATCGTAACGGCGTCTTCCGGCGCCTCGCGTCGCGCCTCAGGGTCGATGCGCTCAAGCTGCACCGATTGCTCGACCTCGTGCCCGACGACAGCCCCCTCGCGACGCGGGAGCAGGTGCGGCGCGAGATCGGCGTGCTCCAGGCGCTCCGCCTCGCATTGCTCCAGCACATGTTCCTGAAGGCGGTGAGCATCCCCGCGTTCAGCCGCGCCAACGACATCAGCCGCGACGATGTGCTGGAAATGGTGTTCACGCTGCGCATCGACGATGCATTGGCGCAGTTGCGCCGCGCCTATCCCGTGCAGGTGGCGCGGGCGAGCGACTTCGCGGTCGACGAGCCGGGCGACTACCCGGACGGCGAAGGCGAAGGATACGCCGCAATACACCGCGACTACATCGAACCGATCGAGGCCGCCCATGCGCTCTCGCTGCGGGTTTCGGTGGCGATCGCCAACCTGTTCGGCGCGCACGGCTGACGCGGGTCAGACGACGTCGTCGAGCTCGTGTTCGACGTGAAGCGGGCCATCGCCATAGAGATAGGCAGGGTCGAAATCCCCGTATCGCTCCAGCTTGGCCCGATCGCGCACGACCACGAGGCCGCGGCGGAATTCCATCACCTCCTCGCGGCGCATTTCGGCGAGGGCGCGGTTCATGTGGATCGGCGTCGTCCCGCACATGTCGGCGAGGTCTGTCTGGGTCAGCGGGGAGCGAAATCCGGACGGCCGGCCCAGCCCGACCATCTCGAGCCGCGTCCAGATCTCCGCGATCCGGTGCGCGACGCGGCGACTGGCCTTGAGCTGCTCGAGCTTCAAGGTCCACTGGCGGTGGATGGCCGCGTCGAGCAAGGTGGAAAACCAGAACAGCCGGGAGAGGTGCGGCACCGTCTGGTGGATGTGCCCGATCCGGTCATGTGAGACGTGACCCACTTTCGCCGGACCGATGGTGACGACGTCGTGGTCGAGGCGCTTCAGTGCGTAGGCGTGGAGGTCGACGAAGTCCCCCGGTACCTGGATGCCGACGACGTAGCGCCGGTTGTTCTCCTCGATCGTGCGCAGGATGAAGCCTTCGATGAGCATGGTCGATCGGTCGGCTAGCGCGCCGCGTGCGAGGATACGGGTCGGTCGATCGTAGGCAATCACCTGCTCGATCGACAATTCAAGCAGCTCTTTCTCCCGCTCGCCCAACGCATGGCGCGAACGGCCCATGAGGAACCGGCCCGTGAGCGGATACTTTGCGACATCGTCCACCATGTCCCGTTCCTATCGTTTGGAATGTGCATTCGGTTCCGGCGCAGCTTGAAAAAACGCGCTCGACGGTCGAGGCTGGCGCTGTGATGGAATTCGTCGTCATTGCGCTGATCGTGGCGACGGTCGTCCTCTGGCGGCGCGTAAGCAGCCTCGAACGGCGCCTTGCCGAACAGTCCGTCCTTCCGTTCGACATCGCCCCTGCGGCCCCCATCGCAGCGAGTGCGCGACCGGCCAGCAAGGTCTGGGAGCCAGAGCAATCGCAGGTCGCCGATCCGGTTGCCGCAGTGGAAGCCAAGCCTCCGGAATCTCGACTTGCGCTGCCGAGCTTCGATTTCGAAGACCTCTTCGGTCGGATGCTGCCGATTTGGGCGGGCGGTGTCACGCTGGCGGTGGCCGGGTTCTTCCTCGTGCGGTGGTCGATCGATGCCGGGCTGCTGACTCCGGCGGTGCGGGTTCTGCTCGCGGGCCTGTTCGGGGTCGCGCTTGTCGCGGGGGCGGAAGTGGCGTTCCGATGGCGTGAACGGGTCGCCGATCCGCGGGTCGCGCAGGCGCTCGCCGGTGCCGGGCTCGCGACACTCTACGCGGCTTTCTACCTTGCCGGGAGCACTTACGGGCTGATCGGATCGACCTTCGCGTTTCTCGGGCTGGCCGCGGTGACCGCCGCGGCGATCGGGCTGTCGTTCCGGTTCGGCTTGCCGAGCGCGGTTCTCGCGCTGGTCGGCGGATTTGCCGCACCCGTGCTGGTCGGCAGCGAAGATGCGAACCTGCCGCTGCTTACGCTTTACCTCGCGCTGGTGACCGCGGGCCTCGCGTTTACCGGGCGGCGCCAAGACCGCGCGTGGCTCGGCGTGGCGGCGCTGGCGGGCGGGCTCGGCTGGGGTGCGCTCCTGCTCGCCGGAGGTGCTGCGAGCGAGACGGCAGATGCCGCGATCCTGGGCGCCTATCTCGTAATGCTCGGGGCAATCCTGCCCGCGCTCGCCG
Organism: Tsuneonella dongtanensis; assembly: GCF_001698205.1. Taxonomy (NCBI): domain Bacteria; kingdom Pseudomonadati; phylum Pseudomonadota; class Alphaproteobacteria; order Sphingomonadales; family Erythrobacteraceae; genus Tsuneonella; species Tsuneonella dongtanensis. Next base: position 1,034,313 of record NZ_CP016591.1, read on the forward strand.
GAGGCGGCGGGCGTCCGCACTGGCTCGTACGGGTGGGCACGGCCGGACTCGCGGCATTCCAGATCGCGGTGCTGGTCGAACAGGGCGGCTTCGGCGGCCTTGAATGGGGGCTCTACCTGCTGCTCGGTGGCGCCCTCGCATGGTTCGGTTGGCGCGAACCGGCGATGCGGGAGGCGAATGCCGTCGCGGCGGCAGTCGGGATTGTCCTGCTGGCGGTCTGGCCGACGCCCCCGGCGGGCGAGTTCGCGCTTGTGGCGACCGGGCTGGCGGCGATCTTCGCGCTGGTCCCGCTGGCGCAGCTATGGCGCGGACATGGGCGCGAGATCGACGTGGCACAGGCTGCCGGTGTCGCGCTCGGACTGGCGGGTGTCATCCACGGCCGCTTCGCCTTGGGGCTTGGCGATGCGGTGGAGCCATTGTTGGCCCTGGCATTGCTGGCCGTGGCCGCCATCGCTGCTCTGGGGGCATCGCTCGCACGGCGCGCCGAGGGAGCCGACCATCGTTGGGCCTGGCTTGCGCAAGGCGTCGCTGCGCTTGTCGCCTACGACGCCGTCGCCCAGTTGGCACCGGATGCCGCCCTGGCCTGGATCGCCGCACTGGCCGTAATCGTGCTGGCCTGGCGAGGGAGGGGGCTTGCCGGAGCGCTCGCCACCCTGGCGGCGCTGGCAGGTGCATGGGCGCTAATTCCGCTCAACGACTGGCTGGAGGAAGGCCTCTATGGCCTTGCGGGGAGCGCCGTGATGGCGATCGACCTGCCAACCCTGCGCGCGATGGCGCAATCGCTATTGCCTGTCGTCGCGGCGGCGAGCGCATGGCGACTGCTTGCCGGACCGACCGATACAACCCGCCGCGTGCTGGAAGCAGTCGCGGTCGCGGGGCTGCTCGTCTCCGTCCACATCGCGTACCGCCATGTGTTCGCCGGGATTGCGGGGACCGACTTCGCGGCGACCGGGGTCATCGAGCGTGCCGGGTGGGAGGGTTTGCTGCTCGCAGCGGCATGTCTGACCATGGCGCGCGGGCTGAACCGGGTGGCGCTCGCTCTCGCGCTGGCGGCCCTCGCGCATTTCGGCTGGTTCGCCGTGATCCTCCACAACCCGCTGTGGGCGAATCAAGCGGTCGGCCCGTTGCCGATCGCCAATGCCCTCGTGCCGATGTACGGCGCCGGGCTTGCGGGGCTGGTCCTGCTGCGACGCCGGTTGCCGGACGATCCGCCGTGGCTGCGCTGGACAGCCGATGGTGCGACGATGGCGCTGCTTGCCCTCTTCGCGCTGTCGCAGCTGCGACAGGCGTTCGCAGGTTCGATCCTCACCGCCACGGCCGTCGGGCCCACGGAGGACCTGCTTCGCTCGCTCGCCGGTATCGTGCTCGCGATCGGGTTCCTCCTGTGGGGTTCGCGCGGCGGCGGGCGGACCTGGCGCATCGGTTCGCTCGCGGCGATGGTGATCGCGGTGCTCAAGGTGTTCCTGGTCGACGCCGCCGGGCTCGAGGGGCTGGCGCGGGTCGGCTCGTTCATGGCGCTGGGCTTCAGCCTTATCGGCATCGGCTGGTTCTACAACCGCCAGCTTCGCGAACCCGCCAGGGAAATCGCCGCGCCGTAACATTAGTCACGCGCGCGTCACATCAGCCCGCCATTCCATCCCGACAGGCCGGGGGCATGGATGGACGTGGTCAATATTTTCCTCACCGACAGCAGCGCCGAGACGATGGACGATTTCGTCCACGCCGGGCGCCGCTACACTTTTGCCCGCATCGGCGGCGAAGGACCGCAACGGCTGGTAGAGGGTCCGGTCTGGGCGTTCGTCGACTGGGTGCTGCCCGAGCTTGCGGGGCTCGAGATGTGCCGCCGCCTACGCTCCGATCCGCGCACGAGCGAAGCCCACATCACCATGGTCCTGGAGGAAGACGACCCCGAGGATCGTAGGCGTGCGTTGAAGGCTGGCGCCGACGATTACATGCTGGGCCCCGTCGACCGGACGGCGGTGCTCGACCGGGTCATAGCGGTCGATCCACTGCAACAGCAGCGCAGCATCGGCCAGCGTTTCGAGGTCGGCGATCTGACCATCGACATGGCGGCGCTCCAGGCGCGCTGGAGTGGTACCCCTCTCGTGCTTCCGCCCAACGAGTTTCGCCTGCTGCTCTATTTCGCGGAGAACCCCAACCGGGTCATGACGCGCGAACAGCTCATCGCCGGGCTCGGCAAGCAGGAGCCGGCGATCGATGCGCGCACGGTCGACGTGTGGATCGGCCGCCTGCGCCGCGCACTCAAGGCTGCGGGCGCGGGCAATCCGCTGCGCACCGTGCGCTCGCTCGGCTACGTGCTGGATCTTCCCTGACGCCAAGTCGAAAAGCGGGCCGCTCCGTGATGGAGCGACCCGCTTGTCGATGCTCTTCTGAGCCGGTGGGCTAGAATTTCGCGCTGAGCGAGGCGGCGAACGTCGTGCCGATGTCGTAGTTGTTGATCGCTGCGCGACCGGTCCCGTAGTCCTGGAACTCGATGTGCCCGCGTCCCAGGACGTTGCGCGCCTCGAACTTCAACTCCATCTCGCCGAAGCCCGGCCATTCGAAGCCCTGACGGGCGACGATGTCGAGGTTGAACCCGGGCCGTTCGATAATGTCCGGATCGAGCACCCCGCCGGTGTTCGCACCGCGCGAAGTGACCCGCTCGCTCGCGTAGGTGAGCAGGAACGTGAGCTGTTCGAGGCGGTCGGTGTTCTCGATGCCGAACTGGAAGTTCGCGAGGTGCTCCGACTGGCCCGTCAACGGGCTGCCGTCGGTGAATACCTGCGTCGCAGGAGCGATCAGCGGGCTGTCGATGTTTCCGGGAAACAGCACGGTCGTGTCGCCCGCCCCGACCTTCAGCTTCGACTTGCTCCAGGTATAGTTGGCCGACAGCGCAATGCGATAGGGTGCCAGTGCATCGCCCAGACCTTCGAGCCCGATGTACTTCACGACTTCGGCCTCGACGCCGTAGAGCGTGGCCTTGGGCGCGTTCGCATTGGTTACCTGGAGCGTCCCCGCGGCGTCGATTGTGGCGATCGTTTCGATCGGCGCGTCGAGCGACTTGAAGAACCCCGCAAGCGACACCCGTTCGCCCCGCGCGGGATACCATTCGACGCGGGTCTCCGCATTCCACAGCACGCTGTCGGTCAGGAACGGATTGCCGGCGAGGACGCGGTCAGACTCGACGTCGAGGACGGGGATGGTGCCCAGCTCGCGAAACTGCGGGCGGGCGATCGTCTTCGATCCGTGGAGTCGGAACTGGAAGTCCTCGGCGAAATTCCACGTCGCGGTGGCTGCGGGGAGCCAGTAATCATTGGCCTTGGTTATGACCGCAGCGTTGCCCGCTCCCGCGGGATTGTTCCCATAGAGGTCCGGCAGGGTGAGCAACTGCTCGGCGTCCTCGTAGCGAACGCCCGCTTCCAGCCGCAGGCCGGTCGCCACCTCGACGTCGGCGCGGACGTACGCACCGTGGACGGTGAGGTCGCCCCCATACTGCGCCTGGCCGTACGCCCGGTTCACCTGGCGTAGCGTGATGTCCTCGAAGTCGATGAGCTCCGGGCTGAGCAGGAGGTAGATCGGCAGGTACGACTGGCCCGTGCCGGCGATCGGCGCGCCGCCGTCGTCATAGACGAAGTTCAGGCTCTGGAACGTTCGCGCCGTGTCGCTGTAGGCGTATCCGGCCGACAGCTTGCCATTGACGATGCCGGTGAGATCGTACCCGATATCGGCGCCGCCGGCCCAGACGGTCTCGTCGAGCGCGCTGAAAATGACCCCCGTGGGCACCCCAAGCCTTACCGCGTAACCGCCGGTGCTGCCGACGTAGCGATACTGTGTGGTGCGCTCGTATGGGGAATCGCGGTCCGATTTCGAATAGCTGCCACGCAGGTCCAGTTCGATCGCGCCGAACTCGAACTCGCCGACCGCCTGCGAAGTGAACAGCTGGCGCTGGACGTAACTGCTTTCGTAATTGAGCGAATCGTAGGGGCCGGAAAGCCGGTCGTCCTCGAGATCCTCGAACGGCGTCTGGATGTTCTCGAAAGCGCCGCGCACCCGGGCCACCTTGGACGTGTCGCGGATGAACACGTTCGTCAGGCGCACCTTGTGGCCCTGCGGCAGGTCGAGGCCGAGAGCGAGAAGGCCGCTCGCCTGGATCTTGTTCTCGGTCCGCACGCCGTAGCTGCTGTTGACCAGCGATCCGGCGGTGGCGGTCTGCTGCGTCGCGCCGCGTGTCTTCCAGCCATTCGAGAAGCTGGCGCTGGCAATCGCGCCGAACCGGGTGTCGCCGAAGTCGGTGCCGTAGCCCGCGGCGAGCGAAGCGCTGAAATTGGCCGGGATTTGCCGGTTGCGCTGGAGGATGAGCGTATCCTCGTTCTCGAGGACTCCGGCATCGACCAGGGCGCCGTCATTATCGCGCAGCGCGCCCGGCAAGTCGCGGGTGCCGTCGTCGAAGCCGAAGACGTCGCGCTTGCTGCCATAATAGGTGTAGCCGAGCTGGGCGGTTGTTTCGCTGTCGCCGCTGATACCGACGCCGAGGGTCAGGTAGTTATCGTCGGGGAGCGAAGCGGTGGTGAGGTTGATAGCACCACCGCCGTATTCGCCCGGATAATTGACCGAGTAGCTTTTCTGGACGACCGCACTTGAGACGATGCTGGTGGGGAAGATATCCAGCGGGACGACGCGGCGCAGCGGCTCGGGCGAGGGCAGGGCCAGTCCATTCAACAGCGCGAGGCTGTAGCGATCGCCCAGACCACGGACATAGACGAAGCCGTTGGTGTTGACCGAAAGTCCGGTCACCCGCACCAGTGCGCCCGCGATGTCTCCGTCGCCGGTACGGGCGATTTCGCCCGCCGACAGGACGCTCACCACTTGCGCGGTGTTGCGCACCGGTTCGGGGATGAAGCGTCCGGTGACGACGATCTCGGCGCCTTCGGAGCCGGGAGCGGAGATCTCGACTTCCTCCTCGACCTGCTCGTCGGCCTCTATCGGTTCTGGGGCCGGCTCGGGGGCAGGCTCGGCGACTTGCTCGCCGGCGGTCGGAAGCGGCTGGGGCTGGGCCTGCGCAAGGGCAGGCGCGGCGACAAGGCCGGTCCCCGCGAGGAGAGCGGCGGCGTAGGGTCGCAGGCGGCGCATTGTGGGTTCCCCCGGGTATGGATGGACGGGGAGGAAGCGCCCGTCGCGCCGCCTCCCCGTCCGACAGGTGTCGATCAGAAAACGCGAATGTCGGTGCAGGCGAGCGCGCCGCGCAGGTCGGCTACGTCGCTGTTGCAGGTCCAGTCGCGCGTCCAGGTGTCGCTCGGACCGCTGAAGGCGCCGATGTAGTTAACCTGCTGGAAGAAGCTGCTGATCGAGCCGAGGCCCGTCGCAGCGACCACCGCCGATTCGTTGCTGCCGTTGGCAATCCGACCGACGCTCGATCCGGTCAGGAACTGGAGCGTGTTCGTGAACGCGCGGGTCACATTGGAGTTGGCCGCGTTGCTCAGCGCGGTTTCCTCGAACGTGTCGCTGTCGGCATCGATCAGAACCTGACAGTCGAACACGACCGAGAGGAACCGCGGCGGGCCGCGGTCAGCGGTGCCGTTGTAGGTGCCTGCAGCCTGCACGGTCTCGGCGTTGTCGACGTCGAGACAGCCCTGCGTGCCGCCGACCCGGGCGACTACGATGCCGTTGACGAAGTCGATGTCTGCACCGCCACGCAGCCGGATCGCGGGCTCGTTCGGAGTGGTCTGGAGCAGGGTGAAGTTGGCGAGCTTGAGGTACTGGCGCGGGCTGGCGTCGTTCGCCGCCGAGCTGTCGATCTCGAGCATGTTCTGGCCGCCGATGCTGTCGCCGACCGTGCCGTTGGCGCGCCGGGCAGCGAACAGGAACTGCACGGAGCCGATGTAGCCGTTGTCGGTATCAAGTGAATCGTCGGCTATGCCGGTCATCACCAGGTGATCCATGTTCTGCGTGCCGCCGAACGATTCGATACCATCGTCGAGGCTGTTATGGATTTGCAGGTAGCTCATGACAGTGCCCGAGCCGACGCCGCCCGTGGTGATGCCCTGGATCTCGCTGCCGCCCGAGCCGACCCCGGTGAAGTTCACCTGGACGTAGCGGAGCGTGCCCGAGCTGTCGTTGGCGACATTGCCGCCGAACAGGGTGTCCTGGGCCACGCCTTCGGCCTTGCGCCAGCAGCCTGCGGCGCCGCCGGTGGTCGAGGTCGAAACGGTCGGATCGCAGTCCGATACCGGTGCCCGGCCGTTGATGATCAGTCCGCCCCACAGGTTGTCGGTCGCTTCGGTCAGCCCCGCGCCTGTCAGGTTGGCGAGCGCGGTGAAGATGATCGGCTGGGCCTGGGTGCCGTCGGCGTTCAGGCGCGATCCGCGGTTGACGACCAGGGTGGTCTCGCGCGTGGCGGCGAAAACCGTCACGCCGGGCAGGACGTTGAGCGTCGCTGCCGCACCGCCCGTCAGGTCGACGTCACGGCCCACGTCGGTGCGGCCGCTCATCGAGTACATGATGCCGTCGGCGCGGCGCCCGCTGAGGGTGAGCGTGCCCGAAATCAGGCTGGGCACGACGCAATTGCGAACGGTGCCGCGGCTGTTCTGCAGCGCGACTGTGCCGCCGTCGGTCGTGCCCGGGGTGCATGAGGCTGCCGCGGTGACCGACCCGCCCGGAACGCTCGTCGGCGTCGGGGTCGGTGCGGGTGCCGGATTGACGATGATCGGCCCGCCGGGCGCGACGACGTCGTCGGCACCACAAGCAGTCAACGCGAGCGCACTGCATCCTGCAAGGACGAGGCCCTGAAACTTCTGCACGATTGAATTCCCCTCATGTCGCGGAAACGGGCGATACTCGATCGCCTCGACTCGCGGACTAGTCGGGGGAGGTGACAGTTTCTTTGCAAACTCGTCAGGTTTGCGACATGACTGATATTTGACGAGAATATTACATTTACGACGAAGCAACAATATTACGCAGTTGCACCGTGGGTGTTCTCCGGCGCGAGGTGGACCTCGTTGAGCGGAGGGAAATATTACAAGTCAGTGACAATGTTTCAGATATGTTGCAATTGCCCGCGACGGCGATGATTATGATCCCCGTGGCCATTGAGAGCCGGGAGAGAGAATGATGTCGTTGATGCTTGCAACCTCGATCCTCGTGATCGCGCCGGTCCCGCAGGTGGAGCAGGTCGACGTGGCCTTTGACCAGCTGTCCGCCGGGCGCAACGGAGAGGCGATCGCTCGGCTCGAAACCACCGGCGCGGAGGCAGAGGGCCATCCCGCAGGTCTGATCAATCTTGGTGTGGCGCATGCCCGGCGCGGGGACGAAGCCGAAGCCCGGCGCCTGTTTCAGCGCGCTGCCGCGATGACCCAGCGTTACGAGCTCGAAACCGCGAGCGGCACCTGGGTCGACAGTCGTTCGCTCGCGCTGAAGGCGCTGGCCGCGCTCGATCGTGGCGCATTGGGCTCGGCGAGCGCGACCCGCACCGCCCGCCGCTGATTTTCCCTTTCCCCAATGGGGCTTGTCGGCCCGCCGGTTCGCGCCGGCGGGCTGATTTTTTGCTGATGGTTTAACGATCCCGGTTCAGGAATCTGTCACCCGCCTGTCATTTAGTGTAGGCACGGGGACCCGGACGGAGGGTTGTGCGATGATTCTTGCCCGCGCGGGCATTGGGACGGCGATTGCGCTCTTGTGCGCCGCGGCTCCCGCGCATGCCGACGTGATGGAGATCGGGCCGACGGGTCCGCGCTGGATTTCCGGCGCTCTCGCGGTCGCGCCGGCGCCAGTCGAGGCCGCCGAGGACCCGGGACTTGTCGAACTGTCCGCCGATTTCGCCGTGCCGCCGTCCGCTGTCGCCGACGCTGCGGCGCAGTCGGGAATCGTGCCGGCGCTCTATGCCGCCAAGGTCGCCGAACTCGCACGCCGCTTCGATCTCAGTCCGACCCTGATCGAGGCGGTGGTCTGGCAGGAAAGCCGCTGGAATGCCGCGGCCCGCTCGCCGGTGGGCGCCCGCGGGCTCGCACAACTGATGCCCGGCACCGCGCGGTACCTCGGCGTCAATCCGGACGATCCGTTCGCCAATCTCGAAGGCGGGGCGCGTTACCTGCGCGAGCAGATGGACCGCTTCGACGGCGACATCGAAAAGGCGCTCGCCGCCTACAACGCGGGTCCGGGGCGGGTCATCGCCGCCGGCGGCATCCCGCGCATCCGCGAAACTCAAGGGTATGTGGCCGCCATAATGGGCCGCCTGTCCGACCACTCACGAAAGCCCAACTGATCCATGCTTCGTTTCGTACGTTTTCTTCCCGTTTCACTGCTCGCCGTTTCGAGCGCCGCCTTCGCGCAGGACCCGCAAGGGTCGGGCCCCATCGTCGCGGCGCTGTCGTGGTTGCAAGGCACGCTGCTTGGCAACGTCGCCACGGCCGTCGCTGTGATGGCGGTCGCCGCGGTAGGGTTCATGATGCTGACGGGTAGGCTCAACTGGCGTTTCGGCGCGACCGTGATCATCGGCGTGTTCATCCTGTTCGGATCGGCGAGCATCGTCGCCGGCATCCAGGGCGCGGCGGCCGGGACCTGAGCGATGGAACTCGTGCGCCATCCCGTCCATCGCGCGCTCACCCGCCCGCAGATGTTCGCGGGGGTGACCTACAACTATTTCATCATCAACTTCGCGCTGACGACGGAACTGTTCCTGATCACCGGCAGCTGGTGGGCGCTGCCCGCCGCGCTGGTGTTCCACGGCATCGGCTACTTCGCCTGCCTGCGCGAACCGCGTATCTTCGACCTGTGGCTGACCAAGGTCAGCAAATGTCCCCGCGTTCCGAACTGGAAGCGCTGGGGCTGCAACAGTTACGCCGCCTGACGAGAAGGAGACGGCGATGAGCAAATGGATCGGCGCCGCCGCCTGGAGCGCGAAGGAAGCGCGCGCGGGCGATCGGCTGCCTTATGCGAAGCTGATCGACGGGAACACCGTCCTGCTGCGCGACGGCAGCGTGATGACCGCGCTGCAGGTGCCCGGCCTGCTGTTCGAAACCGAGGATTCGGACGCACTCAATCACCATGCCGCCACCCGTGAGGTGATGCTGCGTTCGACGCTCGATGCGCGCTTCGTGCTCTACCATCACGTCATCCGCCGCCGGGTGCAGATCGAGCTCGAGGCCGAGTTCCCCGATCCGCTGACCGCGCACATCGACCGGCGCTGGAAGGAGCGGCTGGCCGGCGGCTCGCTGTTCGTGAATGACCAGTTCGTCACGCTCATCCGCCGGCCGGCACGCGGCAAGGCCGGCCTGGCCGAAAAGGCATCCAGGATGTGGAGCCGGAAAGGCCAGCGCGAGGTCGAGGCCGATCCCAGGGACGTGCGTGCCCTCAAAGCCGCCGCGACCGGACTCGTCGCTTCGCTGCAAGCCTACGGCGCGGCGCTGCTCGACGATTACGAAGGGCCGAGTGGGGCGACCAACAACGAGATCCTCGAGCTTCTGTCGGCGCTCTACAACGGCGAAATGCGCCCGGTCCGCCGCCCCGCGGACGAAACCGACATCGGGCAGATGCTGCCGTATCGCCGCGCGAGCTTCGGGCTCGACGCGATGGAGCTGCGCGGTTCGGGCGAACCCGATTTCGCCGCGCTTCTCAGCCTCAAGGATTATCCCGAAGCGACCAGCCCGGGTCTGCTCGATGCGCTGCTGCGTCAGCCGTTCGAGATGGTCGTCAGCGAAAGCTACGCTCCGTCCGAACGCACGACGGCGCGCGAGCGGATGGACCTCGCGATCCGACGCCTCAAGTCGGCCGACGAGGAAGCGATGGCCGAGCGGCACGACATGCTCGCCGCTCGCGATGCCCTCGGGAACGGCGCGGTCGGCTTTGGCGACCATCACCTGACCGTGCTGGTGCGCGAGCGCAGCTTGCCCTCGCTCGACGAAGCGACCGCGGCCTGTGCCGCGGCGCTCGCCGATACCGGCGCGATCGTCGTGCGCGAGGATACCAATCTCGAACCCGCGTTCTGGGCACAGTTCCCCGGCAACGAGGCCTATATCGCCCGCCGCGCGATGATCTCGAGCGCCAACATGGCCAGCTTCGGCTCGTTCCATGGCATGGCCTTGGGTCAGGCCGACGGGAACCACTGGGGCGAAGCGGTCACGCTGCTGCAGACCACCAGCCAGACGCCGTTCTTCTTCAACTTCCACACCGGCGATCTCGGCAACTTCACCGTCATCGGCCCATCGGGCAGCGGCAAGACCGTGGTGATGAATTTCCTCGCCGCGCAGGCGCAGAAATTCAGCCCCAGGACGATCCTTTTCGACAAGGACCGGGGTGCTGAACTCTTCATCCGCGGAATCGGCGGACGGTACGACCGGATCGCCAGCGGAGAGCCGACCGGGTTCAACCCGCTCGCCCTGCCCGATACGCCGGGCAACCGCGCGTTCCTGCGCGAATGGCTCGCCGTGCTGCTCAAGGCCGAAGGGCCGGAGGAATTGGCGACCATCGCGGGCGCGGTCGACGCGGCCTATGCCAACGACGCGTCGCTGCGCCGCCTCAGGCATTTCCGCGAGCTTTTGTCGGGGGCGAAGCGGCCGCAGCCGGGCGACCTTGCCGACCGGCTCTCGGCGTGGATTTCGGGCGGCGAGCACAGCTGGCTGTTCGACAACGACCACGACCGGCTAGACCTGTCGCAGCGCGTGCTCGGCTTCGACATGACCGCGCTGCTCGAAAGCCCGCGTCTGCGCACGCCGACGATGATGTACCTGTTCCACCGGATCGAGGAGCGGCTCGACGGAAAGCCGACGATGCTCCTGATCGACGAGGGCTGGAAAGCGCTCGACGACGAGGTCTTCGCCGCGCGCATCCGCGACTGGCTGAAAACGCTGCGCAAGCGCAATGCGCTCGTCGGCTTCGCGACGCAGTCGGCGCGTGACGCGCTCGAAAGCCGCATCGCGACTGCGCTCGTCGAGCAGACCGCGACGATGATCTTCATGCCCAATGCCCGCGCCCGGGCCGAAGACTACTGCGACGGGTTCGGCCTGACCCAGCACGAACTCGCGCTGATTCGCTCCCTCCCGGCGCATAGCCGGGCGTTCCTGATCCGCCAGCCGGACGCCAGCGTCGTCGTGCGGCTCGACCTGTCGGGCGCGCCCGAGGTGCTCGCGGTGCTTTCGGGCAGGGAAAGCACGGTCCGGAGGCTCGACCTGCTGCGCGAGGCGGTGGGCGACAACCCTGCAGACTGGTTCCCGCCGCTCACCGGCCATGCCTGGCCCGGCGGTTCGACCATCGACGAGGCGCCGATCGGGGGAGGCGGGGGCGAAGTGCCCTTCCGCCTCGCCGCCGAATGAGCGCGGCCTGCGATCAGGCCGCAAAGGGCGTCGGCAACGGCGTCGCCGCGGCGCTGCAGGCGGTCGATTGCGTCGCCGCCGAAACCACCGCGGCCGCGTTCGGCCGCCTCTTCGCACCGGGCGGTGCGCTCGTCACGGTGCTGACGATCCTCCTGACGCTGTTCGTGGCGTGGTTCGGCATCAACCTGCTGCTCGGCCGGGCGAACCTTTCGGTCCGCTCGCTCACCCCGCGGATGATGACGATCGGCGTGGTGCTGACGCTGGTGACGAGCTGGGTCGCCTACAGCACGCTCTTATGGAACCTCGCGGTCGGCGGGCCCGACTGGATCGCGGGCGTCATCACCGGTGCCCGGGAAAGTGCAACGCAGGTCTTCGCGCAGAAGATCGACGTCGTCTTCCAGGCGCTCCAGCAGGCAAGCCCGCAGACCGAGGGCAAGGACATCGGGGCGTTCTCGCCAGAGGGCATGATGTGGCTCGGTGCGATGCTTTTCCTGCTCGGCACCGTGGGCGTGCTCGTGACGGCGCGCATCGGGCTTGCGGTGCTGGTGGCAATCGGGCCGGTTTTCGTGGTCATGGCGCTGTTTCCGGGCACGCGCGGGCTGTTCACCGGCTGGCTCAAAGGCCTCGTGATGCTGGCGCTCGTTCCGTTGTTCGCGGTTCTCGGGGGCAGCGTGATGCTGGAACTCGCAGTCCCGATCCTGGCCGCGCTCGTCGCCACGCCGGGGCAGGTCGATCCGCAGGCGGCGATGGCCTTCTTCGTCGTCGGCGCGGTCCATGCCGCGCTGATGATCATGGTGCTCAAGGTCGCGGGGACCATGGTCGCCGGCTGGCGCGTGTTCGGCCTGGTGCCCGACAAGGGCGACCGCGGCGAAAGCGGGGCGAGTGCCGCGCCGACCGTGGTGTCGGCGGCGGCCGCCGCGAGCCCTTCCGCTCAATCGTCCGCGGCAAGCGATCGCCGGATCCCGGTCGCCGCATTCGCCACCGCACCCGCCGCCAACGACGTCGTCGCGGCAAGCGGAGGCAGCCGCGATACCCGCGTCATCACCAACACCGTCGCTTCAGGTTCCGGTCAGGCGGCATCCGCCATGCCGGGGACCACGCGCGCCAAGGGGGTCGGCAGTCGGTTCCGGGCCCCGCCGCCGCGTCTCTCGGAGAAAATGAAATGATCCGCGCCAGCCTCGTGCTTGCACTCGCTGCCACTTCCGTTGCCGCTTCTGCGCAGGATGCGCGGATCGTCGAGCGTTTCTACGATGCCGGCAAGATCGTCCGCATCGAAGGCCGCACCAAGGTCCAGGCGACGATCCAGTTCGGCGAGGACGAGCATATCGAGAACGTGGCGATCGGCGACAGCGAGGCGTGGCAGGTCACGCCGAACAAGCGGGCCAACCTGCTGTTCGTGAAGCCGCTCGCGCCCAACGCGTCGACCAACATGACCGTCGTCACCGACCGGCATACCTACCTGTTCGATCTCGTCGCGAGCGCCGGCGCCAAGCCGCTCTACGTCCTGCGGTTCACCTATCCTGAAGAGCCCAAGCCGGCCGTTCGCATGGCCGAGAGCGGGGCTCCGACCGAGGACGAGATCGCCGCGATCACCCAGCCGCAGGCGGTGACCGACCCAGCCGAGCTCAACTTCGCCTGGGAGGGCAAGGGCGATCGCAAGCTGCTTCCCGCGCGCACCTACGACGATGGCAGCGCGACCTTCCTCGCCTGGCCCGCGGGCAGTCCGGTTCCGGCGATCCTGATCAAAGATGCCGCGGGTACCGAAGGGCCGGTCAACTTCACCGTGCGCGGCGACGTGATCGTCGTCGACGGGGTCCCGCGCGAGATCGTGCTGCGTTCGGGCAAGGACGCCGCGACGTTGATCAACAGCGGCCCAGCCAAGGCTGCTCCGCCGAGCCCGCAGGCTGCACTGGCCCGTTCCGACATGCCGATTTCAGGGGAGAACCGATAATGCGTCTCGCCATGCGACTGCCCGCGAAGAAGCCGGGCGACACCGCTACCGACAGCGACCCGCGCGAGGGGGAAAGCGCCGAGATCATCGATCTCGCCAGCCGCAACGCCTTTCCCGCGGTTACCCAGCGCAAGGGCAAGTCGGACGGATTCGGGCTTGCGGCCGGCGTAGCGGTCATCGGCCTGATCGGCGCGATCACCCTGTGGAGCATGAACGCGGCGCGGACCGACCAGCAACAAGTCGCCGCTGCTCCGCAACCGGTGCAACCGGCCCCGGTCGTCCCGCCGCAGGCAGTGACCACAGTCGCGCCGCCGCAGCAGGCGGTCGCGCCGCGCCCCGATCCGGCACCGCAGCCGGTCTATGCCCAGCCGGTGCAGCAGGTCCCGGGCGTGCGTGCCAATCCCTATTCCAACCCAACGGTGGTGTTCGACGCGAGCAACCTTGGCGGCGGTCTTGGCGAAGCGGTCACCGGCGCGCCCGGCCAGGCAACGCCGGGCGGCGGCAGTGCGAACGACTTCGCCAGCCGGGTCGGCGGGGTAGGCGGCGCACCCGCTCAGGCAAGCGCCATGGTCAATCCGCAAACCACGGTGACCCAAGGCACGCTGATCCCGGCAGTGCTCGAGACCGCGATCAACACCGACGTCCCCGGCTATGTCCGCGCGGTGGTGAGCCAGGACGTGCGGAGCTTCGATGGCACGCGCATCCTCGTGCCCCGCTCGAGCCGGCTGATCGGCCAATACCAGTCGGGACTGCAAGGCGGGCAGAAGCGCGCCTACGTTATCTGGACCCGGCTGATCCGGCCCGATGGTGCTTCGGTGAACCTGGCCTCTCCAGCGGTCGGTTTCGACGGGACGACGGGGCTCGAAGGCAAGGTGAACAGCCACTTCTTCAAGCGCTTCGGCTCGTCGATGTTGCTCTCGGTGATTGGCGGTCTCGCCACCGGCGGAGCCTCGGTCGTTCTCGGCGGCGGGACCAGCGCGGCTTCGACAGCGCTCCAGCAGGACGGGCAGATCGCCCCGACGGTGCGGGTCCGCGCCGGTGAGCCGATCCGCGTCTTCACGGCGCGCGATCTCGACTTCTCCGCGGTGAAGTGAGTTGATGACGGCAGACGTGCATCCGCTTCAGCCGGGGTCGTCTGCCGAGCGCAGCGTGTATCTCGACGCCTATCTCGCGCCCTTCCAGCGCTGGCTCGACGTCGACACGATCACCGAGATCCTCGTCAACCGGCCGGGCGAGGTGTGGATCGAGGATGCCGCCCATCCCGGCATGCAGCGGATCGAAGCCCCCGAGATCGACGACCGCCTTGTCCAGCGCCTTGCCGAACAGGTCGCGCGGGTCAGCCACCAGGGCATCAACCGCGAGCACCCGCTGCTCGGTGCGACGCTGCCGGACGGCGCGCGCGTGCAGTTCTGCGGCCCGCCGGCTGCGCGCAGGCACTGGGCGATGGCGATCCGGCGCCACCGCCGGCTCGACCTGCCGCTCGACGCCTACGACGCGGGCCCGCTCGGCGGGGACGTTCGTGCGCCGATGCCCGACGCGCAGGCCGAACCGATCGCCTTCCTGCGCGAGGCGATACGCCAGCGGCGCACGATCCTCATCTCGGGCGGGACCAGCACGGGCAAGACCACATTTCTCAACGCCATGCTCGGCGAAATACCGCACGGTGAGCGGGTTATCCTCGTCGAGGACACGCCCGAACTGCGCCTACCCGGCGAGAACGGTGTCGGCCTTGTCGCGGTCAAGGGCGAGCTGGGCGAGGCCAAAGTCACCGCGAACGAGTTGCTGCAAGCCGCGCTTCGCCTACGTCCAGACCGGATCGTGCTGGGCGAGTTGCGCGGGGCCGAAAGCGTCAGCTTCCTGCGTGCGATCAACACCGGGCATCCCGGCAGCTTCTCGACCATCCACGCGAACTCGCTGCGCGGCGCGCTCGAGCAGCTGGCGCTGATGGTCATGCAGACCGGCATCGGCCTCATGCGCAGCGACACCATCGCCTATGCCGCGGGCGTGATCGACGTGATCGTCCAGCTTGGCCGCGATGGAGAGGGCAAGCGCGGCATTACCGCGATCGCCGAGAGCGCCTCGATAGCCTGACCCGCGATATTGCCGAATGATGTTGCCAAAGTGCAACGCGCGCGCGGCCACCCATTCCGTAGCGTAAAACCGCTTCTCGCACGCTGGCGGCCAACAGCACGATTGTTGCGCTGGGGCCCAGCCGTCCGACCATGGCGCATAGCCATTGCAAGCCCATGAGAAATTGCATTACCTTGCCCATGATATGAGCCGCGCTTCAGACGGCCCAATCGATAGGAGAGGACACATGAGAGCCAAGGCTGCTCTGCTCGCAGGAATCTGCTTTTCCGCTTTTCCGGTCGCCGCATTCGCACAGGACACCGCCGATCAGGACGACGATGCCGACGTCATCATCGTTACGGCGACGCTTCGTCAGGCCGACGTCCAGGACATCCCGCTTGCGGTGACGGCGGTAGCGCCCGAAACCCTCGAGCGCCAAGGCGTAGTCGATATTAAGACCCTGTCGTCAATCTCGCCGAGCTTTAACATCCAGTCGTCGCAGACCGAAACGCAGGGCACCTCGATCAAAATCCGCGGTGTCGGCACTACCGGCAACAACACCGGCCTCGAAAGCTCGGTCGGCGTATTTATCGACGGGGTCTACCAGTCGCGGCCCGGCGTGGCGCTGGGCGACCTGCTGGACCTCGAGCGGCTGGAAATCCTCCGCGGACCGCAAGGCACGCTCTTCGGGCGCAACACTTCGGCCGGTGCCCTCAACATCACCACCCGGCGCCCCAACCTGAACCGGATCGAAGGCTTCGCGAACGCGACCTACGGCAATTTCGACTTCTTTAATGTCCAGGGCGGCGTGTCGCTTCCGCTCGCCGAGGGCGTAGCCGGGGTCCGCCTGTCGGGTGCCTATCGCAAGCGCGATGGGCTGCTGACCAGCTCGACGGGAGCAGAAAGCCTCAATCGCGACCGTTATATCCTGCGCGGCCAGCTCGTTTACGAGCCGACCGCCGATCTCTCGGTCCGCATCATCGGAGACTACTCGAAGGCGAGCGAGAACTGCTGCGATGCGGTGATCGTCCGCGAAACCGAGCTGGCGCCGTTCTTTGCGCTGCACGGACTGCCGCGCGATGGCGTGGAGGACTTCGGGCCCGGTGCAGTGCAGCGTCGCAATTCGAATGGGTCTTCGTTCAACAACTCGCAGAGGCAGTGGGGCATCTCGGGAGAGGTGACCTACGATATCGCAAGCTCCACCAAGCTGACCTACATCGGCGGCTATCGCAATTTCCGCGCCCGGTCAGATCAGGACTCCGAGTTCGTCAATCTCAATGTCTATTTCTCGGGTAACGGCGCCGACACCGGTGCGTTGACGGGCACACCCAACTTCCCGAGCAACGGCGGCCCGATCAAGACCATGACGCACGAGCTGCGGCTCCAGGGCTCGGCTTTCTCGGACAAGCTCGACTGGCTTATCGGCGCCTACTACTCGGACGAGAAGATCCGTGAGACGCAGGCCATGACGCTCGGATCGGCCTATCAGGCCTATGTCAGCGCGTTCAACTTCGGCGGCGCCCTCGGGGCCAATCCGCTCCTTCAGGTCACCAGGCTGGGTACCGGCGGTACGCTCGCGGGCATCCCGGGTGCGGCTGGCATTCCCATCACCGGCGGCACCGCGGTCAACGCTGCCGGCGATTACGCGATCAACCAGTTCGGGGCGGATTCGGAGAGCTTCTCGGTATTCACGCACAACGTCTTCGATCTGACCGACAATATCTCGGTCACGCTCGGTGCGCGGTACGTTGACGAGACCAAGGACGGCTTCTTCGACCAGATCGCCGCGCGATCGAACGCGTGCCAGGCGGTGGTCAACGCGATCGCATCCGGGCGTTCGGCTGCATTCGGGGCGACCCAGGCAAACTTCCTCGCCGCCACGTGCTTCCCGTTTGCGACTTCGACCGCGCTGACCCTGCCGGGCAGCACTACCCTTGCCAGTTCGGTCGCCACCCCGCCGCTCTCGTTCCTGCCGCGCGAATACAACACGAGGTTCAAGGACAACGAACTGACCTATACTGCGCAGGTCGCTTACAACACCAACCAGGGAACCCTGCTGTATGCAGGCCTCAGCCACGGCTTTAAGTCGGGCGGCTTCAACCTCGATCCAGCGGCGGCGACGACGTTCGCGGGGGGCGATCCGCGGTTCAAGTCGGAAAAGGTCGATGCCTACGAAGCGGGTATCAAGACCGAATTCGCCAACGGCCGCATCAAGGCGAACCTTGCGGTGTTCCATATGGACCTCACCGACTTCCAGGTGCTCGAATTCACTGGAATCCAGTTCATCACGTTCAACGTCGACAAGGCCAAGTCGACCGGTGCGGAACTCGAACTGTTCGGGCGGCTCGATCCGTACATCAACCTGAACCTCGCGCTGACGTATGCCGATTCGCGGTATCCGAGCGATTGCGCGGACAGCATCACGAACCCTGCGGTTCGTCCCTCGGCCGTTCGCCTTTGCGGCGCATCGCTGACCAACGCGCCCAAGTTCTCTGGCGTGTTCGGCGTGACGTATGACGGCCCCATCAACGATTCGGGGCTGGGCCTGCTCGCGGCGTTCAACGCCAACTACTCGAGCAGCCGCCGCACCTCTACCATCCCGCTCGATACCAACGGCCTGCCGATCCCGTTCGACATTCAGGAAGCGGCGATCAAGATGAACGCCCGTCTCGGCCTGTCGCTGCCGAACGAGCGGTTCGCGATCGAAGCGTGGGTCAACAACATCTCGAATGAAGTGACTCGCGGCATCACTGCAAACACGCCGCTCCGTGGTCCAGCCGGCGCGCGTTCGCGGATCGGCTTCATCGAGGAGCCGCGGACTTACGGCCTGACCGTCCGCACCAAGTTCTGAGCGGTCGCCGCCATAGCGAGAAACGGGGCCGGGGGGAAACTCCCGGCCCTTTTTCTATGCGGCCTTGCCGAAGGGCGAGAAGTTCGTGTCGCGGTCAAACACCTCGACCCCTTCGGCACGCTTGAGGCGGCCGACGACAACGTACGTGACCGGGGTGAGCAGCGCTTCCCAGGCGGTCTTGATCGCCCATTGCGAAACCACCACCATCATCAGCTGCTCGGGCGGCCAGCCGGCGAGGCCGTAGAACGCCAGCGGGTAGAAGATCAGGCTGTCGAGGCCCTGGCCGACGAAAGTCGATCCGATCGTCCGCAGCCACAGGTGGCGGCCTTCGGTCCAGACCTTGAGTTTCGCGAGCACGAAACTGTTGGCGAACTCGCCAACCCAGAACGCCGTCATCGACGCGAGCACGATGCGCCACGAATTGCCGAATACGAACTCGTAGGCCTCCTGGCCGGGCCAGCCTGCGGCCGGCGGCAGCTTGACCACCACCCACGCCATGAACGCCATGAAGGCAAGCGCTGCGAACCCGGTCCAGATCACTCGGCGCGCGCGGGCGTAGCCGTATACCTCGGTCAGGATGTCGCCAATGATGTAGCTGATGGGAAAGAACAGCACGCCCGCGCCGAACGACCATTCGCCGACCACGGGCAGCGTCACGTAGCTTGGCTTCGAAGCGCCGATGATGTTCGACAGCAGCAGGATGGCGACGAATGCCGCCATGATGATGTCGTAATAGCGGAAGTGCCGCGGCGCGGCGGCTTCCCCCTCGATCGCTGCCACCTTTTCGCTCATCGGCACGGGTTATCGCGATTTGTGCCCCGCGAAAAGCACGCTATGCGCGTGCCCGAGCGCGCCCGTAGTTCAACTGGATAGAGCACGAGCCTTCTAAGCTTGGAGTTGCAGGTTCGAGTCCTGCCGGGCGCGCCAAACCCTCCCGCCGCCCATTGCGGCGAGAGGGCCTGGCATTCGCGGCTGCTTACTGGCCCGCTGCCGGCTGGGGCAGCGCCCGCACTTCGAGCGCCTTTGCCGGATCGAGGTACCGCTGCGCGGCTGCCTGCAGGTCCTTCGCAGTAATCGCGTTCATGACGTCAGCCCGCTGGCGGCGCCGGTCGAGCAGCTCGGGCCGGCTCTGCGCCTCGGTGACGAGGCTCGACCACCCGCTGTTCTCGCGCAACTGGCGGTCCCAGCGCTGGACGATAGGCTGCCGCGCCCGCAGGATTTCATCCTCGCTCGGAGGAGCGGCGATGAGGCCTGCCGCAATACGCTTCACCGCAGCGGCCACGGTGTCCATCGATGCCGGCTCGGCGGGCGCGAAGGCCACGAGGAACCCGTAGTCGTCGAACGTGAGCGATGCACTGGACAGCGCCTGCGGGGTGTAGCTCGCACCCAGTTCCTCGCGCAGCACGTCGGTCAAACGGAGCTGCATCACCGCGGCGAGAAGTTCGCGCTCGAGCGTGTCCTTGTGATCCTTTCCGTCTTCGGTCGACCACGCAACCCCGATCAGGCCCTGGTCTGCGGCGCCGTTGTGCGGGATCGTCCGCACCGCCCTGTCGGCGGGGAAGACCAGCGGGCTGACCGGCGCTGATGCCGCCCCCGGTTCGCCTCGTGCCGACAGTGCGCCCAGCGTCGATGCGACCGCGGCGATCATGGCCGCCTCGTCGATGTCGCCCACGAGGCCGATCTCGATTCCGCCCTTGGAGAGCTGCGGTGTCAGCGCTGCACGCACATCGTCCATCGTGATGGCAGGGAGCGCGGCCGGGTCGCCCAGGCCGACACGATCGTCACCGCTCGCGAGCACGGTCGAAAGCGCCGAGCCGAACCGCTGAGTCGGGTTGCCGAGGATGTTCTTGGCGAGAACCGGCGCAACGCCGGCCCACTGCGCGCCGGTCGTCGCGCGCCATGCGGGATCGGTGATCTGCGCGGCGATGAGCTTCAACTGCAGGCCGATGTCCTCGCGGGTCGAAGACCCGGCCGAAACGATGGCGTCGCCTTCGACCGAAAGTCCGGTCGATGCCTTGCGGCCGGCAAGGATGCGGCGAAGTTCTTCGGGGTCGTGCTGGCCCAGACCGTCGCTTTGGGTCATGATGCCCGCGGCGATGTCGAGCCCCGGCTTGCCTTGCGGGAACACGCGAGCGCCCGACCCGATTTCGGCCCGCCACAGGACCTGACCCGGCACGAAGTCGGTCTTCTTCATGTTGAGCTGGACGCCGTTGGCGAACCGCACGGTGCGGATGCCGAGGTCGGCGATCGTGGTATCGGCCACGACCTTGCCTGCGGGACCGAACGTTTCATAGGCGAACGCCTTCGTCACTTCCTCGACCGGAGCAGTGACCGCGACCTTCGCGCTTTCCGTCAGCGCGGCTGCGATGGCGGGGTTTCCGCCTTCGACGACGGTCTTGGTGGACACGTGGACCAAGGTCGGTCCGCCGTCCCACAAGCCGGCGAAAGCGGCGCTGACCGCAGCGGCATCGATCGAATCCGAGATCGCCTGGTATGCGGCAAGTGCGGTCTCAGGGGCCAGGGGTACCTGGTCGGAGAGCGAAGCGCGGGTGAGTGCGTCTGCGATCGCGCTGCTCTTGCGCCCGTCGGCCTGTTCGGCCGCGTTCTTGAGATTGGCGAGGATGTTGGCCTTGATTTCGGTGATCTCGCTGGCCGTGAAACCGTACTGCCGCGCCCTGCGAAGCTGCTGCTCGCCTATAGTGGTCGCGGCCTTCCATTCACCGTCCTTGGCGATCACGAGCAAGGTGGCGACCTGCGCGCTGCGCCCGAGGTCCTGCGCCATGGCCTGGCCGCCGATGATCGGGCTGCCGTCCTGCCGGGCGAGGGCATTGAAGCGGTTGGCGAGCGCCTGGTTGGCGATCGCCTCGAGATAGTCGCGGCGGACATCGGCGACGGTGTTTGTCGCGGTACGCGCCGGGGTGACCCGGTCGAACTGGATCAGTTCGGCGATCGACGGATCGGAAAAGGTCGCGACGACCGGCTGAGCCGGTACGGCAATCGTGGGAAGATAGTTCTCGCGG
This sequence comes from Tsuneonella dongtanensis, assembly GCF_001698205.1. Taxonomy (NCBI): domain Bacteria; kingdom Pseudomonadati; phylum Pseudomonadota; class Alphaproteobacteria; order Sphingomonadales; family Erythrobacteraceae; genus Tsuneonella; species Tsuneonella dongtanensis. The sequence goes on from NZ_CP016591.1 coordinate 1,055,511, forward strand.
GCTTCGCCGGTCCCCTTCCGGCCCGAGAAGCGCTTCTTGATCTCGGCCTCCATCGCATCGACGTCGACGTCGCCGACCACGACCAGCGTCGCCCGTTCGGGGCGATAATAGCCGTTGTAATAGGCCCGCAGGCCCTCGGCGCTGATCGCGCGGATGGAGTCGGGATCGCCGACGAGTTGCGGACCGAACCGCGAACCGGGGATACCCTTCTGCAGCAGGTCAAGCAGGCGGCGCAGCGGCGGCGTATTCCGCTGGTTGTATTCGGACACCAGGATGCCGCGCTCGCGGTCGACCGCGGCCTGCGCGATCGTCAGCTCCGAGGCGATCTCGCGCATGACAGTGAAGCCCGCGTCGACGGTCTCGGGATTGAGGTTCGGCAGGTCGAGCTTGTAGGTCGTGTGCTCGATATCGGTTTCGGCGTTGGAGTCGGCGCCAAAGGCCAACCCGAGCCGTTCGAGCCGCTTGATGAGTTCGCCTTCGGGAATGTTGGTCGATCCGTTGAAGGCCATGTACTCGACGAAGTGCGCGGCGTTTATCTCGCCGTCGGCCTCTTCGCGCTTGCCCACGTCGAAGGCCATGCGGATCGCGGCCGCGGCCTTGGGGTTCTCGTGGTGCTTGATCGCGTAGCGCATGCCGCTGGGCAGGGTCCCGAACCGGACAGCGGGATCGGCGGGCAGGTCGCTGCTGGTGATCTCCCACGCGGGCACGCCGCCCTGCTGCTACTTGGCGGGCGCTACCTGCGCAGCAACCGGAAACACCAGTGCGGTAGCGCCTGCGACAGCGAAGGCGGAGGCGCGCAAGGCAAGCGAAGCGAAGGCAAGCCGACGAAGCGGCTGCCGGAATGTGCGACCCATGATGAAAATCCCCTCGAAGAATGATCGTGGGGGGGGAAGGCTAACGGCGCCAGGCGATGGGATCAAGGTAAGCCGGACTTTTTCTCGCCTTAGCGGCCATTTTCGAATGATACGTGGCGAGCATGGATGAATCTCGTCTGCGCGACCGTTTTCTCCTCATCGAGATATCAGAGGAGGAACATACCGTGCGAACCGGAACCATCGTGATTGCCGTCATGCTCGCCGCAGCGCCGCATTACATCGCGGCCGCGGAAGGCAAAGCCAATGCGTCGGTCGAGGCCGAGACGGAGATCACCGTCGCCGCCTCGATGCTGCCGATCGCGGTCAGCAACGACAGCAACAAGTACTGGCTCGACTACCAGACCGACGTCAGCGAGGCGAAGCGCGAACTGGCCTCCGACCTCGATCGTGCAACCGACGAAGAGGACGTCCGCGAGGCGTGGGCCGAGTACTACCGCGAACTCCACGACGCGCAGAAGGACTATTCGAAGGAAATGGCCGAGCGCGGCTATCGGGTGGCCGACTTCAAGACCGATGCCGACATCATGGTGGCCTTGCTGCGTTGAGGCATCAGGCCCGGGCGGCGCTGCTCAGCGGCTCGCCCGGGACCGGGTATCCGGCGTCGTCGGGTATCATCAGCCATTTCTCGCCGTCGCGCTCTTCCATCCAGGGCGTGATCGTCTTGACCGGGATCGCCTCGGCCTGGTCCCGGGCCTCGGCGAAGGTGCCGAACAGGGCGAGACGCTCGAGATTGCGGCGGGTGGGAAAGATCAGCGCGATCTCGCCGCGGTCGGCTGCGTCGAGCGCGCCCTGCGCGGTTGTCCAGAACAGGTGGGTCGTCTCGGTTTCGTCGATTTCCAGCTCGACCGCGCCCGTACCCAGGTCGGCGAGGTAAAAGCGCGTGTCGAATATGCGCGGAATCCGCTCGTTCTTGGGATGCCAGCGGGCAAACGGCACCACGCTGCCGAGCTCGAGTGTCCAGCCCATCGCGGCAAGAACGGGCGCCAGGCTGCCGTCAGCCAGCAGGAGTTCGCGCGCGCGCCTGACCTCGTCGGCGGTGGGCCGTTCCCGAATCCCGATCGCAAGCCCGGTCTCTTCGAGCGCCTCGCGAACCGCTGCGATGCGGTGGGCGATCTCGTCGGTGTCGCCTGGAAGGTGCGCTGCCAGCACCCGGTCTGCTTCGTCGACGCGCCCTCCGGGGAACACGGCCATTCCGCCCGCGAATGCCATCGCGGTATGGCGGATGGTCATCAGAATCTCGGGCGGACCTTCATCCCTGGCGCGGCGAAAGACCACAACGGTGGCAGCGGGGATGGTGGGTCTGGATTCGCTGTCGCTCATGGACCGACTGTGGCGCGCGATCGGTTGCATGCCAACACCGATTGTCGGCGCTGGCTTGTCGGGATTCCTTACACACTGGTTCTGGAGTTAATTTCCTTAACCATCGAAACGCGCGGTTTTCCGCGAATCCGCCGATCTGGCACGGACTGTGCAGAGAAGATGGCACCCCAACGGTCTTCCCATGAGGCGGGACCACCGGTCTCCGGTTCTGCCTCCCCGACCAAGATCCCATACGAAAAACCCGTCCGGCCTTACCCAGCCGGACGGGATTTTCTTTTCCGGATCCCGAGGGACCGAACAGTCAGCTGGCTGAGGCGACGCCCTTTTCGCCGAACATCGTCTGCAGCTCGCCGGCCTCGAACATCTCCATCATGATGTCGCTGCCGCCGACGAATTCGCCCTTCACGTAGAGCTGGGGGATCGTCGGCCAGTCGCTGAACGACTTGATGCCCTGGCGGATTTCCATGTCCTGCAGCACGTCGACGCTCTCGTAGGTCACGCCGCAATGGTCGAGGATCGATACCGCGCGGTTGGAAAACCCGCACTGGGGGAAGAGCGGAGTGCCCTTCATGAAGAGGACGACATCGTTGGCTTCGACGATGTCGGCAATACGCTGGGTGACGTCGGACATGGCCGATCCTTCCCTTTGGAATGGAGTATGGATGATCAGTTGGGAACGGCGGTCGTCAGTTGCAAGGCGTGGAGTTCCCCGCCCATCCGTCCACCGAGGGCATCGTAGACCAGCTTGTGCTGCTTCACCCGCGTGAGCCCGGCAAACTGCGGTGCGGTCACTCGCGCCGCCCAATGATCGTTGTCGCCGGCAAGATCGCGCATCTCGACGACCGCGCCCGGAAGCGCGGCCTCGATCATCGCGACGATATCGGCAGCCGCCATCGGCATGGGCTCAGCTTTCGCTCATCAGCTGGCGGCGCGCCTCGACCGACTTCTCCTCGAGGGCGGCACGCACCGCGGCCTCGTCGATCTCGCATCCAGCCTGGGTGAGGTCGCCCAGAACCTTGCGGATGACGTCCTCGTCGCCCGCTTCCTCGAAATCGGCCTGGACCACTGCCTTGGCATAGGCGTCGGTTTCTTCGGGTGTGAGGCCCATCTTCTCCGCGGCCCAGTGGCCCAGAAGCCGGTTGCGCCTGGCAGCGACGCGGAACGCGGTGTCTTCGTCCATCGCGAACTTGGCTTCCTCGGCGCGCTCGCGATCCCTGAAATCGGTCATGGAAATCCTGCCTGTCTATTTGAGCTGGTACGTATCGTGGCACGCTTTGCACGCTGCCTTCGTGCTGGCAAGGGCGGCCGCGACAGCCGCCTCGTCGTTGGCATCGATGGCCGAGAGCAAAGCCCCGGTTGCATCGCGATACTCCGCCATGCGGGCTGCGAATCCGGCGCTATCGCTCCAGATCGCCGGACTCGCCTCGGTCCCGGCCACTTTCGAGGTTTTCTGGTCGAAGAGGGCGGGCAGCGAAGTCGCGAAATGCGCGAGGCCCATGGCCGCCATGCGATACGACTTGGGCGGGGCCTTGCGCTCGAGGCCACTGCCGATCGCCCCGATCGCGGCAACCGACATCGCCATGCCTCCCTGCCGAGCCTCGACGAGCAGCGCAGGATCGTCGGGCTTGAGCGACTTGGCCGGGTGGACATGCGCATGACCTGCCGCAGCCAGGGCACAAGCGGTCGCTGCGCCCAGCAGAATGGTTCTTGCCTTCATCGCGTTGTCCTCAATCCATGGTGACGACGAGCTTGCCGACTGCCTCACGCGCTTCGAGCTTGGCAATCGCCTCGCCCCCGCGTTCGAGCGGGAATGTCTCCGAGATCAGCGGGTCGATCTTGCCCGCGGCCATCAGGTCGAACAGCTCGTCGGCCTGCGCGCGAAACTTCTCGGGTTCGCGCGCGGTGAAGGCGCCCCAGAACACGCCGCAGATGTCGCAGCTCTTCAGCAGGGTCAGGTTTAGCGGCATCTTCGGAATGCCGGCGGGAAAGCCGACCACCAGGAAGCGCCCTTCCCACGCGATCGCGCGCAGGGCCGGTTCGGAATACTGCCCGCCGACGATGTCGTAGACGATATTCGCTCCATCGGGCCCGCAGGCTGCCTTGAACTTGTTCGCCAGCTCCTTCGACGCGTCCTTGTCCATCGCATCGCGCGGGTAGATCACGACCTCGTCGGCCCCGGCCTGGCGCGCAACTTCGCCCTTGGCCTCGCTCGAGACCGCAGCGATGACCTTCGCGCCGAACGCCTTGCCGAGCTCGACGGCCGACAGGCCCACACCGCCCGCAGCGCCGAGCACCAGCATCACGTCGCCGGGCTTGATATGGCCGCGGTCCTTGAGGCCGTGGATGGTCGTGCCGTAGGTCATCATCAAGGACGCCGCTTTTTCGAAAGGCACGCCGTCGGGCACCTTGAACATCCGTCCCGCGGCCACGCAGACCTTTTCGGCCAGCCCGCCATTGCCGATCCCCGCGAGCACGCGGTCGCCGACCTGCCAGCCCTCGACGCCCTCGCCGAGCGCCTCGATCACCCCGGCAATCTCGCCCCCGGGAGAGAAGGGCCGCTCGGGCTTGAACTGGTAGAGATCGCGTACGATCAGCCCGTCGGGGTAGTTGATGGCGCAGGCCTTCACATCGACGAGCACCTGCCCTTTCCCGGGGGTCGGTACCTCCACCTCATCGAGGGTAAGGGTCTCGGGTCCACCGACCGTGTGCGAACGCAAGGCCTTCATGCAGCTTTCTCCGTTCCATGTGCGAACCAGGGCATCTGTGTCGCCTGGCGCGTCTCGTATTCTCCAATCGCCGCATCGCGCGCGAGTGTCAGGCCGACTTCGTCGAGCCCTTCGAGCAGGCAATGCTTGCGGAACGGGTCGATCTCGAACGCGAAGCGATCCTGGAAAGGCGTGGTCACGACCTGGCTCTCGAGGTCGATTGCGATCGGATCGGTCCGTGCAACCTCCAACAGCCTGTCGACCTGGTCCTGCGGCAGCGCGACGGTGAGGACGCCGTTCTTGAACGCATTGCTGGCGAAGATGTCGGAAAAGCTCGGCGCGATCACCGCGCGTATGCCCATGTCGAGCAGGGCCCAGGCGGCATGCTCGCGGCTCGAACCGCAGCCGAAATTGTCGCCCGCGATCAGGATCGGCGCGCCGGCGAACTCGGGGTCGTCGAAGACGCTGTCCCCTTTCGCGCGCACCGTCTCGAAAGCACCCCGGCCGAGGCCCTCGCGGGTGATCGTCTTGAGCCAGTGCGCCGGGATGATCACGTCGGTATCGACGTTCTTCGCGCCGAACGGGATCGCCCGGCCTTCGACTTCGCGCAGCGGCTCCATCAGTCGGTTTCCGGGGGCTCGCCCGAAGGTGCTTGCGGTGGCGCCGGAGGTTTCTTCTCTTCCTTGCGCTTGTTCGCATAGAGCAGCGCGGCGGCGATGGCGGCGGACCCGATCGCAGCGCCTGCGGCGATCGCCTTGCCAGTGAGTTTCTTGGTCATGGGCCTATCCATGCGGCGCTGCGCGGGGCCACGCAAGGGGTCAGATCAGGAAATCGGCTAGCCGCGCCCAAAGCCGCTCTTTGTCGGCTAGGGGCATCGCCGCGAAGGCAGGCGATGATGAAGGAAGGTCGATCAGCGCGAGGTCCCTGCCGGCAAGTTGCGGCCGCCCGATTGCGCTCGCCTTGCGGCCGTTGAAGGCGACCGCGCGAAGATCCGGCAGCCCCGCTGCAAGATCGGCCAGCGGCGCATGGCTGGCTTCGCGAATGGCCGCATCCAGGCTGCCTTCGCGACGCGCGGAGGCGACCGTGTCCCACAAGGCAATACCGGCGGACTTCAGCGCATCGAGTCGCTCCTCGTACGCAAGGTGGGAGACGTCGCTGCCGATGACGTGGCCGACGAGGTGCCAGAAGCGGTTTTGCGGATGGGCGTAATACCGTCCGGCGGCGAGGGACGCGTCGCCCGGCAGGCTGCCAAGGATCAGGACACGTGCGTCGCCGGCGGCGACGGGCGCGAAGGCGGTCTTGCGGACGCTCAGCTCGCCAGCTCGCGCACGTCGGTGAGCCTGCCTGTCACCGCCGCCGCGGCGGCCATCGCGGGGCTGACGAGATGGGTGCGCGATCCGGGACCCTGACGGCCAACGAAGTTGCGGTTGCTGGTCGAGGCGCAGCGTTCGCCCGGCGGAACCTTGTCGGGGTTCATGCCCAGGCAGGCCGAACAACCCGGCTCGCGCCATTCGAGCCCGGCTTCGATGAACACGCGGTCGAGTCCCTCGGCCTCGGCCTGGGCCTTCACCAGGCCCGAACCGGGAACGACGATCGCCCACTTGACGCCATCGGCCTTGTGGCGCCCGCGGAGGACTTCGGCGGCGGCCCGCAAGTCCTCGATGCGGCTGTTGGTGCAGCTGCCGATGAACACGTTCTCGATTGCCACGTCGACCATCCGCTGGCCGGGCTCGAGTCCCATGTAATCGAGGCTGCGCCGCGCGGCATCCTGCTTGGACGGGTCTGCAAAGCTGTCCGGTGCGGGCACGCGGCCACCGATCGGCACGACATCCTCGGGGCTGGTGCCCCAGCTGACGGTCGGCTCGACCGCCGACGCATCGATGACGACGGACTTGTCGAATGCCGCGCCGGGATCGGTCGCCAGCGAGCGCCACCACTCGACGGCGCGGTCCCAGTCCTGCCCCTCGGGCGCCAGAGGCCGACCCTTGAGATAGGCGAAAGTGATGTCGTCGGGTGCAATGAGACCGGCGCGCGCACCCGCCTCGATGCTCATATTGCACACGGTTAGCCGGCCCTCGACGCTCATCGCCTCGAACACCGGCCCCCGGTACTCGATCACGTGGCCCGTTCCGCCCGCGGTCCCGACGACGCCGATGATGTGGAGGATCAAATCCTTGGGCGTAACGCCGGGGCCGAGCTGGCCATCGACCCGCACTTCCATCGTCCGCGACTTGCGCAGCAGCAGCGTCTGCGTGGCGAGGACGTGTTCGACCTCGCTCGTCCCGATGCCGAAGGCGAGCGCGCCGATGCCGCCGTGCGCGGCGGTGTGGCTGTCGCCGCAGACGATCGTCGCGCCGGGGAGCGAAAACCCCTGTTCCGGCCCGACCACGTGGACGATGCCCTGCGCGGCGTCGGTCGCGCCGATGTAACGGATGCCGAAGGCCGGGGCGTTCGCTTCGAGCGCGGCAAGCTGCGCGGCGCTTTCCGGGTCGGCGATGGGAAGACGCTTACCGGCGCTATCGAGCCGGGGCGTCGTCGGCAGGTTGTGGTCGGGGACGGCAAGGGTCAGGTCGGGCCGACGCACGGGGCGGCCGGCGACGCGCAGCGCCTCGAACGCCTGCGGGCTCGTCACTTCGTGGACGAGGTGCCGGTCGATGTAGATGAGCGCGGTACCGTCGTCGCGGGTTTCGACGACGTGCGCGTCCCAGATCTTTTCGTAGAGCGTGCGGGGTCGGCTGGCCATGCGAACGGGCTATGCGCCCCGTCGCGGTCCGGACAAGATGGGAAAACTTGGCCGCTCCCAAGACCCCCGGTGCGATTGGTCATGGAAAAGCAATGCATTCGTGCTTAACTGACAAGCATGTCAGCAGCAGCGCCGTTCCATTTCCCGATTCGCATCGTTCCCGGGGACATCGATTTCATGGGGCACGTGAATAACGCGCGCTATCTCGGCTGGGTGCAGGACGCGGTCCTGGCGCACTGGCAGAAGCTCGCCCCGGCCGAAGCCGTCGCGGAGCGGCTGTGGGTCGCACTGAAGCATGAGATCACCTACCGGCGGCCGGCATTCCTCGAAGACGACGTGATCGCCAGCACGGTTCTCGAAAAGATCCATGGCGCGCGGGCGTTCTATCGCACGGTCATCCAGCGCGGCGAGGAGGTTCTCGCGGAAGTCAGTTCCAGCTGGTGCTGCGTCGATGCCGGAACTCTGCGCCCCGCGCGCATCACCGAGGAAATCGCGCGGTTCTTTTTCCCCGGCGACTGACCTATACTCGCCACCGATGGACTGGCTGCTTCCGACCCTGATCGTTGTGCTCACCGTGCTGGCGATGGAATTCGTCGCGTGGTCGAGCCACAAGTATGTGATGCACGGGTTCGGCTGGGCGTGGCATCGCGACCATCACGAACCGCACGACGGCTTCCTCGAGAAGAACGACCTGTATGCCCTCGTGGGCGCAGCCATGAGCATCTCGATGTTCGCGATCGGCAGCCCGATGATCATGGGCGTGGACGCCTGGTGGCCGGGCACCTGGATCGGTCTCGGCGTGCTGGCCTACGGGATCATCTACACCCTGGTACATGACGGACTGGTCCATCAGCGCTGGTTCCGCTGGGTGCCCAAGCGCGGCTATGCCAAGCGGCTGGTGCAGGCTCACAAGCTGCACCACGCGACGATCGGCAAGGAAGGCGGGGTGAGCTTCGGGTTCGTCTTCGCGCGTGACCCTGCCAAGCTCAAGGCCGAGCTGAAGCGCCAGCGCGAGGCGGGCATCGCGGTCGTACGCGAGAGCGTGGGAGCCTAGGCGCGCAAACGACTGGACTCGCCGCTCGCGATCGGGAAGAAATCCGACCGATGGGTCGCGACCTGACGGACTTTCCTGCCGCCGAAGCATCGGACGAACCGCGTCTGACGCGGAAAGACCTCGTCCGGATGGAACTTATCGTACCACCTGAAGAAGCGGCGGGGCTGGCGACGACATTCTACCGGGTTCGCTGTGACGAGCCGCACATCCGGGACGTGCAGCCTTCGTCGATCGGCATCCTGATATTGCTCGGCAAGGGCTCGGGCACCCTACGGTTCCTCGACGGGCGGGTCGAACAGGGGCCGCCGTTCACCCTGGTCACGCCGACCTCGGACGCGACGGCCCTCGAAATGGACGGGCCGTGGGACGCGTTCGGCGCGATGCTGAGCCCGGTTGGCTGGGCAAGCCTTACCGGGCTGTCGGCCGAGGCGCATGGCAACAAGGTTTGCGCAGGTGCCGACATCGTTCCGCGTCCCCTGGCAGAGGCTTGCGCCGGGATCATCGAGGATTACGAGCGGCTCTCCGACGCCGACAAGGCCGCCATGCTCGCGCGCGGAATGGCTGCGGCGGCGCGTCCCCTGCCGCCCCGGCACGTCGCGTTCATTCGTATCGTTGCGGAATGGATCGCCGGGTCGCTCTCGCCATCGCTCGACGATCTCGTGGCCCGTTCCGGATAGGGGTGAGGCAGGTCCAGCGTCTGACCGAGCGTTACTTCGGGCTCGCGCCGCGAACGCTCATCCGCAAGTACCGGGCATTGCGCGCGGCGGTGCTCCTGTCGCGCCCGGATCTTTCCGACGAGGATTTCGCCGCGATCCAGGACCACTTCTACGACCAGCCGCACATGATCCGCGAGATCCGCATGTTCGCCGGCCGGACGCCCGCGCGTATTGCCAACCCGGACATGCCGTTCCTGTCGCGTTTCCTCGACCTGCGTCATTTCCGGGACGCCGGACCGCGCCTGGCCCCCATTCCCGACGACTTGCGCGCCTAGCCGGCTGCGATCCTCGCCGCGTGATCGCGTACCAGCGCGATCATGTTGGGCACGCCCTGGGTCCGGTTGCTGCTGAGCTGGTTCTTGAGGTCGAACGGGGCCAGCGCCTCCGCCACGTCCATTGCGGCGACTTCGCGCGCCGGCTTGTCCTGCACCGCGGCGATCACCAGCGCGACGATGCCCTTGGTGATCGCGGCATTGCTGTCGGCCAGGAAGTGCAGCCGCTCGGTATCGCCGGTCGGATAGACCCAGACCGCCGCCGAGCATCCGCGCACAAGGGTCGCGTCGGTCTTGAGCGCATCGGGCATGGGCTCGAGCTCACGGCCGAGCTCGATCAGGAGCCGATAGCGGTCGTCGGTATCGAGGAAATCGTATTCCTCGGCGATGTCTTGAAGGCTGCGCATTTCGCGCGCCTCTAGCGGAAGGGGGCTCAGCCCGACAAGCCGCCCGGGCGGGTGAAGGCGTAGTAGATCACGTAGAACCAGCCAAAGAACCCTTGGATGGCGGCCCACAGGATCGACTTGTGCAGCGACCACGAGATCGCGACGGCGATTGCGCTCCCGAGACCTATTCCCGCCTGCGCGGCGTTGTTGGCGGCATTGCTCATGGGTCGACTCCGCTGGCGATTGCCTCTAGCTTCTTGATGCGCTCCTTGAGGTCGCTCAGCTCGATCCTCGCTGCACCGAGCGCGCTGCCGGTATCCACTTCGCGTTCGGGCGCCTTGCCCGATGTCGCGCGGTCGAGCTCATGCTCCTTCAGCGTCAGCCATCCATGCCACCCGCGCAGCATGGCGAAGGCGACGATGGAGATGGCCGTGAGCGATGCGGCGGCGGTGACGATCTGGTCGCTCATCATGGTCAGGTCCTCCCTTGAACCAATGGCCGTTACGAATGTTCGCGGTCGCGCAGCGCCTCAATCTCGTCCGCGACGCGGCGCGTCTCGAGGGCGGCGGTGGTGTTGGTTTCGGTGGTGATCCGCTCGAGCACCTTGATGCGCTCACGCAGGTCCTCGACCTCGCGACGCAGCGCGACCTTGTCTCCGTCGTCCGAGGGAGGACGGGCCAGCGTCCTGCGGCTGCCTTCGGTGTTGTAGCGAACGATGCGCATCGCGGTGAATGCGATGATCGCGACCGTCACGACGAATGCGGTCCAGAAACTCATTGCACTTTCTCCGCCCGGTCACGCAGCCGTTCGATGTCGTGAGTCAGGTGATAGCCGCTGTCCGTGACGATCCGCTCGACGGTTGCGAGGCGGTCCTTCATCGATCCGATCTCGGCGCGCAGCTGGGCGTTCTCCTGCGAAAGCAGCTTGATCCGCTCCTTCGCCTCGCTGTCGGTCTTCGGATAGACCGCCTGGCCCCAGGCGCCGTCGAGCGGATAGCCGTTCTTCACCCGCAGCCACGTGGTGGCCACCCAGCCGATGCTCATCGCGACCACGCCGACGGCGAGCATCGGTGCGAGCACTTCCAGGATCGCGAGCTTCTCCATCACACCCGCTCCTTGCGCAGGCTCTCGATCGAGACGCCGCTGTCGCTCTCGTCGACCCGGCGCTGGTCGCGCAGGGCCTCGATCTGCCTGGCGACATCGTATCCCTTGTCGGTCACGATGCGTTCGAGCACGCGGACCCGCTCTTCGAGCGCCTGCACCTGGCTGGCATACTGAGCGGCCCGTTCTGCCGTCGCGTCGGCGGTGGTGTGTACCTGCATCTCGGCGATCTTCGTCTTGTGCCGTGTCCAGATCGCGATGATCGGGATCGACAGGGCAAAGATCGGTATCAGGGCACCGATCGCACCTGCGTCCATTGGTTGAACTCCCCTTGAGCTTCGGTGTCAGCGCAGCCGTTCGATCTCGGCGTTGAGGCGCGGATTGCTGGTGACGTAATAGGTTTCCACGTCGGCCAGGCGGCGGTCTATCTCGCGGAACTTGCCGCGGATTTCGCGGGCGGTCCGCTTCGGGCTCTGGCGCACGCGCTGCCAGTACTTCGTCTCTTCCTGGTCGACGTAGAGGTGCGGCGGCTTCTTGTTGAGAAGTAATCCGGCGATGAAATACATCGGCAACAGGATCGGCGCGACGGTGATGAGCAGCAGCAGGAAGACCAGCCGGACCCACATCACGTTGACGCCTGTGTAGTCGGCGATCCCCGAGCAGACGCCCATCAGCTTGGCGTTCTGCTTGTCGCGGTAGAGCGTGGTGCGTGGGCTGTTCACTTCGAAGCTCCCTTCTTTTCGGCCAGCAGGCGGTCGAGTTCGCGCAGCGGCGCCTCGTCGATCTCGCGGTCGTGGGTAAGGCGGGCCGGCCGGAAATCGTCATGGTCGCTGGCGACCAGGCGCTCCACGGTATTCATCCGCTCGTCGAGCCGTTTGGCGAGGCCATAAAGCTCCTCGAGCAAAGCCTCGTCATCCGTGGTGATCGTGGCGGCGGTCTTCCACCGGGTGATGTAGTGCAGGATGATCCATGGCAATCCGATGAAGATCGCTATCATTCCGATCGCAAAATCGACGTCCACTGATCAGTCCTCCTTGGTGTTGTTTTCAGTGTCCATGCCCAGTGCCCGCTTCATCTCGGCGAGCTCGTCGTCGATCTGGTCCTTTCCGGCCAGCGCGGCGATCTCGTCCGCGAGCGTCGGCTTGCCGGTACCGTCGGCGATCGAAAGCGCGTCTGCGCGGCCCTCGGCATAGTCGACCCGGCGCTCGAGCTGGTCGAAGCGGGCGAGCGCCTCGTCGGTCCGCTCGTTGGTCATCAGGCTGCGCAGCTTGACGCGGTTCTCGGCGCTCTCGAGGCGGGCGGCGATCGCCGTCTGGCGGCTGCGCGCCTCGCGCAGGCGCACCTGCAGCTTCTCGATGTCCTGCTCGTAGGCGCGCAAGGCGTCGTCGAGCACCGCAATTTCCTGCTTGAGCTGCTCGGCCATGTCGGCGGCCTTCTTCTTCTCGACGAGCGCGGCACGGGCGAGGTCCTCGCGGTCCTTGCTGAGCGCAAGCTGCGCCTTCTCCGCCCAGTCGGCCTGGAGCCGCTCGAGCTTGACCGTATGCCGGTGCATCTCCTTCTGGTCGGCGATGGTCCGCGCGGCCGACGCGCGCACCTCCACCAGGGTTTCCTCCATCTCGAGGATGATCATGCGGATCATCTTCGTCGGGTCGTCCGCCTTGTCGAGCATGTCGTTGAAATTGGCCGCGATGATGTCCCGGGTGCGGCTGAAAATACCCATGAAGGCAACTCCGTAGTTGGCGATGTCGCGCTGTTCGGCGGACTGGGTGGGCGTAGGGCTGCGACGCAGGCGCTCGACTTCCTCGTCGAGCCGGGAGCTGCGCGCGAACGGGTGGGGACGGGCCGGAGCGTCGGCGGCGCGGGAGGACTGATTTCCGCGCAGGGGGGTGTCGCCGGGCTCCGGCCCTAGGGGGTCGTTACCAATGCCGTCCGAGGAGGTCGGCTTGTTCATGCCAGTTCCGTGGTGAAGACAGGACCGCTGGACGCGTAGGCCGGCGTCGCCTGGATCTGCGCGCTCAGCGCAACGAACAGCGCCATCGCGGCAACGCTCGCCATGGCGGCGAGGCCGAGAGGGGTCTGCAGAAAGCGGCGGTCGAACATGAGAAAAACCTCCCGGTGAATGATGTTCACCTCTCAGCAAGGGTCGTGCCAACCCGGATTTACGGATGGATGCAAGATTTCGACGAACGGCATGATGGTTTCCGTTGCCGAGAGTTGGGAATTTCCGCTATTTCGTGGGCATGGAACGGGAAAGCCAATTCATAGGGCAATCGGACGCCTTTCTCGATGCGGTCGATCGCGCGAGCCAGGCCGCGCCGATGGACCGCCCGGTACTCGTGATCGGAGAGCGCGGGACCGGCAAGGAACTGATCGCGGAGCGACTCCATCGCCTGTCCAACAGGTGGGAAGAGCCGCTCGTCACGATGAATTGCGCCGCGCTTCCCGAAACGCTGATCGAAGCGGAACTCTTCGGGCACGAGGCCGGTGCGTTCACGGGCGCAACCAGGGCCCGGGCGGGTCGCTTCGAGGAAGCGAACGGCGGGACGCTATTCCTCGACGAACTCGCCACGCTTTCGATGCAGGCGCAGGAACGCCTGTTGCGCGCGGTCGAATACGGCGAGGTGGCCCGGATCGGCTCTAACCGCCCGATCCGGGTGGACGTGCGGATAGTCGCGGCGACCAACGAGGATTTGCCGCGGCTCGCCGAGCAGGGCCGCTTCCGCGCGGACCTCCTCGACCGGCTGAGCTTCGAGGTGATCACCCTGCCGCCGCTGCGCGTGCGCGAGGGCGACGTCACGGTCCTAGCAGAGTTCTTCGGCCGCCGCATGGCGAGCGAGCTTCGCTGGGAGAAGTGGCCCGGTTTTGCCGACCATGTGCGCGAACAACTTCACGACTATCTCTGGCCCGGCAACGTGCGCGAGCTACGAAACGTCATCGAACGTGCGGTCTATCGCTGGGGCGATCCCGAACAGCCCATCGCACACGTGGTGTTCGATCCATTCGAAAGCCCGTGGAAGCCGGCTGCTTCGCCTGCGCCCACCGCGTCCGATCCCTCGACGACGCCATCCATTCCTACTGCCGCCGATTACGACTCTATCGAGGACCTGCGCGCCGCAGTCGACGCCCATGAACGCTCGATCGTCGAACACGCGCTCGGACGCCACCGCTGGAACCAGCGCCAGACAGCGAAAGCGCTGGGGCTCACATACGACCAGCTGAGGCACTGCATCAAGAAACACGGGCTTGCAGAGGTTGATTGACCGCAGCAAAATGAATGTTGACGCCCCGTCGTTCAGCGGCATAAGCTCCTGAAAAATAGCCTTTTGAGTGTGCTGTGATTCTGCAGCCCAGGAGGACGGGATGTCAATTGCAGTCAAGTATGGCTGGGTGAAATCGGAGCAGGCGGGTGCGCTCCCCGGTGTGGCCCGCGGCAGCGGCACGAACAACTACATTGCTGGCCGCACCAAGTCCGGCCCGCTTCCCGCCGGCGACCACAACGTGATGATCAAGGACATCGTCTTCCATGGGAAAGGCACTCTCACGGGCGGCGGCTACAAGACAGGCGCAGTGCTGAACGCCGTCTTGTCGCAGATGGGGAAGCTGGCGAATATACGCATCGTCTGCGGCATCCGGCCCGGGATGGCGATCGAGGATTTCGTTGAATCGGAGTACGGTGGCGGGATGGACCAGATCACCCGCGAGGCGACCGTCGACGACAAGGTCCATGTCCCGTATTATGTTTACGTCTTCCCATTCAATTCCAATTCCTCCCCCTTTCAGCGCGAGTTGCAACGGTTCGTCATAGGGGCGACTGGCTTTGCCCAGGGACATGTCGCTCTCAGCGAGGTGGCCGGGTATATCAAGGACGGCTTGGAGATAGGAAGTTTCGCGGCAAGCCAGGCGATCGGACTGAAGAATGCCGCACGGGACAAGAAAGGGCCGCTCTACAAGGCGGCGAATCCCAAGATCTATTCAGGGCCGCCCGAGGTCATGGTGCTGATCACCAGCATCAAGCGCACAGACATGGATCCCATCGTTACGCACAGTCACGCCCACTTTCTCCCCACACTTTCCCGGGAAATCACGCGAGCGTATACAGGCGTATAGGTGGGGCGGCGGGCATAACCCCGTCCTCACCGAATATCCTGCGCGGGCACGCATGAAGCGCCGCGAGACCACGTTGACTGCAATGACGCTGCCGGGTGCTTCGCCCGGCGATCCGGCCAGGGCGTTCGCGATGGCTCCGCGATCACACGCGAACGGAATGCCAGCTATTGCGTTTGATTGGCCACGCGCCTATCTGGCCGGTCATCCCGACATCGCGAGATTGAAGGGCTGGCGCCGCAAGGGGTCGGCACCGAACTCCTTTGCCGACCGAAACTGGAGACCGAGTGGCCGACATCGCCCGCCTGACCGAACTGATCGAACCCGAAGCGCAAGCGCTCGGGCTCGATCTCGTGCGGGTCAAGATGATGCCGTCGGAAGCCGGCGACGGCGGCGAGGCGCTGCAGGTCATGGCCGAGGACCCAGCAACGGGACAGCTGATCATCGACCAGTGTGCCGCGCTCTCGCGCCGCATCAGCGACATGATGGACGCGCGCGAGGAAGCGGGGGAGGTGCTGATCGAGGGGGCCTACCACCTCGAGGTGTCGAGCCCAGGCATCGACCGTCCGCTCACCCGCGCGAAGGATTTCGCGAACTGGGCGGGGCACGAGGCGCGGATCGTCATGGACAAGGGTTACGTTGACCAGTTTGGGGGCCAGCGCGTGCTCAAGGGCGACCTCAAGGGCATCGACGGCGAGCAGGTCACCATCACCGACCGCAAGGCGGGGGACGTGACCGTGCCGCGCGACCAGATTCATTCGGCGCAACTCGTCCTCACCGACGCGCTGATCGCCGCGACCAGACCGCTCGACACCACTGGTGCCGAGGAAGAGATACTCGAAGCAGAGGAAGAGTAAGACCCCATGGCCAGTTCGATTTCCGCCAACAAGGCAGAACTGCTCGCGATCGCCAACTCGGTCGCCTCGGAAAAGATGATCGACAAGGCGATCGTCATCGAGGCGATGGAAGAGGCGATCCAGAAGGCCGCCCGCGCACGCTACGGCAACGAGAACGACATCCGCGCGAAGCTCGATCCGATGACCGGCGACCTGCGCCTGTGGCGCGTCGTCGAAGTCGTGGAAGAGGTCGACGACTACTTCAAGCAGGTGAACCTGGAGCAGGCCGCTAAGCTGCAGGCCGACGCCAAGGTGGGTGACTACATCGTCGACCCGCTGCCCCCGGTCGACCTTGGCCGCATCGACGCGCAGAGCGCCAAGCAGGTGATCTTCCAGAAGGTCCGCGATGCCGAGCGCGAGCGCCAGTTCGAGGAATTCAAAGACCGCGCCGGCGAAGTCATCACCGGCGTCATCAAGTCGGTCGAATTCGGCCACGTCATCGTCAACCTCGGCCGTGCCGAGGGCGTGATCCGCCGCGACCAGCAGATCCCGCGCGAAGCCGCTCGCCCGGGTGAGCGCGTGCGTGCGCTCATCACCAAGGTGGAGCGCAACAACCGCGGCCCGCAGATCTTCCTGTCCCGCGCGCACCCGGACTTCATGAAGAAGCTGTTCGCGCAGGAAGTGCCTGAAATCTACGACGGCATCATCACCATCCAGGCCGCCGCGCGCGACCCGGGCAGCCGCGCCAAGATCGGCGTGATCAGCCGCGACAGCTCGATCGACCCGGTCGGCGCCTGCGTCGGCATGAAGGGCAGCCGCGTGCAGGCCGTCGTGCAGGAACTGCAGGGCGAGAAGATCGACATCATTCCGTGGAGCGAGGATACCGCGACTTTCGTCGTGAACGCGCTCCAGCCCGCCACTGTCAGCCGCGTCGTGCTCGACGAGGAGGACGGCCGGATCGAGGTCGTGGTGCCCGACGACCAGCTCAGCCTCGCGATCGGCCGCCGTGGCCAGAACGTGCGGCTCGCCAGCCAGCTCACCGGCCACCAGATCGACATCATGACTGAAGAGGAAGCCTCGGAGAAGCGCAGCCGTGAATTCGCGGAGCGCTCCAAGATGTTCGAGGAAGAGCTCGACGTCGACGAGACGCTGTCGCAGCTTCTCGTGGCCGAAGGCTTCGCCGAGCTCGAGGAAGTCGCCTACGTCGAGCTTGAAGAACTCGCCACGATCGAGGGCTTCGACGAGGAGCTTGCCGAGGAACTCCAGAGCCGCGCCAAGGAAGCGCTCGACCGGCAGGAAGCGGCCTATCGCGCCGAGCGTCAGGGCCTCGGCGTGGAAGACGCGCTGGCGGAAATCCCGCACCTCACCGAAGCGATGCTCGTCACGCTCGGCAAGGCCGGGATCAAGACGCTCGACGACCTCGCCGACCTTGCGACCGACGAACTCATCGCCAAGAAGCGCGAGGCTCCGCGCCGCCGCCAGGCGCCGACCGACGGCCCGCGCCTCCGCAGCGACCGCCCGAAGCCCGAGGACAAGGGCGGGGTGCTCGGCGAGTACGGCCTGAGCGAAGAGCAGGGCAACGAGATCATCATGGCCGCGCGTGCGCACTGGTTCGAGGACGAAGAGCCTGCAACCGAGGAGGCCGCGCATGCGGACTCCGAACAATGAGCGCCTGACGCCCGACATCGCTGATGCGCCGCGGCCCCGCAAGGCGGAGCCGGAGCGCAAGTGCATCCTCTCCGGGGACCATGGCGCGCGCGCGCAGCTCGTGCGGTTGGCGATCTCGCCCGACGGCCAGGTCCTGCCCGACATCCACGCGAAAGCACCTGGCCGCGGCGCGTGGCTGGGTGTTTCGCGGGCCGATCTCGAGGCCGCAATGGCCAAGGGTAAGCTGAAGGGCGCACTGGCGCGCGCGTTCAAGGGTGCGGCGCTGACCGTGCCCGACGACCTTGCTGACCGTATCGAGGATGGCCTTCGCAGGGCGTTGCTCGACCGGCTGGGACTCGAATTGCGCGCTGGGCACCTCATATTGGGGTCGGACCGGATCGCCGAACATGCACGCGGGGGAGCGGTCGAACTGCTGCTCCACGCGAGCGACGCGAGCGCCGACGGCAGCCGCAAGCTCGACCAGGCGTGGCGCGTGGGCAACGATATCGAAGGGTCGGGCGCTACCGGCACGACCTTGCCACTGGACCGCGCGGCTTTGTCTGTGGCAATGGGCCGCGACAACGTCGTCCACATGGCGCTGGCCGACCCGGCCGCTGCCGCGCGGGTGTCTCTCGCGCTCGGGCGCCTGATGCATTTCCTCGGCGGTGAAGAAGCCGCTCCCGAAGGCGACAGGCGCACGCCTGCCGCGCTGGACGATTGATCGAAGGACTGGACTGAGTTTTATGAGCGACACCACCGACACCCCGCGCGAACGCAAGCCGCTTGGCCTCAAGCGCTCGGTCGACGCCGGCGAGGTCAAGCAGACTTTCAGCCACGGCCGCACTAACAAGGTCGTGGTCGAGGTGAAGCAGCGTCGCAAGCTTTTGAAGCCGGGCGAAGCGCCGCCGCCGCCCCCGCCTCCGCCGCCGCCCCCTCCTCCTCCGCCGCCCGCTGCGGCTGCGCCCAAGAAGAAGGCCGCGCCTCCGAGCGAGACCCCGCAGGAGCGCGTCGCCCGCCTCCAGCGCGAGGCCGAAGAGGCGCGCCTCGCCGCGCTCGCCGAGCAGACCGAGCGCGAAGCGGCCGAACGCGCCGCTGCGCTCGAAGAAGAGAAGCGTCGCGCGGAAGCCAATCGCGAGGCAGAGGCCGAAGCCGCCAAGGCTCCGCCGCCGCCGCCGCCGCCTGCGGCCGAGCCTGAAGCGCAAGAGGCCGACGCTTCCGAAGCGACCGACCAGGGCAGTGCGACCCCGGCACCGGCCGCGCGCCGCTTCACGCCCGTAGCCCGGCCCGAAATCAAGAAGCCTGAGCCGAAGAAGAAGGAAGAAAAGCGCGGTGCGCCCAGCCCCGAACGGGGCGGGGGCGGCGACCGTCGCTCGGGCAAGCTGACCGTCACCCGCGCTCTCAACGAGGACGAAGGCCGCCGTGCCCGCAGCCTCGCAGCGCTCAAGCGGGCGCGCGAGAAGGAACGCCGTCTCCACGGTGGCCCCGCGCAGAAGCGCGAGAAGCAGGTGCGCGACGTCGTCGTGCCCGAAGCGATCACGGTGCAGGAACTTGCCAACCGCATGGCCGAGAAGGGCGCCGACCTGGTGAAGGCGCTGTTCAACATGGGCATGATGGTCACGGTCAACCAGTCGATCGACCAGGACACCGCCGAACTGCTGGTCGAGGAATTCGGCCACAACATCCAGCGCGTGTCCGAAAGCGACGTCGACATCGTTTCGGCCGAGGACCAGGACCCGGAAGACACCCTCAAGCCGCGTCCGCCGGTGGTCACGATCATGGGCCACGTCGACCACGGCAAGACGAGCCTGCTCGATGCGCTGCGTGGGACCGACGTGGTCAAGGGCGAGGCCGGAGGAATCACCCAGCACATCGGCGCCTACCAGATCCAGACGAAGGGCGGCGACAAGGTCACTTTCCTCGACACGCCCGGCCACGCCGCGTTCACCGAGATGCGCATGCGCGGCGCCAACGTCACGGACATCGTGATCCTGGTGGTCGCGGGCGACGACGGGATCATGCCGCAGACGATCGAGGCTATCAATCACACGAAGGCCGCGGGCGTGCCGATGATCGTCGCGATCACCAAGTCCGACCGCGACGAGTACAACGCGCAGAAGATCCGCGAGCGCCTGCTCGAGCACGAGGTCATCGTCGAAGGCATGTCGGGCGACGTGCAGGACGTCGAGGTGTCGGCCAAGACGAAGGCCGGGCTCGACGAACTGGTCGAGAAAATTTTGCTTCAGGCCGAACTGCTCGAGCTGAAGGCCAATCCCGACCGCGACGCCGAGGCGGTCGTGGTCGAGGCGCAGCTCGACAAGGGCCGCGGCCCGGTCGCGACGGTGCTCGTCACCCGCGGCACGCTCAAGCGCGGCGACACCTTCGTCGTCGGCACCGAGAGCGGCCGTGTGCGCGCGCTGGTCAACGACAAGGGCCAGCAGGTCAAGGAAGCTGGCCCCGCGGTGCCGGTCGAGGTCCTGGGCCTCGGCGGCGTTCCGGATGCGGGCGACCAGCTGACGGTGGTGGAGAACGAACAGCGCGCTCGCGAGGTCGCCGCGTTCCGTCAGGCCAAGGCGACCGAAAAGCGCACTGCGCTCGCTCCCACCAACTTCGACACGATGTTCTCGAATCTCAAGAGCGACGTCGTCGAATGGCCGGTGGTGGTGAAGGCCGACGTGAAGGGTTCGGCGGAGGCCATCGTCAACGCGCTGCACAACATCTCGAACGACGAGATCAAGGTGCGCGTGCTGCACGCGGGCGTCGGTGCAATTACCGAAAGCGACGTCGTGCTGGCCAATGCATCCAACGCGCCGATCATCGGCTTCGGCGTGCGCCCCAATCCCAAGGCCCGCGAACTGGTGTCGCGCGACAAGGTGCGGATGATGTATTACGACGTCATCTATCACCTGACCGACGATGTCGCGAAGGAGATGGCCGGCGTGCTCGGCCCGCTCAAGATCGAGAACGTGCTCGGCCGTGCCGAGGTCAAGCAGGTGTTCCCAGCGGGCAAGCGCGACAAGGCCGCCGGCCTGCTGGTGGTCGAGGGTGCGATCCGCAAGGGCCTGTTCGCCCGGCTCACGCGCGAGGACGTCATCGTCTCGGCAACGACCATCCAGTCGCTGCGCCGCTTCAAGGACGACGTCGACGAGGTCCGTGCAGGCCTCGAGTGCGGCGTCGTGCTGGCCGACACCAACGACATCAAGCCGGGTGACCAGCTCGAGGTGTTCGAGGTCGAGGAGCGCGAGCGGACGCTGTGATGGTATCGTCGGAAGCGATACTTTCGGCGAGGGGGATCGATGGCCAAGGGCCGCATGTCCAAGGAGCGTCCGGCTGAGCGGCCACTACGGCGGAAATCGTGGTGGTCGCGCAACTGGCGTTATGTGGACAGCGGCCTCACGGCCGGGTGCTTACCCGCAGTTGCCTTGCTCTTCCTTCTCCCCGTGATGATATTGTCCTGATGGCCCGCAACGCATCCACCCCCGAACAGCAGTCGGTTCGCGTACTCAAGGTGGGCGAGCGGGTGCGGCACATCCTCAGCGAGCTTCTCGCCCGCGGGGAGGTGCACGACGACGTGCTGACCGCGCATTCGGTTTCGGTCACCGAGGTTCGGATGACGCCCGACCTCAGGAACGCCAACGCCTACGTGAAGCCCCTGCTCGGCGAGGACGAGGCGATCGTGCTGAAGGCGCTGCGCACCAACACCGCGTTCTTCCAGCGCGAAGTCGCCAAGCGCCTGGGACTCAAGTTCGCGCCGAAGCTGCAATTCAAGCCCGACGAGAGCTTCGACGAGGCCGAGCGGATCGAACGGCTGCTCAACGACCCCAAGGTCGTCCGCGACCTCGAGGACGAGGACTAGCGCGCTCTATCCGGCGGTAGCGGGCGCGGTCGGGGCGACCGTGGCCGGGGCATCGATGAACACCCCGGCGCCCGGACCCAGCGGCAGGTCAAGCACGACCCAGCCGATCGTCATCGCGAGCCCTGCGAGCAGCAACCCGATCGAATAGGGCAGCATCGTCGCCGCCAGGCTGCCGAGGCCGAAGTCCTTCTGCCAGCGCTGGCAGAATATCAGGATCAGCGGGAAGTAGACCATCAGCGGGGTGATGATGTTGGTCGCGCCGTCGCCCACGCGATAGGCTGCGGTCGCCATTTCCGGTGAGATGCCGAGCAGCATCAGCATCGGCACCATGACGGGCGCAAGCAGCGCCCACTTCGCGCTTGCCGATCCGACGAACAGGTTGAGCAGGGCGGTGATGAGGACGATGCCGCCCAGCAGCGCCCAGGCCGGAAGCCCGCTCGACCCCAGGAACTCCGCTCCGTGTACGGCGAGGATCGTGCCGAGGTTCGACCAGGCGAACATCGCGACGAAATGCGCCGCGGCAAAGGCGAGTACGAGGTAATAGGCGAGGTCTTCCATCGACCCGGCCATCATCTTTACCAGGCCGCGATGGTCGTCGATCGTGCCCGCCGCCCTGCCGTATGCCCAGCCGGCGAGGAGGAAGAGGATGAAGAACGCCGCAACGAGGCTCTGGTAAAACGGCGTCAGCCGCGCTTCCGGGGTGGCGGTCTCGTCGATCAGCGGGGTGTCGGGTCCGAAGACGAAGAAGGCCCACAGCGCGACCACGGCAAGGCAGGCGAGCCCGGCGTTGCGCAGCCCCTTGCGCTCGTCATCGGTCAGCGCCCGATCGGTCTGTTCCTGCGTGTCTGCGCGCCCCGCCATGGCAGGGCTCCACTGGCCCAGCCTGGGCTCGATCAGCCGATCGGTGACGTACCAGATCGCAGGGAGGAACACGACGGTCATGGCGGCAATGAAGTACCAGTTGCCCGCGATGTTGGCGGTGAAATCGCCGAACACGGTCTCCACCGAAGCCTCGGTTATGCCGAACAGCAGCGCGTCGAGCTGGCCTGGCAGGAGGTTGGCGGAGAACCCGCCCGAGACCCCTGCGAACGCGGCCGCGATCCCGGCGACCGGGTGGCGTCCGGCCGCGTGGAAAATGATCCCTGCCAGCGGAATGAGCACGACGTAGGCGGCGTCAGCGGCGAGGTTGCCCATCATGCCGACGAAGGCAACGATCGGCGTCAGCAGGACAGCCGGCGCGTTGCGCACGCCCGCGCGCATCGCCGTGCCGAACAGGCCTGCGCGTTCGGCCACACCTGCGCCGAGCATCACCACGAGTACGTAGCCCAATGGGTGGAAGTGGGTGAAAGTGGCGGGCATCTCGACCCAGAGCTTGCGGATGTTGTCCGCCGACAGCAGGCTCGTCGCCTCGATCACCCGCGCGGAGCCGGTGGCTTCGTCGATTTCGGTCGGGTGAAGCGCCGACCAGCCGAGCAGGCTGCCGACGATCGAGATCGCCACCAGGCCGCCGATCAGCCAGAAGAACAGGAAAACCGGATCGGGCAGCTTGTTGCCGCTCCGCTCGATCCACCCCAGTACACCCTTCTGCGCAGGCGCCGCCACCGTATCGCTCACCGGCCTTCTCCCAACGTCGGTCCCGGAGCACGGCTAGCAAGGCGAGTGCTCCCTGTCCCGCCCGATCGCGCAGCTTCCTGTTGATGACCTGTCCGCACGCCTCGCGCCGACGATGCGGAAGCGATAGCGCACGCGGGCGATGGCCAAACTCTATTTCTACTATGCGAGCATGAACGCGGGGAAGTCGTCGACCCTGCTGCAGGCCGACTTCAACTATCGCGAGCGGGGCATGCGCACGATGCTCTGGACCGCCCAGCTCGACACCCGCAGCGAAGGCAGGGTGAAGAGCCGCATCGGGCTGGAGGCGGACGCGCATCGCTATGCGCCGGACACCGACCTGTGGACCGCCGTCACGGCTGCGCATCGTGCCGAGCCGATCGATTGCGTGCTGATCGACGAAGCGCAGTTCCTTACCAGGCAGCAGGTCTGGCAATGCGCGCGGCTGGCTGACGAGGCGGGGCTGCCGGTGGTGTGCTATGGTCTCAGGACCGATTTCCAGGGCGAACTGTTCCCCGGCTCCGCCGCGCTGCTCGGGATTGCCGACAAGCTCGTCGAACTGAAGGGCGTGTGCCACTGCGGTCGCAAGGCCACGATGAACCTGCGGGTCGACGCAAGCGGTGCCGCCGTCAAGGAAGGCGCCCAGACCGAGGTCGGCGGGAACGACCGTTACGTCGCTCTTTGTCGCAAGCACTTCAGCGAGGCGCTGGGCCACACTAGATAAGGGGCAACATGTCCGAAACGCTCCAGCTCGCGCTGCTCCTCATTCCCTGTCTGATCATTGCGATCGTGTTTCACGAGGTGGCGCACGGCTGGGCCGCGCTGGCGCTCGGCGATCCGACCGCGAAGGAGCAGCGCCGCCTGAGCCTCAATCCGATCCGCCATGTCGATCCCATCGGGACGCTGCTCGTCCCGGGTGCGCTGGCGCTGTTTGGCGGGCCGGTGTTCGGCTGGGCAAAACCGGTGCCGGTCAATTTCCGCCGGCTCGACAATCCGCGGGTCGGCATGATGCTCGTCGCGGCGGCGGGGCCGGGGATGAACCTTCTGCTGGCGACTTTGGGCGCGGTCGCGCTCGGGCTCTATGCCGGAACGCTCGTCGCGCCGCCTGCGGGCGTGAGCGAATACGTGTTCGGCGGGCTGCAGCTGTTCATCCTGATCAACGTCTTCCTCGCCCTGTTCAACCTCTTGCCGATCCCGCCGTTCGACGGCTCGCATATCGTGGAAGGCATGCTGCCGCGTTCGATGGCCGCGCAGTATGCGAAGCTGCGCAACCTCGGCATGTTGCTGTTCATCGCGCTGATCGCGGCGACCTGGGCGTTTCCGGAAGCGGGCCTGATCGAGAAGACCGTCGGCCCGCCGGTGGAATGGGTGCGCGGCCAGTTCATGGCGCTCGCGGCGGCGATCGCCGGTGCCTGACGGCCCGAATGGCTGGCTGATCCTCGACAAGCCGCGCGCAATGGGATCGACCCAGGCCGTTGCGGCCGTCAAGCGGGTGCTGCGCGAGGCGGAGTACGGGAAGGTCAAGATCGGTCACGGCGGCACGCTCGACCCGCTGGCCGAGGGCGTACTGCCGATCGCGCTTGGAGAGGCGACAAAGCTGGCCGGACGGATGCTCGATGCCAGCAAGGTCTACGAATTCACCATCGCGTTCGGCGAGGAGACCGACACGCTCGATACCGAGGGCGAGGTCGTCGCCCGGTCCGACCGCCGGCCTCCGATCGCGGCCGTGGCTGCGATCCTGCCGCACTTCACCGGCGCCATCGAGCAGGTGCCGCCCGCCTTTTCGGCGCTCAAGGTGGACGGGCGCCGGGCCTACGACCGGGCACGGGCAGGCGAGGAGGTCGAGCTTGCGGCACGGGCAGTGACGATCCACTCGCTCGCCCTGGCGAACGACAGGACTGCCATGCCCGTCGATTCGGCGTTTGCGACGACCACGGGACGATCGGACCCTTACGACCCTGCCGCGCCGCTTGAACTGGCGGACAGCATCACCCTCGTCGCCCACGTGAGCAAGGGTACGTACATCCGTTCCCTGGCACGGGACATCGCACGCGCGCTTGGAACGGTGGGGCACGTTACCTATCTCAGGCGCACGAAGGCTGGCCCGTTCACCGAATCCCAGGCGATTTCGCTGGACTTGCTGAACGAAATCGGTAAGGGCGCGCGCCTTGAAGACCACCTCCTGCCGCTCGAGGCGGGGCTGGACGGTATCCCGGCCCACATACTCGACTGGACTAGCGCGCAGGCGGCCCGACAGGGCCGGGTCGTGTCCGGACAGGCCCTACCCGTTGGCCTTTTCCTCGGTGTCCATGCCGGCGTGCCGGTGGCGCTGATGGAATCCGACGGGTCGACCGCGAAAGTGGTCAGGGGCTTCAACCTCCCCGATACCGCGAAGAAAGAAGATACATGACCGTTACTGCCGAGAAGAAGCAGGAAATCATCAAGGACAACGCCCAAGCCAAGAGCGATACCGGTTCCCCCGAAGTGCAGGTCGCGATCCTCACCGAGCGCATCCGCAACCTCACCGAGCACTTCAAGGATCACCACAAGGACAACCATTCGCGCCGCGGCTTGCTGATGATGGTCAACAAGCGCCGCAGCCTGCTCGCGTACCTCAAGAAGAAGGACGTCGAGCGGTACAATGCGCTGATCGCGAAGCTCGGACTTCGCAAGTAAACGTTTCTCGAAGCGGCCCCTAAGCGGGCCGCTTCGTTTATCCGGCTCCTGCGCAATCCGGCGCCGGAGCGGACCAATGGGGCGAGAGAAATGCCCCGCACCGGACCGGGACGGCATACCCGGCACTGCAGGCCCCGCGATGCAATGTGGCACGCGGGTCAAAAGGAAAATCAATGTTCGACACCAAGACTGTATCGCTGGAGTGGGGCGGCAAGACCCTCACTCTGGAAACCGGCCGCATTGCCCGTCAGGCAGACGGCGCGGTCCTCGCCACGTACGGCGAAACCGTAGTGCTTTGCGCGGTCACCGCCGCCAAGAGCGTCAAGGAAGGGCAGGACTTCTTCCCGCTGACCGTCCACTACCAGGAAAAGTTCTCGTCGGCCGGGCGCATCCCGGGCGGCTTCTTCAAGCGCGAGCGCGGGGCGACCGAAAAGGAAACGCTGACCAGCCGCCTGATCGACCGTCCGGTCCGTCCGCTGTTCCCGGAAGGGTTCTACAACGAGATCAACGTCATCGCGCAGGTCTTCAGCTATGACGGCGAGTGCGAGCCCGACGTGCTGGCGATGATCGCCGCTTCGGCCGCGCTGACCATTTCGGGCGTTCCCTTCATGGGCCCGATCGGCGCGTGCCGCGTCGGCTTCAAGGATGGCGAGTACATCCTCAATCCGAAGCAGACGACCGCGCTGACCGACGGCGGTCGCCTCGACCTCGTCGTCGCCGCCACGCACGACGCGGTGATGATGGTGGAATCGGAAGCCAAGGAACTGACCGAGCAGGAAATGCTCGGTGCGGTTGCTTTCGCGCACGACAGCATCCGTCCCGTCGTGAAGGCGATCATCGATCTGGCCGAGCAGGCCGCCAAGGATCCGTGGGAAGTCGCCTCGCAGGACGGCAACGCCGACATGAAGTCGGCCATCAAGGCGATGATCGGCGACGACATCGCTGCGGCCTACAAGACCACCAGCAAGTCCGATCGCTCCGACATGCTCAATGCCGCCCGCGACAAGGTCAAGGCGCACTACGCCTCGGACGAGTTCGACGGCCAGGCGCGCATGACCGCGATCAAGCTGACCAAGAAGATCGAGGCCGACATCGTGCGCGGCGCGATCCTGAAGGACGGCACCCGCATCGACGGCCGCAAGCTCGACCAGGTTCGCCCGATCGAGGCGATGGTCGGCGTGCTGCCGCGTGCGCACGGTTCGTCGCTGTTCACCCGCGGCGAGACGCAGGCGCTCTGCTCGACCACGCTCGGAACCAAGGAATCCGAGCAGATGATCGACGGGCTCGAGGGCCTGACCTACGAGCGCTTTATGCTGCACTACAACTTCCCGCCGTACTCGGTCGGTGAAGTCGGTCGCTTCGGCGCTCCGTCGCGTCGCGACACCGGCCACGGCAAGCTTGCCTGGCGCGCGCTGCACAATGTGCTGCCGAGCCACGACGAGTTCCCGTACACGATCCGCGTCCTGTCGGACATCACCGAGTCGAACGGCTCGAGCTCGATGGCGACCGTCTGCGGCGGCTGCCTTAGCATGATGGACGCCGGCGTTCCGATCGAACGCCCGGTCAGCGGCATCGCGATGGGCCTGATCCTGGAAGGCGAGGACTTCGCGGTCCTTTCCGACATCCTGGGCGACGAGGACCACCTCGGCGACATGGACTTCAAGGTTGCAGGCACCGAGGCTGGCATCACCACGATGCAGATGGACATAAAGGTCGCCGGCATCACGCAGGAGATCATGGGCAAGGCGCTCGAGCAGGCCAAGGCCGGGCGCACGCACATCCTGGGTGAGATGCAGAAGGCCCTCGGCGCCGCGCGCACCGAGCTTTCGGCGCACGCACCGCGCATCGAGACCATGCAGATCGACAAGTCGAAGATCCGCGACGTCATCGGCACCGGGGGCAAGGTGATCCGCGAGATCGTCGCCGAGACGGGCGCGAAGGTCGACATCGACGACGAAGGGATCATCAAGATCAGCTCGTCGGATCTCAGCCAGATCGAGGCGGCACGCAAGTGGATCGCCGGGATCGTGGAAGAGGCCGAGGTCGGCAAGATCTACAACGGCAAGGTCGTCAACATCGTCGACTTCGGCGCGTTCGTGAACTTCATGGGCGGCAAGGACGGTCTCGTCCACGTCTCCGAGATGCGGAACGAGCGGGTCGAGAAGCCGACCGACGTCGTGTCGGAAGGCCAGGAAGTGAAGGTCAAGGTCCTCGAGATCGATCCGCGCGGCAAGGTTCGCCTGTCGATGCGCGTGGTCGACCAGGAAACCGGCGAGGAGCTGGAGGACACCCGTCCCCCGCGCGAACCCCGCCCGGACCGTGGTGACCGTGGCGGCGACCGTCGCGGACCGCGCGGCGGCGGCGACCGTGGTGGCCGCGGCGATCGCGGTCCGCGCCGTGACGGTGGCGATCGCGGCCCCCGCCGGGAACGCGACGATCGTCCCCGCGAAGGCGGCGGCGAGAGCCACATTCCGGACTTCCTGAAGGACTGATCCGGTCTGTCGAGGTCAAGGGGCCGTCGGAGCGATCCGGCGGCCCTTTCCTTTTGCGCGCCATGCTGCGAGGGCGCGCGCATGATCCCGCGCGAAACCCTTGCCACGGCCCGCATTCCCGGCGGCGACACGCTGACGCTTGTGCGCCACGGCACCGACCACGTCGTGATGCTCGGCAGGGACGAGCTGATGGGCACACGCATGCGGTTCTCCGAAGAGCAACTCGCCGAGTTGACCATCGCCGAGCTGTCCACCGACGCGCCGCGCTTGCTGATCGGCGGTTACGGAATGGGTTTCACACTGCGCGCGGCATTGGGAAAGCTGGGTCCGAAGGGCCGCGTCACGGTCGCCGAGATCGTGCCCGAGATCGTCGAATGGGCGAAGGGCCCGTTGGCGCACCTCACCGGCGACAGCCTCGACGATCCGCGGGCGACGATCGAGCTGTGCGACGTAGCCGCCCTGATCGATGACGCGGTCGACGGAACCTTGCCGCGCTGGGATGCAATACTGCTCGACGTCGACAACGGTCCCGACGGGATCGTGCGGACAGGAAACGAGCGGCTCTATACCCGCACCGGACTTGCCCGCGCGCGCGACGCACTGAACCCCGGCGGCGTGCTGGCGGTCTGGTCGGCCGCGCCCGACCCCAAGTTTGCCCGGCGCCTGAAGGATGCCGGGTTCGCGGTCGACGAGCGCACCGTGCGCGCGCGACCGAACAACAAGGGACCGCGCCACACTATCTGGTTCGCCCGCTCGGGGTCATCGAACCTATCGGCCTCTAACGCGAGCTAACCGAGCACCCCTTTTTCAAAGATCGAAGGTCGATGATGACGGTCGAAAATGGTAAAGTATTTGCTAAATAACATGTAAAACCGCCGAGGAAAAATAGATTCCTATTGAGATACTTCGAATTCGATAGTATCATTTGCAGACTCGAAGACTTTTATATTCGAGCAATTGCACAACACATCGGTCGCCATCGCCCTGCATCCGGAACAGCCCGGGTGTAGATCAAGTCGCGTGCGCATTTCGCGCTCGCGATGGTTCGCCGGAGATCCGGACCGCCCCTGGACGCGACCTGTTCTGGGCGCGCCGGCGTTCGCCCGGTTTCGAGGGAAGGAACCAGTCATGGCCAAAGTCGATATCGCCGCAGTCCAGACCAAGATCGTCGAAAAGCAGGCCCGATGGCAGGCCCGCGCGAACACGATCACGCAGTTGAGCGACGCCGCGCGCAAGCGGATGCTGGGCGTCGTCGTCGACCAGGCCGAACTGGCCAGGGAAGTCGCCGCAGCCAAGCCCCCCGCGGCGCGTGCGAACGCACCGGAAGCGCCTGGCGCGCCCGGCTTTGCGCCTGCGGTGGATTGGCGCAATCGCAACGGCAACCACGTGACCTCGGTGAAGGACCAAGGCGGCTGCGGATCCTGCGTGAGCTTTTGCACGACTGCCCTCACGGAATCGATGGCTTCGATCGAAAAGGGGCAGAAGCTCGATCTGTCCGAAGCGGACCTGCACTTCTGTTCGAGCCACGGAGCCAACTGTAGCGGATGGTGGCCGAACAACGCGCTCGGCGAGATCAAGAACCGGGGGATCGTCGACGAGGCGAGTTTTCCCTACTCTTCAGCCTTCACCGGCTCCGGCGGGGCTCCGGTCTGCAAGAACGTCGCCAACCGAGACGACAAGGCGGTCAAGATCACCAATTTCGGCGCGCTTTCGAGTGCGACCGATCGCAAGAACCACTTGACCAATGTCGGGCCATGCTCGGCGGTGATCGAGGTCTACAACGATTTCTTCGCCTACAGTTCGGGCGTGTACAGCCACGTCAGCGGAGCGCTCGCGGGCCTGCACTGTGTGCTCGTGATCGGCTATTCGGAGGTCGATCGCTGCTGGATTTGCAAGAATAGCTGGGGCGCCGGATGGGGCGATGGCGGCTATTTCCGGATCGCCTACGGCCAGTGCGGGATTGACACCACCTATCCCTTCCACTGGGCGACCGGAGTCAAGATACCCGGCGGCAAGTGGTCTGGCTGGGAGGATCTCGGCGGCATCATCACGTCGCGCCCGCAGGCGGTTTCGTGGGCGAAGGATCGGATCGACGTCTTCGCCCGGGGACTCGACTCGGCGGTCTGGCACCGCTGGTGGGACGGCGCCGGCTGGCGGGGGTGGGAAAGCTTGGGCGGACTCATCCACGGTGCTCCGGCTGCTGCGAGCTGGGCGAGCGGACGGCTCGACATCTTCGGCATCGGCACCGATCACAAGCTCTATCACAAGTGGTTCCAGGGTGGCTGGTCGGGCTGGGGAAGCCTGGGCGGCTTCCTGACCTCTGAGCCTGCCGCCGTCTCATGGGGACCCAACCGCATCGACGTGTTCGCGCGCGGCGGAGACAATTGCATGTGGCACCTGTGGTGGGACGGCGCGCGCTGGAACGGGTGGGAGAATCTCGGCGGCCAGCTCTCGTCGGCTCCGGCTGTCTGCTCGTGGGGTGCGAACCGCCTCGACTGCTTCGTACGCGGGCTCGATTGCCAGCTGCATCACAAGTGGTGGGACGGCAGCCGCTGGAGCAACTGGGAGGCACTCGGCGGGATCCTTACCGACGCGCCCGCCGCCGAAAGCTGGGGTCCGAACCGCATCGACGTGTTCGTGCCGGGCACGAACTTCCATATGTTCCACAAGTGGTGGGACGGAACGAAGTGGAACGGTTACGAGGACCTCGGCGGAGTGCTCAGTTCGGGCGTGGGAGTGTCGTCGTGGGCGGCCAAGCGCCTCGATACGTTCGTCATGGGCACAGACAGCCACATGTATCACAAATGGTACGCCTGATACGGTAACGGCGCAAAGGGATCTCGCGATGCTCGAAACCGCCTCTGCCCTGGTGATGGCTGTTGGAAGCGTGGAATCGCTCGATCTGGAAAGGCAGGGGGTCGGCGGATACGTCTGGTCGATCCCCGACCTTCCGCCCGGGCTCGAGCTTGCAGGAGAGCCGCAACAAGCAGCGGTTGCCGGCGGGATCGGAGAGGGGGCGGTGTTCCATGTCCCGCTGCGGGCGACAGCGGCGGGACACTACGTCATCGTGGCCGAACGGCGCAGGCCCTGGGGCGCGGGAGAACCCGCCGAGCGCCGGACGATCTCGATCGACGTTGCCTAGCTGGCGATGCGCACCCGGCCCATGAAGTCGCGCTTGCCGACTGGCACGCCCTTCATCCGGAGGATGTCGTAAGCGGTCGCGCAGTGGAAATAGAAGTTGGGCTGGCTGAAGCTCAGCAGGAAATCCTCCGCCTTGAATTCCATGCCGTTGCCGCGGAACTCGAAGCGCATCGGCTGGCCCATGAAGCCTTCCATTTCGTCCTCGGTCAGCGCTTTCATCGCCTCGACCGCGCTCGCCAGCTTCGTGCGCAGGGCCTCGAAGCTGTCCGGCGGGGGATTGAGGTCGGGCGAATATACGCCCTTGCGAATGCCTTCGATGGAGCCCTGGGTGTGCTCCGCGACGCACTTTACCTGATACGAGAACGGCAGCATGTCTTCGATGATGCGCGTGCCGATCAGGTCGGCCTCGGGGCACCCGCTCTCACCGCACCACTTCTCGGCGGTATCGACGAGGTGGCGGGCAGTGCCCAGCATCTGCAGCGCGCTGGGCACGTAGGCGGCGTGAAGCGAAAGCGGCATCGGTCTCTCCCTTGAACAAAAGGCCCGGCAATCTCGCGACTGCCGGGCCCCATGGTAATCTGGTCTAACGGACCCGCGGTCCGCCGAACGGAAGCGGCGGAGGAGGGCGGCGCGCGCCGCGCGGCAGCTGCGCCTGGTAGGCGCGCCCGCAATGCTCGACGCAATAGGGGAAACCGGGGTTCACCGCCTGTCCGCAGAAATGAAAGTCGGGCTCGCCGGGATGGCCCATGGGCCAGCGGCAAACCTTGTCCGACAGGTCGAGCAGGCTCGTCTTGTCAGCGATTTCCGGGCTCGGCTTGGCGGGCACGAGGCGGCGCGGCGGCGCGGGCGGTATCGGCGCCTGCTGGTCGCCAGGGCCCTGGCGCAGGAAGCCGCCGGGTCCGACCGAGACGATCTTGGGCAGATCGGGCGTCGGATTGGGCAGCGGCTGGCTGGGAATGTCGGACCGCGGGGCTGGGCGCGCTTCCGCTGCGGGCGCAGTCGGTGCCGGGGCAGGGCGCGGCGGCGCCACAGGCGCTGCGGCCTTCTTGACGGGCGCCTTGGCGATGGGAGCAGCGGCCTTCTTCGCCTCGGGCTTGTCCTCGTTCGGCTTGACCGGGGAAGGGCGTGCCTTGAGGCCAAGCCGGTGCGCCTTGCCGATCACTGCATTGCGGCTGACTCCGCCCAGTTCGTCGGCGATCTGGCTGGCGGTCGAACCGCCTTCCCACATCTTCTTCAGCGTCGCGATGCGTTCGTCTGTCCAGCTCATCGTGGGGGATCAATTCCTGTCGTTGCCGGCGCCGCCAAGCGAGTCGGACCGCTTGTCACCGGAGCCGCTTGGCCCTAGTCGCCGCGCCATGGCCGATCAAGTCCAGCCCCTCGTCGAGACCGCCGCACCATCCGCGCAGCCGTTCAGGCCGCGGGGAGAGCCGGTGATCCAGGGCATCAACCGGATCGGATTGTGGAGCCTCTATATTAAGGAGGTTCGCCGGTTTCTCAAGGTGCAGACACAGACGGTATGGGCTCCGGCGGTCACCACGCTCCTTTTTCTGGTCATCTTCACCGTCGCACTGGGCCGCGAAGGCCGCGAAGTGCTGGGGGTCTCGTTCGCCACGTTCGTCGCGCCGGGCCTCATCGTGATGGGCATGATGCAGAATGCCTTCGCGAACTCGAGCTTCAGCTTTCTTTCGGGCAAGATCCAGGGGACGATCATCGACCTGCTGATGCCTCCGCTGTCCTACGGCGAACTGATGACCGGCATCGTCGCCGCCGCGGTGACGCGCGCGGCCATGGTCGGGACTACGGTGGGCCTTGCCATGTTGCTCTATCCCGGGGTCAGCCTCGCGATGGCGCATCCCTGGGCGGTGCTGTGGTTCGGGCTGATGGGCGCGGTCATGCTGGCGCTGATGGGCCTGATGACCTCGGTGTGGGCCGAGAAATTCGACCACGCGGCTGCGGTCACCAACTTCGTCGTCGCGCCGCTCAGCCTGCTGTCGGGCACGTTCTACGTGATCGACAACCTCAGTCCGCTGTTTCAGGCGATCAGCCGCGCCAATCCGTTCTTCTACGTGATCAGCGGCTTCCGCTTCGGCTTTCTCGGCCAGAGCGACATCGGCAGCACCAACCTGGCTGTCCTCTGGAGCGCGGTGGGGCTGGGGGTGTTCAACCTCGTGCTCGGCGGGGCAACCTATGCGCTGCTGTGGAGCGGGTGGAAGCTGAAAAGCTAGTGCGTCAGTCCGCGGCGCAGCTTGTAGCGACCGTCGGCAAAGTCATCGAACAGTTCCGGCACTTGCGGATGGTCGACCGGTCCGTTCTCGGCGTCGCCGAGAAGGTTCTGCTGGCTGACGTAGGCGACGTACGACGAATCGCCGTTTTCGGCGAGCAGGTGGTAGAAGGGCTGGTCCTTGTGCGGACGCACCGCAGCAGGGATCGCTTCGTACCATTCGTCGCTGTTGGCGAAGACCGGGTCGATGTCGAAGACCACGCCGCGAAAATCGAACACCCGGTGGCGGACCACCTCGCCGATCGCGAACCGCGCCCTTGCGTGGCGCGGCGCTTCGATCGTGCGGCCTGCAGTGGCCGAAAAGAAATGCGCGCGGTCCATCATGGAGGAATATAGACCTTCGCAGATGCGAAACAAGCGGTGCTTCCCCCTCGTCCACCGCGCGGCGCATGATCGGGTCTTGGCAAGCGCATTCCGCTCGGCTAGGCGGCGCGCTCGTTTCGGCCGGGACCGTCAGGTTCCACACGCAGGACCTCGCGGAGAGGTGGCAGAGTGGTCGAATGCGCCGCACTCGAAATGCGGTGTGCGGGTAACCGTACCGTGGGTTCGAATCCCACCCTCTCCGCCAGCAGCTAGTCGCTACCGTTCGCCTATGTTCGTTCCTCCGTTTTAAAACAGCAAGTTACGGAAACATGCGTCCGTGCGTGTATCAGCGGGTACGCCCCAATCCGGTGAAGACCTTAGGGACAGACTTAGGGTCGACTTCCCAAAAATGTCGCTATTTTGTTTGCGGCGAATTCAGCAGAGTGAGGCCCCGCACACCCCATACCCCCATCGGAAGAGGGTGGTACCCTTGCTGGCCGAGTCGAGCCCTTGATCCGGCACTTCGGTGCGATCCAAGTTGTTCAACATCATGAAGCTCGAAGCGACTGCGATTTCGCCTAACTCGGCGAATAGAGGTAGCCCTCTTCGCACCCGAAGTTGGCTTGGTGCCAAGCGATGTGGCCCCACCCACTTCCATAAACCGTCCCCGATCCGGACACTGGCCTTGGTTCGGGTTCTGGCCGGGGCAAAGGGCGGGCTGATTTGTGCCGCATCTGTTTCGTAAGTCTGAACCTCTGAATCTACTCCCGACGAGCCAATGCAATGACACTCAACTAGGATACGGCAGGCAATCGGCGGCAGCGTTTCTCGTCGATCGTTGTTGTACCGAGTAGGCCCTGTCGTCGCACGTCCTTTCTCGCTTGCGAACAGCTGTCGAGCAAGTGCCGCCGCGGCGAGGTCGGAGGGGCGCAAATCCTTCATTGTGACACAACCCGAAGCCCCAGCAGGTTTAGGCGACCGGAGACGCAATCCCCCGACAACCGCGACAGGACAAGATCGGCCTTGCTGCGCTCCACCGCGGTGGATCGACGAAGTAGATCCGCAGATCGGAGACTTGCGCACTCGCTCGGTCGTCGAGCCGGATGCACCTGCGCCTTGTTGTGGTTCATGGCGGGAGCGGCGGCGATCGAGACGTTGCGGTGCCAGCAAAAAGTCGCTCGCTTTCGAGTCGTTGACGAGCAAGTCCCGGATTGGACGATCGCACCCTCGGCTGCCGACGCCAGGGTATCGATGTGGTAGCTCCGCGCAGCGATCAGCCAGGTCATGATGCTGATCGAAGCCTTCGTCGCCGGCACTGGCGCTACAGACAGCCTCCGGGTTTTGCGGATCGGAGCGTGACGGCTCATCGTCGACTTCTGCCGAAGATTCGTCATGCATATCATGGATATGCGTTCCGTTTCGGGTTCCGTGTCTAAGTCGAAAACGCCAAGGGGTGGCCGTCACAAAGACGAAACCACCTGCTGGAGTTCACTGTGCAGAGCATCAACTTCCACCCTGATGGATACATCAAACTGACCGCGGACTTCTTCGAGGACTGGATCATCGACAACACTTTGTCGAGCGCGATGGACCGCTTCGGCGATCCGTCCTCTCGGTCCCTGAAATGGCGCTTCCGAACGAGTGCCGCCGCCCTTGCTGCCGATGTCGCGGCGTCTGGCAGCGACTGGTCCGCCCTCTCGTTGCACCTTGCTGCCGCATCGCGCGAGGCGGGAATGGAGCAGGAAGAAGTGCCGGCGATGCTCGCCGACGCCTGGAAGTGGGGGCAGGCTAACCCGACCAGGTGGATGGCCCTGCCGCGGCGCTGGGTCTTCGACCTCGAGGCGGAGGAGTTCATCGACGTAACCAATGGCGTCACACTCGCCGTGCCGGCGTTCGACTGGGCTTTTTCTGGCCTTTGCCCGCTGGCCGGCTGGTCGACCAGCGACTTCCTCCTGTGTGAGGGACCGGTGATCGAGGTCGACAGGGTCGAGTTTCTGGCCCCGCGTTCTGCGCGCTTCGTGCATGTGGACGATGAGGTTGTCCTGGAACTGCCGAGCGACTGGACTCTCAACTAGCACTCACATTTCTCAGCCCCGCACCGGTTTGCGCTCGGGGTCACCTTTCCACCCACCGCTGCTGCTCTTCGCCGGGTGATCCTCGGCGATCGGTGGAGCTTCTCCCCAAATCGAAGGAATCTAGCGTGACCATTTCAGCTTTAAACACCCCTCGGCCTGACAATCCCTGCCTGGAAACTTCGCAACCTTCCGAAAGAGAGAGCCTCTCGCGCCGTGCGCGAATGCCGACCAGAGATGTGGTCCCATCGGGAGAGCGCGATTTGCAGTTGCGGGTGCTCGCTCACCGGATGGCCGTCGCAGTCCTCGCTCAAAACCCCGAACGGCGCCTGTCCATCACGGAAGCCATCGGGAAAATCGCTGAGTGGATCGAAGGCTACCCACACATTGTATCCGGGGGAGCCCCTGATCCACAGGTCGGCCCGCAACTCCTCGTTGAGGAGATCGCCTCATTGGTGGCTCAAGGAGAAGTTGCCGACCCTCGGCTGCTCGATGAGCTTGAAATGCAAGATTTGCCGCCTGCTCTTCAAGAGGCAATAGCGCAAGTCGTTGAAGATAAGCCCTGGTCTTTCGACCGCGCGAAGGCGTGGCTGGATGAGAAAATCGCCGTTGACCCCCACGGTGGCGATTACTTCGCCGACGCGGTGCACGAACTGCTCCGTCTTCTGTCTCGAGACCCAAACCTTAGTGACACCCACAGGGACGCGATCTTCAGCTACATCAGGCGTCACGACGGCGTCCTCGATTTTAAGAAGAGGGACCTGATCGACGGACTCAATCGGCTAAGGGCTGACCTCAAGAAGCAGGAGCCGACGGACCACGCGATCATCGCGAGGCAGGTCTTGCGCGAGTTGGAAGTTGGGGGCGAAATCCGGTTCCATCTCGGCCAGTTCTGGCAGTGGAACGGCAGTCGTTTTGCTCGCCTCGACGAGCACGCGATCTACATGCACGTCGCAACGAACGTGAAGAGTTCGATGCTCGTGCGTCGAAACAGCGACTACAAGGCGATCGTCGAGGTCCTTGAAAAGATGTGTAAAGGCCCCTTGCGCACTTTCGACACGCTCGGGTTGAACTTCGCTAACGGCTTCGTCGGTGCCGACCTTGTCATAGCGGACCACGATCCGAAGTTCGGCGCCACCTTCACCTTGCCGTTCGAATACGATCCTGAGAACGCAAAATGCTGCAACCGCTTCCTCGAGTTCCTCCACTCCTGCTGGGGGGCAGAAGCCGACTTCGGTCAGCGCGTTCTTGCGCTCCAAGAAGCCTTTGCCGCGACGCTCTACGGTATCGCGCCCGACTACCAGCGCGCGTTCCTTTTATTCGGTCGGGCGGGCACCGGGAAGACCGTGTTGCTCAAGATTTTGCGCGCACTGTTGCCCCCAGATGCGCTGGCTGAACTCGGCCCCCAGTATTGGGGTGTGCCATTCCATCTCATCGATTTGATTGGCAAGTCCGTGAACATCTGCGGAGAGTTACCCGAGAATGGCCTGATTACCGGCAACATCTTCAAAGAGGTGGTCGAGGGTTCGCCGGTGCGCGACAGCTTCAAAGGCAAGGACGGCATTGTGTTCAAGCCAATCGCCGCGCACTGGTTCGCATCGAACTATCTTCCCAGAAGCCGCGACACATCGCGGGGCTTCATTCGTCGCTGGCTGATACTCGACTTCAACCATCCGGTCACAAAGGAACACATTATCGAGAACCTCGCCGAGATCATCGTCTCGGAAGAGCGCCACGCGATCGCCGCTTGGGCTCTCGATGGCCTTCGCCGTTTGCTCGATCAAAGGGGCTATACGCTGCCGCGATGCCACAGTTACCGGGGCGACCAGATGCGGCGTATCAACAACGCGGTACACTCGTTTCTTGAGGACGATCGGAACTACACAAGGGGAGATGGGACGGTAGGGTGCCGAGAGCTCTTCGAAAGCTATAACCACCACTCTCGCGAGATGGGTCGTCTCCGGTCGCTTAGCTTCGAGCAATTCATGCAAAAGCTCGAAGACCTCGATCTAATTGTTCAGCGTGACGATCTGGGCGACTTCTTGGTCTACGGCCTGTTGAATGTCGAGGGGAAGAAGGGAAACCCTCGATCATGAGGCCGATATTTCGCTACGCCATTTCTACGCCGACTTGGTCTATCTCCTAGCTATCTATCTCTTGAAGAGACCAAACGTGAAAAAAGAAGCATATCATGGATATACAGCAACTCGAGCTATTCTGGGGCCAAGTATTTCAGAAGATCTCCAAAGGACGGGGTCGATGACACGTAGGCGCCCCTCCAACGAAAAAAATCCTCGCATAGCATGGATATAGCACGCTTCGTGCTTGTCCTCAGAATCCCGGACTCTTACATGCTCAAGCGGACCCGAACGCGGCTGCAACCGCGCCCGGGCCCTAACCACCAACCGTCACTTGGAGACGACTCGATGGCTGACACGCCCACTACCGCCCCTGCTGCTGCATGGGCAACTTCCATGAACACCCTCGCCGCCCTGAACCAGCGCCTGGACCAGGTCCCGCCTCACGAGGTGGACCAGATCGAGCGCCAGATCGCGGCGATCCACGATGACCTCCTCGACACACCGGCACCTCACCTCGCGGCGGTCGCTGCGAAGCTGAACATGCTGTGGGAAGCAAAAATGCACGGCCTTGACAAGGAGAGCGAGGAGCGCCGCTTGATCCTCGAAGATCTCGAGGGCCTGGTCCTGGCCCAGCGCGAGCTCCTCGGAGCCTGACCCCCCAACCCCTCGCCTGACGAACCGCCTCCGCCTGCGCGGAGGCCGGTTCGCACACGCGCGTCCAGGAGATTATCCGTGACCCCGAAGCAAATCCGTAACCAGATGATCCGCCAGGTCCTCGAGCGTGACGAAGTCGATAACCGGCTCCTCAAGTTCTTCGACCTCGACCCATCGGCTGGTGTCGAAGGAGAGGTGCCGGCATCGTATCCAGAGCTCGTCGATCCCGATACTGAGGACGAGGTCTACTACGGCACCGTGCCGTTCGAGATACAGGTCGGGATCATGGGCCAGACCCACACGATCGATTGCCGGGCAGTATATTCCGCCACGCTCGTCCAAGACGGTTCCATCCAAGCGTTGCTCGACGGCGTACTCGGCGATTGTGAAATCGAATACCAGATGATCACGAGGATGCCGAGGCCTGGTATCGGCATCCTCGGCTACCGCGACGGCAGGCCCCTCGCACCGCGCTGGCAATCTTTTGAGCCGGGTCCCCTTCTTCCGTGGGACCTTCGGATGATGGTGCGCGCCTTTGTCGAGAGAGATGCTGCCCGGCAGGCAGAAATCTGACTCTATAGCCAGGATATGCATGTCAAATCAGCTGGTTGCTTGTTCCTTCGGGCGTTAGCCGCGGATGACAAGTAACCAGAGGAAAATACGTGAGCAAGCTTTCCTACACCATCAACGAGGCGGTCGAGGCGTCGGGCATCGGCCGGACCACGCTGTACGAACTGATCAAGGCTGGCGAGCTCACGCCGGTCAAGATCGGGACACGAACGCTGATCCGCCGATGCGACCTCGAGGCCCTCCTCGAGCGACGCTTGGCTGCCTGATCTTAAGGATCACGACATGGCGCGTGAAATCAACAAATTGAACCCGCTCAAGATCAAGGGCCTCTCGAAGCCTGGCCTGCACCTCGACGGGAACGGCCTTTATCTTTCGGTCTCGAAGACAGGGGCGAAGGCCTGGGTGCTCATTTATTATCGCAACAAGAAGCGGACCGAGCTCGGGCTAGGCCCCTTCCCAGCCGTGAGCCTGAGCCAGGCCCGGGAGAAGTGCCAGGAAGCTGCCACGCTGCGCGCGCAGGGTAGCGACCCCAAGCAGCAATGGCGATCAGCAAATGATGTTGGCGATACGACGTTCGGAACGGTCGCCCTCGACCTGATCGAACTGCTCGAAGCTGGCTGGAAGAACGAGAAGCACCGCGCCCAGTGGCGCAGCACCCTCAAGACTTACGCCAAGCCAATCTGGGACAAGCCGGTCGATGCGATCTGCGTCGATGATGTTCTTGCGATCCTCCGACCGATCTGGACGACGAAGGC
Organism: Tsuneonella dongtanensis; assembly: GCF_001698205.1. Taxonomy (NCBI): domain Bacteria; kingdom Pseudomonadati; phylum Pseudomonadota; class Alphaproteobacteria; order Sphingomonadales; family Erythrobacteraceae; genus Tsuneonella; species Tsuneonella dongtanensis. The sequence continues at coordinate 1,095,758 of NZ_CP016591.1, forward strand.
AGAGACGGCGAGCCGGGTCCGGGGACGGGTCGAGGCCGTGCTCGATGCAGCTAAGGTGCGCGGATTGCGCAACGGGGAAAACCCCGCTTCGTGGCGCGGCAATCTCGCGTTGCTCCTGCCAAAGCGAAGGAAGGGCCCGAAGCAGCACCACTCGGCGATGCCGTACGACCAGGTGCCCGCGTTCGTTAAGCGGTTGCGCAAGCTGCCGGGTAATTCCGCCAAGGCGCTTGAGCTCCTGATCCTGACCGCAGCGCGTACCTCGGAGATCATCGACGCCGACTGGTCCGAGTTCGATCTCGACAAAGGTCTGTGGACTGTGCCGGCAGAGCGAATGAAGGCTGGCAAGGAACACCGGGTGCCGCTAAGCAAGCGGGCGGTCGAGCTTCTTAAAAACCTGAACCCTGGCGAGGGCCTGGTCTTCCCCGGAAGCTCGCCCAAGAAGCCGATGTCGAACATGGCGATGGCAATGCTGCTGCGGCGACTGAAGTGCGACGACGTCACCGTGCACGGGTTCCGCTCATCGTTTCGCGACTGGGCCGGCGAGACGACCACCTTCCCGCGCGAGATCGCGGAACATGCCTTGGCCCACCAGGTCGGCAGTGAGGTCGAACGCGCCTACAGGCGCGGCGATGCACTCGATCAGCGTGGGAGCATGATGGAGGAGTGGGCCACTTTCTTAGCCAGTTGATTTCTAGTCCGCTTTGCGCCCCAATTTCAGCCGTCCAGGTCAGACGCCAATGCGCCCGAAAGCGGACCACACGAAAGTGCGATTGGGGGGGCACTCGAACAGCGGAATCATAATCCGCGTGTCGGCGCTTCGAGTCCCTCCTCCGCTACCAGTCTCTTCATTGGGCAACCGAGACGGTGGGCAGTAGTTCAGGACCGCGCTTCGGCTTGCGTCGTTTCGCGCATCAGGTACTTCTGGACCTTACCGGTCACCGTCATGGGGAACTCTACCACGAAACGAACCGTGTGCGGGATCTTAAAATGCGCGATTTTGCCGCTACAAAAACCGGTAATGTCTTCGGCGGTCAGCGCATGGCCGCTGCGCGGAATGATCCACGCGCAGACCTGCTCGCCGTAGCGATCGTCGGGAATGCCGAATACCTGCGCGTCGGCGATGGCCGGATGGCGTAGCAGGAACTCCTCGATCTCGCGCGGATAGATGTTCTCGCCGCCGCGGATGATCATGTCCTTGATCCGCCCGGTAATCCGGCAGTACCCCCGCGCGTCGATCGTGGCGAGGTCGCCGCTGTGCATCCAGCCGTCGGCGTCGATCGCGGCGCGCGTCGCGTCGGCATCGCCCCAGTAGCCCTGCATCACCGCATAGCCGCGCGTGCACAGCTCGCCCGCCACGCCGCGCGGGCAGGTGTGGCCGTCAGGATCGACGATCCGCACCTCGAGGTGCGGTTGCACGCGGCCGACGGTGCCGACGCGCTCGGCCAGCGGATCGTCGATGTCGCTCTGGAAGCTCACCGGGCTGGTTTCGGTCATGCCATAGGCGATCGTCACCTCGCGCATGTGCATCCGCTCCATCACCGCGCGCATCGTTACCTCGGGGCAGGGCGATCCCGCCATGATTCCGGTGCGCAGCGACGAGAGATCGAAGCCGACGAATTGCGGGTGTTCGAGCATCGCGATGAACATTGTCGGCACGCCGTAGAGCGCGGTGCAGCGCTCGTCGGCGACTGCTGCCAGCGTTTGCGCGGGATCGAACGATTCGGCCGGATAAACCATCGCCGCGCCAGTGCACGCCGCGGCAAGGTTGCCCATCACCATCCCGAAGCAGTGATAGAGCGGCACCGGAATGCAGATCCGGTCGTCCGCGCCCAGCGCGATGCGGTGCGCGACCTGGCGCGCGTTGTTGAGGATGTTCCGATGTGTGAGCGTCGCACCCTTCGGGCTGCCGGTGGTGCCGCTGGTGAACTGGATGTTGATCGGGTCGCGGTTGGAGAGCACCGGCGATGCGGGCGGGGTTGCGCTCGCCGCAAGGTCCGCCAGCCGCAGGAAACCAGCGCGCTCCTCGACGCCGGTGTGGATCCGCACCCCCAGCAGCGGCAGGCGCGGCGCGAGTTCGTCGAGCATGGCGATGAAATCGCTGTCGCGATGCCCCGGCGCGGTGACGATCGCGCGGCAGCCGACCTTGGCGAGCGCGTGTTCGAGCTCGCTCAGCCGATAGGCCGGGTTGATCGTCACCAGCACCAGCCCGGCACGCGCCGCGGCGAACTGGGTCAGCGTCCATTCGGCGCAGTTGGGCGCCCAGATCCCGATCCGGTCGCCGGGTTCGAGCCCCCGCGCCAGCAGCGCCGCGGCCAGCGCATCGACCCGCCGCTTGAGCTCCGCCCAGCTCCAGCGCACCTGCTGGTGCGCCACGACCAGCGCGTCGCGGTCCCCCCACCGCGCGGCGGTGCGGTCGAACTGTTCGCCGATCGTGCATTCGAGCAGCGCCGGCGATCCTGCGCCGACGACGTGGCTGAGTGCGGGATCGGGCGAGGCGACGTTCACTGGAGCGCCGCGATCAGGCAGTCCTGCCGCGCGCGCCACCCGATGGTGCGCTCGAGCTCGCCCGCCAGCGCGAACAGCACGTCCTCGCGCCCGGGATGCGCGACGAACTGCATCCCCAGCGGCAGCCCGCTGGCCGACCACGCCAGCGGCAGGCTGATCGCGGGCGCGCCCGCTCCGTTCCACAGCGAGGTGAACGGCGCATAGGCGAACACGCTGGCCAGAAAGGCGCCAAAATCGTCCGCGCGCGTGTCGAGCGATCCGAGCGGCAGCGGTGCGCGCGCCACGGTGGGCGAGAGCACCACGTCGCAATCGCCGATCTGGCTGAGCGCGTCGCCCGCCACCAGGTGCAGATCGGCAACCGCGCGGTTGAGGTCCGCGGCGCTATGCGTCCGGCCGAGCGTGATCGCGTTCCACACCGATGTTTCGAAGTCCGCGGCGCTCGCGCTCCGTCCGGTCGCGTCCTCGTGCGCCGCGACCGTGGCCGCCACGCTCGACGACAGCACCAGCGTGAATGCTGCAGCATAGCGGGGGACGTCGATCTCGATCGCGATCTCGTGCGTGCGGTGGCCCAGGGCACGGCACTGCCAGGCCACCGTGTCGAGCGCGGCGAGGTACTCGGCCGAGACCGGCAGTTTCGATGGCGGCGCGCGCATCACCCCGATCCGCAGGCCCGGCATTGCGGTGTCTGCGGCCGCCGCGAAGCTGCCCGTCGGGGCGGCGCGATATGGCGCGGGCGCGGCGGTGTTCGCGGTGGCATCGAGGATCGCGGCACTGTCGCGCACGCTGCGGGTGACCGCATGCGCGTGGAAGATGTCGCTCCACCCTTCGCCGTGGTCGAGCCCGGCGAAGGTGCGTCCGCGGCTGGGTTTGAGGCCGACCAGCCCACACGCCGCGGCGGGAATGCGGGTCGATCCGCCGCTGTCGGTGGCGTGCGCCGCCGGGACCATGCCGCTGGCGACCGCCGCGGCGGCCCCGCCGCTCGATCCGCCGGGCGACAGCGCGGTGTCGTACGGGTTGCGCGTGGCGCCGTGGAGGCGCGGTTCGGTCGCCGCGTTCAGGCCGAACTCGGGGGTGTTGGTGCGCCCGATGATGACGAACCCGGCGCGCCGCAGCCGCGCCACGAGGTCGCTGTCGGCAGCCGAGACGTGGTCGGCGAGGAACGTCGATCCTTGCGTCAGCCGGCTCCCGCGCACGAGCGTGTGTAGGTCCTTGACCAGATACGGCACCCCCGCGAAGGGCGCCGCCGGGTCGAGCGCGGCGATCTGGTCGTCAATCGTCTCGTAGAGCGTTTCGACCACCGCGTTGATCCGCAGGTTGAGCGCGGCGATCCGTGCGATCGCCGCATCGGCGAGCGCGCGCGGAGTGGTTTCGCCCGCCGCCACCAGCGCCGCGAGCGCGGTCGCGTCGTGCGCCGCATAGGCGTGTGGTTCCATCGCCGCCTAGGCCCGCGCGGCGTCGATCAGCGCGCGCGCCAGCGCGGCGGGCGCCGTGAACATGGCCTCGTGGCCCGCTTCGACCGCGATCAGGCGGCACAGTCCGAGCCGGTCGAAGAAGCGCGGGAAGAAGTGCCATTCGCCCGGCGGAAAGGCGACGTCGGTGCGGCAATCGACATAACTGCGCGGAACCTCGAGCGCGGCGAACCCGGGCATGGCCACCGGCTCGCTCACCGGACGGAACGGTTCAGGGCAGAGGCGCGCGAATGTCTCTTCGGCCAGCGTCAGGTCAGCCTCGCCGACGAACCGCTCGCGCCACACCGGCCACGGCATCTCGAGGCTGTTGTCGGGCGATGCGGCCGCCATCGCCGCGAAGATCTTCGCGCTCTCGGGCGGGATCACGTCGATCAGCCGCTCGCCATCGGCGGGAACGATCGGTGCGACGAACACCAGCCGTTCGAGCGCGTCCGCCACCTGTTCGGCCGCTGCGGCGACGACCGCGCCGCCCAGGCTGTGTCCGACGAGCACCACGCGTGCCGCGCCGCACCTGCGCACCGCCGCGACCACCGCCGCGACATAGTCTGCAAAGCCCACGTCGCGGTCTGCCGCCGGGCCGTGTCCGGGCAGCGTCGGCGCGTTGGCGGCATGGCCCGCGGCGCGCAGCGCGTCGCTCACCGCGTCCCATGCGCCGCCGTCGTGCCACGAACCGTGGACGAGGACGAAATGCTGCCCCGCCATCAGTAGTTGACGCTGATCCGCACGCCCGCACGCCGCGGGGGCAGCACCTGATCAAAATTGCGCGCGTTGCCAGCGAAGAAATAGGCGTTCCAGACGTAGGACACGTCGTAGCTGTCGAGCACGTTGTCCACGAACACCCGTGCCGACCAGCGATCGTTCTCGATCCCGGCGCTGATGTTCACGCGGTCGTTGGCGGGAATGTCGAAGAACGGATCGACCGAGGTGCCGGTGCCCGTGTAATAGGCGCCGATGTGCCGGTATTCGGCGCGCGCAACAAGGTTCAGCGAGCTGCTGAGCGGGGCGTTGTAATCCGCCGCCACGCTGTAGGTCCACGCGGGAACGAAGGGGAAGGCATCGCCCGCGCGATCGATCCCGTCCTCGTTCACGTAGCGATCGTAGCGCGTCTGGACGTGGCCAACGTTGGCGTCGAGCGTGAAGCGTTCACTCGGGCGCAGCACCGCGCGTGCCTCGAAACCCTGGGTGTGGCTCTTGCCCGCATTGTCGATCGCAGAGACCGGGATCGTGCCGTTGACAAGAATCACGGTCTGCAGCTGCTGCTGTGTCAGGTTGACGCGGTAGGCCGACAGCTCGACCATCAGCAGCTGTTCGATCAGGTTGCCCTTGAGCCCGATCTCGTAGTTCGCGCTGCGCTCGCTGTCGAACGGCAGGTTCGATTCGAGCGTCGCGGTGGTCTTTTGGTAGCCGCCCGCCTTGAACCCTTCGGCGTAGCTCGCATAGGCGAGCAGGTTGTCGGTCAGCTTGTACGACAGCGACGCGGACTTGCTGACCCCGTCGAAGGTCGACGACGGCGTGTCGAGGAACTTGGGGCTGAAACCGATCAGCGGGATGGTGAAATCGACATCGGCGCGGTTGTCGACCGTCTCGCGCGAGTAGCGCAGCCCGAGCGCGAGCTCGAGCCGGTCTGTCAGGTCGTAGATGCCCTGGCCGTAGATGGCGAAGCCCTTGCGATCGTTGTCGATGATCTGCGAACGCACATCGATCCCGGCGAAAAAGGTGTCGAGATCGGGCAGGTAGAAATCGCGGTCCTGGCGATTCTTCTCGCCGAACAGGTAGACCCCGGTGGTCCAGCCGAGCGGCCCGGAGCCGGTCGAGGCTAGCTTGAACTCCTGCGAGTAGATCTTTTGCCGCGTGCGTAGGTCGTAAAAGTTTCCGGTAAAGTCCGGCCCGCCGTCGAAATCGAACGGGCCGCGATTGCGCAGTTCGCGCCAGCCGGTGATCGACGACAGCCGCGCGCCGCCGAGGTCATGATCGATGTTGAGCGCCGCACCCCAGCCTTCACCCACGTTGTCGAGCTGGAATTCGTTGAAGGTGTCGTAGCAGCCGCAGTCGCGCGGCACGCCCGGATAGCCGGCATTGCCCTTGCTGCGCGACCAGTCGGTGGTGAGATAGAGCTCGGTCGCCGCGTCCTTGTAGCGCAGCCCGCCGCGCAGCGCCGTCTTGGTGTAGTTGTCGGCGGCGACCCCGAAGGTCTTGCCGCCCAGCGCCGCGCCCGGTGCCGCGCCGATCGTCCGGTTGGTCAGGAACCCGCCGGTTGACATCCCTTCGCCGCTGAGACCCGCTGACCATTCGCCGCCAACCGGCCCCGATACCGCAGCCAGGACCTTGATCGTCTCGAAGGTATCGGCCTCGATCGCGGCCTTGGCGCGCAGCTGCGAGCCGGGGCGGCGGGTGACGATGTTGAGCGCGCCGGCCTCGGTGTTGCGCCCGAACAGCGCGCCCTGGGGGCCGCGCAGCAGCTCGATCCGCTCAAGATCGACGAACCCGGTGTCGAACCCCAGGCTGGGGGCGTAGACCCCGTCGACGAAGGTCGCGGCAGACGGTTCGCCGCCCGAGTTCGCGCCGACGCCACGGATGACGAGGTAGGTCGTGTCGCGCGTGGGCGTGACCACCGACGAGGAGAAGTACAGGCCCGGAACGCTGCCAAGCAGGTTCACCACGTTGTCCGCGCCGATCTTCTCGAGCGTCTCGCCGGTCACTGCTGCGACTGAGACGGGCACGTCTATCAGCCGCTCGTCGCGCCGCCGCGCCGTGACGATGATGTCGGTCGACGTCGCTGCGTCCGGTTCGGCGGCCGCGTCCTGCGCCAGGGCGGGGGCGCACAGCCCGGGCGAGACTGCGACGAGCGCCGCCAGCGAAAGCTCTGCCACGAATGCCGCGCCGCGCGCGCGCCGTGCAATGTTCGTCCGCACCTGTTCGATCCCCCAATGACCGTCCCTTCAATGGGACGGCGCTCAGCGATAGGGGGCGCTACGGAGCAGGTCTTAGGATAGGCGCACGCAGTTTGTGCCGATTGTCACCTTCTGGCGGGTTCGGCCGCCTCGGCCACCGTCTGCCGCATCCCGCGGCGCACTTCCTTCGGTGCCATGCCGAAGCGCGCGCGGAAAGCGCAGGTGAAGCTCGCCTGGTGCTGGTAACCGACGTGATAGGCCACTTCGGCGATCGTCATCTCGCCCGTCACCAGCAGGTCCCACGCCGCGTCGAGCCGGCGCGTGAGGTGATATTCGTAGACCGACGTGCGGTAGAGCTTGCGAAAGCCGTAGGCGAGCTGATTGCGGTTGAGCCCGACCCGCCGCGCGAGATGCACCGCCGAGGGCGCCGGATCGAGCGTCTGGTCGAGGATGTCGTGCACCTCCACCACGCGGCGGCGGTGCTCGTCGGTGAAGCGGAACGGCAGCACGTCGACCGTGTCGTGCCGCTGCGCCGTGTCCCACGCCTGGCACAGCAGCTCGTGCGCCTTGCTGGTCTGGTAGAGAAAGCGCAGCTGGTGCGCGTAGGGGCATTGCACCATATCACGTACCGTGCGCGCCATCTCAGGGGTGAGTGCGAAGCGTTCGAAGAAGAACGAGTCGTGTTCGCCAGCCACAAAACCGGCGAAGCCTTCGCTGAGGTCGGTGGCGTCGAGCTTGAGTTCGCGCGCCAGGTAACCACGCTTGACCGACAGCGTCACGCAGATCGATTGGCTGTGCCGCGTGATGAAATGTTGGCAATCGAGCCCGCGCGGCTGGTGGAAGATCCGGCACTCGGCACCGTTGAGCGCGAATGCGCCGTTGTCGCCGAAATCGAATACTGCCGCGGCATCGAGACAGAAGTTCATCCGCACCCAGCCTTCGCCGCGATAGGCGAGCATCCGCTCGGCCTCCCACCGGCACCTGCTGACGATAAGGGTAAAATCGGGACCCAGCTCGATGAATTCGAGGAATCCTTCGCCGTCGGTATCGTCGAGCACGATCCGGTCAATCGCACTGCCGATCGCGTTCGGCGCAAACAGCGAGCGCAGCTCGGTTGCGTTGTCGCGCAGCGAAACCGGACGGTACGGCAGATGCGCGGGGCTGCCCGTGCGGTCATGCGATCGTGCCATTTCGCTGCGCTCCACCATCCGCCGATCGGGGCGCCCCATCTATCCACGCTGCGCGATCGGCATCAAGAGTTTTCTGGCGCGCAGGCCGAGGCCGGTAGCCCGCCATCACGGTGTCGCGCGCGGCGTCCCCCGAAGAAGCGCGCAAATCGACAGGCCCGTCACTGTTCCACACCAGTAGCTGCACGCGACACGTGGCATAGAGCGTGACGTAGTCATCCCACGCGGCTGCTGCATCTCCGGGCAGCATGCCCGTCGCGCATCCACCTCGATTTTCCGGGCTTTATAGCGCCAGCGACGCGATGGCGGCGCTGTCGCAAACGATTTCATGGTCGGCGTCAGTCTACTACGGTGTGCGGGCACGCAGGTCGTGCGTCATGGCGAGCGGCGAGGCGAGGTGGTGCGTTCGGTCCTCGACCCACGTTGGCGCCAATGCACGCATCGGCGCATTTCGGCTGTCCGGCTCGGGCTGCGCCTCGGCAAGATCAAAAGTACCTAATCTCTGTACGCTGCCGCGCGCCATCGGCGCGCACCGCGGCGCGCGTCCCCTAGCAGGCTTCGGTCAGCCAGTGAATATCGAGCGATCGCCGAAACATGCGCGCAATCAACAGAAAAACTATAGTGGCATCGTTCAATACGCGCCTCAGCCGCGCGCCGTCGAGCAACGGGTGCCGTCCGGCTGCACCGCCCCTCAGCACACGCATCGGGAGGTTCGGGATAATGGGCGAACTGGCCCCAAATGCCTTGTAACAGGTCCTGCCGCTTGTCGACGCCGCGGGCGAGCGCGGGCGGAGTGATGCCGTAGCGGCCCGAGGGTCGAACCATCTGGACCGAGCAGTAATTTGGCCGCCATATGTGGCACTGGCAGCGAACAGCACGGCGCAAACGAAGGTGCCATTGCCAAATTCGAAGCTTTAGACATCGCCATTGTGCGCGACGAGCCAGCTGCGCAGTTTGGGCGACAACGCGGGCAGTGTGGTGTCAATGCAACCCCAAGCACTATGCGGCGAGTTTAAGCGCCAGCGCGTCCGTGAAATACAGTGCGAAAGGCTGCGAGAAATCGCGCCCCGCTTCGATAATCAGGCCGCCGCCGCCCTAATCGCCTTCGCAGTGATCGTGCGCGGCACCGGCTGGTGCGTGCGATGGATGAACTCGAAGCGCCGCTGCGGGTGGCACGCTAGCGCGTCGCTGACTCCTGCGCCGTAAGTGTCGCGTAGCCATTCGCCCTTGCAAGAACCAGTGGCGAAGATCCTGAACCTTCGTCCGCGGGCGAAGTTATCCGATATGAAGTCGACGCTCCAGCGCTGGTTCGGGCCATGCGGGGCAGTCATCGGTGCTCGAGTGCCCTAGGCCCGCTTGCGACCACCACGGCGGCGCACCTGTAACCGCTCCTCGCGAGAGAGCAGCCGGAACTTCTTGTGGTTCATGGTCCATCTTTCCCGGCTCAGCAGCCAGTGCAACCGCCGATAGCCGAACCGCCGCCCCTGACTGGCCAGTCCCCTGATGCGCTCGCGCGCCTTCACATTGTCGGGCCGACGACTGATATGGCGCACCATGGTCCGGTCAGCGCCCAGCACCGCGCAGGCCCGGCGCTGGTTCACCTCGATGACGTCCTGGAGATGAGCCATCGCCTGCCGCCTAGCACCAGGCGCTAGATTGTCTTGCGCTGGTCTCCTGGAGCATGGCGTTGTCGAGCATCGAATGCGCCAGCGGCCGTTTGAGCCAATCGTCCTCTTGCTCCGGCTACAGTAACCGGCGGGCATTAGACGCCTCCAGCCCCCCTTATTTCGACCTCTGTTTTTACAAAATTGCCGAACTGATCCCGTGACGGTGGCACACATCCGCTGTCGACATCCCAGCCTCTTGGTTTTTCAACACAGCGATGATCTGCCCCTCGCTGAACCTGCTCCGCTTCATCCGACCGTCACCTAGTCGAAGGCCGGACCCTACTTATCATTGGAGGAAATCCAGGGGCTCAGACCACACCAGCCCGCGGAATGAAGCGCGATCTTGGGTGCGACTCGACAGTTTCGCCCGCCATCTCTAGCGCCTGAGGCTATGGATGAACGCACCTTCAAGCTGATCGAGGAGGCAATCGGGGCCGGTTCCACCGTCGAGGCAGCATGTCATCGAGCGGGAGTTTCTCGCCCCACTTTCTATCGCTGGCGAAAGGCGGCCCTCGGCGCGAAGGGAGATCTCACTGGCGACGTTGCAGGATCGTCCAAAAGTGCGCTGCTCGATTCAGCCGAAGAACTGATGGCCGAATTTGGGCTCAACGTATCGCTTCGCGAAATCGCGCGTCATGCCAGGGTCAACCACGCATTGCCGATGTACCATTTCGGCAATCGCGAAGGTCTTATCGAGGCGTTGGTGGAGCGGAGGCTCGAATGGTTTAATGATCTTCGCTTCTCCGCGCTCAAACGCGCAATGGTTGGCGACCGGCCGACAGTTGCTCAGATTGTCGAGGCTTGGATGCTGCCCGGTCTGCGGGCCGCCATGAGCAAGCGGGCAGTCGAGCTTCGCTACACCAGGATAATTGGGCACGTCGCCCAGAACCATGATTCCCGCATACAGTCGATCGCTCACCGCGCGTTTGAAGACCTTCACGCCAGATTCATAGATGCATTTTCACTGGCACTGCCCGGCTCGGACAGAGAGACGCTCTACTGGCGATACACGGCACTGACAGGACTCTTTCTGAACTTCACGCAGCATCCCAACCGTATCGAACGCATCTCGGGCGGCGCGATCGTGCTCGACGATCCCGAAGAGGCGATGGCTCACATGCGGTCGTTTCTGGTCGCGATGATGGAGAACTGAGGGATTCCTTCGCGATTATCGAAACGTCTCGACCTGACCGCACGAACTCTCTCTAGCTCCTGCACACTTCCTCCATGTCGACCAGAGTTTCGTATCAGTGCAGACTGATCGCCCTCGCGCTGCCGAGCATCTAGCTGAAAGCTCTTTTGAACTTCTGACGGACGATCGACGGTCGTCCGCACGAGCCGCTGCGTAAACGCTGCCGAACCCATATCCGTGTCCCGGAAATTATACACTTGACTAAGACACGCAACGCACTTAGTCGCTCTCTCTAGAGCGGGTCCCAACGTCGTAAGATGGAGGGAGAGTTTGATGATCGGCCTGGTACTTTCGGGCGTCTCGACAGTGGTCCTTGCTGCCGCGAGCGTTCCCGCAGCTGCCCATACTCAAACGCTTTCAACCATGTCCTATGCCCGGCTCGCACTGAACCTGGAAAGCACCAGCCAGCGTTTGCCCGCAGCCGGCGAAGAAGAGACGACCGCCATGGGCGACCCACCCGATACCGCGAGCGCCGCACCCGACGCCGGCATCACAGTGACCGGATCGCGCACGATCGCAAACGGAAACGAAAGTCCGTCACCCGTCACCGTCGCGCGCACCGAGGACCTGCTTGCCACCCAGCCGGGGGCCAACCTCGCCGAGGCGCTGAGCGTGCTGCCGGTTTTCGTCGGATCGCGCGGGTCCGGGAGCAATCCGGGTACGTCCGGCAGCGTGTCCGCCGGGAACAGCGCGGCCAATCAGTTGAACCTGCGCAACGTCGGCGTGACGCGGACGCTGGTGCTGATGGACGGGCTACGCCTGCCGCCGACGTTGTTCAGCGGCACGGTCGACGTCGATGTCATCCCGCAGATGTTGATCTCGAGGGTGGACATCGTCACCGGGGGGGTGTCGGCGGTCTACGGTTAGGATGCGGTTTCGGGGGTCGTCAACTACATCGTCGATCGCAAATTCAACGGCCTAAAGTTCGAAGCGAGCGCCGGCATCTCTCAGTTCGGCGACGCGGGCCGCGTCGACGCGGGCGGGGCGATCGGGATCAACGTGGGCGAACGCGGCCACCTGCTCGCCAGTTATCAGTACCACGATGATGACGGCATCGCCCGTCGCACCGAGAGGCCGTATCTCTACCTCGTCGGAGTGACCGGCAGCGCGACGGATGCCAATTCGTCGGTGCTCCAGCGGAACCTAAGGCAGAAAGGATATCCGGCGGGCGGGATCGTGACCACCGGTCCGGCCACTGGGCGCGTTTTCCGGCCTGACGGCAGCCTGACCCCGTTCATTGCCGGCACGCCGACCGGGACGACGGCGCTGGAGGTGGGCGGCGAAGGAGGAACCTACGATTCCTCGCTGCTTCACGCGCTTGAATCCCATCAGGTCTTCGGTCGGTTCGACTATGCGCTGACCGATAGCATCGACGCGTATCTCCAGGCGTCCAACACCTTCAAGACCAATGCGGTGTTCGCGGAATACCTGCGGCTCGACAACGTGATCCTGCGTTCGAACAATCCCTTCCTGTCGAGCGCGCAGAAGGCGCTGCTCGCCCCGGGCGGCGCGACCTTCCGGCTGCGCAAGACCGTCAGCGAAGGCGAAGATCGCCGCCAGCTTACGCTGGCCGATTCCGACCAGCTGATGCTCACTGCGGGCCTGAAAGGCACGCTGGGAGCGGCGCGCTGGCAGCTCGACTACGTGCATGGCCGTTCGGTGCTCGAATCCACCGTCAACAACAACGTCGACCAGCAGCGGCTCGCCGCGGCGCTCGATGCGGTGATCAAACCCGGTACGACCGACCAGATCGTCTGCCAGGCCGCGATCACCGATCCCGCACGGTACGGAAACTGCGTCGCATACAATCCGTTCGGCCCTGCTTCGGAAAGCGCGAGCGCATTGGACTATGTCTTCGCCACGACGCGCTACCGCGCCACCACCCGGATGGACAGTGTTTCGGGGAGCCTGGCGGGCAGCCCGTTCAGCACTTGGGCCGGGCCGGTCCAGGCGGCGCTGTCGGGTGAATGGCGCAAGCTTGCGTTCCGTTCCGAATCCGACTCGACCGCGGACATGCTGATCGATTGCACAGCGATAAGCCTGAACTGCAGCGCGACGCAGTCGCGCTATTTCCTGACGCTCCCGTCGCAGCCCAGGATCGCGCAGACAGTGTGGGAAGCCGCGGCCGAGGTGACCGTGCCGATCCTGCGCGAATCTGCGATCGCGCGCGAATTTAACCTTAACGGCGCCGTCCGCTTTACGCATTACGATGTCAGCGGGGGCTATGTGACGTGGAAGGGCGGACTCGACTGGGCGCTTAACGACCGGCTGCGGATGCGCGGAACGATCTCGCGCGATATCCGCGCTCCTACCCCGTATGAACTCTATGGTGAGCGGAACACGTTCAACATCGTCAGCACCGACCTGCTGACCGGTGCCAGCCCGACCATTCCTTCGGTGAGTGGTGGCAACCCCGCACTCAAGGCCGAAATCGGCCGGACGCTGACTGGTGGCATTGTCTGGCAGGCCAGTCCCGGCTTTAGCCTTGCCGTGGACGCCTACGAACTGACCATCAGCGACGCGATCTTCTCGGTGAACAGCGCTTCGACCCAGTTCCAGCAGGCCTGTTACCAAAGTGGCGGCAGCTCTCCCTATTGCGCGTTGCAAGAGCGCCTAGGCAGCTTCACCGATCCGTCGCCAGCGAATGCGTGGACCACCGTATACAACTATCTTAAAAATATTTCGGAGATCAAGACTTGGGGGGTCGATCTTGAAATGGCAGTGCGCGGCAGGCCGTTCGGCATTCCGGCCAGTCTTCGCCTGCTTGCGGCCTATCAGCCCCACCTCTATTTTCGTCAGCCCAACGTAGCCGATCGCGATCAGGCCGGAGCCGCGTTTGGTCCGCTGTCGTTCCAGGCCACGCCGACCGTGCGATTGACCGGGTTCCTGAGCTTCGAACCCGGCGAGAAACTTCGGATCGACATCATGCAGAAGTGGCGTAACGCGATGAAGATCTCCAACGAAGGGGTCTTCGCCCCCGGGAGCAACCGGCTTGCGTCTTTCGGCACTACAGCGCTCAATCTCGCGTGGCGGATCGACGCGGGCCAAGGCCGGTCCGAGGTTTTTGCGAATATCCAGAACCTGTTCAATGCGCAGCCGCCAAATGGTGCACTGATCGGCAATGGCATCCGCGCAGGGCTGCGCGATGGCTATGCTGTGGGCGATGACGTGCGCGGACGGTTCTTTTCCTTCGGTGTGCGCCTCCGACGCTGAAGGATGCGCCTTGCCTTGAATTAGTCACTTGACTAAGACAGTGACACTATCTAATCACGCCGCAATTCGAGCGAGCACGCTGACTCGCACCAGCCATGGGGAGAGCAAGACGATGAGCAGAACGTTCCTCGCATCGACCGCCGCCACCGTTGCCGTTGCAACCGCGCTGTTGGCAGTGCCCGCGCAGGCGCAGGACACCGGGACTGCCTCCCCGCCAAGCGAAGAGGCCGCGGCCGCCGACGGGCAGGGGCGCTTCGCCTCCGATGGCGAAATCATCGTGTCCGCCCGGCGCCGCGAAGAGCAACTGACCGATGTGCCGATTTCCGTCTCGGCCTTCGACGGCGACGAGTTCACCGAAGTTCGAGGGGCGCAGGACATCACCGACTTGTCGGGCGCGGCCCCGAACGTCGACATTCAGGTGAGCAGCGAGGTCTCGGGTTCGAGTTCTGCACCGAGCATCTTTATCCGCGGCCTCGGCCAAGCGGATTTCGTCGTGACGGCGGATCCAGCCGTGGGCGTCTACGTGGACGGAGTCTACATTGCCCGATCGATCGGCAGCCTGCTCGAGCTCTCGGACTTCAAGCGGATCGAAGTCCTTCGCGGGCCGCAGGGAACGCTCTTTGGACGGAACACCGAGGGCGGCGCGATCAGCTTCTATACCAAAGACGTCGATCCCGATTTCGGCGGAAGCATCGAAGCGACTTTGGGGGAAGACGATCGCCTGACACTCAAGGGATCGGTCAATATTCCTTTCTCCAGCTCGGCCGGATTGCGACTATCGGCCTTCCACAACGAGCAGGACGGCTATGTCACAGTCCATTCGCATCCCGACAACGCTGCAACGTCGATTTACGAGGGCTTCCGGCTCGGCAGCGAAGATATCACCGGCATCATGGGTAAACTGCAGTTTGAACCTTTCGACAGGCTGAAAGTCAGTATTTCTGGCGATTGGAGCAAGTCGAAGGAATCGCCGACACCGACAGTGGGCCTGTCCGGCCAGCTCGGCGATCTGCGGGCGCCGCTCGACACTGCGCTGACCCGCACCAGCACTTTTGGGAGCGTACAGGCGAACCTCAATTGCTATGGACTGGCCGGGGCCGGGGTCGCAAGGCTGGACGCGACGCTCCTCGCGATCTCTTCTGGTGCGGCGGCAAACCCGGCCATCGCGGGGTGCATATCGCAGCGCTATATCGACGACGGCACGGTGGGTGGCTTCTACGATACCTACCGGACGTGGATCAATGGCAGCGGCAACTACGTGATCCCCGACAACTACACCGAAGTCTGGGGCGTTTCTGGGGTTGCCGAACTGAACACCGCGATCGGTGGATTCAAGTTCATCGCAGCGCACCGCGAGGTCGACAGCAGGTTCTTCAATTCGAGTACGCCGGTACCGTTCGTCGTCTTCGTCAACCAGAACGAAATCTTCACCCAGCAGCAAGATTCCTACGAACTGCAGTACAACAACGCGTTCTTCGACGACCGGCTGAACGTGACGCTGGGCGCCTATTACTTCAAAGAAAAGGGGCGCCAGAAAGTCAACCAGCTGCGCGCAGTGACATTCCTTCCGCCCACGCAGCCCGTCGCGGTCTTCTCGCCCGGAGTCGTCAACGGACGTCTGTTCACCTACGACGACCGTTACATCGATAACACTTCGGTGGCCGGGTTCGGCCAGTTCACGCTCGACGTGACCGACCGGCTCCACCTGACCGCCGGGCTGCGCTACACCGATTCGAAGAAGCAATACGACTACATTCCACCGTCACCGATCACCGCGTTGCGGCCGTGCGACCCCGACCCGACGAGCGCGACCTACAACTGCGCGACGCCCGAATACAAGGTCAGCGTGTGGTCACCGCTGGTCTCGCTGTCCTATGACATTGCGAACGACGCAATCGTCTACGGGACGTTCTCCGAAGGGTTCCGCGAGGGCGGATTCGCTGCGCGCTACCTCGCCCCGGCAGCCACGGTGCTTGCCGCGGCGCAGCAGCAGGGTGGTCTCCCCGGCTTCGATACCGAATACGTCAAGAACTTCGAAGTCGGCATCAAGGGCAATTTCCTCGATCGAAAGCTCTACCTTGCCGCATCGGCGTTCCTGAACAAGTTCACCGACCGGCAGGGGCCGGGCACCCCCCAGAACCAGATCGGGCTGGTCGGCAGTTCGACCATCAACACCGGCGACGCGACGATCAAGGGGTTCGAGGTCGAGGGAATTCTGCGTGTGTCGCCCAACCTGCGGCTTGACGGTGCGCTTGGCCTGCTCGACGCCAAGTTCGATTGCATCGCCCGCGGCGACGGGACCTGCGACCCCGGGAACGTCCTGTCCGAAGCTTATACAATCGACATCAACAGCAACCCGCTGTTGACGCCGAACGTGACCGCCAACGCTGGGGTCACTTATTCGCGATTCATCGACGGACTGGGCGGCGAGATTCTTGCGCGGCTCGGCTATAACTACCGCGGCAAGAACGATCCCAAAGACGGCTCGCAGATCATCACGCCGGCCATAGGGATCGTCAACGCCAGCCTCTCGTTCCGGCCCGAGGACAAGGGATTCGGGGTCACACTCGGCGCCCGAAACCTGCTCAACAAAAAGTACTGCTCGAACATCACTTACATTGCGTTGAGCGTCGGGGCATCGTGCAACGTGGGCGCACCGCGTGAAATGTACGCGACCCTGCGCTACGACTTCTGAGCTGCGCAATGCCAGGAGGCTTTGCAAAGGGGGTCGAACGCATGACGCCGAACATCTCGATCGGGGCCGCTGGCCGGATATTTCTCGCGGTACTTCTGGTCGGCGCGCCTGGCCACCTGGTGGATCACCCTGCCGGGGCGGCCCCGGGCGGCACGGATCCGTTCGATCCGCTCGCGACCCCCGCCGCGCGGGAGGCGGCCAAGCTGCATAACGCCGACGGGCGTTATGATCGCGTGATCGTCGACCCGCAGCGCGATTTGCAACTCACCATCCGCGGCGATTTCACGATCGCCGCGGTGGGCGACATGGTTGCCGCGCGGCCGACCGCCAAGCTGGCGGACCCGGCGGTACAGCGCATCTACGACGTAATCCGGACCGCCGACGTTGGGTTCGGCAATCTCGAAATGTCGATCATGGACCCGGTCGAGGCGGGAGGGCGGCAGGATCGCCCGCACTACTTCATGGCGCTTGCGGCGCCGTTCATTGCCGATGATCTCAAGGAAATCGGGATCGACCTGGTCAACCGCGCAAACAACCACACGACCACTTTTGGCGTGGAGAGCATGCACACCACCACAGCAGAGCTCGACCGCGTCGGTATCGTCGGTGCAGGGGCGGGCGACAATCAGGCCCTGGCGAGCCGAGCAGGCTATCTCGAAACGCCGAAGGGACGCATTGCCATTGTGGGCATCACCACGAATTCGTGGCTTGACGCGCGTCCGGCTGGCGATGTCTCGGGTGGTTCGCCCGGAGCAAACGCGATGCATGTCGACCGCACTGTCACCATCACACGCGAATCCTATGACGCTCTCGTGCGCGCATACGACGCTTCGCCGTGGATGTTTCCCGATGTTTTTGCGATCCGCAGCGGAAAGAATGCGACGTTTCGCGAGACCGGGGGCCGTCTCACACTTTACAACAACAGCTATGTCGTCGGCGAGCAGCCGAAGTTCTCTTACGCGATCAAGGCAGGGGAACTCGATCGGTTCACGCGCGAAGTGCGTGACGCAAAGTTCAATTCCGACTTTGTGGTTGCGACGATCCACGCGCACCAATGGGATGTGCCGCCAGATGCCAAGGATGCTGGTCAGGAATCGGTTCGCCCGCCCGACTTTCTTGTCACGTTGGCGCGGGCCGCAATCGATAACGGCGCCGACGCCTTCTATTCGCACGGCGAGGGCGAACTTAGAGGGATCGAGATCTACCGAGGCCGTCCGATCTTCTACCAGCTCGGCAACTTCATTCGCCAGCCGTTCTTGCCGCAAACATGGGAGGATGCGCTGTGGGCAAACACATCGCGATTGCCCGGCTACGAAGACGGTCAGCGCGACACCGTGACCAAGGCTGAGGTGTCGGGAGGGACGTACCCGACCAACCACGGGCGCGACTACTTCGAAAGCATCGTCGCCGTGTCGCGCTATCGTGCAGGCAAGCTGGTCGAAATCCGGATCCACCCGGTCGACATGCGCTTCGATGGGCCGTTCCACGATATCGGCATTCCGCACTACGCGACCGGAGAAGTCGCAAGCCGGATTCTCGAACACGTGCGGAAGGCTTCGGCCGAACTGGGCACCGACATGCGGATAAGCAACGGTATCGGAATCATCGAAGTGGGGGGATCATGAAGACGATCGATGAAAGCCGGGCGCCGGAAACGGAACAGGCGCTCCAAGGCGACCGTCCGCGCCTGCTCGCCGAAGGGAAAATGAGCTGGTACCAGATCGGCGCTATCCTCCTGTGCCAGCTGATCAACATGTTCGATGGGTTCGACGTGGTGGTGGCTTCTTACACGGCGCCTGCGATCGGGGCCGAATGGCAGGTCGCGCCCGAACGGCTCGGTCTGTTCATCAGCGCCAGCCTGTTCGGGATGACCGCGGGCTCGCTGTTTCTCGCGCCGATGGCTGACCGCGTCGGGCGGAGGCCCACGGTCCTGCTCGGGCTGGCGATCATCACTGCCGGCATGCTGCTTAGTTCGGGAGCAGCGTCACTCGGGTGGCTGGTGGCGCTCAGGGTGGTGACCGGACTTGGGATCGGCATTCTCTTCGCCAGCCTGACGACGATGGTGGCGGAGTATTCGACCGACCAGCGTCGCGACCTGGCAGTCACTTTCCTGCACTTGGGGTATCCGGTCGGCGCAACGGTGGGCGGACTGCTGGCTGCGTGGATCCTGTCGGTCACCGGTGACTGGCGGCCGGTCTACCTGGCTGGCGGCGCGGGAACCGCGCTGCTGATTTTGCTGGTGTTCCTGCGCCTGCCCGAATCGCTCGACTTCCTGCTCGACCGGCAACCGCCTGGCGCGCTCGACAAGGTGAACCGACAGCTGACGCGGATGGGCCGCGCACCTCTGACCGCGCTGCCGCGCCAGCATGCTCCCGGCACGGCCAGGGCGGGGGTACGTACCATCGTCTCGGGCGATCTCGCGCGCCGAACGTTTTACCTGTGGGCGGCGTTCTTCACCAGCCTGCTGGTCGTCTACTTCCTGATCGGCTGGACCCCGCAGATCCTGGTGTTGTCCGGCCTATCGGAGCAAAAGGCGATCGTCGGCGGGGTCATCCTCAATGCGGGCGGCGGGTGCGGGATGCTCCTGCTAGGCTTCCTGGCGAAGCAGTTCCGGCTTGAGCGGCTGATCGCGCTGTATTTCGTGGTCGCTGCCCTGTTCATGATCGGCTTCGCGCTGGTGTCGGCGGACGTTTCGCTGACCATCCTGTTCGCGCTGACCTTTGCGATGGGGTTCTTCAGCTTCGGTTCGCTGATCGGGCTCTACGCGCTCGCCACCCGGGTCTATCCCACCGAAGTGCGCACGACCGGGGTGGGCTGGGCGATCGGCATCGGGCGGATGGGGTCCATCGTCGGCCCCTCGCTCGCCGGGCTGCTGATCGGGCTCGAGTGGGACCGCGGAACTTATTACTTCCTGTTCGCGCTCCCGCTGCTGGTGGGTGCGATGGCAGCGCTGAAGGTCGGGGCGACTCGGGGCCAGACGGGCGAGGCCGGGTGAGATGTTCTACAAGCCGAGGAATGGCCACGGCCTGCCGCACAATCCGCTCCAGGCCTGCATCGTACCGCGCCCGATCGGCTGGATTTCGACGCTCTCGACCGATGGTGTCGCCAACCTGGCTCCGTTTAGCCACTTCAACATTGTCGGCATGCTCCCGCCCATGGTGGCGTTCTGCAACAACGGGCCGCATGCCGAGGGTTCGGTGAAGGACAGCGCCCGCAACGCGATCGCAACCGGCGAATTCGTCCATTCGGTCGCGACGTTCGAACTTCGGGAACAGGTTGTGCAAAGCTCTGCGCACGTAAGTCGGGATTGCGATGAATTCGACTTTGCAGGGCTGACGAAGGCACCATCGCGGATGGTTGCTCCTCCGCGGGTCGGCGAATCGCCGATCAGCCTGGAATGCCGCGTCGTCAAACATGTCGAGTTACCGACAACCTTGGCGAACAGCTCCAATGTCATGGTCATCGGCGAGGTCGTCGGCGTGCATATTGCCGAGTCCGTTATGACTGACGGCCTGGTAGACGTCGGTAAGCTTCGACCGCTCGCCCGGATGGGTTACCTCGACTACGCCTCGGTGGCAGAGGTATTCTCTATCGCGCGTCCCGACGATCTTCTGGTCAAATACTGATGACAGGTCTGCAATGCTCCTGGAAAACGGTCCGCATGTCGACCTGGCTTCTTGCCGCTTGCCTGGTCGGCGGGTGCGTCACTCGGGAACCCGAGACTGTCTCCTCGCCAAGTCCCGATCGCCCACCCAACATTCTCGTGTTGATTGCCGACGATGTCGGGGTGGAGAAAATTTCCACTTTCGACATTGGCACGAATCCGCCCCCAACTCCCAACATTGACGCGCTCGCCCGGAAGGGGATGATCTTCGATCACGTCTGGTCACAGCCCCTTTGTTCGCCAACGCGGGCAACGATCCTGTCGGGGCGGTACGGCTTCCGCACCGGGGTAGGCAGCGGCGTCGGAGGCGAAGGGAACGACGGACCCTACCCGACCGAACCGCCTGTCCCCGTCAGCGCCCCGCGGGAGTTGCACGAGGATCTGGCGAGCGTGCGCCGGAGCGTAACGCCTTACCGCAATTTTGCCGCGCCAAGGGCGAACGACCGCCGCGGCCTGCCAGCGGGGTCGGTCGCGCTGCCGGCAATTCTCGGCCCTACCCACGCCACGGCCGCAATCGGCAAGTGGCATCTCGCCGACTTGCATAACGGATGGCTGGAGCATCCCCGTCTGACGGGCTTCCAGCACTTTTCGGTGCTGATGAAGAACGAGCCCGAAAGCTACTTCTCCTGGATCGAGAATGTCGATGGACGGCTCGAACAGCGCACCGGTTACACGCCCGACCGCAAGGTCGACGACGCTCTGGCATGGCTGGGCCGACAGGATGGGCAGCGGCCGTGGTTTCTGTGGCTGGCCTTCAACCTCGCGCACTTTCCGATGCATGCCGCGCCAGATGCGGCTCAGCCCGAAAGGACATCCGATCCGGCGCGGTTGGTCGACGGCATGATCACGGAACTGGATCGCCGCGTCGGACGCCTTCTTGCCGGGATGGACCCGGAACAGCGCGACAACACGATCGTCGTCTTCCTGGGCGACAACGGCACCACGCGCGAGGCCATCGGTGCGCCGTTCCGGGCCGATGGCGCCAAGTTCACGCTATACGAGGGCGGACTGCGGGTACCGTTGATCTTCGCCGGTCCCGGCATACCTGCAGGTGCGCGCAGCAGCGCGTTGGTCAACACGACCGACCTGTTCGCCACTCTGGCGGCGTTGACGGGACATCGGATACCCGCCGGCGCGGGCGAAGACTCGGTTAGTCTCCATCCCTATTTCGTTGATCCGCGGCGGCCTTCGCTTCGCAGCTTCGTATTCGCCGACGAGTTCTCGACCGGTCAGGGCCCTGAGGAAGGTGGCTTCACGATCCGCGACGCGCGCTACAAGCTGCTTGTCAACCTCGAGAGTGAACATCTCTTCGACCTGTCCCGCGACCCATACGAGCGATCAGACCTGTTGGCGGACGGAACCTCTCCCTTCGAAAAAGAGATCGTGGCTCGGCTGCGCGGCAAAGTGGATGAGCTGAGGGCAGGGGCCGTATTCCGGCCGGAAGGGGTCAAGCAATGACGGATGATTGGAAGCGGCGGTCAGTACTGGCAGGAGTGCTGGGCGCTGGGGGCGCAATTGCGTGGAGCGGGCGTGCGACGGGGCAGGAACCCGCTGCGGGACGCGGTCTGTCCCTGCTCCAGGAACGCTGGGTGGGAATCGTCAATCACCCCGAGCGAGCCACCAGCTACAGCTTCGAGGAAGGCAACCAGTGCATCGCCACGGCCGAGGCGATCGAAGGGCCCTTTTACGGCGATCGTCGGCTGCCCCGCCGGTCCGACATCCGCGAGGGCCGCGAGGGCGTGATGCTCGAGCTCGGGCTTCGCATCGTTTCGGCTGACACCTGCCGTCCGGTGTCCGGGGCGGAGCTGGAAATCTGGCACTGTGACGCCGTCGGACTCTATAGTCGCTTCGCCAAGAACGATCCGCTCGTTTGGCCCGTGCCCGGCGCCAAGGTCCCACCGAGTGACGAGGAGACATTCTTGCGCGGATGCCAGTGCACCGATGAGCAGGGTTTCGCGCGTTTCACCACGATCGTGCCGGGATGGTACACGCCGCGCGCACCGCACATTCACGGCAAGGTATGGACCGGAGGAAAGAGCGTATTCGTATTCCAGATGTACTTGCCCGATTCCGTGAACCGACGAGTCGCGCTGCTGCCGCCGTACAATCGGCGGCCGCCATCGCCCTATACCAACTACAATGATTCGGTGATCGAACGCTCGGGCGGAGCAAACGGCAGTTTCCTAAAGGTCACTCCCACCTTGGCGGGCTATCGCGGTACGCTGACCGTGGGGCTGCCCTCAACGGCCAGCACATGAACAAGGTCTTCGACAGTCCGGCCGCGGCATTGGACGGCCTGCTTTTCGACGGCATGACGATCATGTCGGGGGGCTTCGGTCTTTCAGGCAACCCCGAAAGTCTCATACCAGAGATCCGTGCAGCCGGGGTCACCGGGCTGACTGTGATCTCGAACAACGCGGGCGCCGACGGCTTCGGGCTCTGGATGCTTCTAGAAACCCGGCAGGTGGCGAAGATGATCAGTTCGTACGTCGGAGAAAACAAGCTGTTCGAGAGTCAGTACCTTTCGGGCGAGCTTGAACTGGAATTGAATCCTCAGGGTACCTTGGCCGAACGGATAAGGGCTGGCGGCGCGGGAATCCCGGCATTCTACACTGCCACCGGCGTTGGCACCCAAGTGGCGGTGGGTAAGCCCGCTGAGCGGATCGACGGCGTCGAATATCTGCGAGAGACATGGCTGCGCGCGGACCTGTCGATCGTGAAGGCATGGAAGGCGGATCCGGCAGGCAACCTCGTTTTCCGTAAGACGGCACGCAACTTCAATCCCGAAATGGCAGCAGCGGGGCGCCGCACCGTGGCGGAAGCTGAGATCATCGTGGAAGAGGGTGGCCTCGATCCGGACCAAATCCACACTCCTGGCATTTACGTGGATCGCGTGGTCCGTTCGACGATCAACGAAAAGCGGATCGAGAAACTGACCACGCGCCAGCGGGAGACCGGTTGATGGGATGGGACAGGAACCAGATGGCCCAGCGCGCGGCGCGGGAACTGAAGAAAGGCGACTACGTCAATCTCGGCATCGGTATTCCGACACTCGTCGCAAACTTCATAGCCGAAGGGCTGGATATCACGCTCCAGAGCGAGAACGGGATGCTGGGCATGGGACCCTTTCCCTACGAGGGGGAAGCCGACCCGGACCTCATCAACGCCGGGAAGCAGACCATCACCGCACTTCCGACGTCGAGTTTCTTTTCCTCGGCCGAGAGCTTTTCGATGATCCGTGGAGGCCACATCGATCTCGCGATTCTCGGCGCTATGGAGGTGTCGGCAACCGGAGATCTCGCCAACTGGACCATACCCGGGCGAATGGTGAAAGGCATGGGGGGCGCGATGGACTTGGTAGCGGGCGTGAAGAAGA
Source organism: Tsuneonella dongtanensis (assembly GCF_001698205.1). Taxonomy (NCBI): domain Bacteria; kingdom Pseudomonadati; phylum Pseudomonadota; class Alphaproteobacteria; order Sphingomonadales; family Erythrobacteraceae; genus Tsuneonella; species Tsuneonella dongtanensis. Next base: position 1,119,617 of record NZ_CP016591.1, read on the forward strand.
TCGTCGTCATTACAGAGCACGTGACGAAAGACGGACAACCCAAGATACTGGAGCGATGCACTCTTCCGCTGACCGGAAAGAATGTGGTCGATCTGATAATTACCGATCTCGCTGTCCTCGCGTGTGATGAGACAGGCCTTCGCCTCGTCGAACTAGCCCCCGGTGTTCCGCTCGATGAAGTGACGGCCAAGACCGGGGCGCCGGTTCGACTGGACCAGGAGATTGTCGAGTGAGCGCGCAACCGGGCCCGGTCGTGATCACCTGCGCCGTCACGGGCTCCGCTCCGACGCGCGAAAGGAATTTCGCAGTTCCGGTAACCCCTGCCGAAATAGCACATTCGGCAATCGAAGCCGCCGATGCGGGAGCGGCCATGGTCCACATTCACGTTCGCGACCCCGAGTCCGGCAAGGCTTCGGGCGATCCGAGCCTTTATTGGGAAGTGGCATCTCGGATTCACGACAGCGGCCGCGATGTGATCGTCAACATCTCGACCGGCTTTGGCGGCTTCTTCAATCCGGGAACGGACGATCCCGGAGTGGCTGGAGAAGGCAGCAACATCATGCTGCCGCTTCCTCGAATTCAGCATGTTCTCGACATGAAACCGGAAGTCTGCAGCCTCGACGTCGGGACAGCCAATTTCGGCGATCGGGTTTTCATGAATACGGCACCGCACCTGCGCTCGATGTCTCAGGCGATAAGTGAGGCCGGTGTCAAGCCGGAGATCGAGGTTTTCGAAGCGGGACATATCCTCTTCGCTCGCCATCTGATCGAACGCGGTTTGCTGCGATCTCCTCCACATTTCCAGCTGTGTCTGGGCGTGTCTTGGTGCATGCCTGCGACAAGTGAAGCCATGGCGTTCATGGTCTCGCTCCTGCCAGACGATGCGACATGGAGCGTGTTCGGTTTGGGTTCCAGCCAGTTTCCGACCGTGCGCGAAGGCGTGCGTCAGGGTGGTCACGTGCGTGTCGGCCTCGAAGACAACCTGTATCTCGAGCGCGGGGTTCTCGCCCCGTCGAACGCGGCTCTTGTCGACAAGGCTGTCTCGATTGTTCGGGACGAGGGTAGAAGGGAGGCGACAGCAGCCGAAGCCAGAGCGATTCTCGGCCTCAAGTCGGCCTGCTGAAACCCTGCGAGGATATTTGAGTTCGGGTCCGCCGACAATGCGGCAGAGCTTGTTGCAGACCTCTCGTCACCAAGATCGGAGGTCCAAGAATGCCCATTATAAAGCGACGTAGAGCCGAACTCTTTTGGACGAGCGATGGAGATCGGGGCGCTCCGCCGCTCTTGCTCCTCAACTCGATCGGAACCGACCACTCGCTATGGCAAAGCTGCCTCCCCCACTTAGTAGAGAACTTTTTCGTCATTCGCACCGATGTCCGCGGGCATGGTCGCTCATCGGCGGATGGCACTGATTCATCCATCGCCGACTTGGCGGCTGACGTCCTTACCGTGCTCGACGATGCCGAAACACCGAACGCATTCATGGCCGGCGTATCCCTTGGCGGAATGATAGCCCTGCAAATCGCTGCTGACCAACCGCAACGCGTAAGCAGGCTGGCGGCGATCTGTACCTCTGCGACTATGGACGCAAGAATGTGGTCCGAACGGATCGATCTCGTGATCGAGGGCGGGATGGCGGCGATCGCGGACGGGGCGATCGAGAGATTCCTCTCCGAACGGTTTCGTGCCGAGAACCCGTCCGTTGCGAAGGCGTTGCGCGAAGACCTAAAGGCGATCGACCCAGTCGGGTATATCGCAGCGGCCCGGGCCATCGAGCGTATGTGCCTTAGCGAACGGTTGCGAGATGTTCGATGTCCCACTCTGGTCGTCGATGGATCGCTGGATGTTTCCACCCCGTTCGAGCCGCACGCCCGCAACCTGCTCGCATCCCTTCCCAACGCGAGCGGTCTGACATTGGCATGTGGCCACCTTCCGCCCCTGGAATGTCCTGAGGACCTTTCCGCGGCACTCGTGTCGTTCTTTGAGTCTACGAGCTGACCGTTTGCATAGCGAACGGCATGGCGAAACGATCAACTCCATCCGTCTTGGGTCTCTAGACTGGCTGCCAGTTCGCCCAGCACCCGATAGCACTCGAATACTTGACCCACCGAACTGTTAGGCTCGCGACCTTGCTTGATCGCCGCGACGAATTCGCGGTCCTGCAACTCGATGCCATTGCTGGAGCTGGCGAGACCCGACAGATCGACCGGTTCCTCGCGCCCAGTGACAAGATCATCGTAACGCGCGATGTATGTCCCCGTGTCGCCGATATAGCGAAAGAAGGTGCCCAGGGGCCCGTCGTTATTGAACGACAGCGCAAGGGTCAGGATTTGGCCCGCCTCGGTCTTAAGCTGGATCGACATGTCCATCGCGATGCCAAGTTCGCGATGCTTGGGCCCCTGCAACACGTTGCTGGCGATTACTTTGCTGCCGGTCATATACTGAAAGATGTCGATCGAGTGCGCGCTGTGGTGCCACAGCAGGTGGTCGGTCCAACTACGCGGTTCGCCCTTGGCGTTCATGTTTCTGCGACGGAAAAAGAACGTCTCGATATCCATCGCCTGGATCGTGAATTCGCCTGCATCGATCAGTTTCTTCACGAACTGGTGGCTCGGATTGAATCGGCGGGTGTGGCCGACCATGCAGACGAGGCCGGTTTCCTGCTGCTTTGCCATCACCGCTTGCGCATCCGCCCAACTGTCCGCGACCGGAATTTCGACCTCCACGTGCTTGCCTGCGTCCATCGCCATGATGGCCTGGCGTGCGTGCAGCGGCGTGGGCGTAGTCAGGATCACTGCGTCGATATCGTTCCTTGCGAGCGTCGCTGCATAATTGTCGGACACATCGGAAACACCGTGGGGCTCGGCGAGCTTGCGCGATTCCTCCTCCGACGCGCTGACGACGGTGACGACTTCTGCGTCCGGCACGTTTCTGAGCCCCACCAGATGTTTCTCGCCGAATGCGCCGGCGCCAACGAGGGCAATGCGGACCATTTGCAAACTCCCATTCGATTATTGATCGATCGACGTCGTTACAGCGCCGTCCGCCTCGAAGGTGGGTGACTGGGGCACCGTGCCGTCGACCGGTTCGAGCACGATGTGGCCCAAGGCGGTATTGCTGACCGGCACGTGGTAATGGCGGTGGAGACACCTTGTCTCGCGGCCAAGGGCGCCGCGCATGATGAGCCACATGACCATTTCGATCCCTTCGCTGCCGGTTTCGCGAAGGTATTCGATGTGCGGGATGTGCCGCAGGTCCTGCGTGTCACCGACGAGCTTGTCGAGAAACATGTTGTCCCACTCGCGGTTGATGAGGCCGGCGCGCGGACCCTGAAGCTGGTGGCTCATCCCGCCAGTGCCCCAGACATGGACGTTGAGGTCTTCCTCGTAACTGTTCACTGCCCGTGCGATCGCCTCGCCGAGCAGCCAGCAGCGATTGCCCGAGGGTGGCGGATAGGTGACAACGTTGACCGCCAGCGGGACGACCGTCGTCGGCCATTCCTTGCAGTCCTCGCCGAACATCATCGTCAGCGGAACGGTCAGTCCGTGGTCGACGTCCATCTTGTTGAAGATGGTCATATCGAAATCGTCGAGGATCAGGCTCTGCGCGATGTGCCAAGCGAGGTCGGGATGGCCGACGACACTGGGGACCGGTCGCGGGCCGTAGCCTTCGTCGCAAACCCTGAAACTTTCGGCGCAGCCGATCGCGAACGTCGGGATCACGTTCATGTCGAAAGCGGATGCATGGTCGTTGTAGACCAGTACGACGACATCGGGCTTGCCCTCGTTCGCGATCCACTCGCGGGTCCATCGGTAGCCGTCGAATGCCGGTTTGAAGATCGGGTCTTGTGTCTTCCCGTGGTCGGCCGCGAAGCCGAGCACGGGTATATGGCTGGAAGCGATGCCGTGGGTGATCCGCGCCATCAGCACTTGTCCCCGATCGAGCGGACACCGTCGGGCGATCGACCGCCATCCATCATCATAGCCTGGTATTCCTCGACGCTCATCCCGGTCATCGTGCTGACCGCATGAACGAAGCTCAGGCCGTCGCTCGCGAAGACCTTGGCGAGGAAATAGATGTTGCCGCCGAGGTCGAGCAGCCTGTTGTAGTCCCGGTCGAGCACGGCCTGCTTCTGTTCCGCGCTCATCGGCCATGCGTCGAGGTAGACTCGTTCGTCGGCATGGAAGCGCTCGCGGTTCTCGGCCTGCATCAGGCTCATGGCGAACTGGTTGAGCTGGTAGCCCTGTCGTGCGCGCTTCGCGGTGTAGACCCGGGTTCCGGGAATGTCGTCGAACTCGGCAAGGTAATCGTGGATGTCGGTCACAGGCCGCGATCATTCAGCAGCGCATCGAGACGCGGGAACACGCGCCGCGCGTTTCCCTCGAAGATTGCGTGACGCTGCTCGTCGCTGATGTCGAGCGCGTCGATGTAGCGCTTGGTGTCGTCGAAGTAGTACCCGGTCTGTGGATCGATTCCGCGCACTGCGCCGACCATCTCGCTCCCGAACAGGATGTTCTTGGTTTCAATCACCTCGGCCAACAGGTCGATCCCGGGCTGGTGATAAACGCAGGTGTCGAAGAACACGTTGTTCATCAGGTGCGTGTCGAGGCTGGGCTGCTTGAGCATATCGGCCAGCCCCCGGTAACGCCCCCAGTGATAGGGTACGCCGCCACCGCCGTGCGGGATGATGAGGCGCAAAGTTGGGAAGCGGGAGAACAGGTCGCCTTGCAACAGCTGCATGAAGGCAACGGTGTCGGCCGCGATGTAGAACCCGCCGGTGGCGTGCATCGCCGGATTGCAGCTGCCCGACACGTGGATCATCGCCGGCACGTCGAGCCGGACCATCTCCTCGTAGATCGGGAACCAGTACTCGTCGGTCAGCGGCGGATGCTCGAAGTGCCCGCCACCGGGATCAGGGTTGAGGTTGCAACCGATGAAGCCGAGTTCCTCGACGCAGCGGCGCAGCTCCGTGACGCTTTCGGTGAGATCGACCTGCGGGCTCTGCGGTAGCATGCAGACGCCAACGAACGTCTCAGGGAACAACTGCGTCACCCGATAGATGAGGTCGTTACAACGCCGCGCCCACTCGGCGCTGACCGCCTGGTCGCCGACGTGGTGCGCCATCGCGGACGCGCGGGGTGAGAAGATCGTGAGGTCCGCGCCGCGCTCCTTCACCAGCTTGAGCTGGTTGTCCTCGATCGTCCGGCGGATCTCTTCGTCGGAGATGTCGGGATAGGGCGGGGCAGGTTCACCGGTCTTGAACGCGGCCTTCTGCGCCTCGCGCCAGTCGTCGTGCGCCTTGGGCAGGACGGTGTAATGGCCGTGGCAGTCGATGATGAGGCTCATGCGGCGTCCCTCGCTGTGGCATGTCCCTTGGCGGCATCGCGCTGGCGGCGCACCGTGCCAATGGTCATTGTGGGCTCGACGCCGAGCGATCGGAGCGTTTTGACTGCCTCCTCCATCTCTTCTGCCCGGCGTAGCCCGTGAGTCGCCATCCGCTCGAGATTGTATTCGGCGCGTTCCGCCCACGGCCGCGACTGCTCACTTGCATCGAGTGAACTGAGGACCTCAGCGGTCACCCCGGCCGCATTCGCCGCGGCCATCATTTCGCCGGTGAGCGCTTCGACCCCCTTGACCATGACAGACCGGATCATCTTGATCGCCGAGGCTTGGCCGATTGCTGGCCCCACTGGCCGCAGGTTAACGAACCCGAGAGCGGTCAGCGCAATTCGCGCGTATTCTTCCGCCGGACCTGACAGAAGGATCGGAACCTTCATTCGGGCCGGATCGACCGGAGCCAGCACTGCTGCATCGACGTAACTGCCACTTGCGGCTTCGATGATGGCAGCGGCCGTGCGCTTAGTATCGGGGGCAACCGAGTTCATGTCGATCCAGAGTGCACCCTTCTCCAAAAAATTAGCGCACTGCTTCGCTGCGTTGAGCGCGCTTCCGGCGGTCACTAGGGACAGAACGATACTAGACCCACCGAGAGCCTTCCCCGCGTCCATTGACGGCAAAACGCCAGCTTGCTTCATCAGCGGGCGACGGGCCGGATCGATGTCGAACGCCGTCGCCGCGGCGCCCCAACCCGAGGCTGTCGCGAAAGTCATCCCGGCTTCGCCGAAACCGATCAAGGCGAGACGTTGCGTCACGCCGATGGGAATGCCTTATCTCTGGAGGGGCCGCCAATGAATAGCGTGATCTCGAGATTACTTTTTACGAATGCTCAATTGCCAACCGGCGGAGCGTTTCGACAAATGCCTGCTGTTGACGCGTAGGGAGCCAGCCCCGACGGGTGGTAATCCCGATGGTTCGCGAAACTCTTATAGGCGGCGCAGCAGCGCGCAGCTGCCCGGCATCGATCTCGACCCTCACCTGGTCGGGCGACAGAAGCGTAAGGCTGTCAGTCCGCAACAGGATTTCGCGGATCGTCAGGACCGAACCGCACTCGATCGACACGTGCGGCAATTCGGCATCGTCGCTTCCGACCAGTTCGTTCCAGAATTGTCGCAGCGGTGTCGAAGCGGATGGGAGGACCCAAGGGTATTGTCGCATACTGGCGGTCGAAATTTTTGAAGTGTTTGCCAAGGGATGAGCGTTTCGCATGACGATTTTCGGGTGATCCTCAAACGCATCTTCATGCGTGAGATCGTCGTGTGCGCCGACCGTCCGCAAGGCGCCGAGCATGACATCGATATCGCCGTCGCGGAGCGGTCCTACCAGTTCGTCGTGGCTGCCCTCGATCACCGAGACTTCAGCGAAGGGAAACTCCTCGACATGACGGACGATCGCCGCCGGCAGCCACCGGGCACGCGATAACGGCATGGCACCGATCACAATGCGCCCCTTTGCCTTGCCCAGCCAGTCGGCCACTTCTGCGTAGCCGCTGCGAAGCTCGGCAAGGGCGAGCCGGAACTTGCGCGCCCGGCTTGCGCCTTTCCGGGTCAACGAGAGATAACGGCCGCGCCGCTCGACGAGCCGCTCGCCGAGCGCCAGCGAAAGGTCGGCAACCGCGCGGTGCAGCGAAGCAGGGGCCAGTCCTGTCGCCTCCGCCGCTCCGGAGTAGCTCCCCGCGCTCGCCACTGCGAGGAATGCCCGCATCTGGGCTGCCGTCACGCGACGCGAACCGATCTTTTCGATCGCGTCGTTGACGCGCGGGGCGAGAAATCGTGCAGGCTCTGTCGGCCGCATCCCTTCTGGCTGGCGGTCGAACAGGCGGCATCCCAAGTCCCGCTCCAGTCGCGCCAAGGCCTGCGTCAGGGCAGATTGCGTGAGGTGCACGGCTTCGGCCGCCCGCGTTATCGAGCCATGCTCGAAGACCGCCGTGAAGGTGCTGAGTTGGCGGATGCTGGGAATGGGCATCTTCACAACCATGAATTAGCATTTTGTTATGTCGCTGCCAAACTTCGCACTGGAGAGCGGGGCGGGGGAAGAGCACAGCGGACGCGAAGGAGAACCGATGTGGGCGTCGTTGTGCAGAACATCGCACGAGCCGATCGCGCGATCATCGACGGCCTTGCCGAATGCGGCGTGGCGACCGTGCACGAGGCGCAAGATCGGACCGGATTGCTGGCGAGCTACATGCGGCCGATCTACGCCGGCGCGCGGATCGCAGGCAGCGCAGTGACGATCAGCTCTCCGCCGGGCGACAACTGGATGGTCCATGTCGCGATCGAACAGTTGCGGGAAAGCGACATCCTCCTGCTCGCGCCGACCAGTCCGTGCGAGGACGGCTATTTCGGTGACCTGCTGGCAACGAGCGCGATGGCGCGTGGGTGCCGCGGTCTGGTGATCGATGCCGGCGTGCGCGATGTCCGCGACCTGACCGAGATGGGCTTTCCCGTCTGGTCGAAGGCGGTGTTCGCGCAAGGTACGGTGAAGAACACGCTGGGCAGCGTGAACGTACCGGTGGTCTGCGCCGGAGCGGCGGTCGAGCCTGGCGACGTGATCGTCGCCGACGATGACGGAGTGTGCGTCGTACGCCGCTCGGATGCGGTGGCGGTGCTCGAGAAGGCGCGCGCCCGCGAAGCGAACGAGGGCGAGAAGCGTGAAAAGCTCGCCAGCGGCGTGCTTGGCCTCGATATGTACAAGATGCGCGAGCGGCTCGAGGCCGATGGATTGAAGTACGTCTGATGCAAACCAGCGCGCCGGTGATGTGGATGCGCGGCGGGACGTCCAAGGGCGGCTATTTCCTCGCCGACGACCTTCCAACCGATCTCGCGGAGCGCGACGCCTTCCTGCTACGCGTCATGGGCAGCCCAGACCCGCGGCAAATCGACGGAATGGGCGGGGCCGATCCGCTGACCAGCAAGGTCGCGGTGGTCCGCAAGTCCGCGCGAGAGGGTATCGACGTCGATTACCTTTTTCTGCAAGTCTTCGTCGACCAGGCGCTCGTCTCGGACCAGCAGAATTGTGGCAATATCTTGGCCGGTGTCGGTCCGTTTGCGATCGAGCGGGGGCTGGTCGCCCCGACCGGCGACGAGACCCGCGTGGCGATTTACATGGAGAACACCGGACAAGTCGCGTTCGAGACCGTCAGGACCCCCGACGGTGCGGTCACCTACGTCGGCGATGCCGCGATCGACGGCGTTCCTGGCACGCACGCGCCAATTTCCGTCGAATTTCGCGATACCGCCGGATCGAGCTGCGGCGCGCTGCTGCCCACCGGCAATGCCGTGGACGTGATCAATGGCGTCGCCTGCACGTTGATCGATAACGGGATGCCGTGCGTGGTGTTCAAGGCAGAGGAAGTTGGCGCGACCGGTTACGAGACCCGTGAGGAGCTCGAGGGCGAAGCCTTCGCGCTCATTCGGGAGAAGATCGAGGCCACACGGCTCGCAGCGGGGCCATTGATGAACCTCGGCGATGTAAGTTCGAAGTCCGTGCCGAAGATGACGCTCGTTGCGCCTCCGCGACACGGAGGAGCGATTTCGGCGCGGGTGTTCATCCCGCACCGAGCGCATGCGAGCATTGGTGTCCTCGGAGCAGTCACCACCGCGACCGCCTGTATTATCGAAGGGTCATCCGCTGCCGAGGTCGCCAATGTTCCCGAGGGTATGCGGAAGACCCTGAGCGTCGAGCACCCGTCGGGCGAGATGAGCTGCGTTCTCGAAACCGACGCGAAAGGGCAAGTCGTCAGCGCCGCCCTCCTGCGCACCGCCCGCAAGCTGATGGACGGGACCGCCTATGTCTGATCGCATCGTCTCCTGGCATACGAACCCGTCGAAGCCGCGCTTCGTCCCGCCTCCCGGCGCGGTCGATGCGCACTGCCACGTGTTCGGCCCAATGGCGCAGTTTCCGTTCAGCCCAAAGGCCAAGTACCTTCCCGAAGACGCGGGACCGGAGCAACTGTTTGCGCTGCGCGATCATCTCGGGTTCTCGCGAAACGTGATCGTCCAGGCGAGCTGCCACGGAACCGACAACTCCGCGACGCTCGACGCCATCGCGAAGTCGGAAGGGAAGGCGAGGGGCGTTGCCGTGGTCGATCCGGCGATTTCCGAACGCGAACTGGAAGCCCTGCACGAGGGCGGAATTCGCGGCATCCGGTTCAACTTCCTCAAGCGGCTTGTCGACGATGCGCCGAAGGACAAGTTTCTCGAAGTCAGCCGCCGGCTGCCGAAAGGCTGGCACGTGGTGATCTATTTCGAGGCCGACTTTCTAGAAGATCTTCGGCCGTTCATGGATGCGATACCGGTGCCGCTGGTGGTCGATCACATGGGGCGCCCGGACGTGACGCAAGGACCGGAGGGACCGGACGCGAAGGCATTCCGCCGCCTGCTCGAAGGCCGTGAGGACATCTGGTTCAAACCGACTTGTCCGGACCGGCTCGACCCGACCGGCGACCCGTGGAGCGCCTTCGCCGATGCAGTCGCGCCACTTGTGGCCGACTATCCGGACCGCTGCATCTGGGGCACCGACTGGCCGCACCCCAACATGCACGACTGTCCGCCCGACGACGGGCATATCGTCGACATGATCCCGAGGATCGCGCCGACGGTTGAGGTGCAACTTAAGCTGCTCGTGGACAATCCCGGCAAGCTGTACTGGGCAGATGCCAACGCCTAGGGTTAGAATTAGGGGGCCCGATCGGTTAAGTCTCTAGGACTCTGTATTATAACCTCTTATTTGCAGAAGATGGCGGACACCCTCTCCGCCAGCAAGTCTAAGTATCTGATACAGAATGTTATTATGCGGCCAAAAGCGCGCAGTTCTGCGCCCCTCCGGCGGTCGCTCCGCAGTGCAGAGAGCATGATCGAGGGAGAAATTAGGGCAATTGGAGGCGTTTTCTCTGTGCCCCTATCGGCCACTGCGGAGTAGCCAAATCCGCGCTTCCCTGTTGCGCTGCACCAGAAAAGGATAGCGGCGCCGAAGCGCCGCGATCGTTGTCATGTCAGTCGCTGGGATCTCAGGCGGTCAGAAGTAGATCGACCTGCGCCTGGCAATCGAGCGGCAGGTCCAGACCGTCGAGTGTTGTTGCGGTCAGCCGCTCGGGCTGGGTGCCATCAAGGATGGCTTCCACAATCTGCGGTGCGAGGAAGCTGAGCCTGACCACTCGCGACACCAGGGAATCGCTGATCTTCTCGGTGCGAGCGATGGTAGGGAGGTCGGTCTCACCGGTCGCTATCGCTGCAGACCAGCGGCGCGCCTGGCCGAGTACCTTGAGCAGGCTCGGATCGGGTGTGCCCGCGGTTGATGCCCTGCCATTGTCCTGCACCATGCGGATTGCGGTTCCTGTCTTGCTCAATCGCACATGGGAGGAGAGGGTCACGGTATCTTCGGTCGGCGCAGCTTCCATGAGCCGCAGGTCCCGCGCGAGCACACTTGTCGAGATCGCTATCTCGAGACTCGCCGGGGACACCGTGACGCGGGTCACGAGCCTGCGCATCAAGGACTGCTCCCTGCGCCTTACCGCGGTCGCGAGCTTCCCGGCATTGGTGAGAGCGGGGCGGGCGACGTCGGCCTCGAGCGCAATACCTGCCTGCGACAGAAGCGTCAGCGGATCGTCGAGCGCCTCGGCCACCCGGTTGGACACCGCGGCCTCGATCTCCCGGGCGGGTATGCGCATCCCTTCAGCGCTGTCCACATCGGGATCGTGATGGAGGACCTTGCTGACGTAGTAGCGGTAGCGAACCTTGGCGTCTTTCGATCCGCTCCTGGCGGGCTTGCATGCGTGGGTGGCGATCAAAGGCTGGCCCTCGGCATCGACGAGCTTCCTGGCAAGCATACTGGGCGACTGGACCTTCCGCGCCGAGCGCGACCCCTGCGTGTTCTCTTTGAGGCTCAGCTGCACCTGCTCCCACGTCTCCCGGTCGATGATCGGCGTGTGGTTGGCGAGGTAGACCTTGCCGCGATGGTGGATCTCGCCGACGTAAACGGGGTTCACGAGCACATGGTAGATCTGTCCGCGCGAGAACGGTCTTCCGCCGATATGTCGACCGCTACCTGTCGTGCGAGCCGGGACCTCGATGCCTTCGCTCACGAACTCCTCCGCGAGCAGCCGTACGCTGCCCAGCGACAGGTACCGCTCGAAGATGCGCCGGATGATCGATGCATGGTCGTCGACGATTGCGAGGCTGCGACCGTCGGGCCGGTAGCCTATCGGTGGAACCCCGCCCATCCACATGCCGCGGGCCTTGGAGGCGGCGATCTTGTCGCGGATGCGCTCCGCGGTGACCTCCCGCTCGAACTGGGCGAACGAGAGCAGCATGTTGAGCGTCAGGCGCCCCATGCTGGTGGTCGTGTTGAACGACTGGGTGACCGACACGAAGCTGACCTCGGCCTTGTCGAACGCTTCGACCAGCTTGGAGAAGTCGAGCAGTGAGCGGGTCAACCTGTCGACCTTGTAGACCACGACGATGTCGATCTTCTGGGCCGCGATGTCGGCAAGGAGGCGCCTGAGGCCGGGGCGCTCGAGCGTTCCGCCCGATATGCCACCATCGTCGTATTCGTCGGGAATCAGGGCCCAACCTTCGCTGGCCTGGCTCATGACGTAGGCCGCACACGCCTCGCGCTGGGCGTGAAGGGAGTTGAAGTCCTGTTCGAGACCTTCCTCGCTCGACTTGCGGGTGTAGATGGCGCAGCGGACCTTGTTCATGCCGCTTTCCCCTTCCGCTGCTTGAGGCCGAAGAAGGCGGGCCCCGACCAGCGGGTACCGGTGATCGCGCGGGCGACCTCGCTCAGCGAGCGCCAGGTCTGGCCGTTCCACTCCACTTCGCCGTCCTCCCCGATGGTGACGATGTGGACCTTGCCCTGCCACTCGCGGACCAGCCGCATGCCCGGCGAGGCGCTGCGGGTATGGGACTTGGCGGTGGCGGCCTGATCGAGCCGCTGCTGCACTGCTCGCGACAGGCCGCCCAGCACCTTGGCTTGCAGTTCGTAGGCCAAGGCCAACCGCAGCATCGCCGGGCTCAGGCGAGGGAGGGGCTTCCTCGATACCTCGGCCCAGCGTTCGCGCAGCTGCGCCGGCGACATTGTCGCCAGCGCAGCCAGGTCAGCGTCGAGCTTGTCGCGTTGGCGGCTCATTCGCCTGCCTTCGCGATACGATAGCAGGTCACCTCATCCCGCTTGTCCTTGGTGATCGTGTGCCCCTTCTTCTTTAGGCCGGTCAGTGACGCGCGCGTGGTGTGCGGCAACCACCCGGTGGCCTCGACCATCTCGGCGAGCGTGGCGCCTTCGGGACGCTCGAGCAGGGCGATCACCGCGGCGATCTTGCTCGATCCGTGCGGCTTGCCGGGTTTATCGGTGTTCTGTGCGGCCCTGATGCCGCTCGCTCCTGCGGTGGCCGCGGCGTCTGCCTTCGGTTCGCGTGCCATGCGGCGCTTGCGCGGTTGCTTGGCATCGGCGGGCGCGCCTGTCTCGGCCGCCGCACCTGGTGCCTCGGTGTGGGTAGTCGTGTTCATTGCGTGGTTCTCCGTCTGGAGCGGCGATCATCGCTGCTCCCACCACCCAGGGCCCCGACCGCGCTGGGCTTCGGGGCGGCGGTCGTTCAACTCGGCCGCGATTCAGTAACGACAGCAATGCTTCCATTACGAACGAAGTCGAATGGAATGTGCGAGCGAACGCGAATATTCTCGACAATTGACGCTGAAGCTGGCGCCGCTAGATGTCCGGCTTCGCCACAAGCAAAGGAACACAATCTTGGCCGAAGAGAATACTCAGCCCAGCCCCTTGGAACTCGCCACCGATCTGACGATTGCCTGGCTCTCCAATCCCAACACCACCGCTTTGGCTGACGATGTCCGGGCGTTCCTCCAGAAGATACATTCGGCGATTGCCGGCATCGGTTCGGGTGCCGCTGCTGAAGAAGAATTTGCGGCCGAAGAGTTTATCCCGGCGGTGTCTGTTCGCAAGTCGCTGGCCTCGAAGGATCACATCGTCTCGATGATCGATGGCAAGCCCTACAAGACTCTTCGCCGTCATCTGTCGACCCACGGTCTGACCCCCGAGCAGTACCGGGAGCGCTACAACCTCAAGGCGGATTACCCGATGGTCTCAGAGAGCTATTCGCAGGTTCGTCGCGACATGGCGAAGAAGATCGGTCTCGGCCGGAAGCCGGGCGAGAAGGTCGGCCCGCGCAAGAAGGCCGCCACGGCTTCACCTCGTGGGGGCAGGAAGCCGAAGACCGCTTGATCTAGCTGCTCTGCTCCTTGCCGCGGCGGTGTAGTACCTCCGCCGCGGCAAGGAGGTCTGCCATGTCGTCAGCGGTTTGCCGCAGGCGTTGGAGGTAAGCTCGTCGGTCACGGGGGTGACCGGGCATCGCAAGCGCCAGGTCGACACTGGTGTCTTCCATTAGCCGGCCCGCCTCGAGGCACAGGCGTTCTATGAGCTTGGCGTCAATAGGACCGTTCTGCCTGGCCATGGGCCGACTATGCTCGGAAGGTCACGCAAGTCGATATGCAGCTTGCAGGAAAGACTGCTTTGCGTCCCAATAGAGGTCGTTCAGCACCAACATGGCCAAGACCGAAAACGGCCCTTCAACTTATCGGCTGAACATATCCGCAATTGGGCGGAAAGCACACTTTGTGCCCTCGGTGAAGTGAGAGGCTGACGCGCATCGGATCTGCCGATCATCGATGCCGAGCGAACCCCATCATCAACCCGCCCGCCATCCTCGCCAAAATGCAAAGCGATTCAGTCGACCGGTGACCAGCGCCATCGGGCCAGCGCAGCGGCGAAACGTGCGCGCAGGGGATCGGCGAATGCGGGTTGGATATGGCCGGCGAAGCGGAGTAGCCCGGCGATATGATTGATCATGCCGGTCGCCGAGGCAAAGCCGCGCGCCGCGGCGTGCGGCGCGATCCCGAATTTCTCGATGCCGCGGACATGGTCCTCGAGACGGCCGCGCAGCTCGCGCGACAGCCGCGGCGCCGCGCGATCAACCAGTAGGTCGAGCACGACCTTGCGACCGCCGGGCGGCACGATGGTGATCTTGCGCTCGTGCAGCCGGAACCGACGCGTCGCGAGCAGATCGCGCACTTCGCTGATGATCTCGGTCGCGCGGTCGCGGCTGAACCCGCTGGCCGGTCCCGAAAAGGTCAGATCGTCAGAATAGCGCGTGTAGATGAGCCCATGGCGGGTGGCGAGCTGGCTTAGGTGTTCGTCGAGGACGCGGAAGACGAGGTTGGAGAGCATTGGGCTAGTCGGCGCGCCCTGTGGCAAATAGCCGGTCAGCTCGCGGCGATAGATTTCGATGCCGCGACGGCTGGGATTGGCGACGGTGCGCTCAGCGCGCTTGCCGCGCGGCGGCGCTACCCAGGGGCGGGTGCAAAGCCGCGCCAGCTCGAAGGAGACTAGGCGCGCATAGCCGATCTCGCGAAACACGCGGTAGACCGCCTTCTCGGGTATGCTTTCGAAGAAGTCGTGGATGTCGAGCTTGAGCAGCCAGCCGGCGCTGGCGTGCCGCCGCGCACAGGCGTAGATCGAGCAGCCGCGCGCATAAGCGAAGCTGGCGCGGTGCACGGGCCGGTCGCGCAATATCTCGCGGACGATCCAGCGCTGGACCGCCATCAGCTCGGGCGAAGGCACTGCGATGCGCCGGCCGCCGCCATCGCGTTTGCTGATATGGAAGTCGCGGTAGTGTGTGCCTTCCTTGCTGGCGATCACCGAGCGTAGGAATTTGTAGCTGACGTCCATACGCTTGGCGAGATGCATCAGCGTCAGAATCGCCGGGGCACCCTGGAGTTCGGGGCCAGCGGCCTGAGCGAGTGCGGCATCGAGCACCGGCTCGGGTCGGCCGCGCGCGCGACCATCGGCGCGATATTGGTGGGGCGAAGCGCTGATCATTCACTTTGACCCGTAAGGAGGCCATAGTGGAGCGGACGAGCCCAGACATCGTAAGAGCGGAAGTTCGCTTCACTAAGGTCGATCTCAGCGACTCCGTTTCCCAGGCGAAGCGCAACGCGCCAGCCCGCCGCGGGAACCCCGCGACTTGGTCCGGCCTTTACGGCCGGGGGAAGCTGGATGCTCAGCGCTCCGCCCTCAGTTGCTTAGGATAATAGGGTTCGTCGCGATTAGGCAATACTCGAACCGGATGGGCGGCGCGCCAGCGTTTGAGCTCGGCGCGGCCGGCGTCGGTCAGTCGGTGGCGGGCATTGGTCAACCCAAGGCTATGAGCAAGGCGTAGCAAGCGTTCGGCCTCGGCAATGCTGACGCGCAGCACTTCGGCGATATTGCCGGCGTCATAGACGCGCCGGGCGAGCAGATCGATGGTTTGGCTGAGCCGGGCGGCACCGGCGCTCCCGATCAGTGGCTCGCGCGGCGGGTCGGGCCGCATTGTAAACAGCCGCAGCAGGTCGTTGGGCACCCCCTTATATTCGAACAGGCTGTTCCAACCGGTCGCGACCTTCCACAGGATAAAAGGGAGGTTGTTGGGCGCGGTGTGCTCGAAAACGATGAGCGCGCGACTGTCGCGAAAGCCCAAGGCCCAGTTCTTGTTACGGCGCCCCGCCGAATCTCGGCACAACACCTCGACTTCGGCGCGTTGCTCGGGAGTCCAGCCGGCACCTTCGAAGGTCGGGCAAGCGCGAAGGATATGGACCTTGTCATCTCCGAAGGACCGGCGCAGTAGCCGCGCCGTCTTGTCTGTGGCGGCATAAGCGAGGACATGAAACTCGATCAGATGGTAAGAGGTCCAGCTGCGGATCGTCTTGTGACGCCGGAGTGCCTTATGAAACTTGATCAGCTGGCTGCCCGATCCGCTGAAATCGTCGAGCAACAGAATCGTGCGGACCTTGTGCTCGCGCAGACTCTCAAGATCATGGCCACCAAGCAGCCCCGCTGAGCTACCGCCCTCGCGCAGCACGCCGGTCAGGATGCTGGCGAGCACCGCCTCGCTGCCGGGTAGTCCGGGCTCGAGGAGCTGATAGCGACCCGCCCGTCCTTCCGCGTGCGCGGATTCTCCGGGCGATACCTCACGTGCAGGGAATGCGGCGACTGGCCCAGCCAGGTCCGGCAACAAGGACAACGTCGCAGCGATCAATTCGCGGCGCAGATCGGTCTCGCTGATCAAGTCGAGCGCGTCGATGAGTAAACGCGCGGTATCGCGTCGCGGGACCGCGAAATTCTCAAGCCAAGCCGCGACGCGTGGATGTTCCGAGCGCGGGACAGTCACGCCGCACAGTCCGGATTACGATAGATCGCCGCATGATCATCGGCGCGCTGCCAGCTGATACCGAACTCTTCGAGCAAGAGCAGCTTGGGGTTGTGGTGCGCCCCGAAGGCCTCGGCACGGAAAGCAATGTGCTGTTGTCCAACGGAAGCCGAGGACTCCAAAGCAAGGAAAGACAGTTGCCACATACGAACATCATATCGTCGCGCCTGACACCTACAATGGGATGTCGACGGGTGAACGTTACACGTCGGCTTCAGACACAACTTGCCATTCGCCCAGCGCTATGCCGCCTAGCAGCAAAGCGCCCAATGTTGGCCGTCAGCGAAAGCTAGTCGGCGTCCGGAAGCTGCCATTCGTTCAGGTCCGGACGAAGGGCAACTCGCGACCCTATTGCGGCCGCTTCAGATCACTATCCGGGCCAGCAGATCGCTGACTCCGCCATGACCTCATGCTACGTTTTCGGCGATGATTACCGAGAGCCACTACTGGAAGAAACCGTTGCTGGCTGGGGCCAAAGCCATCCGCAAATATATGGACACGGAAAACGTCAGCGAAGCTGAGTTCGCGCGGATCGAGCGGGAGATTTTCATCGGGTTCTATTCGATACGGAAATTACTAGAAGCGCTAGGGAAAGTCAGCGCGGAAACGCGCGATATGAAGGTGGCGCTTAGGCGGTATAACAAGCGCGCCGATCAGCCAACGCTGGCATTGAGGTTGTCTGGGAATTTGGCCCGCTTGTTGCGAACGGGTGGGCCAACCTAGGCGACTTTCAGCCTGGCGCGAGACGCGTGCAAAAGGTACTTGTTGCGACCGAGGGGGCATCGGACGCTCGAATTATCAGTCTCCCTGGCCGTTACCCATGCGCATGTTGGCCGCCGTTGCTCTTTCGCTGATGATCGCGGTGGCGCCGGCTTCGAGCAAGCCGAACGTCCTGTTCATCATCGCGGACGATCTCGCACCGCGGCTCGGAGCCTATGGACATCGCGTCCAAAGCCCGAATATCGACCGCCTCGCACGGGAAGGAGTGACCTTCGAGCGGGCTTATGCGCAATTTCCACTGTGCGCTCCGAGCCGTGCCTCGTTCCTGACGGGAATGCGTCCCGACACTACGAGGGTCACCAATCTCAACGCCAACTTCCGCACCGCCTTGCCGGATATCCAGACACTGCCGCAGTATTTCCGGAACAACGGCTACTTTGCCGGCCGGGTGGGCAAGATCTACCACCAGGGGGTGCCAGGCGACATCGGCACGAGCGGTCCCGATGACCCGCCTTCGTGGGACAAGGTCGTCAATCCGCGCGGCCGCGACAAGGATGCCGAGAATGGCAGACTGAGGGTCATGACGCCCGGCATCGCGTTCGGTTCGGCGATGACCTGGCTTGCCGACGATGGCGCGGACGAGGCGCAGACCGACGGCCTAGTCGCCAGCGAGGCGATCGCCATGATGCGCGAACATCGCGACGTACCGTTCTTCATCGCGGTGGGTTTCTACCGTCCGCATGTGCCGATGATCGCGCCGGCGAAATACTTCGCGATGTACGACCCTCGAAAAATCGATGTGGCGCGGATCGATACGGACTCTCCGCCCGATTACACGAAGGCGTGGTTGCCCGACAATTTCGGGATGACCTCTGCCGAGCAGCGACAGATGGTTCACGCCTATCATGCATCGACCAGTTTCGTCGATGCGCAGGTCGGGCACCTGCTCGATGAACTCGACAGGCTGGGGCTGGCGGACGACACGATCGTCGTTTTCACGAGCGACCATGGGTATCATCTCGGCGAGCACGGCCAGTGGATGAAGAACACCCTCTGGGAAGAAGCGACGCGTGTGCCGCTTATCTTCCGGGTGCCTGGACTGAAGGCGAGGAACGCCCGGTCGCCGCGAACGGTGGAGATGCTCGACATCTATCCCACGCTGACTGAACTTGCGGGTTTGCCGCCCTATCGCCGAAACGAGGGTCGGAGTCTGGTCCCTCTATTGCACAGCCCGCGGGCTAGGTGGGACAAGGCGGCGCTCTCACAGGTCATCGGCGGGCGCAGCGTGCGTACCGAACGCTGGCGATACACGGAGTGGGAAGGCGGCAGGTTGGGGGCGCAGCTGTTCGATCACCACGCCGACCCGCGCGAGCAGCGCAACCTGGCAAGTGACCCGAAGCATGCGGCGGTCGTCACTGCGCTGCGGGCGAAGCTGCCATCGGCCCTCGCCGAAAGTCGACCGTTGCCCCGTAAGTACGACCCCGATCGCAATTGCATGAAATGGCGGACTGGGCTGCCGAAAGCGATCCGCGCCGGCGGCGAGACGGCAAACGGTGACGAATATGCGGGACTGGTCGTCTGTCGAGACTGAAGACGCGTTGGGACTGGCCTGATCAGGCGATGGCAGTTTTCGTCTCGTGGTTCCCGACGCCGGCCATCAGGCACAGCGCCAACCCGGTCAGGATGATGGCTGATACGGCAAAATAGGTAATGGCATAGCCGCCGCCTTCCACCAGCCACCCCGAATTGCCGGCCATGAGAGACCGCGACAGGTTGGGCACTGCCATGAACAGTGCGAACTGGCTTGCCGCAACCAACGGATTTCAGATCTGCATCGCCCAGACGATCAGCAGGATCGAGAGCATGATCGACATGATATAGAGCGCGGCAGTAAGGCCCATGAAGGCGGTGTCACCCTGCCATGTGCTTACGGTCGTCCCGGCGCAAGCTGCCAACGCTGCGATCGCCACGAAGAACCCGATCATCGACCAACGCAGGCCGAACCGGCGCACCAGCAGCACCGGCACGAACAGCCCAAAGCCTGCGGCAACGAGGTTGATGAGTGCATTGTAACTCGCATAGCGCTCCGTCGTCCAACCCAGCTGCTGGACGGCGAGGGTGGGGTTCACCGCATCGACAAAAGCCAGCATTGCGCAGGCGCAGCCCGTACCGAGCAGAAACAGGATAGTGCGCGGCACCAGAAGCGAGCGGAACATGCCCTTGAGAATTGGTCCCCAGGCACCTTGCTGGCGTTCTTCGCACTCGCGCGAGGCACGACCGTGGGTCCAAGGAAGCAGTCGTTCTCCCGGGCGCTCGCGGAACAGGCTGACAAACAGAGAGGCACCCGCGACCATCGTCGCAAGGACCAAGGCGGTGACGGTTACATCGCCAGACTGAAGCAGTTGTCCGGCCAGATAGCTGCACACGGCGACGCCGAGCGCCTGGCTGGCGAACATCATACTGTTGACGGCCGTTCGTTCGCCTTCGGGCACGATGTCGACCGCCATCCCGTCGACTGCGCAGTCGCTGAAGGTGACGCACAGGTTGAGGATGAAACACAAAGCGGCGAGCATCGCGATGTCGTTCGCCGTGGGAGCGAGAATCGCCATGATCACCAGCATGACGACCATCAGAAACTGTGCCAGCAGGATCCAACCACGCCTGCGTCCCATCGGCTTGAACGCATACCGGTCCATTATCATGCCATTGAACAGCTTGGTCGACCACGGCAGCATCGCTGTTCCCACGAACGCGCCTACCTGGAGGGGAGTGGCACCCTGCTCGGCCAACCATCCGGGCAAGGCGACAAGGGACAGGGCCAGTGGCACACCCTGGAGAAAATAAAGGATCAAAATCGCAGAGAAGCGTGCAAGCCGGCTCTCCGAGAGGGCCGGAAGCCTGGCAAACGCAACCGGCTGGGCGGGAAGCGTGGCAAAAGGTTGCTGCATGGAGTTTTCCGAATTGCCGGAGGCGCGGCGGGGGCAAAGCGGTGGTGCTGCCTATGTTGGCGCATCGACCGCAACCTGGCAGAAAAATCCGGCGGATGGCCGGGTCGCAGAAGCCACCCGCCGGAACCAGGCTCTGGCCTATTTCAGGACCAGCTCCTGATACTGTGTCGAACCCATCATCTCGCGCATGGACTGACGGTTAGCGAAGGCGGTGTCCGCGCTGCGATCTGACTGCGCGAGCATTGCGTTGACCTTCTTGCGGAAGGCTTCCGACTCGGCGGTCTTTACGTAATCCTTGTACTCCACCACAAGCACCAGGTCCGGCTCTCCCGGGCGGGGATTGTTGGTGGAAAGGACGTGGTAGTCCACCACCATGCCTTCCGCCTTCGCGAATTCCTGGACCTTCTTCCACTGGCCGGCGAGGTAATCCATGTAGTTCTCGAACTGGCCGTCCTTCACGTCGACGCGCGAGGCTTCCCACACCGTCCCTTGGGTATAGCTGGATTGCTGGGCCGACGCAGGCACTGCCAGAAAGGCCATGCTGGCAATCACCAGTGATGCGATCTTCTTCATCGTAATTTCTCCCCGTCCAAAAAGTCGCGGCATTTCCGCCCGCTCGGGGCGTCCATGATCTCGGTGCGCGACCCAGTGGCAGAGCGGATAAGGCGCTGCCTTTGCTCCCGGACGATGTGCCCGGTGAGCCGAAGAAAAATCTGATTTGGCAATGAATTCGCTTGGCCTTTGATGGGCCACGACCGGGTTGCCGGTCAATCCGTGCAGCCGTCAATAAAGCGTCAAAATGCCCGACCCTGAGGCGCGCTTATGCCTTGCGCGGATCGGCGGGCATCAAGTCGGGCCAACCGAACCGTTCCCACGCCTCGACCATTCCGATGCCCTCGGCAAAATCGATGAAGCCAGGGTGGCGGATGGTGTGGTTGATCGGTTCGATGTCGATCCACAAGCTCATAAGGCCGAATATATTGGCTGGATGGATGCGCTTTGAGTAGATTTTCATCACGAGTTCGGAATGTCCCATCCAGATTGCCGGGAATGAAATCGAGGAATCGTAGGGATCGGGCATGGTGGCGTGCAGGGCGTCTATCAGCTGGCAATAGGCCGAACGGTCGGCTTGCCTGCCGCTGAAAATTCCCCGCGCTGCGATGTCGAAATAGGCGTCCCGCGCGGCATCGTCCATCGGCGGCATGCCGGGCGGTCGCATGATGACGGTGCCGAGGAGGAACCGCGTCTCGTAATGGGTCTGCACGGCGGCGTCGCAATCGCCCAAGGCGAACTGGGCGAGTGCAAGCCACATCCCGGGGAAACCCAGGTCCGTCATGCGTTTGCCGGCGACGCGCGCCTTTTCGAATTCCCCAAGGCTGAGATAGGCGGATGCGAGCATGGCGTAATTCCGCGCGTAGACCGGATCGCGCTCCACCGACGCTTCGACATAGGGCAGGGCATCGCGCGCCTTGCCCAGATAGAGCAGGCACGAGCCTAGTCGCGAGGATACATCCGCGTCGTTCGGGTCGCGGGCATAGGCCTCGAATGCACGCTCAAGACTGCGAGCCGGATTGAACAGGGCCCAGTCGTGGATTCCGAGGATGGACAAGGCATGGCCTTGACCGGGGTCGAGCTCGAGCGCACGCTTTGCGCAATCGGCGCCTTTTGCGGACTGTTCCAAGCGGGTCAGGCTGGGAGTGAGCGCCGCCTTCATGATGTGCGCATTGGCAAGTGCGGTCCAGCATTCGGCGAACTCCGGATCGATGGCCAAAGCTCGCTCAAAGAACTCTATTGCCTTGTCGAAAGCCTCTTCGCCCGAGATCCTTTGGACCATCGAGCGACCTTGGAGAAAGAGCGCGTAAGCCTCGCGGTCGTGGGTCATCTTTCGCGAGGGAGCGGGCGATGTCGGCAGGCCCAGTGCACGGCAGATGGCCGCAATGACATTGGCGCCGATCACCTTGCGGGATTCGAAGAAATCTTCGATCGAACCATAAAGCTGGTCCGACCAGACCTCGTTGCCTGACTGCCCGCTGATAAGGGCGAGCCTGACCTGGATACCCTTGGGCCCTCGTCGGACCTCGCCTTCAATCAGGTGCGAGACGTTCAGCTCGGATGCGATCTCAGTGAGCGTTCGCCCCTTTTCGGAAACGACTGCGATGGATGTCCGACCTGCGAGGGTGATACCCTCTATTCCTGCAAGCCGCGTCGAAAGTTCATCGACAATTCCTTCTGCGAGAAAGAAATCTCCTCCGACAGTGTCGAGTTGCGGAAACGGCAGGACTGCAAGCGAGACCTGATGGTCTACCCCGTTGAACGTGCGATACGTCGGGAACCGGGTGCGCGCTGCCTCGAGCAGACGATCGCCGATGGGCTTGGGCGAGGTCCGGATGGCTTCGGCAATTGCGGAACGTAGGCGGGCATCGATATGCTCGCGGCGTTCGCCCAGCCACTTGTCGAAGCGCGGATTGAGCGTAGCACCCTGGATGAGCGGACGGTTGCCGATCGCGAGCAGATGCGCGATCGCAGCCTCGTTGTCCCCTGCGGAGAACGCGGCCTCCAAATCATCGAGGTCACAGCTCAGAACAGCTGGATCGATGGCAATTCTGGCACGTGAGACGACTAGGCCGTCGAGGCCGTAGTCATCGAGCTTGCGCTTTAGCTCCAGCAGGCATTGGCGAAGGCTGGCCTTGGCCTGCGGAGCGAAGCGATTGGCCCACAGCAGTCGTGCGAGCGCATCCCGGTCCATCGCGTGACCCGGTTCGATGCACAAAATCGCCAGAAGCAGGTTCGCACGGCGGTTGTTGAGCGAAATCACTTCGCCATCGGCAGATTCAAAGCGCAGCTCGCCGAAGATAGATGCCCTCAACAGGGCCCCCTGCGTGACCTTTGCGTCCGTCTGCGCCGACACTTTGTACCCCCGACAGGGGATGATTGCATCGCGGGGTCGAGTTTGCAATCTGCGTTCAACGTCGCCGATGGCGCGCAGCTTTGGGGTACGAGCCTTGCGCGATGGTAAGCCATTCGCTTACCGCTTGACCTTACCATTGTTGGAAGGTGCAGAATCACTCCACGATTTGAGATTATGGAGTAAATTCAATGGCGCATGCGACTTCAGCGATTCGCAACCTGAGCCAGAACGCGGGTGATCCCGTCACACTGAGTTTGACTGTCGAGGGCATGACCTGCGCGTCATGCGTCTCGCATGTCGAGAAAGCGATCGCGGCAATCCCTTCCGTCGAAAATGTGTCGGTAAACCTCGCGACCGAACGGGCGAACGTTACGCTGGCGGGTCCGACCGAACCCGAAGCACTCGTGCAGGCCGTTCGCGGGGCAGGGTATGCGGTGCGCGAGGTCGATGGCGAACTCATCGTCAAAGGTATGACCTGTGCATCGTGTGTCGGGCACGTCGAAAAGGCCATTCTGGGGGTTCCGGGAATAGTCCGGGCAAACGTCAATCTCGCCACCGAAAGGGCGAGTTTTCGCTACCTTGACGGGTTGGCCAGCCTCGAAGCGATCGAGAGCGCCATACGCGAGGCCGGTTACGAACCGAAACGCATCGAGACCCACGCAGGCAGCGAGGACCGGGAGCGAGCCGCCAACGAACGCGAATTCGCCAGCCTTCGATTGGCCCTGATCGTTGCGGTGCTCCTGGCACTGCCCGTCTTCGTTCTCGAGATGGGATCGCATCTGGTTCCCTCGTTCCATCACCTGATCCATTCGACGATCGGCCGGCAGGCGAGCTGGGTCATCCAGTTCGTCCTCACGACGGCGGTTCTCTTCGGCCCCGGCCTGCGTTTCTTCCGAAAGGGAATTCCGGCAATCCTGCGCGGGACACCGGACATGAACTCGCTCGTCACCGTCGGGACAGGCGCGGCCTGGGCCTATTCGGTCGTCGCGACTTTCGCTCCATCCTTGCTGCCGGCAGGCACGGTCAACGTGTACTTCGAAGCGGCTGCCGTGATCGTTGCACTCATCCTGCTCGGGCGCTTTCTCGAGGCGAAGGCGAAGGGCCGGACATCGGAAGCCATCAAGCGGCTCGTCCGCCTGCAGCCCCGTACCGCACGTGTCGTGCGTGACGGTGAGACTGTGGAAGTGCCGATCGCAGACGTCCTTGCCGGCGATACCGTCGTCGTGCGTCCCGGAGAGAAGATCCCCGTCGACGGCGAAGTTACGGAGGGCAATTCGTACGTCGATGAAAGCATGATCACCGGCGAGCCTGTCCCTGTCGAAAAGCGCGAAGGAGCCAGCGTCGTCGGCGGCACCATCAACAAGTCGGGGTCTTTCTCATTCCGTGCGACCGGTGTCGGATCCGAGACCATGCTGTCCCAGATCATCAGGATGGTGGAGCAGGCCCAGGGAGCGAAGCTTCCTATCCAGGCGATGGTCGACAAGGTCACCGCGTGGTTCGTCCCGGCCGTCATGTTCGTCGCTGCGCTGACGTTCGTTATCTGGCTGATCTTCGGCCCCGACCCTGCCCTTAGCTTCGCGCTGGTCAACGCGGTTGCCGTCCTGATCATCGCGTGCCCGTGCGCAATGGGCCTTGCGACGCCGACCTCGATAATGGTGGGGACCGGACGTGCGGCCGAACTCGGAGTGCTTTTCCGGAAAGGCGAGGCCTTGCAGGCGCTGCGTTCCGTCGAGATCGTCGCGCTGGACAAGACCGGAACGCTGACGATCGGTCGTCCCGTCCTGACCGATCTGGAAACCGCGCTCGGCTTCGACAGTGACGAGGTCCTGTCGCTGGTCGCCGCAGTCGAGGCCCATTCCGAGCACCCGATCGCGGAAGCCATCCTCACCGCCGCAAAGGAGCGGGGGCTTCAAATCCCGCCAACCGACAACTTCGAAGCTTCCCCTGGTTTCGGCATCAAGGCGGATGTCGGCGGCCGTACAGTGCACGTGGGAGCAGACCGGTACATGGCCAAGCTGGGCATCGACTTCGGACCGCTGGGCGTCGACGCGTGGCGGCTTGGCAGCGAAGGGAAGACGCCGCTTTATGCAGCAGTCGACGGCCATCTCGCGGCCATCATTGCGGTCGCCGACCCGATACGCGAGACAACCCCGGCCGCCATCGATGCCCTGCATTCGCTGGGCCTCAAGGTGGCGATGATCACCGGCGACAACCGGGCTACAGCGGAGGCTGTCGCCCGCCAGTTGGGGATCGACGAGGTCGTCGCCGAAGTGCTGCCCGAAGGCAAGGTCGAGGCGCTCAAGTCGCTCCGCAAGGACGGTCGCGCCGCAGCATTCGTGGGCGATGGCATCAACGATGCGCCCGCCTTGGCGGAAGCCGATGTCGGGATTGCGATTGGGACGGGAACCGACGTCGCGATCGAGACTGCCGATGTCGTCCTGATGTCGGGCGATCTGCGCGGTGTGGTGAACGCCATCGCCTTGTCCCGGGCCACGATCCGGAACATCAAGGAAAACCTCTTCTGGGCGTTTGCCTACAACGCCGCGCTGATTCCGGTGGCCGCGGGCGTTCTCTATCCCGCCACTGGTGTCCTGCTTTCTCCCGTGTTCGCGGCCGGCGCCATGGCATTGTCGAGCGTTTTCGTTCTGTCGAATGCCCTGCGCCTCAAGCGCTTCAAGAGCGTGATGGACCTTACAAGTGGCCCGGCTCTTTCAGCGACCGGTGCTCGGCCCCATATGCCAGTCCACGCCCCCTTGAAGGTCTGATGTTGAACCGATGTCGATGGAAACGATGCAATCTTCAGGAGCAGAGCAATGAACATTGGACAGGCTTCCGAGGCGTCCGGCGTCAGCGCGAAGATGATCCGCTACTACGAGCAGACCGGACTGATACCTAAGGCTGCCCGGCGCGACAGCGGATACCGCGACTACGATCGCGACGATGTGCATCGGCTGCAGTTCATCCGGCACGCCCGGGACCTTGGCTTTACCGTCGAACAGATCGGCGAACTCCTTGCGCTGTGGTCTGACCGCGAACGCGCCAGCAGCGAGGTAAAGGCCCTCGCTCTCGGTCATGTCGAGCGTCTGAAGGCGAAGCAGCTCGAGCTTGGGCAAATGATCGGCACGCTCGAAGCGCTCGCCCGGAACTGCCATGGCGACGAGCGACCGGAATGTCCGATCATCGAGGGATTGGCGCACAAGGACGCAGCCGAGGGCAAAGCCGGGAACCGCAAGTTGCCGCGGTTCGGCATCGGTTCGGGCCCCGGCGGTGGAGCACAATCCGGCAGTTCGAAGCACTGATAGCGCTCCGAGACATATCCATGCCCGGCCTTCCGCAATCCGGGAGACGGCATCACCAAAATGAATGCGAGTTGGAATATTGCCATGCAGACTGCCCTGACCCGCCGCCGCCTGATCGCCGGTTCTTTCGGCCTGGCCGCTGTGGCATCCGTACCCATGCCCGCTTGGGCGCGCGGCGAATCCCTTAGCCACGCGCGCCAGGGCTTCGGCGAAGTCAGCGGGGAGCGCATCGCCCTTTCAGTCGACAGCCATCATTTCGCGGTGGGTGGGCGAAGCGGCCATGCAATCGCCGTGAATGGGACGGTGCCCGGGCCGCTTGTACGCCTGCGTGAAGGGCAGAAGGTCCGCATCGACGTGACCAACAATCTCGCCGAAGACACCTCCATCCACTGGCATGGCCTGCTGCTACCGTTCCAGTTTGACGGGGTGCCGGGTGTGAGCTTCCCGGGCATCAAGCCGGGGCAGACGTTCACCTACGAATTTCCGATCCGTCAAAGCGGCACCTATTGGTGGCACAGCCATTCCGGCCTGCAGGAACAGGAAGGACATTACGGCCCGATCATCATCGAGAGCGCCACGCCAGACCCGCGCTACGACCGCGACTTCGTCGTTCTGTTGAGCGAGTTCACGCCGGTTCATCCGCACGAGATCGCACGGAAGCTCAAGGTCGGAGAGCATTACTACAACAACCAGATGCAGACTGCGACCGAGGGGGACATGCCCCTCAAGGACCGGCTGATGTGGGGCGCGATGCGGATGAATCCGCGCGACATCTCGGACGTGACCGGCGCGACTTATACGTTCCTCATCAATGGTCACGGGCCGCTGGACGGACTGGAGTATCTGTTCAATCCGGGCGAGCGAATCCGGCTGCGTGTCATCAACGGGTCGGCCATGACCTTCTTCAACGTCCGTATTCCCGGCGTGCCGATGACCGTCATTGCTGCCGACGGAAAGGACGTGGAGGAGTTCGAGGTCGACGAGTTCCAGATCGGCACCGCCGAGACCTACGACGTCATCGTGACGCCGCCTGCCGGCAGCCACGCGCTCGTCGCGGAAGCGATGGACCGATCGGGCATGGGCGTGGCATCGATCACTTCGCACAAGGGCCACCGCGCGACCCCGCCGCCCCTGCGCGAGCCGGTGACGCTGACCATGGCCGACATGGGCATGGGCTCGATGGAAGGCGGTCACGGCAGCCACGGCGGTGATGGAGGCCATGGCGGCCACGCTGGCATGGATCACGGTGCCGACGAGGCGACAGGGGCGATGGACCACGCTTCGATGGACCACTCCATGCGCGACACCTCTAAACTGCCGCCGGACGTGAAGGTCGGCCCCGGCCTCGACATGGTCTCACCGATGCCCGTCGACCGGATGGATTTCCCCGGCCTCGGACTCGACAAGGTCGACCACCGGGTCCTGCGCTACACCGATCTCAAGGCCAAACGGCCCAATCCGCATCGCATGCCCACGCGCCAGCTGGAAATCCACCTGACCGGCAATATGGAGCGTTACATGTGGTCGTTCGACGGCAAGAAGTTTTCCGCCGTAACCGACGATCCGATCCGCTTCGCCTTCGATGAACGGGTGCGGGTCAAGCTGGTGAACGACACCATGATGGCGCACCCGATCCACCTGCACGGTCACTTCTTCGAACTCGTGAACGGCGCGGGAATGATGAACCAGCCGCTCAAGCACACGGTCGTGGTGCAACCGGGCGGAACGGCGACTTTCGACCTCACGGCGAACGAGCCGGGGGACTGGGCCTTCCACTGCCACCTGCTCTACCACATGCATGCCGGGATGATGCAGACGGTGACTGTGCGACCCTTCCCGAAGGCGGGAGAGGGCGCATGAAGACCACGGTCGGCCTGATCCTTGCGGCGCCGCTGGTGCTGGCCGCAACCCCTCTCGCCGCGCAGGACCATTCCGGTCACGCGGGGCATACCGGGCATGAAGAGAGCTCAGCGCAGCAAACGGTTCAAACGACGATGGACCATTCGACGATGGACCATTCGGAGATGGACCATTCGAAGATGGACCATTCGAAGATGGACCATTCGACGATGGACCATTCGAAGATGGACCATTCGACGATGGATCATTCGAAGATGGACCATTCGTCACATCAGGTCGGCGATCTCCCCGCCGGCCCGCCGCCACAAGAGGCATTCGCCGGGCCGCAGCATGCTGCCGATGCCATATTCGGGGCAGAGGCCATGGCCCGTTCACGCGCCCGGAACCACGCCACACACGGAGACATGAAGACCGGCGTCATCATGGTGGAGCGGCTCGAGGCGCGCGTCGCAAAGGGGCACGATGCATACCTCTGGGACGTGCAGGGCTGGTACGGCGGCGACATCGACAAGTTCGTCTTCAAGTCGGAAGGCGAGGGAGAGTTCGGCGGCGCTGTCGAGGATGCCGAATTGCAGGCGCTCTGGGGTCATGCGATCGGGCCGTTCTTCGATCTGCAGACCGGTGTGCGGCTGGATGTGGAGCCTGAGACCCGCAGCCACTTCGTCGTGGGGGTCCAAGGCCTCGCTCCCTACATGTGGCATCTTGATGCCGCGGCCTTCCTGTCCGACCGCGGCGATTTCACCGCGAGGGTCGAGGCCGAGTACGACCAGAAGATCACCCAGCGCCTGATCCTGCAGCCGCGCGCAGAGCTGGAGATTTCGGCGCAGGACATCCCAGAGCGTAAGGTGGGGGCCGGGCTGACCAAGTTGGAGACCGGTTTGCGCCTGCGCTACGAGATCGTCAGGGAGTTCGCCCCGTATGTCGGTGTCGAGTACGAAGCGAAACTCGGTGAGACGGCCGATATCGCCCGTGCGGCCGGCGAAGATGCGGCGGGCTGGAAGTTCCTGGTCGGTTTGAGGGCGTGGTTTTGAACCAGGCTTGCGTCGACCGACGCGGGTTTCGGAAGTTCGTAACGACAGGCAATCGAAGAGGGGGAACCTCATGCATCTGACGCACGATCGCAATGCGCCGCCCGCCCCTCCAATCGCCTTCGACGATTTCCTTCGTGTCGACATACGGGTCGGCCGAATCGTCGAAGCCAAGCCATTTCCAGAGGCGAGGAAGCCGGCGTTCAAGCTGTCGGTGGACTTTGGTCCCGGCGTCGGGATCAAGCGCTCGTCGGCGCAGATCACGGAACACTACGATTGCGAGCAGCTGGTCGGCCGATTAGTGGCGGCGGTCGTCAATTTCCCCCCGCGACAGATCGGAAAGTTCCTCAGCGAAGTGCTCGTTCTCGGGTTTCCGGATGCGAACGGCGCCGTCGTGCTTTTCGCCCCCGACAGCGACGTTCCCATCGGCGGACGACTGTTCTGAGAGGCAGCGGTCGCGCGTAGAGCCACAACCCTCAGATCGCCGAACTGAACCTTTTCTGCTGTTGGTGTATCTTGCGATACGGGTCGAACAGCGCGGCGATCGTGCGGGCATACGGCAAACCGTCGGGCGTCACCGATAGCCAATCGCCTTCGAATGTCGCGAGGCCGCGGATCGTGAACGGGCAAAGCTGAGCAGCGACTTCGGCCCCGAGTTCGCGGGTAAGCCGCGCCCGGCCACGGCATAGGAGTTGCTCGATCACTTCGCCCCGCTGCCGCTCGGACTCGCTGCGCGCAATTCCGCGATTGGCGGCCGGCAACCCTTGCGAGGCGATCATGCGATAGCGCCCGCTGTTCTTCTCGTTCTGCGCCAGCAGGTGGAGGAACTGGCTTATGGCCGATGCTCCAAGCCCGATGAGGTTGGGCGCCTGATCGTCGGTGAATCCCTGGAAATTGCGGCGCAGGGACCCGTCGAGTGCGGCATGGGCAAGCGGATCGCCACCCGGGCGGGCGAAGTGGTCGAAGCCGACAGGGACATAGCCGTGTGTGCACAGGTGCTCGTAGCCGAGCGCTGCCATGGCGAAGCGCTCGTCGGTGCCGGGCAGGGCAAGCGCGTCGATAGCGCGCTGACGCGGTACGACGTGGGGAACGTGGGCGTAACCGAACAGCGCGATCCGGTCTGCACCTAGCGATTGGGCGCGTTCCAGCGTGTCGGTCAGGTCGTCCCGGCTCTGGTAAGGCAGGCCGTACATGAGATCGAAATTGAGCGAGGTAACGCCCGCTGTGCGCAGCCAGTCGACGGTGCGCGAGACGGTGCCTGCCCCCTGCACCCGGCCGATGGCTTCCTGGCAATGATGGGCAAATGTTTGCACGCCGAGGCTCGCGCGCTCGATGCCGACAGCGCGGATCGCGCGCATCCAGTCCACTGTCATGCTCCGGGGATCGAGCTCGATCGAGTAGACCGGGTCTGTCAGCCGGAAGGCGACGGTCAGCCGGTCGACGAGGCGGATGAAGTCCACGGGATCGAGGGCATTGGGGCTCCCGCCGCCGAACGAGACCCGCCGCACGCGCGCGGCCCGCGGGAGCAGTGCAGCGATCGTGCCGACCTCCCGGTCGAGCGCCGAAAGGTAGGAATCGAGCCGCTGCCGCCGGCCCGCCGCCGCGGTATTGCAGCCGCAGTAGAAGCAGATCTTCTCGCAGAACGGTATGTGGACGTAGAGCGAGATGTCCCCGCGCGCGTCCTCGATCGCCATGCGATGAAGCGCAGGATCGATGTCGCCGAACTCGGCGGCGGTGGGAAAGCTGGTGTAGCGCGGGACCGGCGTTGCCAGCAGTTCGGGATGATAGGGCCACATGCGGACGGGTTCTGGCGTGGCCGGGGCGACCGGTCCTTGCGCTACATCAACCCGCGCTTGCGCGAGCAGCCCGCGTGACAGCCCTTCTGGGCGCACGGAGGCGTTTCCAACGGGTCCCGCGCGGGAAGCGGAATCTCTAGGGAACCCCCGCTGCACAGTCCTGAAACGAGGGTCGCGGGCTTGGGGTCGGGAGGGGTGCCGAACATGGCCGGTACAAGGGAGGCAAGGGCGAGGATCGCAAGCCTCATTCGTCGTCCTCGATCAGGATGCGGTTCGCGGCGCCGTCCATGTCGTCGTACTGGCCGTCGCGCATCGACCAGAAGAACGCGGCAAGGCCAAGCAGGCCAAGGCCCAGCGCGACCGGGATGAGGAATGCGAGACCGCTCACCGCGCTGCCCTTGCAAGGCGCAGCGAATTGGCGACCACGACCAGCGAACTGACCGACATTGCCACCGCGGCGACGAGCGGGGTGACGAGCCCGGCCACCGCCAGCGGCACAGCGAGCAGGTTGTAGCCGATGGCAAAGGCGAAGTTCTGCCGCACCACCCGCATCGTCTGCCGCGCGACGCGCACCGCGAGCGCGACCGGCATCAGGCCATTGCCGGTGAAGACCGCGTCGGCTGCCTGCTGGCTGATGTCGCTGGCGGTCCCGGGTGCGATGGACGCATGCGCCGCGGCGAGTGCAGGCCCGTCGTTCAGACCGTCGCCGACCATCAGCGGGCGGCGACCCGAGACCCGGAGGCGCGTCAATTCGGCAAGCTTGTCCTGCGGCGTGGCGTGCCCCCGCGCGAAAAGAGCCAGTCGGCGGGCGACAGGAGCGACCGCCTCTGTCCTGTCTCCCGATAGGATGCTGCTCTCGATCCCCTGCCGCCACAGGTCGGCAAGCGTCGCTGCCGCATCGCCGCGCAAGTCGTCGGAAAACGGTATCTGCCAGCGCTCTTCGCCGATGAGCAGCTGTGTCGCCAACCCGTTCGCCGGCGAACCGCTGCGTTGGAGCGCGACCGGCTCACCGGACCAAGAAGCAAAAATCCCTTCACCCGGATGCTCGACCACCGCCGTCAGCGCTGCCGGAACCACGCCCGACG
The DNA here is from genome assembly GCF_001698205.1 of Tsuneonella dongtanensis. Lineage (NCBI taxonomy): Bacteria > Pseudomonadati > Pseudomonadota > Alphaproteobacteria > Sphingomonadales > Erythrobacteraceae > Tsuneonella > Tsuneonella dongtanensis. The sequence goes on from NZ_CP016591.1 coordinate 1,151,909, forward strand.
CGGCGAGTGCCTTTTCGAGCCCGCGCGACAGGGGATGGCGGCTGTGTTGCGCAAGTGCGAGCGCGACAGCGCGGGCCCTGGCATCGAGCGCCCGGAGATCGGGCACGGGCTCACCCAGCGTCAGCGTGCCGGTCTTGTCGAACAGCGCGCAGTCCACTTCGGCCAGCCGCTCGAGCGCGCTGCCATCCTTGATCAGCAGCCCGCGCCGCATCAGCGCTCCGGCGGCAACGACCTGCGCGGCAGGCACTGCAAGGCCCATCGCGCAAGGGCAGGTGATGATGAGCACGGCGATCGCGACGACCAGCGATTCGTGCCATCCCGCCCCGGCCCACATCCATCCGGCGAAACTCAGCGCCGCGATCGTGTGCACCAGCGGGGCGTAGAGCCGGGACGCGCGGTCGGCGATGCGGACGTAATGGCTGCGCGACTGCCCGGCTTCGTCCATCAGCCGTGCGATCTCGGCCAGCACCGTGTCCTGCGCTGTCGCGGTGACGCGCACGCGCAGAGGCTGGGTGATGTTGACCGCTCCCGCGTGGACCGGCGTGCCGGGTCCGACCGGCTCGGGCGCGCTTTCTCCGGTCAGCATCGCGTTGTCGACCGCGCTCGCGCCGCTTTCGACCACACCATCGGCAGCGAGTGCTTCGCCCGCTGCAACCAGCATCAAGCTTCCGGGCTCGATATCCCGAGCGGCGACGCGGCGCGTGCAACCGTCCTCCTGCACGACCATCGCGCTCTTGCCCATACGCGACAGCAGCGCGCCGATCCCGGCTCGCGTCCGGCCGCGCATCGACGCGTCGAGCGCGCGTCCGGCGAGCAGGAAGAACAGGAGCATGGTCGCGCCGTCGAAATAGGCGTGCTCGCCTCCGGTCAGCGCTTCGTAAAGGCTCAGCCCGGTCGCCAGAACGACGCCGATCGAGATCGGCACGTCCATGTTCGTGCGGCCGTGGCGTAGGGCCCGCGCCGCGCTGGCAAAGAACGGGCGTCCGGCATAGGCGATGACCGGAAGCGCGATCATCGCCGACAGCAGGTGGAACAGGTCGCGCGTTGCCCCCTCGGCGCCCGACCATACGCTGACCGAAAGCAGCATGATGTTCATCATGCCGAAGCCCGCCACCGCGAGCGCGCGCATGAGCGACCGCGCCTCGCGATCGTCCTCTGCGACCGGGCTTTCAGCCACCGTTTGTGCCTCGAACCCGAGGCGGCCTAATGCCGCGATCAGCGCATCCTCGCCCAGAGCGGGATCGTGGCGAACCGCGACCCGCTTGGCCGAAAGGTTGACCCGGACACCGGACACGCCCTCAAGCGCACCCATCTCCCGTTCGATCTTGCCGATGCAGCCCGCGCACTTGATGCCGGGCACGCTGAAACGGCTGTCTGCCTCGGGCGCTGCGGCAAGCCGGGCATGGTCGAGCGGGGCGTTCATGGGATGCTGCTTTCCATCCGCGCTGACTTGCCGTCGGCGGTGATCGTGAAGCGCAGCGTCCAGCGACCCCGGGGCAACGGTTCTCGCGAAATACCGGCTGGATCGAACGCCAGCGATCGGTCGGGCAAGTGTCCGAGCGGATGCCGCGCATGTGCGGTTATCCCGGCACCCGTCGGTATGCCCTCCATCTCAAGGGCAATGCGCCCGTCTTCGCGGCGGCGCGGTGTCACCTTCCAGCCGAGTGCCCGTTCGCGCTCGGCCTCGGCGAGCCAGCGATTGAAATCCTGGCTGGCGACATAGGAGTTTTCGACGACGATCCCGCCGAACGTCCGCTTGGCAGCAACGGCGGCGGTCAGGTTGACCGCGATCACGACCGCGAAGCCGGCGACTAGGATCGCGCTGACGTGGCGACCATCGAGGGGACGGATCATCGATTTTCTCCTGGCGCTTCGAAGCGGGTGGTCGTCCGTTGCCGTTCGGGATCGGGACCCCGGGCATCGAGGGTGAAGGCAAATTCGCTGGCACCCGAGGCGGGCGGTGCGGCGACATAGGCGCGCAGGGTTGCCGTGCTGTCTGCCGGAACGGTCACCGCCAGCGTCCTCGCGGCGTCGGTACGGCTCGTGGTGTCGGTCCACATGGCCGCTCCGGGCAGGCCATCGATGGCGATGGTCATTCGCCGCGGCTGGGTCGCCATGTTCCGCAGGCGCAAGGTGTAGGCGTTGCGGATCGAACCGTCGCTCAGCAGCATGAAGGGCGGGTTGCGATCGGGCGCGACCGACAGCCCTGTGCGGTCCCTCACGCCGAGCGCGAACAGCATAGCGAGCCCAATCGAACCCCAGATAAGGGTGTAGGCGATCGTGCGCGGGCGCAGCAACGCCTTCCAGGCGGAGCGGGGTGGCGCGCCGGCGGCTTCCGCCTTGCAGTCCTCCAGCGTGGCATAGTCGATCAGCCCGCGCGGTCGGCCGATATCCGCCATTACCCGGTCACAGGCGTCGATGCACAGCGCGCAGGTGATGCAGCCAATCTGCGGTCCCTCCCGGATGTCGATGCCCGTCGGGCAGACCTGCACGCACATCGTGCAATCGATGCAATCGCCGAATTGGGCGGGGTTCTTCTCCGCTTTCTTCACGCTGCCGCGCGGCTCCCCGCGCCAGTCCTTGTAGGTCACCAGCAGCGACTTTTCGTCCATCATCGCCGTCTGGATGCGCGGCCACGGACACATGTAGATGCACACCTGCTCGCGCATGAAGCCGCCGAGCGTCACTGTGGTCAGCGTGAGGATCGCGACCGTGATGTAGGCGACAGGCGCCGCCTCTCCCCGCCAGAAGTCCTGCACCAGGGTCGGCGCGTCGGCGAAATACATGATCCATGCGCCGCCGGTCCAGAAGCCGATGAACAGGTAGATCGACCATTTGAAGGCCCGTCGGAACACCTTGCCCCAGGTCCACGGCGCGGCGTCGAGCTTCTGTCGGGCGAAGCGGTCGCCGTCGACGAAGCGGTCGACATGCTGGAACAGGTCGGTCCACACCGTTTGCGGGCAGGCGTAGCCGCACCACGCTCGGCCGACCGCACTGGTCACCAGGAACAGCCCGATCCCGGCCATGATGAGGAGCCCGGCAACGAAGTAGAACTCCTGCGGCCAGATCTCGATGCCGAACATGTAGAACCGGCGGTGCGCCAGATCGACCAGCACCGCCTGGTCGGGCGCGTAGGGTCCCCGATCCCAGCGGATCCACGGAGTACCGTAGTAGATCGCCAGCGTGACCGCCATCACGAGCCACTTGAAGCGACGGAAGGGCCCATCGATCCGCCGGTTGTGGACGGTCGCCTTTGCTTCGTAGAGCTTGTCTGACAGGTGGGCGCGCGGTGGTTCGTGCGGTTCGTGCCGCCGGGTCGTCGCAGCCGGGTCGGCCACCGCGCTCGAGACGGGTTCGTTGGTCTTGGCGACCCCGTCCTCGATCAGGCCGTCCTTGTCACTGCTCACCATCGGCCTTCGCCGCCGGTGGGGCGGGCTCCGCTATCGTCGCCTCACCGCCGCCCAGCGAATGGACGTAGGCGGCCAGCATCTTGATCGTCACGGGGTCGAGCTTGTCCTTGAACGCCGGCATGGCACCCATGCGCGGCCGCAGGATCTGCTTCGCCACGTCTTCTCGCGTCCCGCCATATAGCCAGATCGCGTCGTTCAGGCGCGGGGCACCCTGCGTACGGTCACCCTCTCCGTTCGCGCCGTGACAAACGGTGCAGTTATCGGCGAATAGGCTGGCGCCGAGCGCGTTCGACCGGGCCTTGCCGCTGAGCGACAGGACGTGATTGGAGATCGCTGTCAGCTGGCCGGTGTCGAACACGCCCTCGAACGGCGGCATCGCCCCCTGCCGCTTGTCCTCGCCGGGTTGCCGGATGCCGTGGGTGATCGTGTATTCGATGGTGGCGAGATCGCCCCCCCACAGCCAGTCGTCATCGTTGAGATTTGGGTAGCCCAGAGTCTGGCTGCCCGCGGCGCCGGAGCCGTGGCATTGCGTGCAGTGCACCCGGAAGGCCGCCTTCCCGCCCGCGACCGCCTGTCGCAGGAGGTCCGGTTTGCCTTCGAGCTTGGCGATGTCGGTCGCGGCCAATGCCTCGCCGACCGAGCGCCTCCCTTGATCGGCAAGGCTCATCTGCTGCGCCAGCTGCCCGCGGCTCGTCCAGCCGAGTACGCCTTCGGTGCCTTTCGACAGAAGGGGCAGGGCAGGGTAGAGGACGACGTAGACGAGCGCCCAGGCGATCGTGAGGTAGAACGTCCACAACCACCACCGCGGCATGGGCGTATCGAGTTCCTCGATCCCGTCCCACTCGTGACCGACGAACTCGGTCCCGGTCGGCTCGTCGATCCTTTTCGCGTCTGGCCGCTCATTCGCCATTGTCGTCGCCTTCGAAGATGGAATTCGCCATGCGTTCGTTCGTGTGCTTCTTTCCGGGGAGGAAGGGCCAGGCACACAGCCCGACGAACACGATCGTCATGACGACGAGACCGACCGTGTCGGCCAGGTGGCGCAGGGTGTCGTACTCGCTCACCGGCCCTTCTCCGTCGCCAGCTTTTCCTGCGCCGCGGCGCTGTTCACGTCGACCAGCGTGCCGAGCATCTGAAGGTACGCGACCAGCGCATCCATCTCGGTCACGCGCGTAGGATCGCCGTCGAAATCGCGTGCCTGCGCCTTGGGATAGCGTTGGAGCAGGTCCGCCGTATCGGCTTCGGGATCGGCCTGGGCCCGGAGGTCCTGTGCTGCGCTCGCGATGTCCTTGTCGGTATAAGGGACGCCAACACGCGACAGCGCGCGCAGGTTCGCCGCGGGATCGTCGACCGCGATATCGGCCTTAGCCAGGAAGCCATAGGACGGCATGATGCTTTCCGGGACGACGCTTTGCGGATCGACCAGATGCTGGACGTGCCAGGCATCCGAATAGCGTCCTCCGACGCGCGCCAGATCCGGCCCGGTCCGTTTCGAACCCCACTGGAAGGGGTGGTCGTACATGCTTTCCGCGGCGAGACTGTAGTGGCCGTAGCGCTCTACCTCGTCGCGGAACGGACGGATCATCTGGCTGTGGCAGGTGTGGCACCCTTCGCGCACATAGATGTCGCGACCGGCCTGTTCGAGCGGGGTGTAGGGGCGCATGCCCTCGACCTTCTCGAGCGTGTTGTCGATCCAGAACAAGGGCGCGATCTCGACCAGGCCGCCGATGGCGACGACCATCAGGGTCGCCACCCCCAGCAGAGTGACGTTGCGTTCGAGCCGCTTGTGACCGGACAGGGTCGCTTCGACGTCGGGTGTGCTCATGTCTGGTCTGCCCTTATTCGGCGGGGACGGCGGTGGGCGGGATCGGGCGATCGGCCGCCGGATCGTGCGGCGTCTCGGTCATCGGTGCTTCGGTCCGGACCTTGCCCGCCAGCGTCTGCGCGACGTTCCACAGCATGATGGCGAAGCCCGCCAGGTAGAGGAGGCCGCCGAATGCCCGCATCAGGTACATCGGGTGAATTGCCGCCACCGTGTCTACGAAGCTGTTCACGAGGTAGCCGTCGGCACCGTACTCGCGCCACATCAGCCCTTGGGTGATCCCCGCCACCCACATGCTCGCGGCGTAGAAGACGATCCCCAGTGTCGCGAGCCAGAAGTGCCAGTTGATCATCCGCAGGCTGTACATGCGCTGCCGCTTCCACAGCCGCGGCACGAGGTAGTACATGCAGGCGAAGGTGATCATCCCGTTCCAGCCCAGCGCGCCCGAATGCACGTGGCCGATGGTCCAGTCGGTGTAGTGCGACAGCGAATTGAAGAACTTGATCGAGAGCATCGGCCCTTCGAAGGTGCTCATTCCGTAGAACGCGAGCGCCATCACCATCATGCGGATGATCGGATCGGTGCGGACCTTGTCCCACGCGCCGTTCAGGGTCATCAGCCCGTTGATCATGCCGCCCCAGCTCGGCATCCACAGCATGATCGAGAAGACCATGCCCAGCGTCTGCGCCCAGTCGGGCAGAGCGGTGTAGAGCAGGTGGTGCGGGCCGGCCCAGATGTAGAGGAAGATCAGCGACCAGAAGTGGATGATCGACAGCCGGTACGAATAGACCGGCCGCTCGGCCTGCTTCGGCACGAAGTAGTACATCATCGCGAGAAAGCCTGCGGTCAGGAAGAAGCCGACCGCGTTGTGCCCGTACCACCACTGCACCAGCGCCCCCTGCACGCCTCCGAACAGAGGATAGGCCTGCGAACCGAACAGGCTCACCGGCATGTCGAGGTTCTGGATCACGTGGAGCAGCGCCACGGTGACGATGAACGCGAGGAAGAACCAGTTGGCGACGTAGATGTGGGGTTCGTGTCGCTTCAGGATCGTACCGACGAAAACCGCGAGGTAGGCGACCCAGACGATCGTCAGCCACCAGTCGACGTACCATTGCGGCTCGGCGTATTCCTTGCCCTGGCTGATGCCGAGAAGGTAGCCGGTCGCCGCCAGCACGATGAACATCTGGTAGCCCCAGAATACGAAGCGGGCGAGGCCGGGCAAGGCCAGCCGCGCGCGGCAGGTGCGCTGGACCACGTAGAAACTCGTCGCGATCAGCGCATTGCCGCCAAAGGCGAAGATGACCGCGCTGGTGTGGAGCGGTCGCAGGCGGCCGAAATTGAACCAGGGCTCGAAATTGAGCTGCGGCCAGGCGAGCTGGGCGGCGATGAACAGTCCGGCAAGAAGGCCCGCCAGACCCCAGAACAGCGTCGCCAGAGTGGCCCAACGGATCGGATCGTCGTCGTACCGGCTTTCGCCCTCGGGCATACGGAAGAACCCGCGCGCGCCTCCCACGGGGTCAAAGCGCCCCGCGGAAGCCACGATGAGTGCGAGGGCGACGAGGCCCACGAGCGCCGCATGGACTGCGAAGCCGCTGTCGGCCGCGGACACATAGGCTACGATCGCGAGCAGCATGACCGCGAACCACAGGCCGATCCGACCCAGCGCTGCTTCGGCTTGCATGGAAATCTCCGTCCGTTTCGCGCCGGGTCTATGAACCGGGGCGCGGCCAATCCTTGATCCAGCGCAAATTTGGAAAATTAGTCGGACGGGACGCGAAGATGCCCTGCGCGCGCCTCGAGTGCCGCCGGCTCCCTGATCCGGACGACCGAGCGGCCCGAGGTCTCGATCAGCCGTTCGGCACGCAGATCGCTGAACTGGCGGCTGACGGTTTCGATCGTCAGGCCCAGGCTATCGCCGATGTCGCGGCGCGACATGGGCAGGACGACTTCGATCCCCGCGTTGCCCTCGGTGCCGACGCGTTCGGCCATCGCCACGAGGAAACCGGCGATCCGCTCCTGCGCGGTCTTGCGACCGAGCGAGATGGACTTCTCCCTGCAGCGATGGAGCGCCAGCAGCGTGCGTTCGAGCAGGGTTGCCATGACCGCCGCGCTGCCGCCGACGAGCTCGATGAATTGCTTCGCAGGGAACAGAACGAGGCGCGTCTCTATGAGCGGGCAGAGCGTATATCGATGGGTCGCGCGCGCCGGCACCCAGACGAGATCTCCCGCGAAATGAAAGGCCAGGACTTGTTCGCGGCCGGCGGACGCATGGGCGACGAGCTTGGTAGCGCCGAGGTCGACGAAGGCGAACTGGTCGTGGGCCTCGTCGAGCGGGGCCACCTCGTCCGGCCTCACGGTCGCGGTGCGGGCGATGGCATGAAGTCGGCAGGCCAGATCCGGGGAACGAGCGAACCGAAGGATACATTCCTCGAAGTGGGCGAGCGGATCCACCTCGCCCAGCACTTGGGTATCGAAGTCGTGGTGGATCATTCCGCCCTTGTGCAGGGGAAGCGCGCGACAATCGTTGACTTGCATCAACGAGCGGCTTCGTTCGCTCGGCTAGCGAGCCGGCGCGAAGCAAAAGCCTTGGTCGCACGGTGCGGCCACTGCTCCGCCGGACAAGACATCCATGAGAATGATACCCGCCCTCGGTGCCGCGCTGTTTGCGACGGTCGCCGTTCCCGCTTCTGCCAGCGATTCGCAGGGCCCATTTCAGATCAAGGTGCTGGGCTCCGCCGTGCTCACCGACGGCAAGATCACCCGGGTTGAGACCGATGCGGTCGGGCTCCCCGCCACGCTCCAGACGAAGAGCAACGACAACCTCGTGCCGACGATTGCGATCGAATACTTCCTGAACGATGCGCTCTCGGTCGAGACGATCTGCTGCCTCACGCAGCACGACGTCGATGCCACTACCGGCCTTCCGGGGGCGGAGCTCGTCGCCGACGCGAAGGTCATCCCCGCAACGGTCACGCTCAAGTACCATTTCCCTCTCGGCGCGGCGAAGCCCTATGTCGGCGCAGGGCCGACGTATTTCCTATGGGTCGACAGCAAACCGGGCGCGGCGACCGTGCCGCTCGGTGTCACCAGGCAGAGCCTCAGCGACGAACTGGGTCTGGCGCTGCAGGCCGGGGTCGATCTGGCAGTGAACGATCGCGGGCTCGGCTTCACGCTCGATGCCAAGCGCTACTTCATCGACACGACCGCGCGCTGGTACGCCGGACAGACGGTCGTAATTCAGACCCGGCACAAGCTTGATCCATGGGTGCTGAGCGCAGGCCTCGCCTGGCGCTTCTGATATCCGCCTGCCCTTCGGATTGCGGTCAGGCGGCGCGATCCTCCAGCCGTTCGCGCTGGAGGATCGCCACTTCGCGGCGCGAGGGCAGATCGATCAGGCCTTCGCTCTTCATGCGGCTGAACTGGCGGCTGACGGTCTCGATCGTCAGGCCCAACACGTCGGCGATCTGCTGTCGCGAAAGGGGCAATTCGAGTTCGTCGGAAGGCCCCGCCTCGATGCTGCAGGTTGCCGGGGCCAGGCGCTCGGACAGCTCGAGCAGGAACGCGGCCAGTTTCTGTTCGGCGTTCATGCGCCCGAGCAGCAGCATCCATTTGCGCGTCCGGTCGAGCTCGGTCAGCGTCCGCTCGAGCAATTTGTGCTCGAGGCGCGGATGCTCGCGCGCGAAGCGGTCGAAATCGGCGCGCTGGAATACGCAGACCTGCGCGTCGCTGAGCGCTTCCACCCCGTACGGTGTCGACTGCCCGAACGGGCGACCCAGAAAGTCGGATGGATAGGCGAGACCGAGAATCTGCTCGCGCCCGTCGGCGGTCTGGGTCGAGAGCTTCATCACGCCCTCGATGACGTTGGCGACGAGTATCGCGTCGTCGCCTTCCCACAGCAGCTGCTCGCCAGCCGTCAGCCGCCGGCGTCGACCGATCCGGTTGAGAAGATCGATTTCGTCGGGAAGAAGATCGGCGCAGATCGCCCGGTTGCGCACCGCGCAAGCCTGGCAGAAATTGACTGGCGGCTCGCTCTCCGTGCTATCCATCCGGTGCGTCTAGGCGACGGGACGGCGCGCGCCAAGCCGGGTCCGGTGGGATGAGCAGGAATGTCCCGCCTGCTGGCTAGAGCCTCCACTTCAGGCCCGCCCATACCGTGCGCGGGACCCCGAGGTCGATCGAACCCGCCTGGTTGCGGGTTACGATCGTCTCGTCTGTCAGATTCTCGCCGCGCAGGACAAGCGCCAGCGGGCCGGTCAGGGGGATTTCGGCATAGGCGTCGAGCGTCGTCGCCGCGGGAAGCCGGTCGGTTTCCAGGTCGTCCTCGAATTGCGCGCCGACATGGCGGAGCGTGGCGGACACCATCCAACCGTCGCGGGGCTGCCAGCCAAGCGTAGCCGACCCGGCCACCCGCGGGGTCTGGGCAGGGCGCTTGCCGTCGAGTGCCGCTGCCGCGCCGCTCCCGCGCGCTTCGGCGTCGGTCAGGGCAAGCGAGCCCTGCAGGCGGAAGGCCCCGAGCGAAAGCCTCGTCCCGGCCTCGATCCCGCGTGCGCGGATCGCATCGATGTTCTGGCGCTGGCGCAAGTTGGTGCCAACGGTGACGTTGGCGATCGCGTTCTCGACCTGGTTGTCGAACGCGGTCAGCGACAGTTCGATGGTGGGTGAAGGCGCGAAATCCATCCCGGCCTCGAACCCTTCCAGCCGTTCGTTCCGCAAGGCGGCGTTGGCCTGGGTCGTCACCGGGAACACCACGAAGGGGCGATAGAGTTCGTTAAGCGTGGGAAGGCGCAGGCCCGTGTAGGCTGCCGCGCGCAGCCGCACCCCGCCGCCCGCCGCAAGGACCGCGCCCGCTCGCACCGAGACATCCCAACCCGACCGGTCGGGAAACGCATTGTCGGCGACTGTTGCGCCGTTCGCGGCGCGAGCCCGGTAGAACCCGTCGCGGATCGTGAAGCGGTCCGCTCGTAGCCCGCCGGTCAGCACGAGCGGCCCAATGCTGCGGTCTGTCTCGGCGAAGAGACCGAAGTTGCTGTTGGTCCCGCCCGCGGTGCGCCTCTCGGTAACCTCGCCCGTCACGGTCGATATCGCGTTCTCGAACAGAGTGCCGTCGGACCTTCGATAATCGATCCCGAGCCTGAGGACCGTTTCGGGTCCTGCAGGCGGACGCACCTCGATCTTGCCCCCGATCCCGGTCGAAGGCGTGTTGCGCTGGTCCAGCGTAGGCACGAATCGCGTCGAGCTGACGACGACATTGGTGAAATTGCGCGACTGAACGTATCCGAGCGCATCGAACTGCCAATCGCCGCGTCCGACTATCCGAAGCGAGGCGTCCTGGCCTTCCGTCGAACTGTCGGCGCCCGCAAAGCGCAATGTACGCTGGTCGTCCCATGCGCTCATCCGCGCCTGAAGCTCGATGCGGGGGGATAGGGGCGCAACCGCGCGCCCTTCCACCGACCATGCATCGTATGCGGCACGCACGCTGGCAGGCACGCGTTGGGCCGCGGGCGTGGTCCAGAAGCCCTGGCCCCGGTCCCATCGGCCGGAGAGCACCGCGAAACCCGCTCCCAGCCGGGGAGCGATCGTCAGGCTCGTCTCGCTTTCGCCGCGATCGTTCGCGAGCGCCTGACCGGACAACGGCCCCAGCGTGGTGGCGCCCGCGCTCGCGAGTTCGATCGTGCCTGCCAACGCGCCCGCGCCAAACGGACCCGAGCCGCCGCCGCGCGTCACGCGGGCGCTGGCCAGCCGCTCGGGCGCGATGGCGCTGAACGGGATATAGCCGAAGAAGGGGTCGGACAGCGGCACGCCATCGAGCAGGACGAGCGCACGGCTCGATGCATTGCCGCCGAGCGCGCGCAGCGTTGCGCCCTGAGCGCTCGGGTTGGCCGAGCGGCTGTCAGAGCGGCGGAACTGCTGGAACCCGGCAATCGATGCCAGGGCATCCTCGATCCGGCCGGATGGGACCGTCGTCAACGCCTCGCGATCGATCACCTGCGTGCCATAGGCGGGCGTCGCGGGCGTATCGGGCAGGCCCTGACCGGTCACGACGATCTCCGCCTCGTCCGCGTCCTGTGCGGCGAGGGGAGCAGCGATGGCAAGAAACGGAAGAACGGTAAGCTGGCGCCTGAAAATCAATCGAATTTCCCTTTTCGGGGGCCGAGATAGCCGAACAGATAGGCCGCAACCTTGCGCATCTGGATTTCCTCGGCGCCCTCGGTGATGCGGTAGCGGCGGTGGTGGCGGTAGATATGTTCGAAGGGCTTGTGGCGCGAGTAGCCGATACCGCCGTGGACCTGCATCGCGCGGTCGGCCGCCTCGCACACCAGCCGGTTCGCCCAGTAATTGCACATGCTGACCTTGTCGGAAATCGACCGCTCGATCTCCTCGTGCGGCATCCGGTCCATTTCCCACGCGGTCTTGTAGATCAGCAGCCGCAGCATCTCGCACTGGGTGGCGAGTTCGACGAGCGGAAACTGGATCGCCTGGTTGCGCGCGAGTTCCTCGCCGAACGGCTTGCGCTGGCGGGCATACGCCACGCTCTCCTCGACGCAGAACTGTGCCGCACCCAGGCTCGATGCGGCCTGCCGGATGCGGTTCTGGTGAACGAAGCTCTGCGCCAGGGCGAGGCCGCGCCCTTCGGCGCCGAGAATTGCGCTGTCCGGCACCCACACGTCCGTCAAGCTCAGGCGCGGGTGGTCGGTCGGCATGTTGAAGGTCCACATCCACTCCTCGATCTCGAGGCCGGGCGTAGGATTGGGGACAAGGAAGCAGGTGATCCCGCGCGCGTCGCCGGGCTCGCCGCTGGTGCGCGCGAAAGTTGCGCAATGGGTCGCGACGTGCATCCCGGTGATCCACATCTTCTCGCCGTCGATCCGCCAGCCCTCGACCCCGTCGCGGGTTTCGCGGACCGCGCGCGTCTCCATCCAGGTCGCGTCGGAACCGTGGTTCGGTTCGGTCAGGCCGAACGCGACGCGGCGAGTCCCCTCGAAACCGCCGAGGATGAACTCCTCCTTTTGCGCTTCCGTGCCGAACGTCTCGAACATCGCCACGAAAGGAAAGTTGCCGACGATCGAATGCTCGTTCTGCAGGTCGTTGTGGAGGCCGAGTCCGCGCTGGGCGAAGCGATCGCGGATCACCGCCATGGCAAGGTTGGACCCGTCCTTGCCTCCGTATTTCTTCGGGGCAGAAAACCGCCAATGCCCGGCCTTGTCGGCCGCCCTGCGCGCGGCGCGCAGCAGGTTCTCCCATTCGTGCCGAGGAAGCCCGCCGCGATCCCAGTCGGTGCGCGCATGCTCGCGCCGGTGATCGAAGAAGCGCACGTTGTCGTCGGCCGCCACGAGCGGTTCGATCTCCGCCTCGATAAAGCGCTCGAGTTCGCTGTAGTAGTCCTCGATTTCGCGGGGAATGGTGAAATCCATTGCGCTCTCCTCGGCGCGACGGGTGGACCGCGCGGGCGATTTGCGCAAGGTGTTGGACGATGTCGGCGCAGCAACCGCCACCTGCCGCACTCGGAAGCGCCGGACTGACGCCGGTCGATACGCATGCGCTTGCCGAATCCCTCCTGACTGCGGCTCGGGACACCGGCCTCCCGGCCGAAGGGGTCGAGGGACTCGCGCGGCTCGGCGGCGGGGCGAGCAAGGAGATGTGGCGGTTCGATCTCGCAATGCGGGACGGTTCGGCGCTCCCGCTCGTTTTGCGGCGCCAGCCGCCCGGTCGGGCGCGATCGACCCAGGGACTGACCAGCGTGGCTGCCGAGGCAGCCCTGGTCCGGCTGGCGGAAAAAGCGGGGGTGCCGGTGCCTGCGGTCGCGTTCGAGCTGCCCGAAAGCTCCCCCGCAGGCGACGGCTACGCGATGGCCCGGGTCGTTGGGGAGACTGTCGGCACCCGAGTGCTCAAGCTGCCGGAACTGAAGGATGCACGGCGCGGACTCGCGCGCCGGTGCGGCGAAGTGCTGGCGCGGCTGCACGCTGCAACGGGGCACGAAACGCTCGGCCTGCGCTCGCAAGGCCCGCGCGAGGCGCTCGATTCCCTCGAGGCGCGCCACCGGACGACCGGTCAGGCGCGCCCCGTGTTCGAATTCGCACTGCGCTGGTTGCGCGATCGCGTGCCGGACGATCGTCCGCACGTCCTGCTCCACGGCGATTTCCGGACGGGCAATCTGGTGGTCGGGCCGCAGGGCCTTGTCGCGGTGCTCGACTGGGAACTCGCGCACCTAGGCCTGGCGGCCTACGACCTGGCCTGGATCTGCGTGCCGAGTTGGCGGTTCCAGCGGCCCGACCTGCCGGTCGGCGGGTTCGGCACGCGCGAAGACCTGCTTGCCGGTTATGCGGAAGCGGGCGGCGCCCCGGTCGATCCCGATGAACTGCGGTGGTGGGAGGTATTCCAGACGATGAACTGGGGCACGATGTGCGCCGGCGCGGCGCGCGCGTTCATGGACGGCGCGCGCAGCGTCGAAGGGGCGGTGATAGCCCGCCGCGCGTCCGAGACGGAATTCGACCTGATGCGCATGCTTGCGCCGGACCATCCCGCGTGGGAGGCCGCGCGTGCTCGATGATCCCGCCGCCGCGCTGATCGAGGAGGAAGCGCGCAAGGCCCGCGCATCGGGCGATCTGACAACCTTCGCCGAAAAGGTCATCGCCAACGCATTGGGCATTGCCGCGCGCGAGCGCGAGCTTGCGCCCGAGCTCGACGCATCCGAGAGCGAACGACTGGCCGATCGCCTCGGACACGGCGGTGATCTTGCCGCGCTGAATGCCGAGCTCGCACGCCGCATCCGCGAAGGGATGCCGACGTCGGACGCTCTTCTGGAACACCTGATCCTCACCACCATCGGCAAGCTCCAGGTCGACCAGCCCACTTATCCAGGGTTTCGCGCCCTTTCGGAACGCTAGCCGGCTGTCTCGCTTCGCCTTCCGGTGCCTTCCGCGACCGGAGCGTCTCCCTTGAACAAGGCCAGCCCGATCCACTCGGCCCGGCGCCCCAATACCAGTCGGTTGAACGACAGCGCGGCCAGCACCGAGGTGACCAGGGTGATCACCATGAAGTCGATGTAATGCATCGCGACCAGGCCCTGCGGCTGCCACCAGAAGCTGAATGCCCCGTAGAGCGCGACGCCCCAGAGCACACCGAACACCGCCGCCTTGGCCGATACGTTGCGGAACAGGAGCCCCGCGATGAACGCCGAAAGGATCGGCATCGATGAGAGCCCGTTCAGCTGCTGCAGAAGGTTGATGATGCTCTCGGCATTCATGAAAACCGGAACCATCGCGATCGCGACGACGGTCACGATTGCGGACAGCGCCGCACCCAGCTTCCAGTGGTTCTGCACCTTGCCCACGAAGCGCTCGTGGAAATCTACCGAGTAGAGTGCGACGGTTGAGTTGAGCACTGCGGAAAAGGTCGTGATGACCGCCGCGGCCACCATTGCTGCGAATGCGCCAGAGAGCCAGGTCGGCAACACCTCTGCCACCAGCCGGCCATAGGCGGCATCCCCGATGTCGCCGAACAGCTTGTAGGCGACGACCCCAGGGATCACCACGATCGGCGGCACGACCAGGATGCGGATCGCGGCTGCGGCGAACACACCCTTCTGCGCCTCGCGCACGGTGGGCGCCGCCATCGCCTTCTGGGTGATGTTCTGGTTGGTCGACCAGTAGAAGATCTGGATGAACGCCATCCCGGTGAACAGCGTGTGGAAGGGGATCGGGCTGTCGGCGCTGCCGACCATGCTGAGGCGGTCGGCCGGAACGCCGCTGACGATGTCGAAATCGACTGCCGCAAGGGCGAGGAAGACGATGACGAGCGCCAGGCCCAGGATGCCGATGCCCGAATAGGTGTCCATGACCGCGACCGCGCGCAGTCCGCCGAACACGGTATAGGCCGCGCCGATCAGCGCGAGGCCGACCGAGAATGCGATCAGCGGCACACTGCTCCCGAAAAGCGACTGGAGGAACAGCCCGCCCGAATAGAGTGCGGCGGGTAGATAAATCAGCACGTTGCCCGTGATGAACAGCGCTGAAATCAGCGTCCGGACCTGCCGCCCATCGTAGCGCCGCTCGAGCAGTTCGGTCACCGTGGTGCAGTTGTAGCGATAGTAGAGCGGCACGAACACGAACGCCAAGGCCATCAGGCCTACGAACCCGGCGATCTCCCACCAGGCGAGGAGGAGCATCTGGTTGCCGTTCATGCCCACGAGCTGGTCGGTAGACAGGTTGGTCAGCGTGATCGATCCGGCGACGAAGACCCAGGTCAGCCCCTTGCCGGCAAGGTAGACATCCTGTTCGGACCCGTCGTGCTTGGCCTTGCGGACTTTGAGCCAGGTCGCCAGCGCGACCAGGACGGTCAGCGCGACGGCGACCGCGACCTGAACACCGCTTCCCGTAACGCTCACCTGATCCAGCATGCGAATTCCTCCCAACCCGTTTCTTTTTCGCCTAGCATCGTCGGAGAAATTGACGATAGGTGCAATAGCGCATGAGACTGGGCGTCTGCTATTATCCGGAACACTGGCCGCCCGAGCGCTGGGGCGAGGACGCACGGCTTATGGCCGAAACGGGCATCAGCCGGGTGCGCATCGGTGAATTCGCCTGGAGCCGGTTGGAGCCTTCGCCGCGGCGGTTCGACTGGGCGTGGCTGGACGATGCGATCGAGGCGCTGGCTGCAGAGGGCCACGGAGTCATTCTCGGCACACCCACCGCGACGCCGCCCAAGTGGCTCGTCGATCGCATGCCAGACATGGTGGCGCTCGACCGCGAGGGCCGTCCGCGCGGCTTCGGCTCGCGCAGACATTACTGCTTCAGCCACGAAGGCTATCGCAAGGAATGCGCGCGGATCGTGCGCGCGATGGCGGAGCGATACGGCGGGCATCCGGCCGTCGTCGCATGGCAGACCGACAACGAGTATGGTTGCCACGACACGGTCCAGAGCTTTTCCGCCGCCGCGCGCGACGCCTTCCGGCGCTGGCTGGCCGAACGATATGGGACGATCGAGGCGCTGAACGACGCCTGGGGCAATGTCTTCTGGTCGATGGCGTATCGCTCGTTCGGTCAGGTCGATCTGCCCAACCTCACCGTGACCGAGGCCAATCCGGCGCACTGGCTAGCATTCCGACGATTCTCCTCGGACCAGGTCATCACCTTCAACCGCGCGCAGGCGGACATCATCCGCGAACACTCGCCGGGTCGCGACGTGGTTCACAACGCGATGGGGTTCTACACCGGCTACGATCACCATGACCTTGGCGCGGACCTCGATGCCATCGGCTGGGACAGCTACCCGCTCGGCTTCCTCGAGATGTTCCGCTTTTCCGAGGAGGACAAGCGCCGCTACGCGCGGACGGGGCATCCCGACATCGCCGCGTTCCATCACGACCTCTATCGCGGATGCATACGGGGCGGACGCTGGTGGGTGCTCGAGCAGCAGCCGGGACCGGTCAACTGGGCGCGTCACAATCCCGCGCCGGCACCGGGCATGGTCAGGCTCTGGACCCTTGAGGCGATGGCGCACGGGGCGGAACTCGTCAGCTATTTTCGCTGGCGGCAGTTTCCCCAGGCGCAGGAGCAGATGCACGCGGGCCTCCTGCGCACCGACGGCGCGCCGGCGCCGGCCCTGGCCGAGGCGCGCGAGGCCGCAGACGAGATCGCCGCCCTTGGCGACATCGGCGCTCCCGTGAAGCACGCCGCCCTGGTTTTCTCTTACGACAGCGAATGGATCACCCAGATTCAGCCACAGGGGGAGGGCTGCTCGGCCTTGTGGGCGGTATTCGCCTGTTACTCGGCGCTGCGGAGGCTGGGGCTCAACGTCGACATCATCGCGCCCGGGACGTCGCTGGCCGGTTACGAGCTTACCGTCGTGCCGTGCCTCCCGATCGTTCCGGACGCGCTTGCAAACGAGCTTTCGACATTTGAGGGGCAGGTCGTCATCGGCCCGCGCACCGGCAGTCGCGACGCGGATTTCGCGATCCCGCCCGGACTGGCGCCCGGTCCGCTGGAAAAACTGGTGGGGGGCAAGGTCGTCCTCAGCGAAACTCTGCGGCCTGGTCTCGTCACCCCGGCAGAGGACAATGCCTGGGCGATCGCCCGCTGGCATGACACGCTGGAAGGTATCGCCGAGCCGGAGCTTGTCGCCGCCGATGGCCGGGTGGCGTGCTGGCGCCATGGCCGCGTACGCTATTGCGCGACTTGGCCCGAAGGTTCGGTCATCGAAACGGTCATCGAGCGCGCCGCGCGCAACGCCGGTCTTCCGGCCCACCATCTGCCCGAAGGGTCCCGCCGCCGCACGACGACGCGATACCAGTTTGATCTGGACTACCTCCACTCAGGATGGAACGCGCGGCCCTCCAACTCGCTGCAAGTGGAGGATGGCGATGGCCGACCCGGATAGGCAGGAGGCGCAGCTTTGCGTGGAGCTTTGCGGCAAGCTTGCCGGAGTCGCGGGTTCCGAGGTCCTGATCGCCATTCCGGCATCCGGCTGTACCGCCGCTGACGTCATGGCGCGCGTGGCGGATTGCTATCCGGCGCTGGCCGCCGAACTTGCGACGGGGAGGATCAAGGCCTGCGTGAACGAGGCCGTTGTCGATCCGGGCGCGCGCGTCATGCCGGGCGACACGGTGGCACTGTTCCCGCCGGTGTCGGGCGGATGACGGTCGAAGTCGAACTCGCCGGCGAACCGTTCGCGCCGGCAGACCTGCTCGCCCGGTTCACGGCCGGCTTGCGTGGTGAAGGTGCAGTCGTCAGCTTCAGCGGGCATGCCCGCGGCACATCGAAAGACGGCAACGGCGTCGATGCCCTGGTGCTCGAAAGCTATCGCGGCATGACGCTGCGCTCGATGCAGGACATTGCCGCGGCTGCCATGGACCGGTTCGAGGTGACACGGTGCCTTGTGGTCCACCGGGCCGGTCGCATACTTCCGGGCGAAGCGATCGTCTTCGTGGCGACCGCCTCGGCGCACAGGCGGGCGGCGTTCGAAGCGGCGGATTACCTGATGGACCGGCTCAAGACCGAAGCGGTTTTCTGGAAGCGCGAGGAAAGCGCGGATGGCGACAGGTGGATCGAACCCACCGATGCCGACCATGCCGATGCGCGCCGTTGGACGGACGAGAGATGACTGCCGATCTGCTCGCCCTCCATACCGACGAAGCGAGCCTGGTGCTCGAACGGGACCCGGAACGCGGACTCTTGTGGCGGCACCTCGGGGCGCGGGTCGATGCCGGTGAATTGCCCCCATTGGCGCAAACGCGCGGCCGGGCCACGTTTTCGCTCGATCGGGACGTTTCCCTGGCGAAGGTACCCCCGGCGGGGTTGGGCTGGTTCGGTCCTCCAATGCTGGAAGTCCGTGACCCATCGGGCGAAGCGCTTATCTTCGCCCCGAGCACCTTCGATGTCTCCCGTGATGCACGGCGGATCGTCGCCCGCGCGCAGGACCCGGTCGCCGGGCTCGACCACGAACTCGAGATCGAGATTGTCGCAGGCGGCTGCTTCCGCTTCACGGCTTCGATCACGAATCACGGCGCGGCTCCGGTGGCGCTTGAGCGTATCGCCAGCCTTCAGGTGCCGCTCCCCGCATCGGCCCGCGAGATCGTATCCTGGCGAGGGCGGCACAACGCCGAACTGGTCGAATGCAGCGAGGCCATGCCGCAGCATCGCTGGGAGCGACTGTCGCGCCGGGGCATTTCCGGCCACGGCGGCCCGCCGGGCGTCTACGTGCTCGACGGAGACTGCAGCTGGCATTCGGGACTGGCCTTCGCGCTGCAACTGGCGTGGTCGGGCGACAGCGCGATCGCCATCGAACGGGACGACGAGGGATACTGGACGCTCGGTGCCGAGGCCGTGCTGGCGCCGGGAGAAATCGTGATCGGCGTCGGCGAGACCCACCGCAGCCCACCTGCCTTCCTGGCAATTTCCCCGCGCGGGCGAAACGGCGCGATGCAGCAGCAGCACTCGGCCGTGCGGGCCATGGTGCAATGGCCCGACGGTGCTATGAGGCCGCGCCCGGTGCATCTCAACAGTTGGGAAGCTTGCTATTTCAACCATGACGCGGCGCGGATTCGCCGGCTGACGAAGGCCGGCGCGGACATCGGCATCGAGCGGTTCGTGCTCGACGACGGCTGGTTCAAGGGGCGTCGCAACGACACCTCGGGGCTGGGAGACTGGGAACCGGACCCGGCAATCTACCCTGACGGACTGGCCCCGCTCGCCCGCGAAGTCGAGACGATGGGCATGGAGTTCGGCCTATGGGTCGAACCCGAAATGATCAGTCCCGACAGCGACCTCTATCGCGCTCATTCCGACTGGGCCCTGGCTTCACCCCGTCGCCCGCAGCCGACCGCGCGCAACCAGCTGGTGGTCGACATGCGCCGCGCGGAGGCGCGCGATCACCTGTTCGAACGGCTGGACTGCATCCTGTCGCAGGCCCCGGTTTCCTACCTCAAATGGGATCACAACCGCGACCATGCTCCTGGCGGCGGGGCGGGGCAGACGCTTGGCACCTACGACCTGCTGGAGCGCCTCCGCAAAGCGCATCCCGCGGTCGAGATCGAGGGTTGCGCGGGCGGTGGTGGGCGCAGCGACGCCGGATTGGCGCCCTATGTCCACCGGTACTGGACAAGCGACAACATCGACGCGGTCGCCCGGGTCTCCATCCAGCGCGGGTTCCAGGCCTTCCTGCCGCCCGAGATGATGGGATCGCATGTCGGCGCCAGCCCGGCGCATGTCACGGGGCGAAGCCAGTCGATGGCATTTCGCGCAGCGGTCGCCTGCATGGGGCACTTCGGGGTAGAGCTCGATCCGGACACGCTGGAAGACAAGGACCGCGCCGAGCTTGCGCGCTGGATCGCGTTCTACAAGGCGTGGCGCCATATCCTGCACGGTAACCGTACCGATCTTGGCGAAGGGCCCGACAGCCTGCGCTGGCAGGCGCAGGGCACCGACGTTCACAAGCTGCTCTTCTGCATCAGGACCGATCCGGCCCAGGATCGCAGGCCGCAACCGCTCAAGCTTCCATTCGCAGCTTCGACTTCGCGATGGCGTGTTCGGCTGCTGGAGGTCGCGGAGCCGCGTGGACACGTCTTCCCGATGGCCGAACTGTTCACCCGCATGCAACGCGAGCCGGTCGAATTCACCGGTAGCTGGCTGGCGTCTGCCGGCCTGCCAATCCCCACGCAGAGAGCCGAGAGCGTGGCGATCTTCCAACTCGAAGCTGCCGGATGATTGCCTCGATTTGCGGACCCGAGCAAAGCGCGAGAGATTCAGCCAAGTACCGTGGCGGAGACGGAGGGATACTCAACCCCGCGCGTGTGAGCCAACAAAATCAATCACTTAGAAAAGGCAGTCGCCGGGGTTTTGTAGCGCCTTTTGTAGCAGCGGATTTCGCCTGAATGGGGCACTTGGCGTCAAATCCTGCCCGCCAAGCCCCTGTACCGATCGGTCAGCCGGTACCGGCGACCAGTCTTTGCATCCCTTCCCGTTAGCCGAAGATGTTCGATCACGCCGCGATCAGCGAGCCGCTCCAATATCTGGAAAGGGGCTTCGCCGTCGCGGTTAGTCGCCGTGATCGCCCCATGCAGTAGCAACCCTTGCAAGATGGTTCGCCTCTTAGACTTCGCCTTGTCGGTGACGTCAGCCACGTGCTGGAGAAGCTCTGAAAGCGCCTCGATGGTCGCGTCCTCGGGCGGGCGCAGAAGCCCGTGCAGTTCCGACCAGCGAACGCGAGGTGCAGCGTCAGATCGGATGGCATCGAACCAATCTGTGAGGCTACGTGGAGCTTGCGGTAGATGCTCGCGGACCACGTCAGGGAGATTTTTGAGATAACGGACCTCTACCCGCAGGCGATCCGCTGCCTTGGCGTAGACCACGAGGACTATGTGGCCGGTCGGCGTGAGCGGGATGCGAACAGAGAGCGCGCCAAGGTCTCGCTCGACGGATGGCCCAATGGTCCTCGGGTGCGTCCGTACGACGGGCGAGCGCGCGGCGCTAAGTACACCGTCCGCCAGCGCGTGAACCTTCGCAAGAGCATCTGGATCATGGCGCTCCCAGCAGGCCTCGGCTTGTGAGACGGTCAGACCGCCCCAGTCGAGGCGCATTTCGGCGTCCTCATTCCACGCGCTGTAGGGGCTTTGTGCGTCGCGCCGACCGTATTCGTAGCCCTGCTCCGGCGGGCACATTTCCAAGATGAGCCGCGTTCGTAGATTGGCTTCGAACACGCGGTGGAATGTTGCAACCCGTTGCACGAAGGTCTCGTGAACGCTTCCGGCGAAGGCCCGAAAATCGGGAACCATGTTGTCCTGCCCGTCAAGCGTTCGAAGGGCCGAAGTCGGATCGTCCGTTGGAGCAAAGAACTCCGCGAGAGGGAGGCCTTCGATCTCGTCGAAGGTGAAGCGGTCGAGCAGGTGGGCGAGGGTCCGTATGGGATTGACCGCGAGCCTCACCACGAACTCGGCGCTGGGGGGCTGCCGCGAGATCGCTATCTCGCTGCCGGAGAACATGGACCCGGATGCTGCCTTCGAAATCCAGCTTCCCCGGTACCGCTGTGCAGGGCCGAAGATCGGGGGAAGGGCCTCCCCGAGGCCGATCCGCGCCGCGAAGCGGTCGATCGCGTCCTGACGCATGACCTCGATGGTGCCGCGCACGCGAAGCTCGACGCGGTCGAAGAGGGCTTCGGCGCTCGACGGTGGATTTTCTGTGAAGGCACGTATTCCGTACCTATTTCTCTCTCGCGCGGGAGGTAAGGCTGCACCCCTGTCCATCAGGCGGCGCTCCCTGCTACTTCTGTGGGCATCTGGACTAGAACTCGGACCTTATAGAGGAGTGGGGCATATCCGCGGCGGCTGGTCCCCTAACTCTACGTGGATGCTGCGCAATACCTCGACACCGTATTCTTCGAGATGCCGAACTGCGCCATGGTCTCGCGGATGGTGGCGTTGTTCTCTTCCCGCCACTTGCGCACCACTGCCGGTTCGGCAGCCAACGGTCGTCCGAGGCTCATCTTGCCCCGGTGCGTTTTGCCTGTCTTCGCGAGAGCGTCGCGCGCTGCTGATCGCCCCGCCTCACACCGCTCCTTGATCCGCTGCCGTTCCATGTCCGCGATCTGGGCGAGAACCGCGACGATTAGCTCGCCCACTCCTCTTCCGATTGCGCCCAGGCCGCAGACGTCGAGGGTCACCCCTTGCTCGATCAAATGCCGCACGGTGCTCTGCACGTCTAAGGCGTCGCGGCCCAGCCGGTCCAGCGCGTAGACGCACACTGTGTCACCCTCACGGACGTAGGAGAGAAGCTTCGCGAAGCCGGGGCGGGACGCGGCAGCCGTTGAGCCGCTGACCCCCTCGTCGCTGAACTCACGATCAAATGGACCCGCGAGGGCGTGGCGCTGCGCCTCGATGGTCTGTCCGCCGGTTGAGACGCGGAAGTAGGCGATACGGCTCATGTCTTCTCCTGACCCAAAAGGTACGCCGACCTTATGGGGCATGGATCAAAATGGCAATCTCTATCTTTTGGGGCAGGCATCTCCGTGCTGATACCATGCCCCAGAAGCTACAAGTTGTGAGCCGCCGCACATGCTCTGGACTGTGCGTCCTCTTCCAGAAGTTCCATCAACAGGAGCCACCATTCTGAGAAAGTGAGCGCGAGGGTCACTCTCTAAGCGACGTCATCGCCGCTGGACCGACTCTCTCGCTCGCGTGACCAGCGCTCTTCAAGTGCGGCGCGCTCTCGCTCCCGATCAGCACTGGAGTAGACGTCCGCCTTGAGCTTGGATGATCCGCTCGCCACGCGCCGCCAGTCCTCGCGTAGCTTCTTGACCTGGTCTGCAAGCTGCGTGAGTGGGTCTCGCGCACCAAGGTAACTTACCCCCTTATAGTCACCCATGTTGAGCCAGTACCCTAGGGTTTGGTATTCAACATCGTCTGGGTGCAGCTTCCATTTCGCCGACACCGTAAAACTCTTGTCCAAGTAGTTGCCAACATCGCTCAAGTAGCTCCTAAGCGATTGGCCCGGCTTGAGTACACTAATTCGCTGAAACGGAATAGGTGTCTCGCCCATTCGAGCTTCTCCATTCTCAAGCGGTGGATCGAAACTCACTTCAACGTCGAAAGCGGTGGCATTCCCTGTATTGCTAACTTCGATGTCTAGATGGATCGTCGACCACATATTAGGAACAATCGTGGCAACCACTTGTGGCTGTGCGGATGCATCCGCCATCCTCCTCGTTTCTCTGGCGAGTACCCGCGTGACGTACCAAAGCGCGAACGTTGCGAGCGCAGTGGCGATGGTGCCGAGTAGTGCCCCGTACGTAATTAGCGAGTTTTGATCCACGCGCAGAGCATCGAACCAACTTCGTTTCAATGCAACACAATCACGCTGATGTGCTTTAAGCTTATGAACTAGGCCGCTGGCGAGTTAGCCGATCCTCGCGAGCGGGCCATTAATTTCCCCTTACTGGGGTGAGGGCATGAACCGTCCTGTTGCGGAATGAACGAGTATCGATGAGGCATGATCTCTTGCCGAGTTACGTCGTCCTAGGGAAGTGATCGCCATGCGAAAGGTCCAAAACTTTGGAGATGATCGCAACAAGGGCTGGTGCGTGCATTGCGGCGGTCCAAACGAGACAAGAGATCACGGGCCGCCTTTGATATTTTTGGACGATCCTCTCCCTCGTGACCTCCCGACGTCACCATCCTGCTTAGATTGCAACCAGAGCTTTTCATCCGACGAAGCGTACGTTGCCGCCCTTATCGAGTGCGTGTTAGCCGGGTGCGCCGATCCCTCCGCTATCGAACGGCCGAAGGTGGCCGCGCTCCTGAGACGGCGGAAATCCTTGCAAAGTGATCTTCGATCGGCGCGTTCGGAACGTCACGGTCGAACATTCCATCAAGCCGACGAGAAGCGCATCAAAAGCGTAGTGTTGAAGCTGGGCAGATGTCACGTCGCTCATGAGCTAAACGAGCCACGTCCAGACGAGCCACGTTCGGTGTGGTGGCGGCCGATTATGCTCCTGACTGCTGGGCAACTCGATCACTTCGAGCATGGTGACGACGGCGCGTTGGTTCCCTGGCCGGAGGTCGGCAGCCGCGCGATGATGCGAATGATGATGGAAGGTACGAACGTATTCGGGAGCGGCTGGCTTGAGGTGCAGCAAGGACGCTACCGCTTTCTTGTGTCCCAAGATGGTGGGCTGCGGGTGCGCATGGTCATTCGAGAGTATCTTGCCTGCGAGGTTGCGTGGGATTGACTGCCGCTCTCCAGTAAGCTGGGACGGGTAGAGATCGCTTAGAAACGTCACAAATCAGCCCGGAGGTGGCCATTGTCTAAGAAGAAGTCTGGAGTGCTTGATCTCTTCCCAGACGACGAGAGTGAAACGCAGCCCGTCGCAAAATTACAACTGCCACGTTTGGTAGAGTTCTCGCCGGGGACGCTCGAACACAGCGATGTGCAACGGATAGTCAGAGAAGTGGCCGCTGCGAACGGCGACAAGAGCAAAGCGGTTGCGTCGATAGTCAAGACATACCCGCGTATCGCGTCGAAGGCGGCTCAAAAGCAGGTCGAGAACCGCGCCGCAAACGTACTTCGCGGGATGGCTCAGTGCGGCCTTATTCAGCGGAACGGCAGTCGTGTCACGGCTGATTTAACCGACGTGGGCGAAGCAATCCGATCGGCTCCGTCGGCCTCTGACGCTTCGGACATTTTCTCGAAGCATCTCCTTGAGAACTGCTTTGGCTCCGAATTGCTGGACATCGTTGCATCCCTCCGCGCGCGGGGGCTTGATTTGACGGTTGAGAGCATTCGCGACGAGTTGGCGCTGCGCGGATTTCAGGTGAACGAAAACGAGGGCAACGCTTCTAAGATGAGGCTTTGGCTAGAAGCGTCGGGGGTGATAGATAAAGACTGGAATGTTGACGAGCCAAAGCTAACTGCCCTCGTTGGAGCGAGTTCGACAGTCCTCACTGAGTGGCACGGCCTTCCGAGAGAGCAACGGGTTTTCTTGGAAGTTTTGAAGGAAGCCGCCGGAGGGATGGCAGGGGGCTGGCACCCGGTCCGAAAGATCAAGAAGATCGCAGAAGCTCGCTATGGTGCGCGCATCTTCCCCACAGGAAGGTTGCGAGATCGGGTCATCACGCCATTGAAGATCGGGGGCTGGCTTGACACCCGTGGCACAGGGACTGGTCGAGGTGGTGACTCGGGAGATGTTCAGCCGCTCAAGCAGCTAATTGATATCTCTATCAAGCTACCGGTGGAGGAGCTTGGAAGCGTGCCGGCTGATCTTCGGCGGCTTCTTGCCACCCCGCTCGATCGCATTTTCAGCGATCTAAAATCATCGGATAAGGGGATAAAAGGCAAAGCGCTGGAGTTGCTGGCCCTCAACATCATCGCGGACTTGGGTCTGATACCAGTCGGATTTCGAGTGAGATCGTCCAAGACCAATGGCGCAGAGGTTGATCTGATCGCCGAGAGTACGAATGCCCATTTCAGTCGATGGTTGTTCCAGTGCAAGAACACACCGACCAAGGCGCTGGATGTCGATCAAATCGCCAAGGAAGTGGGGATGGCCCTGGTGCTCAATGCCCACGTTGTTGTGCTGGTAACGACTGGGAGGGTCGGAAAGGTCGTCCAACAATTTGCCGCCGGAATTGCACGATCATCCGCATTGCAGTGTGTGCTTATCGATGGCGCCATGCTCAAAGCGTACAAATTATCACGCGGTGCTGGTTTATTGGACGCTCTGAACAAAGCCGCAGTGGGCGTGTTGCACTTGAAGCGAACTCAAATCCAGACACCCGACTGACGCAGTCAAGCAGCCGTTTTGAGGCGAACCTGCGCGGGTCTAGAGATCGCCTCTGCAACCAACTGCGCAAGCAGTGGCGGTACCGCGTTGCCGATCTGACGCCACTGCTGCTCGATAGTGCCGGCGAGTAAAAAGTCGTCGGGGAACGTTTGAAGCCGCTTGATCTCCTCTATCCTCAATATCCGGTTCCTCCAGTGGAATGGCCCCATATTGTTGGAGCGTCGCGCTTGGATGGTCCATGACGGCATATCGGGGCTAAGCTTCAACAGGAACGACCAGTAACGACTGCGCCATTTGAACTTTGGATCAGGGTGGCCCCGCTTCTCTGTGAAGAAAAGGTAGTTATCGCCCGGCGGAACGAGCCGAAGAAGGTCGTGATGTCGCCCTCCTGCGAAGTGTCCTGCATCGCAGGCAGCCTCATCGGTGTCCAAGTCTGAGATAGCTTCTCCGGCGCTGACCCACCGATCGGTCCCCTGTCTACCGTCTTTGGAATGTGTGGGGACTGGCAGTTCGATTTTGCCATCAAGGCTCCCGACAACGAAGCACCGCTCCCTGATCTGCGGTACACCGAAATCTGCCGCGTTTAGAACCCCGACGGTGACAGTGTAGCCCAAGTTTTCGGCGCGTCTGACAATGGCCTCCAAGGCCTCGGAGTGAACGCCGTAAGTTAGGCCCTTCACGTTCTCCAGTAGGAATGAGCGCGGCCGGACCCAGTCGAGGACATTAAGGAACCCGTTTATCGTTTCCCAGCCGTTCGGATCGTCTAAGGCGCGGGGTTTGTCCTTCCGATAAAACCGGCTCTTGGAAAATGGCGGGCATGGCGGACCTCCAGCGAGCAGGTCGATCTTCTGGAGCCTCCCGCCAAGTGCTTCGACAATGTCTTGGCGGGTAAGGTCGCCCATGCGCTTCGTGAGGAACGGCACTGTCGGGAAATTGTCGGCCCATGTCTGCGAGCATATTGGCTCAAGGTCGGTTGCGAGAACCGTGCGATAGCCGGCGCGGTGCAAGCCGATATCTAAGCCGCCACAACCGCTGAAAAGGCTTATTGCTCGCATTACTGACACTACTCCACCGCCTCGCGCACTGCCCGAACCATTTGAGCGGCCATCGGGGGAGGCACTGCATTTCCCATCTGACGCACACGATCCCGCCGGCTGCCTTCTAAGCGGTAGTCGCGCGGGAAGCCCTGTAGGGCCGCCATTTCCGTAGTACGAAGCCTGCGGCTGCTCCAATGGAACGGGCCTGTCCAAGGACCCGGCGAAGCAGCCAGTGTCCATGAGGGCCGATCTGGTGACAGCTTCAAGAGAAAGTTCCAGAAGCGCGTTTCGGTGACGAAGCTGGGATTAGGGTGTCCAGCCCAAGCCGTGTGCGCCTTGTAGTTCCCGCCGGGGGGTACAGTCGCGAGATGATCCGCCCAGCGCCCCTTCACGACTTCTTCCGGCTCGAAGTACTCTTGTCGGTCTAACCCTTCCAGAGCCTCCCCCGCTGTGATCGCTGGCCGGAGCTTTTCGTCCAGGCCCTTATGGTCATGTGTCCTAGCAGGGGCGCGAACCGCCCGAACACGAGAGCCAAGCAGGAAGACGCGCTCCCTTGTTTGAGCGACGCCATAATCAGCCGCGTTCGCTGTGAGTTCGGTGACGAGGTATCCTGCTTCGCTCGCGGCCCGCTTGAAGCCGTCAAGCACGGGACGGTTGCGCGGGTGCTTGATGCTGGGGACGTTCTCGAACACGAAACCATCGGCATCCGCTTCGTAGATTAGCCTCCAGAACTCTTCGACGAGAGTGCGCCGTTCATCCTTGCGCGGCTCGCTCGGAGGTGCCGGACGAGAAATATCAATGCCTTGCGCTCGCGCCCTGCGATAACGGGACTCGTCCCCAATCTCGGTCCAATAGGCGGCCTTAGAAAAAGGTTGGCACGGCGCGCCGCCAACGATGATCAATGGATCGTTGGCGCTCAGTCCTCCTGCTGATCGTAAATCTGGCCCCGTGAGCCGCGATACGTCCGCCTCGAGAACTTCTCCGTGACACCCCTCGTTTGCCCGCAAGGTTCGGCAAGCGATGGCATCGAGTTCGACCGAAGCGCGAACATTGCAACCGGCTGCAACTGCACCGACGCTCAAGCCGCCCGCTCCCGCAAATAGGTCAATGACGGGCAAGCCACGCCTCTTCGACCTGATGGCGGTTTGCATCGTTTCGGCCGGGGTGGCCGAGTGATCTCGATACATCTCGTACTGCCCTTTTTTGATCGCGATGTGTGCGCCGAGAGAGACCCTGATGCACCATGCCTATTCATGCAAAGTGTTCGGGATTTGTTCCATGCCGCTGTCCACAAACTTTTGCAACCTTCGATGGGGTTGGGTCCCCCAAGGGTTCACATCTCCTTGGAGGGCATCTGGGGCTGTGTGGTGCCTTCGCGCTACTCTCCCAGCCCAACTCGCCGCACAGTTGCTGGAGCGCCCCCCGATCGCCCGGAGCGGGGCTTCATACCCCAATCTGCTCGCAGACTATTAAGACGTACAGGGGCGAACTCGGTCTGCTCCACTGACACGCAGCGATACCGTGGATCATCTATGCGAGTGCCATGAAGGTGACCGTGCACGTTGATCGTCTGCTTCCCTAGTTGGCTGGGATGCACAGGAATGTGCGTAAAGAGAAAGCCGTGCTGCCATCGGGCGACTGCGATGCTCGCGAACAATTTTCTTAACGCGATGCCCTCGATGTCGTCGCCGTTACCCGCGATCAGATGTATTTGCCCCTTGAGTTGGCCGACGCGAAGGGCGTGATGACGTCTCCCGACATCCCCAAGCACGAGCACGGTGTCGTCGTCACCCACCACCTCGTTCCAGCGGCGCTCGATCTCGTCACCCATTTCCGTGGCATCGCGAAAAGGGCGCCGGCCCTCGACACAGGTGCCTTCGTCGCCGAAATGAAGGTCGGCAATCACGAACGTTTGAGCGTCAGTGCAACTCGTTGCAAAATCACGCGACATTGTGGTTCTATGTGTTGTCACTATCGGGTCTCCACTCGTACCGAGGGAAACGTATCAGAGCGCGATAGCTGCTGCGCACGAGCACATCGCCGTAGTCCTGGTGCTGATCTTTCGCAGCGTGGGCGGTGATCGCTCGACGGACATCTGGGTCCATGCCGATGTCTCGGGCAATCGTGATGAAGCGGTGTCGCCAACCATGGTTTGGCTGCAACTCCCGGTCGGTGATGCCGAGAGAACGAACCCAATCGGCAACACGCTGGGCAACCTTCTTGTGCTGCGGATTTCCCTTCGACCCGAGTTTCTTGAGGCTCGGATCGTAAAACAACGGTCCCTTACGTCCCCTGATCGCCTCGACGAAGCCTTGCTCGATCAAATGCGGATGAAGTGAAACCTTTCTCGCAAAACCCCCCTTTTGGGTTCCTGCCTCTGGTGTGATCGTGACGTACCAAATGCCGTCGTGGGCCTGCGCTACGTCGCCCGCGCGCAGTTGGGCCATCTCGCCGACGCGAGCGCCCGTGTAAGCACAAAGCCACGGCAACCAGCGTCGGGCGAAGGCGCCGAATGACCTGTCGGAGGTACAATCGACGGCTCGAGCTGCCAACAGTACCGTCTTCGCCTCGGCATCGGTATAACCCTTTTCCGACCTCGTGCGCGTTCGACGGGGCACTGATACCTTCACCCCGAGGACCGGATTGAATGGTAATAGTTTGTTCGCGACAGCCCAGCCGAAGACAGGCTTCACCGCGCCTAGATAACCATGACGAACCGTCATCTGGCCTCGCGTCCGCTCACCTTCGCTGTTCGGGGCAAGTAGGGCGTTCTTCCAGCCCACGATGTCATCTGACGTGACCCGAGCGGCATCATCATGTCCAAGATGATCGATCAGGGAGCTCAGCGCAGTTGTCCATTTTTTGATCGTGGCGATCGAGGGCTGCTGCTCTGCGAAATACTGATCCAGCACATCCAAGAGAGAAACTGAGCGCAGTATAGGCGCTTGAACAACCTCCCGGTCGCGAGCAAATTCCTCGGGAGAAAACAGGCGGTGCGTGGGTTGCGGCTGGTCGTCCCATGTTAGCTCGGAACGTTGCCGGGCGACCAATTCGCGCTGCCCACGAGCGACACGGTCTTCCAACATCGAACGAAGCGGACCCACGGGCGGCATCGACCAGCCGTGGGACTGGATCATAGCCTCGGCAATCCACCGCGTCATGAGCGGCGCTTCACCCGTGTTCGATCGCATGACACGCACGACCTCCGCGTCTATCAGACCCAGATCGCGCACATGGTCGTCGGTGCGCTGGCGTCCGCGAGGGGGCTGCTCAGAGGACCTCGTCTCCGTCTCGACCAGCCAACTCCGAACTGCACGCTCGATCTCTTCACGATCGGGGACGTGCTTGATCCGCAGAACGTCATCCACGCGCTGCTTCGCGCGATCTCTGCCTTTGGCTGCCGCAATCTTCTGGTCCGTCAGTTCTTCATGAACCGCCCTAAGCGCCAAGGCGCGTTTCTCGGCTATATCGCCCAAACTGCGCACGTACTCTGTGACGCCATTGAAGGCGGGACGTGCATATGGCGGCACCGACCGACGGAAGGTGTAGCTCCTCCCACGGACGTAGAGGTACTTTGCAACCCGTTGCATGTTTAACTGGAGTGGGATTTTGTAGCAGTCATTGGGGCAACGCTACCGGCGCAACCCACGGTTTTCTACCGTTTTCTTCAATATCAAGAGGTTGCAGGGCGGCTGGCGGAGACGGAGGGATTCGAACCCTCGGTACCGGATTTACCAGTACGACGGTTTAGCAAACCGTTGGTTTCAGCCACTCACCCACGTCTCCAGGCCCGGCGGCAGGCGGGCGCTATAGCGAGGGGGTGGGGGGGTCGCAAGGGGCCGTTTGCGCACTTTTCCGACTCGCTTCACCGCAAAACGGATTCGCTTCGTCGCGCGTTCATTGCCGCTTCACGGGCAAAGGACTCTCTTGCGTGCCGGACGCATCCCGCTTTCGGGAACGGAGGGAAATCATGGGCCTATTCAAGGCACTCGCGCGCCGCGGCTGGGTAGTCGCAATCGGCGCAGCCGCTTTCGTCGCCGCTCCGGGGGCGGCGCAGATCCAGACGATCGATCCCAATGCGGGCATCGACGCCGATCTGGCGCAGCCCGCCGAGAACCCCGGCGAACCGGCGCCCTACGACAATTCGACGACCTACAGCCAGACTCCGCCCGCCGGGGCGCCGGCCGAGGTCGCGCCCGAGTGGGCCGATCCCGTGGTCACGAGCAGCGACGCCTCGACCGCCGCGACGCAGGCCGCCGCCAACCCGCAAGTGGCCGCGGTGCAGGGCGATACCTACAAGAAGGACGATCTCATCGGTGCGGCCGAGGGCGTATTCGGCAAGGGAGCCGAGGGCCTCGCGCGGATGATCGAAAACCTGCTCGAGAAGCAGGGCGAGCCCAACGCCTACATCGTCGGGCGCGAAGCGGGCGGCGCCTTCATCGTCGGCGCGCGCTATGGCTCGGGTACGCTCCACCACAAGGTGGAAGGCGAACGCCCGGTATACTGGACGGGCCCGTCGATCGGGTTCGACGCGGGCGCCAACGCAGGCAATACCTTCGTGCTCGTCTACAATCTCTACGACAGCGAAGAGCTCTACGAGCGCTATCCTGCCGGCGAGGGCGCGGCCTACGCCATCGGCGGGCTCAATGCCTCGTACATGCGCAAGGGCGACGTGGTGCTCATCCCCATCCGCGTGGGTGCGGGCCTGCGGCTCGGCGTCAACGCGGGCTACATGAAGTTTTCGAAGAAGCAGCGCTGGCTCCCGTTTTGAGCCGTTAAGAAAAACTGCCCTTCGGTTCGCGGGGCCGCAACGGTTTGGCCGTTGCGGCCCTTCGCGTATCCGGTAAAGCGCGCCCATGCTCGACCGTCTCGCTCCCCAGGCACCCGATGCGCTGCTCGCGCTGATCAAGCTCCATCGCGACGACCCGCGTACCGACAAGATCGACCTCGGCGTCGGCGTGTATCGCACCGGCCAGGGCGGGACCCCGGTGTTCGGCGCGATCAAGGCGGCGGAGAGGCTGCTGGTCGAGACGCAGGATTCGAAGAGCTACCTCGGGCCCGAAGGCGACATGGGCTTCGTCGAGGCGCTGATGCCGTACGTGTTCGGTGCCGGCAACCCGACGATGGGCGGCCGGATCGAGGGGATGCAGACCCCCGGCGGTACCGGCGCGGTCCGCCTCGCGACCGCGCTCGCCAAGGCCGCGGGGACCCGCCGCGTGCACATGGGCACGCCGAGCTGGCCCAACCACGCGCAGATCCTTGCCGATCTCGATCTGGAGGTCGCTTCGTTCGCGCACGCCAATGCCGACGGCACTGCGAACCTCGATGCGGTGCTCGCCGCCATCCGCGGCGCGCAGGAGGGCGATGCGGTGCTCCTCCACGGGTGCTGTCATAATCCCACGGGTATCGACTACACGCCCGAACAGTGGAACGCGATCGCGGCGGCGTTTGCCGAGAGTGCTGCGCTGCCGATCATCGACGTCGCCTACCAGGGCCTCGGCCACGGGATGGATGAAGACGCCGTCGGCATGCGCACGGTACTGGCTGCAGTGCCGGAAGCGCTCATCGCCTATAGCTGCGACAAGAATTTCGGCCTCTACCGCGACCGCGTGGGCGCGTTCTACGTGATGGCGCAGGACAGCGGGCAGCTGCCCGCGATCATGTCCAACGCCTATGGCCTCGCGCGGGCGAACTGGTCGATGCCGCCCGATCATGGCGCGGCGGCAGTACGGTTGATCCTGCGCGATCCGGCGCTGACCGCGATGTGGCTCGACGAGCTCGACACGATGCGCGCCCGCATGCGCCAGGTCCGCGAAAAGCTGGCGAACGCGGGTACCGCGGGAACGGTCGACCTTGCGCCGCTCGGCAGCCAGAACGGCCTGTTCTCGGTCCTCCCCCTGTCGAAGGACCAGATCGCGTCGCTGCGCGCCGATCACGGGATCTACATGGCCGGATCGGGCCGGATCAACGTCGCCGGCCTGACCGAGGGGAATATCGGCAAGTTCATCGGCGCGCTGGCCGAGGTTACGGCCTGATCATGGATAGGCAGCCGGTCCTCGAAGGGGAGCGGCTCCGCCTGAGGCCGCTTCGCGCCGACGACTGGGACGCGCTTTTCGCGGTCGCTTCGGACCCCGAACTGTGGGCAGGTCACCCGGCGCACGATCGCTGGCAGGAGCCGGTGTTTCGCGAATACTTCGGCAATGCCTTGCGGAACGCGGGCGCGCTGGTCGTGATCGACAAGGGCACCGGGCAGATCGCGGGCGCATCGCAGTTCTACGATTACCAGCCCGACGAGGACGGGCGCGGGCCGTCGGTGGAGATCGGCTTTACGTTTCTTGCCCGGTCACACTGGGGCGGCGGCACCAACCGCGAGATGAAGCGCCTCATGCTCGCGCATGCCCTGTCGCAGGTGAACTATGTCCGCTTCCGCGTCGGGGAAACGAACCTCCGTTCGCGCACCGCGATGGAGCGGATCGGCGGGAGGCTGACCGAGCGGCGGCAGCAGGAGATCAAGGCCGGCCAGCCCTCGACCAACGTCTACTTCGAGATCGACCGCGCGGAGTTTGCGCGAGGCCCCTTGAACCGCTGATCGAGGCGCAGTCCCGCCCGGCGGGGATCACATCCGGCGCGCCGCCTTCACCGCCTGATCCATCTGGGGCCGCGCGCTTGCCCAGGCGTATTCGCTGCAGGCCTTGCCGTCCTTGACGGCCCACCGCTGGGCGCGGGGCGGCGGAGCGCAGAACCGCTTGATCACCGCACCGATGCGCTTCTCCATTCCCGCCGCTCCGGCAGGCGTCGTCAGATCGAAGTCCTCGATGCCGACGACGAGTTTGACGGCTTCGTGGCCCTCGGGAACCGGCATGCGCGCCGAGACAACGATCTCCGGGGTCTGGGCGAAGGCGTTGCCAGGGCTCAGCATGAGGAAGGCCCCGCCAATGACCGGCAAGGCAACCGCGCGAAGCGTGCGCATGGTCCTTTCCTTTCTCTCAACGAATGATGCCGCGGCTGAGGCCGGCATCAGGGCCGGACCCTCGCTACGACAACCGGTGCATCGGCGCCGGTACCGGGATTGTAGACCTGCCCGTCGACGACTTACCTTGATCTCGATCAAGAGGGACCGGGAGTATCCTCGACCGGACCTTCCCCACGCGATGGGGCGAACGATTCGACGCCCGGACCCGTCAGCTTGTAATCCGGGCCGCGAGCACCACCTTGAAAGCATCGAAGCGGCTTCCCGATCGTGAGCGCCCTCGACTGAGAGACTGTGCGCTCCCGCTTACGGCAGAGGAGCAGCGTCGTGTCTTCATCCCAATCAGAATCAAGCGAAAACAAGCCCCAATCGTGGGAGAACGAGGGCGGTAGCACTGCATCCGCGGACGCTGCGGCCACTCTGGGGATCGTTCGCCACATGAGCGAGACCTATTCAGTGGGAGGGTATCGATACACCACCCTTGGCGACGCGATCGCGCAAGCGCGCCGCATGGCCAAGCTGGAGAACGAACTGCTGGGTGACGGAGGATGAGCGCGAAGCGAGCCGCGCCCCTTGCGCCTGTGCGGGACATGGATCTCAACGAACTGCTCCACGCACATCAGGTCGAGTTGATGAGGGCGAGTTCTGCAAGCGAAGGCGCAGCGCGTGAAAACCACTTCGACCGGGTGGCGCGGTACGCGCATGACATAAGGAACCTCCGCACCATGTCGCCGGAAGCTGCGGAGAGGCCGAGTGATCCGGAGCCGCACACCATCATCTATGGAAGTTATGCGGGCGACTCAGCGCCAGCGACTACTGTCGATTCCATGGCCGATCGCCCCGATGTCGAAGCGCGAGCGGCCAGCGAGAATCCCGATCGAGGGCGTGCCGACGACTGACCTCACTCGCTTCGAGAACGATCAATGAAAAGGGCGGGCCGTGGTATCCCACGACCCGCCCGCTCGATGTTTGCCCCCAAACGGGTGTGTGTCAGCGCTTGGAGTTGCGCTGCACCGGCATGTTCTCCGGCGCGACCGAGATCCGCTTGGTCTCGCCCGAGCGACCCGGGAAGTCGGTGAACATCGCTTCGACCAGGTTCGGCACCAAGTACTGGAGCCGGCTGGACGTCGACAGCGCTTCGGCCTTGCCTTCGAACAGGCGTTCGCCGGTGGCGCGGCGGTCGATCTTCATCTCGATCCCGCTGGTGTAGACCGTGTAGACGTCGAGCCCGTTGTCGAAGAACGGATCGTAGAAGCCATAGCTCCACGGGCTGCGGCCGTAAAAACCGCGGCGGTGGTACGACGGACCCCAGTAGCCGAAGCGGCTGTAGCCGATCCGCCCATACCCGTACCACGGATCGTAGAACGGATCGTAGAAACCGGTCCGGCGGACGCGTTCGCGGCCCTTGTCGATCCCGTAGTCGAACCGCACCAAAAGGTCGGCGGCTTCGGGCGAAGCGGCTTGCGTGTAGCCCAGACGGGTAAGGTTGTTCTCGACGTAGTCCGCATACTGCGCGAACTCGAGCCCGCCGGCCAGCGCCGGATCATCGGCAACGACCGCGAAGGTCTGGCCCTGCGGCGCGGGAAGCGCGCTCTGGAAACGCTGGACGTTGGCGTTGAACGGCGTCGCGCAGGCAGCCAGGGCGCCCAATGCGAGCGGCGCGGCGATCAGCTTCAGCGTGCGCGACCAGTTGGTCAGAATGGACATGGTTCGAAACCCTTCGAGTGGTGAGCGAGTCGGCTGCGCGCCCCACCGGTACGTGCGCAAGCTGTCATCGATACGGCAGGGAGTAAAGGATTCGCGGTGAACCGAGTTTGAATGGCCAACTTAGCAATAGTTATGCCAGTTGCGCCCGATCACCGGACCAGACCGAGCGCCCGGTAGGTGGCGTCGAGCGTCGGCAGGCCGATCTCGCGGGCCTGCGCAGCGCCGCGCGCCAGGATCGCATCGAGCGCCTCGTGATCTCCCAGGAGCGCGCGGAAGCGCGCCGAGATCGGGGCCAGCGTCTCGACCAGCAACTCGCCCAGAGCCGGTTTGAACGCGCCGAAACCCTGCCCGCCGAAGCGCGACAGGACCGCATCCGGCGTCTCTCCCGCCAGTGCGGCGTAAATGGTGACGAGGTTGAGCGCCTCGGCGCGTCCCTCGAGCCCGGCCATCTCGGAGGGCAGCGGTTCCGGGTCGGTCTTGGCCTTCTTGACCTTCTGCATGATCAGGTCGGCATCGTCGGCAAGGTTGATCCGCGCCATGTCGCTGGCGTCCGACTTGCTCATCTTGGCGTTGCCGTCGCGCAAGCTCATGATTCGTGCCGCTTCGGGCGGGACGATCGGTTCTGGCAACGTGAAAGTCTCGCCGAAATCGTTGTTGAACTTCTGCGCGATGTCGCGCGCGAGCTCGAGATGCTGCTTCTGGTCCTCGCCCACGGGCACGTGGGTCGCCTGGTAGAGCAGCACGTCGGCCGCCTGCAGCACCGGATAGGTGAACAGCGCGATCGACTGCCCCTCGCGGTTCTTGCCGGCCTTGTCCTTCCACTGCGTCATGCGGTTCAGCCAGCCCATCCGGGCCGTGCCGCCGAGCAGCCATTGCAGTTCGGCATGCGCGGGGACCTGCGCCTGGTTGAACAGGACCGAACGCGCCGGGTCGATTCCGCAAGCGACGAGCGCCGCGGCCATCTCGAGCGTGCCGCGCTTCAGCTCGGCCGGATCGTGCGGCATCGAGATCGCGTGCAGGTCGGCAAGGAAGAACAGGCACTGGCCGCGTTCCTGCGCGCTACCGCCTCCGGCTACTTGAGCACCGCCGGACAGGCTGTCCTGCATCCGCACCCAGTTGCGGATCGCACCGAGGTAGTTGCCGAGGTGGAGGTTACCGGTGGGCTGGATGCCCGAGACGACGCGCATGGACTTGTCCTGGGAATTGAAAACGGGGGTCAGGCCTGGCGGCGCCTTAGGCGCTGGATCGTCTGCTTGTCGAGGACCCCCAGGGCGGCCGCCGAGAGCGCGAAGCTTGCCAGGCCTGCTGCGATCACGGCCCCGATGGCCACCATGCGTTCGATCGTGCTGCCGCTGAACCAGGAGTCGAGTGGGCCCATCAGCATCCAGAGCGCCATGCCCATGATGGCCGAAGCTATGCCGATGCGGACGATGCGGCCGACGATCCTGCCGGGCAGACGAAAGAACCCACGCTTGGCCAATACCGCCATCAACAGCGCCACGTTGCACCACGCGCCGATCGAACCCGCGACCGCAAGACCCAGCACGCCGAGGCTGGGAACGAGCAGGAAATTGCCGGCAACCGTGACGACGAGGCTCGCGGCCGCGGTCAGGACCGGGGTGCGCGTGTCTTTGCGGGCGAAGAAATTGGGGGTCAGCACCTTGACCAGCACATATGCGGGAAGGCCCAGCACGAGCCCCCCGACGACCGTTCCGGTGATCAGCGCGTCCTCGAGCGTGAAGGCGCCGCCGACGAAGAACACCCGGGTGAAAGCGCTGCCGGTGATCCACAACGCGACTGCGGCGGGAATCGTCAGCAGCATGGCCAGCTCGATCGCATTCGACTGCAGCCGCGCCGCTTCGTCCGCCTCCTCGCGCGAAAGGAAGCGCGACAGTGCGGGCAGGATCGCCGTGCCCAGCGCGATGCCGATGATACCCAGCGGCAACTGGTTCCAGCGGTCGGCCATCGCCAGGTAGGTGTAGCTGCCGTCAGGCAGGGTCGAGAGGAAGAACAGGTCGATGAAGCGGGCGATCTGGTACACCCCGGCGCCAAACACGGCCGGAACAACCAGAATGCCGAGTTCCTTCACCCCGGCGGTGATCTTGGGCACCTTGAGCGACAGCCGGAAGCCCGCGCGGCGCATCCAGAAAACAAGCCAAAGGAGTTGCAGTAGCCCTGAGGCGGAGACCGCGACCGCAAGCCAGAATCCGGTCGCGTAGCGGGTCGTTTCGCTGTCGGGCTGGATCGCCCCCCAGGTCAGCGCCGCAAGCAGGCACATGTTGAGGAGGATCGGCGCCGCGGCCGCCGCGGCAAAGCGCGACAGCGAGTTAAGCACCGCCGCGCACAGCGTCGCGAGGCTCATGAACAGGAGGTAGGGAAAGGTGATCCGCGCCATCAGGACCGCGTGGTCGAACAGCGCGGGATCGGCATCCATCCCTTCGTTGGCGAACAGCCCGGCGATCCACGGCATTAAGATCAGCGCAACAGCACCGAAGACGATCAGCACGGGGACCAGGAACGCGAGCACGTCTTCCGCAAAGCGCCGCGCCTCGCTCAGCTCGCCTTCTTCCTTCATCCGCCGGTTGAACAGCGGCACGAACGCGCTGGCAAAGGCGCCCTCGGCAAACAGGCGGCGGAAGATGTTGGGCAACTGGAAGGCAAGTTGCCACGCGTCGGCGACCCCGCCCGCGCCGAGCACGCGGGCGAGCATCATGTCTCGGACGAAGCCGAAAACGCGGCTGATCGCTGTGAGCCCGCCGATCGTGCCGACGTTCTTGACCAGGCTCATCGCCTAAGCCTCCTGTGCCCGATGGCTACCGGAGGTGTCGTCAGGCCTCGCCAGCCGGCGCCTGGCCCATCGCCGCAGCCTCTTCGTCGGCGCGCCGCTGGAGCTGCTGGAGGTAGAGCCCGTTGAAGTCGATCGGGTCGATCATCATCGGCTGGAAGCCGAGGTCGCGGGTCGCGTCGGCGATCACCCGGCGGGCGAAGGGGAACAGGATCCGCGGTGCTTCGGCATAGAGGAACGCGTGGGCGTGTTCCTCGGGCAGGTTGCGCATGCCGATGAGGCCGCAATAGGCCAGCTCGACGAGGTAGAGGTCGCCTTCGTCCGCCTTGGCGGTGAGCTTGATCTTGAGTTCGACCTCGCTCACTTCCTCGCTCACCGGCTCGGCGGCGATGTTGAACTGCACGTCGATGTTGGGCGCGCTCTGCCACTGGAAGCAGGCGGGCGCGTTCGGGTTCTCGACCGACAGATCCTTGACGTATTGCGAGATAATTCCCGCAACCGGCTGGTTGTCGGCGCCGTTGCCGGTCGCTGCGGGGTCCATGTTGAGGTCGGTGAGAACGTCGCCTTCGTCGGCCATGATCGGGGTGTATCCTGCTGGTTGGCGCTGCCGCATCGGCTCGCGCGGAATCGTCGGCGCGCCTAGCACCGTGTTCCGCCCGCCGCAACGCCGCACCCGATTGCCCGTTTCGCGCGTTGTTCGTTTGTATTTCGTCCCTATCTAGGGCACGGTTAAACGGCTGGCGGGCGACGGGTGTGGTGTCGACTGCCCAGCCAAAGCGGAAACGGACTGAAACGGTGATTATCCAGATCGTCATCCTCGCCATGATTGCGGCGTTCCTTGGCCTGCGCCTCTACTCGGTGCTCGGGCGTCGCGCGGAGCATGAGGAGCAGCCTGATCCGAGCCGGTTCGAGGCACCTGATTCCGCGACCGGCGTCGTGCCCCAATTACGCAACGCGCAGCCGGCGCGCCCCGCCGCGCTCGAAGGTGCGGTTCCCGCAGTGGAACGCGGCGTGCGCGACATCGCGGCGGCGGACAAGCGTTTCGACGTGTCGGGCTTCGTCGACGGGGCCAAGGCGGCTTATGCCATGGTGCTCGAGGCTTTCTGGAGCGGCGACCGCGAGACGCTCAGGGAACTGTGCGACAACGACGTCTACGCCGGCTTCGATGCCGCGATCGCGGCGCGCGAAGCCGCGGGCGAAACGCTTGAGAATCGCCTCGTCCGGATCGAGGATGCGACGATCGACATGGCCGAACTCGTCGGCCGCACCGCGCGCGTCCGCATGCGCTTCGTCGCCGACATCGCTGCTGTCACCCGCGACAAGGACGGCAACGTGGTCGCCGGCTCGCTCGACGATGCGGTCGAGGCGCGCGACCTGTGGACGTTCAAGCGCGATGTGACCGAAGCCGATCCCCACTGGTTGCTCGACGAGACCGACGAAGCCTGATCGACCGGGCGGGGGAGTGGGCATGCGTTCGAGGGTCGCGATAACGATTGCATTGGCGACGGTCCTGCTTGGCGGATGTCGGCTGGTGCCCGAAACCGCTACCCCGATCACTCCGACCCCGCCCGCCCCGGTCTTCGCCAATGCGGCGGCCGCAGGGTTGGTGGCGGGCCCCGCCATTTCCTCGCTGGGAATTCGCGGTGCCGATGCCGCCGGCGCGCTCGCGAGCTTTCGCGAGTCGTGCCCCAAGCTGCTGTCGCGCGACGATGCCAGCGGCCTCACCTCGGGATCGCAATGGGAGCCCGCCTGCACCGCCGCGCGCGCCTGGGGGCAAGGCGACGCCCTGGCCTTCTTCGACCGCTACTTCGAGACCGCCCGCGTCGGTGATGGCAGTGCATTCGCCACCGGATACTACGAGCCGGAAATCGCCGGCAGCCGTACCCGCCGCCCAGGCTACGACGTTCCGGTCTATGCCCTGCCGCCCGAACTGGAGCGCGGATGGTGGGACGAGACGCCGGAAAGCGAGCGCACCGGACGCCAGCAACTCGGTCGCCGCGATGCGTCGGGCAGGTTCGTCCCCTATTACGAGCGCGCCGAGATCGTCGCTGGGGCGCTGGCCAACCGCGGGCTCGAGATCGCCTGGGCCGCAGACCCGGTCGAGTTCTTCTTCCTCCAGATCCAGGGTTCGGGCCGGTTGAAGGACCCCGAAGGCCGGGTGATCCGCATCGGCTATGCCGGGCAGAACGGGCGCGAATACACCGGCATCGGCAGGGTGATGCGCGAACGCGGCCTGATCGGCGGCGATACCGGCTATGCCACCTCGATGCAGGGGCTGATGAGCTACATCCGCGACCATCCCGACGAAGGTCGCGCGATCATGAACGAAAACAAGAGCTGGATCTTCTTCAAGGAGCTGACCGGCGACGGGCCGCTCGGGGCGCTCAATGTGCCGGTCCGCCGCGAAAGCTCGGTCGCCGCCGATCCCGCATTCGTGCCGCTGGGCGCGCCGGTCTGGCTCGACATGGACCGGCCCGAGGCCGACGGCATGTGGATCGCGCAGGACACCGGCGGCGCGATCAAGGGTGCCAACCGCTTCGACACTTTCTGGGGCGCGGGCGACGATGCGCGGCTGATCGCTGGCGGGATGAGTGCACGCGGAAAGGCGCTGCTGTTCCTTCCCAAGGGCACCGTCGCGCGCTTCGGATCGCCGACCACCGCGGGCAAGTGAAACCGCCGCGCGGGCTGACCGCCGACGAGGCGGAGGCCTGGGCAAGGGTCGCGGCGACGGTAGCACCGATCGAGCGGGGACGTGCCGCACCGAAAGCCGTCGCGAAACCTCTGCCATCTGCTGGCGGCAGCGCCCCGGAAAGCGGAGCGCCGACGCGTACGAAAACCCCTCAGACCGTGGGCACGGCGCCGCGCGCAGCCACCCGCGGCGATCGGGCCGCTAGCCCCGATCCCGGGCTCGATTCGCACTGGGACCGCAAGTTTCGCGCAGGCGCCATCGAGCCCGATTTCACGCTGGACCTCCACGGCCACACGCTGGACAGCGCCCACGCCCGCTTGATGGACGGGTTGGCGCAGGCCCGCGCGATGGGCGCGCGCGTCGTGCTGCTGATCGCGGGCAAGCCGCGCCCCGCGGCTGCCGCCGACCGGGCCGGACAGCGCGGAGCGATCCGGGCAAAGGTCCTCGACTGGCTCGCCGCGTCGAGCCACGCCCCGGCGATCGCCGCGATCCGCAAGGCGCACATCCGCCACGGCGGCGAAGGTGCGCTCTACGTCGTTCTCAGACGGACACGCTAGCGCGCCGCTGCGCGGTGGCCATAGGTCCAGGCGTATTGTCCCGAGAAGCTGATCACCGGCGTGTAGTCGGCGATGGCACTTGCCGGGAGGATCTTGTCGGTACGGTTGTCGAGAACGAACAGTTGCCCGTTGCGGCTGACGGCCAGGACAGCGTGATCGGTCGCCGCGCGGTCGCGCAGCAGGACGAGATACATGTCGTCGCCCGGCACGCCGAGCGCGAGCAGCAGGCCCATCTTGGCGAGCGCGAAGTCCTCGCAATCGCCGTACCCGCGGATGAGCGTTTCCGCGGCGGGCGACCACTCGTCGCGCCCGGCGTCGTCACGGAAACGGACGTGCCAGTTGACCCACTGGTTGACCATGCTGATGGGGTCCGCGGCGGGCAGTCGCCGCACTTCCGACATCAGCTCGTCCCACGGTCCGGAGCGATCGGTGATCACGCCGGCACGCGCAGCGTCCCATTTGGATGCGACCGCGTTGCCGCCGATCGGCATCGCGACCATCCGGAACAGGCTAGGTGCCGGAGGACGCGGCGGGGGCGGCGGTGGAGGAGGCTCGCAAGCCGCGAGAGTATCGGGTTCGGGCGGCAGGGTGAACACGGCGCCCGTGGTCGGCATGACGAACGGTTCCGGCTTGGCATCGCAGGCCGGAGTCGGCGCGGCTGCGGTTTCCTGCGCCGCGACAGGCATCGGCGCCGCGACAAGGGCGAACGCCGCCACTATCTTCCACTCTGACCCCACGCGCCGTTACGCCCCGCTCCCGATGGTCGGCGAACCATGCGGCCCGCGTGGGGAAGGGGCAAGCCGGGGGGCGACGCTTCGACTCGTTTCGCGCACCGCGCGCCGCACTCACGCGGCCGAAAGCGTTACCGGGGCAGTGCGGCGCGGGTGGCTTTCACGCATCAGCGCCATCGCGACCAGCCCGATCCCGGTGGCCGCCAGCAGGTACCAGGCCGGCGCCATCGGATCGCCGGTCGCATCGGTCAGCCATGCGATGATGAAC
Organism: Tsuneonella dongtanensis; assembly: GCF_001698205.1. Lineage (NCBI taxonomy): Bacteria > Pseudomonadati > Pseudomonadota > Alphaproteobacteria > Sphingomonadales > Erythrobacteraceae > Tsuneonella > Tsuneonella dongtanensis. The sequence continues at coordinate 1,194,654 of NZ_CP016591.1, forward strand.
TGGGTCGAGCCCCCGAAGACCGAGATCGCGACGGCATAGACCAGCGACAGCGCGCCCGCGCGCACACGCAGCGGCAGGCCTTCGGTCAGCGCGATGAACCCGGCCGTCATGCCCATGGTGAGGATGAAGCGCAGCCAGAAGGCGACCGCGTAGAGAACGGCCTCCGAAGGGTTCGCGTTGAGCCACCAGAACGATGGCAGGATCAGCACGAACGACAGCCCCATCGGCACCAGCATCACCGGCCGGCGCGCGATCCGGTCGGCCGCGACGCCTCCGGCCACGGCGCCGAGCATGTAGGCGAGGCCGCCCGCCACGGTCGCGCCGAGCGAGATGTCGGGCGGTAGCCCCAGGACCGACTGCGCATAGGTCGTCAGGTAGGTCATCACGTAGGTACCGATCGTGCCGGCGAGAAGGATGAAGAATCCGAGCACGATGACACGGGCATAGGGCGCGGAGCTGGCGGGTTCTTCGGATGAAGGCTCAGGCAGGGTCTCGACCAGCGAGCGCCGCAGGACCAAGCCGACCGGCACGATCAGCGCCCCGAGGGCAAGGGCGATGCGCCAGCCATACTCGGTCAGCCCGGCATCGCCGAACGCCTTGGCCACCGCCACGCCGACGATGCCCGAAGCCAGGATCGCCGCGCCCTGGCTGATGAACTGGAGCGAGATGTAGCGCCCGCGCTTTTCGATCGGCGCGCACTCGGCAAGGAACGCGGTGCTCGGGCCCACTTCGCCGCCCAGGGCAAACCCCTGGACCAGCCGGCCGATGATCACCAGCACCGGCGCAGCGATGCCGATCGCGGCGTAGGACGGGATCAGCGCGAGCGCGAGGCTCGAGACGCCGATCAGGCCGAACGACAGGAGCATGGCCGGCTTGCGTCCGACGCGGTCCCCGTATCGCCCGATGGCCCAGGCGCCGAGCGGCCGCGTGAGGAAACCTGCGCCGAAGGTCGCCAGCGCGGCGAGCAGGCTGTTGACGGGGTTGGTCGAGGGAAAAAACGTCTCGCCGATCTGGATGGCGAAGAAGCTGAAGATCATGAAATCGTAGAATTCGAGCGCGTTGCCCAGTGCCACCGAGCCGAGCTGCGCGCGCGTGACCTGCGGGCGCACTTCGCTGCGTGCTTCTTCCATCAGTCCAATCCCCCCGGCGCAGGATGTTCCACGCAGGGTGCGCGGAGTCGAGCCGAAATGTCGGGAGCTTACCTGCGTCGGGGGAGGAGGCCCTGGATGCCGCGCAGGATCGCGCCCATGACGAGGAAGAAGCCGGCCAACGCGACAAGCCAGCCGCCCAGCGCGGCCCAGCCGAGCTTCGGCTGATCGAGAAAGAAGTAGGGGTAGAAATCGGTCGCCGCCCCGACGATCAGCGCGAACGGAGTATAGATCACCGGTGCGATCGTCACGGCGGGAAGGCCGCGCCAGGCGGCGGCTGGTGCATAGGCTAGCCACCATCCGATGGCGGCGGCGGGCAAGACGGTATGGAACATGAGGTTGGTCCACCAGTCGAGCCCGATGGGGTGATGCGTCGCCGAAAGCAGCGCATGATAGACCAGTGCCACGACCGCATAGGCGGTCGCCAGCGACAGGAGCGTCCGCGCGGAAAAGCCGCGGCCGCTCGCCAGCCAGGCGAACATCAGCGCGCCGCCGAGGTTGGTCCAGATCGTGAAGAAGCGCAGCAGCTTGGCGAATGCGACCAGCGGCGAACCTTCGACCTCAAGGTTGATGGTCGTCTGCAGCGCGACGGTCGCAAGGCCGGCGGCGGCTATCGCGGCGGCGAGGATACGCGAAAAGGGCGGCGATGGTTGGTCCATCCCCGCCCTTTATCGAGATTGTCCGGACGTGCCTACTTGGCGGGCATCGGTTCGCGCAGGTCTTCGCTGGCGTTCTTCTGTCCCTCGCCCTTCGCGATCGAGGCGGTTTCGGGCACGCCCAGGTAGCCCGGGATGCTTTCGGCGCTCGCCATGCCCGGTGCTTCGGACTTGCCGCCTATGAGGTCACGGGTGGCCTTCTCGATGCGATCCCCGATCTCCTTGTCGACATTGCGCCAGTAATCGAACGCGCGGACGAGGATCGGCTCGCTCACCCCGTTCGACAGGTGCCCGGCGACGTTGCCGACGAACCGCTCGCGCTGCTCGTCATCCATCACTTCGCGCACCAGCGCGCCCGGCTGGCTCCAGTCGTCGTCGTCGGGCCGCAGGGTGTAGGCTTGGCGCACCATGTCGCCGTCGGCCATCCAGGTCGCCTCGCCGCCTACCTGCGGCTGGGCGCCGGGTCCGCCATAGCTGTTGGGCGCATAGACGGGATCGACAGCGTTGACGGTGCGGCCCTGACCGGCGCGCGAATAACTGTGGACCTCTGCGTTCTTCGCCTGGTTCACCGGGATCTGCTTGTAATTCACGCCCAGCCGCGCGCGGTGGGCGTCGGCATACGAGAACCCGCGGGCGAGCAGCATCTTGTCCGGGCTTAGGCCGATCCCGGGGACCATGTTGTTCGGCTCGAAAGCCAGCTGCTCGATCTGCGTGTCCCAATCGATCGGGTTGGTCGTGAGCGTGAGCTTGCCGACCTCGATCAGGGGATAGTCGCCGTGCGGCCATACCTTGGTCAGGTCGAACGGGTTGATGCGATAGGTCTTGGCATCCTCGAAGGGCATGACCTGGAACTTGAGCGTCCAGCTCGGATATTCGCCCTTCGCGATATGCTCGAACAGGTCGCGGCGGTGATAGTCGCCGTCGATCCCGGCCATGCGGTCGGCCTCGTCCTGGGTCAGGTGGGCGTTGCCGCTTTCGGTGCCCTGATCGGTCATGAAGTGCCACTTGACCCAGAACTTCTCGCCCGCCTCGTTGACGAGCATGTACGTGTGGCTGCCGTAGCCGTTCATCTCGCGCCAGTTCTTGGGAATGCCTCGGTCGCCCATCAGGTAGGTGACCTGGTGCGCGCTTTCCGGGCTCAGCGTCCAGAAATCCCACTGCATGTCGTGGTCGCGCAGGCCGTTGTCCGCACGGCGCTTCTGGCTGCGGATGAAGTGCTGGAATTTCAGCGGATCGCGGATGAAGAAGATCGGCGTGTTGTTGCCGACCATGTCGAAATTGCCGTCCTCGGTGTAGAATTTCACCGAGAAGCCGCGCGGGTCGCGCCACGTGTCCGGGCTGCCGCGCTCGCCCGCGACGGTGCTGAAACGCATCGCGGTCTCGGTCTTCGCGCCCGGCTGGAGGAACTTGGCCTTGGTGTACTGCGAGACGTCGTTCGTCACTTCGAAATGGCCGAACGCGCCCGAGCCCTTGGCGTGCGGCTGGCGCTCGGGGATCCGCTCGCGGTTGAAGTTCGCCATCTGCTCGATCAGGTAGTGGTCGTTGAGCACGATGGGGCCATCGCGGCCGATGGTGAGCGAATGCTCGTCCGACTGTACGGGGATGCCGGCATCGGTGGTGGTGACGGGGATTCGGGGTGTGTCGGCCATGGGTGCGATCCTTGCAAAGAGCTGACTCCTGCTACGGTCGGCGCGCGTGTTCCGTTCCTGCGATTAAAAACGCGATGCTGATCGGGATGGTCGATCAACGAAAAGACCCCCGGCAGCGGACTGCCGGGGGCCTCTTTGCAACCCGAAGGTCGATGGTTGTTACTTGTGGTACTTGGCCCAGGTCAGGTCGAACCGGTCGGCGTCCATCACCTTGGTCCATGCCTTCACGAAGTCCGTCATGAACTTCTCCTCGTTGCCGTTCTCGGCATAGACCTCGCCGATCGCGCGCAGTTCGGAGTTGGAGCCGAAGATCAGGTCGGCCCGGGTCGCACGCCAGGTCTCGCCGCCGGACTTGCGGTCCTTGGCGATGTATTCCTCGCCGTTTGAACCCTCGCTCTCGCTCCACACATTGGTCATGTCGTAGAGGTTGACGAAGAAGTCATTGGTGAGCTGGCCCGACCGCTTGGTGAAGTGGCCATGACCGCGCTCGCCGTGGTTGGCGCCGAGCACACGAAGGCCGCCGATCAACACCACCATCTCGGGCACCGAGAGGCCGAGCAGCGACGCGCGGTCGAGCATCATTTCCTCGGTCTTCACGGCCAGCTTCTTCTTGCCGACGTAGTTGCGGAACGCGTCGGCCTCGGGCTCCATCCAGTCGAAGCTTTCGACGTCGGTCTGTTCCTGCGTCGCGTCGCCTCGGCCGCCGGTGAACGGCACGTTCTTCGCGCCGGCCTTCTCGAGCGCCACGACGCCGCCGAGCACGATCGCGTCGGCCAGGCTCATCTCGCCGCGCAGCCCGTTGAGCGTGTCGATCACCTTGGCGAGCATTGCCGGCTCGTTGACTTCCCAGTTCTTCTGGGGCTCGAGCGCCACGCGCGCGCCGTTGGCGCCGCCGCGATGATCGGACTTGCGATAGGTCGAGGCCGAAGCCCACGCGGTCTTGATCAGCTGGCTGACCGTCAGGTCGCTGTCGGCGATCTTCTTCTTCACCTCGGCGACGAGGGCATCCGAAGGCATCTTGCCGGCCGGGATCGGGTCCTGCCAGATCAGGTCCTCGGACGGGACTTCGGGGCCGAGGTAGCGGACCTTGGGGCCCATGTCGCGGTGGGTCAGCTTGAACCACGCCCGCGCGAAGGCGTCCTTGAACGCTTCGTGGTCGGTGCGGAACTTCTCGCTGATCTTGCGGAAGCCCGGATCGCGCTTCAGCGCCATGTCGGCGGTGGTCATCATGGTCGGCACCTTGATCGACGGATCCCAGGCCGCCGGCGCCATGTCTTCTTCCTTCTGGTCGATCGGCTGCCACTGGTTGGCGCCAGCGGGCGACTTCACCAGTTCGTAGTCGTAGTCGAGCAGGAGGCGGAAGTAGTTCTCGCTCCACTTGTCCGGGGTGTTGGTCCAGGCGCCTTCGATGCCGCTGGTGACGGTGTGCTCGCCGATGCCGCCGTGCTCCTCGCCCGAGACCCAGCCGAAGCCCTGCGCGACGAGATCGCCGCCTGCCGGGGCGTGACCGAGCGTCGAGGGATCGCCGTTGCCGTGCGCCTTGCCAAACGTGTGGCCGCCGGCGGTGAGCGCGACGATCTCCTCGTCGTTCATCGCCATGCGCTTGAACGTCTCGCGCATGTCGCGGGCCATGCCCGCATCGTCGTGCGGATTGCCGCCCGGGCCTTCGGGATTGACGTAGATGAGGCCCATCTGGATCGCCGCGAGCGGTCCTTCGAGCACCTCCATGCCGTGCTCGGGGCTGATGCGGGTCTGGACGCCCTCGTTCACCCACTTGTCTTCCGAGCCCCAGAAGATGTCGCGCTCGGGCTCGTAGACGTCGGCGCGGCCGCCGCCGAAGCCGAACACGGGTCCGCCCATGCTCTCGATCGCGACGTTGCCGGCAAGGATGAACAGGTCGGCCCAGCTAATCTGCTTGCCGTACTTCTGCTTGATCGGCCACAGCAGGCGGCGGGCCTTGTCGAGGTTGCCGTTGTCGGGCCAGCTGTCGAGCGGAGCAAAGCGCTGCTGGCCGCTGTTGGCGCCGCCGCGACCGTCGGCGGTGCGGTAGGTACCGGCCGCGTGCCAGGCCATGCGGATGAAGAACGGACCGTAGTGGCCATAGTCCGCCGGCCACCACGGCTGGCTGTCGGTCATCAGCGCGGTCAGGTCGGCCTTCAATGCGTTGTAGTCGAGCGTGTTGAACGCCTCGGCGTAGTCGTAGTCGTCGCCGTAGGGATTGGTCGGCCCGTTGGGGTTGAGGATCTCGGTAGCGAGCATTTCCGGCCACCAGTCCTTGTTGGTCCGGCCGAGCAGCGCGCGCACGCCGCCATCGCCATGCCCCATCGGGCAACCGCCTTCGATCGATCCTGTCTTGGCGTCCATTTCGCTCTCCTGCGTATCGGTTGAGTGGGCGCGACTCGTGCCGCGCGAAATTGCTGCCGCAAACCTAGCAATCGGCGCCCCGACGGGGAAACGCGATGACTCGATAAGGTTGAGCGAATAAATCAATCAAACGCGATTGAACGCCTGGATCGATTACCGGCCTGAAGCGTATCAGTTCGTCGCAGAGGTGATGAAAGGCCTTCGCATGGCGATGCTTTCTGCTAATGCGACCCTTTAGCAACAAGGAAAGACCTTTCATGCGCAAGATCGTTATGGCCTCCGTCCTGGCTGGTTCTGTCGCCGTCCTCGCCGCCTGTTCGGGCGGTGCCGACGAAGCCACCGTCGAGGGCGAAACTGCCGCTCCGGCCGCCACCGAGACCGTCGCTGCCGCCCCGGTTGCGCCGACGATCGTCGATGCCAACACCGCGACCGAGCAGCAGCTTGCCGGCATCGCCGGTGTCACTCCCGAGATCGCCAAGGCGATCGTCGACGGTCGCCCCTACGCCGACGTCGTCGCGTTCGATGCGGCGCTCAAGAAGGTCATGGCGCCCGAAGCGGCGACGAGCCTGCTGCGCCAGCTCTTCGTGCCGGTGAACCTCAACACCGCGAGCGAGGACGCGATCAAGCTGATCCCGGGCATGACCGACAAGATGGTCGGTGAGTTCCTCGAATATCGCCCCTACGCCGACATGGCCGAATTCGACCGCGAGATCGGCAAGTACGTCGACGAGGCCGAAGTCGCGCGCCTGCGCAGCTACACTACGCTCTAAATAGGCCTCTGACGATACTGCAGCGCGATCCTGGCCCCTTCGATGGCGGCCAGGATCGCGATGTGCGCATAGGCGACGAACGGATCGAATGCCGTCAGCGCCCAGTGCACGAACACCAGCACCGCCGCCGGATAGACCAGGCGGTGGAGCCGCTTCCAGGCCCGCTTTAGCCTGCGGACCGACACGTCGTTCGACGTGACCGCCAGCGGCACGAACAGCGCCAGCGCCAGCCAGCCGGTGAGCAAATCGGCGCCGCCCGCTTCCTCCACGACCTTGGCGAGCGAAGCCTTGTCGGCAAGGTAGATCACGGTGTGCCCCGCGGCATAGGCGAAGCTCGCCACCCCGAGGTCGCGCCGCCTGAGCAGCAGCCAGCGCGTGAACGGGTTCGTTCCGATCGCCAGCCGCAGCGGCGTCACCGCCAGCGTGCCGAGGAGCAGCCACGCGGCCCAGTCCCCGCTGTCCTTGACCGCATGGCCGAAGCCGTAGGCATCGGGCGTCATCGTCCAGCGCCAGCCGATCCACAGGCCCGGCAGGGCCAGGATCAGCCAAAGGAGCGGTCTCGCGCTTGGTCCGCGCTTCGTCACCGGACCAGGCCGGATCTCGGAACCCTGACTTGAACTGCCCATTACACGCTCATGAGTTTGCATTCCGACGAAGCCGGCGCCAGCGCCTTAAGACCCGTCGCACAAAAAGTCGCCGTCCTGATGGCGGTGATCCTGCAGATCGGGGCAGGCTTCCTGCCGCGTCTCGGCATCGGGCAGGAAGTCGGTGCGCGCTCCGACACGGTGGACACGCTCGTGACCCCTGCGGGCTGGGCGTTCGCCATCTGGGGGCCGCTGTTCGCCGGCGCGGTCCTGTTCTCGATATACCAGTTGCTTCCGGCACAACGAGCCGACCGCCTGCTGGACCGGGTGGCATGGCCCGCGGCGGGGACCTTCGCAGCCAACGGGGTATGGTCGCTGTACGTCCAGACCGCCGCGATCGACGCGGTATCGGTCGTCATCATCGCCGCCAGCCTCGCATGCGCCCTCATCGCCTATCGCCGGATCGCGCGCTTCGAACGGCCGCTCGCGACGAGGGAACGGTGGCTGGTCATGCTGCCGCTCAGCGCCCTGGCCGCCTGGCTGACGGCGGCGACGATCGTCAACGTGACCTCTGCCCTGACATTCTACGGCTGGGGTGGAAACGGCAGCCAGCCCGCGCTGGCCGCGGCGATCATAATCGTGGGCGGGGTGATCGCGGCGCTTGCCGTTTACCGGGAGCGCGGAAACCCGGTCTACGCGGCCGTGTTCCTCTACGCCCTTTTTGCGATCCATGCGGATGGCGGGCAACGTGCGTCGCTGGTGGCGTTCGCGACCCTCGCAGCCGCGCTCACGGTCATATTCGCAACGGTCGCCGCACTGCGCCACGTCGACAATCGGCGCCGCTGGTTCGGCTAATGTCCGCGGCTAGCGCGGGCCGACCTGCGCGCGGTCCAGCAGTTTGTGATCAGCCAGCACCAGCGCCATCATCGCCGCGACCACGGGTGTGCCGCGGATACCGACGCAGGGGTCATGGCGGCCCTTGGTGCGGATTTCCGTGGCGTTGCCCTCTCGGTCGATCGTCTCGACAGGGGTGAGGATCGAACTGGTCGGCTTGAACGCCACGCGGCAGACCACGGGCTGCCCGGTGCTGATGCCGCCCGCGATCCCGCCCGCGTGATTGGCCTCGAAGCGCGGGCCGTCGTTGCCGGGGCGCCCAGGACGCATTGCGTCGGCGTTCTGCTCGCCGGTCAGTCGCGCGGCGGCGAACCCGTCGCCGATCTCCACCGCCTTGACCGCGTTGATCCCCATCATGCCGCCCGCAAGGTCGGCATCGAGCTTGGCATAGATCGGCGCCCCCCATCCGGCAGGGACGCCGTGCGCCACGCATTCCACCACCGCGCCGAGCGAGGAGCCGGCGAGCCGCGCCTCGTCGACCATCGCGGCCCAGCGCTGGGCCGCCTCGGCGTCGGGGCACCAGAAGGGGTTGTTGCCGACCTCCGACGGGTCGAAATTCGCGCGGTCGATGCCGTCGCCGCCGATCTCGACGACGTAGGCCTCGATCCGCACCTCGGGGATGACCAGGCGCGCCACCGCCCCCGCCGCGACCCGCGCCGCGGTCTCGCGCGCGGACGAGCGCCCGCCGCCGCGATAGTCGCGAAAACCGTACTTGGCGTCGTAGGCATAGTCGGCGTGGCCCGGGCGATAGGCCTTGGCGACCTCGGAATAGTCCTTCGAACGCTGGTCTACGTTCTCGATCATCAGGCTGATCGGCGTGCCGGTCGTCTTGCCCTCGAACACACCCGACAGCACGCGCACCGCGTCGGGTTCCTGCCGCTGGGTGGTGAACTTGTTCTGCCCCGGCCGCCGCGCGTCGAGCCAGGGCTGGATGTCCGCCTCGCTCAGCGAAAGGCCCGGAGGACATCCGTCGACCACCGCGCCCAGCGCCGGCCCGTGGCTTTCGCCCCAGGTCGTCATGCGGAATACGCGTCCGAAGGTGTTCCAGCTCATGGGCCTTTCCATAGCCCGAATGATGGT